>PMAE01000053.1 GCA_003152485.1 Gemmatimonadota bacterium | reverse complement strand
GCACCTACGCCGAGGGAAAGAAAATCGGGTGGCGCGACGGCGTCGCGGCCGTGTGGCACATCATCAAGTTCAACGTATTCGCCTGATCGGTGGTCAGGGGTAGTGGTTCGGCGCGTCGCGGCGCCGGCTGCGTAGCGGGACGGGGGCCAGTTACCGGTTAACGGGACTGGCCCCGCGTGCGTCGCCCACCCTGCGCGCACGTCTTGCGGTCATCGACCCCCACAGACCGCGATCCACTCGGCATTGGTCTGCTGACTTCTCGCCTCCCTTGCGCGTCCGCTCATGGGTGCTCGAGGCGACGCAGGAACCGGAATCCGGATCGGGAATGGGTGGCGCTGGGCGCCCTGTCGTGCGTGGGAGGGGCTGGCGCCCCATGGCCGCGGTCGGCGGCCTGGCGTTTGCCGCCTCCGTCACGGGCGCGCGCAACGGGTTCACCTACGACGATCGGTCGATCATCGTGCTGGACCCGCGGATCCACCACCTGGGCCACCTCGCCCGGCTCTGGACCGAGACCTATTGGCGGCCGTCGATGGGCGCGGGGCTCTATCGCCCGTTCACGATGTCGGCATTCACGCTCGAGTGGGCGGTCGGACGTGGTGCACCGTGGCTGTTCCACGCGGTCAACATCCTCCTCTATGTCGCGGTGTGCCTTGCCGTGTACCAGCTGGCCACCCTCGTGCTCCCATGGGCCGCGGCGGCGATCGCTGGGGTCTTGTTCGCCGTGCACCCAGTTCACGTGGAAGCGGTCGGCAATGTCGTAGGCCAGTCCGAGCTCTGGGCCGCGGGTTTTCTGCTGATGGCCGTCGTGCTCTACATCCGGTGGCGGCGCGAGATCCTGGCGCACATCCCTCGATATGCCGGAACGGATGTGATCCCCGCAGGCTATCCGCTCGGTGGGTGGGGGCGCAGCATCTCGATCATCGCACTGGTGGCATTGGGGTGTCTGGCCAAAGAACACGCGATCGTCGGACCGGCGCTGATCGTCGCGGCGGAACTGCTGGTGATCGACGATCCACGGCCGCCGGGTGCGCGGTGGCGGGCGTTGCGACCGATGGCGCTGCTGATGATGGTCGTCGTCCTGGTGTATGTCGTCATCCGCGCGCACGTCGTCGGCGCGTGGGCGGGCGACAGTCCGAATGTCGTGTTCGAGCACCTGACGCCGGGCGCGCGCCGGTGGACGATGCTGGGCGTCGTGGCGGAATGGGCGCGGCTTCTCGTCTGGCCGGCGCGGCTGGTGGCGGAGTACTCACCGCCCCAGATCCGGCTGCACCAACACTTCGAGGCTGGACTGTTGGGAAGCGTGGGATTGCTCGTCGCGCTCGGTGCGTTGCTCCTAGCGTCGCTGCGCCGGTGGCCGGCGGGCGCGTTCGCGCTCGCGTGGCTCGCGATCACTCTGGTATTGGTCAGCAATCTCGTGGTCCCGACCGGCGTGATTCTGGCCGAGCGAACCTTGTTCCTCCCGAGCGTCGGGATCGCGCTGTTCGCGGCCGCGGTGATCGAGCGGTTGGCCGCGGTGTCATGGAACGAGTTCGCGCCCGGCGCCGGCATCGGGCATCGCCTCGCGCTGTCCGCATTTGTGGTGGTGGTGGCGCTGGGGGTGGTGCGGAGCGCGACACGCCAACCGGTCTGGGCCAGCAACGCCGCGCTGTTCACACAGGGCGTGCGCGATGCGCCCTACAGCTACCGCGCCCATGATGTCTACGCCGGGCTGTTGTTCGATGGCGGGGACCGGCGGGGTGGCGAGCGAGAGGCGCGGATCGCGCTGGCGTTGTATCCCCACGACGGGGTGTTGTACCGCGACCTGGCCAACGAGTACATGCGGGCCGGTCTGTGCTCGCCAGCCGTGCCGCTGCTCAGACGAGCGATCACCGAGGCGACGGTGCAGACGGATGCCCATGTGCTGCTTGCCCGCTGCCTGCTGGCGCAAGGCGATACAGCGGGCGCGCGGGCCGAGGCGTTGCGGGGGGTGGGTGTCGGTCCATACGGCTCCTTCTACCATCAGGTCCTCCTCGCGGTCGACAGCGTCGAGACACGCCGGGCGCGCGCACGCGTCCGTGAGCCATCGCCCAGCGGATCCGGGGGCAGCGCGCCGTGACCGCCGGACGCGTCGTGCCTCGCGACGCCGCGGCAGCCGGCGGGTCATCGATCGGGCTCGCGCGCGGTGAGTGGCGGGTNNAGGGCGGCCGCGATCGTCGCGGTGGTCGCGGCGCTCGGCTACGCGAACGCCGTCTCCAACTGGTTCACGCTCGACGACGACACCGTCATCGCCAAGAACGAGTTGGTGCGGCATCTCTCCGGCGTGTGGCGCGCGTTCGCGCATCCGTATTGGCCGGAGTTCACGCCGGCGGGGCAGTATCGGCCATTGGCGATCGTGAGCTTTGCCGTGGATTGGGCAGTATCGGGCGGGTCGGCCCACTGGATGCACTTGATGAACGTGGCGTGGCACGTCGCGGCATGCGTGCTCGTGTGGCGGCTGCTGCGCGACCTGGTGCCGGCCGCGGGGGCGCTCGCTGGAGGGTTGTTCTTCGCGTTGCACCCGGTGCACGTGGAGGCCATCGCGAACACCGTGGGCCGGTGCGACGTGATGGCGGCGGTCTTCGTGGTGGGGGCGGTGTTGGCGCATCGCCGCGGCTCGTGGTGGGCGGTGCTGTTGTACGCGGCGGCGCTGGCGTCCAAAGAGAGCGGTGCGGTGTTTCTGGGGCTGGCCGCCGCCAACGATCTCATCGTTGGCGCGGTCGAGCCGGGCGCTGCGCCGACGGACGTGCCCTGTCGCGGGCCCGCCCTGTGGCGCCGACGGTGGCCGCTGTACGCGGGGTATTTCGGTGTCGCGGCCGTGTACGGGCTCGCTCTCGCGATCGTGTTCCGCCACCGCCCGCTGGTGGACATCGCGCCGTCGTGGTTCCGCGCCACGCCGATCGACCGGTGGTTGACCGAGGCGCGGGTGGTGCCTGAATACGTGCGCTTGATGGTGGCGCCGATGACGCTTCGGATCGAGTACTCGCCGCGGGTGATCGATGTCGCACACTCCCTGTCGCCGCTTGTCATGGCCGGGCTCTTCATCACCGCGATCGTGGTAGCGTGTGTGGTCTACACGTGGCGTCGCGCGCCGGTGGCCGCGTGGGGGTTGGTGTGGTTCGGGATCGCGATCTCGCCCGTGTCCAACATCCTGTTCGCATCGGGGGTCGTGTTGGCCGAGCGGACGCTGTATCTGCCGAGCGTCGGCGCGGCGATCCTGATCGCGTGGGCGGTGCAGGGGGTGGCGCGGTGGATCGACGCGTGGCCGACGGCCGACCGACAGGCGTCCGGGGCGCGCCGGCTCGCCGTCGGCGGCGGGCTTGCGGTACTGATGCTGTTTGCCGTGCGGACCTGGACGCGCACCGAGATCTGGCACGACGACAAGCGGCTGTTGCTCAGCACCCTGCTGACCGAGTCCGACTCATATCGGACCCACCTCCGGGCGGCGCTGATTCTTGGCTATCGCAAAGATTTCGACGGGGCGCAGCGGGAGTACGCGATTGCCCGCACGCTCTATCCGGAGGACCCGTACGTCTATGAAGCGGCGGCGATGGTGGCGGACGGCCAGGACCAGTTCGCGCTCGCGGACCGGCTCTACGACAGCGCCAGCGCCGTCGTACCGGGCATCGGTGTGATCTATCTCCGGCAGGCACGGCTCCGATTCCGAGCGGGCGACTATGTGGGCGCGATCCACTCCGCGCGAACCGCGTACCTGGCGAGTCCAGACTCGGTCGTGGCGCTCAACGTGTTGACCGGCGCGGCCCAACGGGTCAACGATTTCGCGAGTGCGGAGTGGGCATTCCGGCGTGGACTGGCGGACCATCCGGGCAACGCCGAGCTGCACCAGCAGTATTCGTGGATGTTGGCGGCGCGGGGCGATACCGCGGCGAGCCGTCGTGAGGCGGCGGCATCGGCGGCATCGGTCGCGAGCGCCGCCGCCGCCGCCGCATCTGCGGCCTCAGTTGGCGCGGTAGGGGGCGTGGTGAGTGCCGCATCCGCGGGCTCGCCGGCGCCTGGCGCCCGCGTAGCGGGGCCGGCGTCAGTGGCTCACGCGGTCAGCCGGACTGGGACACGTTGACGCATCGAGGAGGGCGAGCTCGGCTGCTGTCTCTTTTTGTACAGGCAGAGTGCAACCGAGCGTGCAATATGCCCTCCAATTCGCGCTCACAGCACGCCGGGATCAATTCATAACTGCTGTATCCACAATAGGTTAGGCTGTACCATGCTCAACGGCCTGCAGGTTGCTTTACCTGCTGGCGTCGAATCTCACCGCCGGCGACCGCTGACGTTGCCGCACATACACAAGAGGACATACCAGTATGCAGCGCATGCGCAAGGGTTTCACCCTGATCGAGTTGTTGATCGTCGTCGTGATCATCGGCATCTTGGCCGCGATTGCGATTCCGAAGTTCGCCAACACGAAGCAACAGGCGTACCTGGCGACCTTGAAGGAAGACCTCCGCAACCTCGTGACTGCGGAAGAGGCGTACTTCTCGGACTTCACGACGTATTCGAACACGTTGACGACCACGCAGTACAACCCGTCGGCTGGTGTCACGTACACGGTGACCGGCGCGAGCGCGACTGGCTGGGCCGCGACCGCGACGCACATTGGGCTCGTTGGCGCGTCGATCGCAGGCTGCCACGTCGCGATTGGTACCTCCGCGACGACCGCGACCCAGAACGAGGGTTCGCCGTACTGCCCGTAATTGGCGGCTAGCAATTCAGAGCTAGCAACCAGCGGTTCGCAGCAACTGAGGGCCGGCTACAGCTCACCCGTAACCGGCTCGTCGCTGCTCCGCCGCTGACGTTCTGCACATATACAACGGAGTATCGGCATGGCTGGCATGCGCAAGGGTTTCACCCTGATCGAGTTGTTGATCGTCGTCGTGATCATCGGCATTTTGGCCGCGATTGCGATTCCGAAGTTCGCCAATACGAAGCAACAGGCGTACCTGGCGACCTTGAAAGAAGACCTCCGCAACCTCGTGACTGCGGAAGAGGCGTACTTCTCGGATTTCATGACGTACACCAACACGTTGAACACCACGCAGTTCAATCCGTCGGCCGGTGTTACATACGGCGTGTCCGGCGCGTCGGGCACCGGATGGAAGGCAACTGCGACGCACATTGGCCTGGTTGGCGCGTCGATCCCAGGCTGCCATGTGGCGATCGGTACGTCCGCGACGACCGCTGCCCAAAACGAGGGGTCGCCGTACTGCCCGTAACGTGGGGACGCGCGATTCCGGGCAACTGATCACCGCGAGCACCTAATAGCGAAGGCAGCGTCAGGGTCGGCCACGGCACACCGTAGCCGACCCTTCTGCGTGTCAGCCACTCGCCCCGCGGCCCGCCAGTCACCTGCCTCTCCAGTCACCCGCCTCTATTGTTGTGGCCGTTACCTTCGCGCCCGGCGAGTCGTGTGTTGCTGAGAATGACCGGTCATCGGTGCAGAACGACCGGTCGGTAAATCTGACGCCCCCGTAACCGCACGTTCACCGCCTCCCGGCATCTCGCCCAACCACACATGGCGCTCTTCGGCCGCAAGAAAACGACCGTTGGACTCGACATCGGCTCCGGTCTGGTGAAGGTCGCCGTGATCGATCACAGCCGGTCGGAACCCGAACTCATCAAGGTCGCGATCACGCCGCTACTCGCGGACGCGATCGTCGAAGGTGAGATCATGGATCCGGGCATCGTCGCCGACGCCGTGCGCACCGCGCTCACTCAGGCGGGGATCAAGATCAAGGGGATGCGTGGCCTCGTGACGGCCGTCGGTGGCCGCGACGTGATCATCAAGAAGATCCAGATCGAGCGGGTGAAGGAACAGCAGGCGCGTGAGCTCATGCGCTGGGAAGCTGAGCAGCACGTGCCGTTCGACATGGAGTCCGTGGAGCTGGATTTCCAGATCCTCGATCCCGATGCCGAAGGGTTGGAGATGAGCGTGTTGTTGGTGGCGGCCAAGCGCGAGTTGGTGGAAGCGAAGTTGCGCTTGTTGACCGATGCCGGCGTGCAGCCGGCGGCGGTCGATGTCGATGCCTTCGCCCTCCACAACGCGTTCGAGGTCAATCATCCGACGGCGATGACCGGTGTCGTGGCCCTGGTCAACATCGGACACGAAGTCACCAACATCAACATTCTCGACGAAGGCGTGCCGATTCTCACGCGCGATGTCACGCTGGGCACCCGGCGCCTGCGCGAGGATCTGCAGCGCGACCGTGGGCTGACCGCCGAAGAGGCCGACGGGTTGTTGCAGGGATACGACCGGTCCCCGCACCTCGATGCCGTCATTGAGACGCGGGGCGAGGAGATCGCGGTGGGGATCGAGCGAGCGGCGGCCTTCCTGGCCTCCGCGTCGCGCTCGGCTGCGCAGCTCCGGGCGGTGTTCACCTGCGGCGGTGGTGCCCGCATCCCGGGACTCACCGATGCGTTGTCCACCCGACTCCGCCTCGTGGTTCAGCAAGCCAACCCGTTGGCGAATTTGAAGGTGCGTGACGGCGCGCTCGATTCGCTCGTCACCGACGAGGTCGCACCACTCCTCATGCTCCCGATCGGCCTTGCGTTGCGCAAGGTCGCGTAGCCGCCACCCGACGCCCTCTTCGAGGCACGCCCTCTCATGATTGAAATCAACCTGCTCCCTGGCGCGGGGAAGAAAGCCCGTGGCGCGGGTGCGGGCGCCGCAGTTGGCGCGTCGTTCGCTTCGGCCGCGAGCAAGATCAAGAATCCATTCACTCTGCTCGCCACGGCCAGTGTCGTGCTGTCGGCCGGGGCGATCGGCATGTTGACCTTGCAGCAGCAGACCAAGGCCGACACCCTCGCGACGACCGAACAGAAACAGGTCCAGGACTCGACGCGCTACGCGTCGGTACTCCGCGAGAAGAAGAAGGCCGAGACGCAGCGCGACTCGGTCATGCGACAGCTCAACATCATCAAGACCATCGACAACAACCGCTTCGTGTGGCCGCACATCATGGATGAGGTGAGCCGTGCGCTGCCGCAGTACACCTGGCTGGTGTCGATCAAGGAAACCACTCCACCGCCCGCGCCACCCGCCGCGGCCGATGCCAAGGATAAGGACAAGAAGAAGCCCGATCTCGATGAGGCGCCGCAGGTCATGAAGTTCCAGATCATCGGGAACACGGTCGACATCCAGGCGTTGACGCGATTCATGAAGCTGCTCGAGGCGTCGCCCTTCATTCAGAACGTCCAGCTCGACAACTCCGCGCTGGTCCAGGCGGAGGGTAAGGAAGTCACGGAGTTCACGCTCGACGCGGAATATCAGCGGCCCGATTCGACGGCGATCCGCACCGTTCCGCTCACGCTGCAGGTGAGGTAGCTGGACATGGCATCGCTCACTCCGCGCACTCAGCGCGACAAGATGATGGTGTTCGTGACGCTGCTGGCGGTCGTCATGGTCGTCGTCTACTGGCAGTTCGTCTACGCGCCGAAGACGGCCGAGCTGGCCCAGGTCGAGTCGCACATCGAGTCGCTCACGGGCTCGAACCACCGGGCGAAAGCCGAGATGGCGAAGGGCGATCTGGACGACCTTCGCCGGCAGGCCCTGCGCTACCAGCAGAACCTGCAGCTCATGCGGCAGCTGGTCCCCACGAGCAACGAAGTCCCGGCCCTCCTCGAGCAAGTCTCGACGGCGGCGCGGCGCGTCGATCTCGATATCAATACCGTCACGCCCGAGCCGGTGATCCAGGGCGAGCAGTTCGATACGTATCGCTACAAACTCACGGTCATCGGCGGCTACCACGAGTTGGCGGAGTTCCTCACCAACGTGGGGTCGCTGACCCGGATCGTGGCGCCCGTCAACATCGAGCTCCACCCGTCCACCGGCAACGAGCTGTCCAGCGCGCGGACCAAAGCGGGGCAGGCGATGCTGACGTCGAAATTCGAGATCCAAACGTACGTGGCAAAACCCGGGGGCACGGATGACGACATGCCGCGGTCGCGCTTGCTGAAGCAAGGAGCGAAGACATGACCGTATTCCTCCGCAGTGTTCGCATGCACCGAGTGGGCTCCCGTGGGACGCTCGCCGCGATCGTGGCCGGTGCAGCGCTGAGCGGATTGCTCGCGTCGCACGCGTCGGCCCAGACCGCGTCGATCCCCCTGCTCACGCCCGCCAAGGCGGCAGCCAACAAAGCTGCGGCCGCCTCGAACGCGCAGACCGCGGCCATGCAGGATGTCGATGGCGCCAGCCCGGCGAACCCCGCCCAGGCGACGACCACCACAACCTCGACGACGCGACTCCGCACGACTACGGTGACGCCGATCACCGCGTCGGCGCCGCAAGCGCCACAGCACGGCACGCCCGTCAAGTCGATGACTTCGTCCGCACCCTCCGAGACCCAGATCAAGCCCGTCCTCTCAGTGGGCTCGACGCCCGTCCGCACGTCGGTGTCGGTCACGTCGGCCGCCGTGCCACCGAGCGATAGCGGGTCGAAGTCGATCTCCGTGACACAGCGCGGCACCAAGGGTGAGGTCTCGCTCAATCGCGAGGTCTTCTCGTACGACCCGGGCGCGCGGCGCGATCCGTTCGTGTCGCTGATGCGGTCGGGCGAGCTGCGACCGATGCTGTCCGATCTGCGATTGGTGACGGTGCTGTACGACCCCACGGGTCGGAACTCGATCGCCGTCATGCACGACCTGTCGACGAAGGACCAGTACCGGGTCCGGGTCGGGCAGACGCTGGGGCGGATGCGGGTGGCGCAGATCCAGCCCAAGCAGGTGGTGTTCACAGTCGAAGAGGTCGGCTTCAGCCGCCAGGAAGCGCTGGCGCTCGGTGATACAACAAAAGCGAGGATGCAATGAAGCATGTTTGGACGCTCGCAGCGGTTACGGCCATTACGCTGGCCGGGCGAGCCCCCGCGAATGCGCTGGGCGTGTCGGCCGACCGATTGGCCGCGGCGCCCGAGGATGGCGCGCCGCGCACCACGGCGGTCACTGGGGTCAGCGTCGTACCCGGCACCGGGCGCGCTGAGGTCGTGATCGACGTCGATAGCTCAGCGACCGTGCAGGACTTCGTCATCGAATCGTCGCCCTACCGCGTGGTGCTGGATTTCACCGGCGCCAAGCTCGGGGTCTCGCCGCGCTTCTACGATCGGATCGCGCGTGGTGGCGTGACCAACGTCCGCTATTCCCAATATCGTCCCGGCATCGTCCGGGTCGTGGTCGAACTCGATGGGCCGCATGAATACACGATGACGCGCGGCGGACACGATGTCCGGATCGCGATCGATGGCGGCAATGCGACGTTCACGGCCTGGCATTGGGTCGGTGCGACCGAGTCGGTCGTCGCCGAGGCCCATACGCCTAGCAGCACGGCAGTCACCGCCGCGGTGACCGCCGACGCCCGCAATGCCGAGAATCCTGATGTCACCGCGACCGCGGATGTCATCCGGCCGACGGTGACGGTCACGTCGACAGGTGCGCTCGCCAACTCCACGCGGGCCCACACGCGCGCCACATCGATCCAGCACGGCAGCCAGTCCAGTCAGCCGCGGATCACGGTCACGTACCAGGACGCCGATATCCGCGACGTGCTGGCCGCGTTCGCCGCGTTCTCCGGCCGCACGATCGTGGTCGGCCGCGAGGTGCAGGGGACGGTCACCGCCGAAGTGCGCGACCAACCCTGGGATGTGGCCCTCCAGTCGATCCTCGGCGCGCAGCAGCTCGCGGCGTCCGAGGACCAGTACGGCATCATCACGGTGGACAGCTATAAGAACATCCAGGCCAAGCAGGCCAGCGAGCCGCTCGTCACGCAGCTCGTGGCGATCAACTACGCCAGCGCGGCGTCGTTGGTCCTGACGGTGAAATCGCTCCTCGCCCGCGACTGTGGGCAGAGCCAGACCGTCGGCGCCACGGCGCCGTCGCAGAACTCGAGCTGCCAGCCGCGCGGCAACGTGGTCGCCGATACGGGGACCAATACACTGCTCATCACCGAGGCGCAGTCGCACATGTCGGACGTGGTCAACTACGTCCGCGACCTCGATATCCGCACGCCGCAGGTCTCGATCAAGGCCAAGATCATCTTCATCAACCGGACGCACTTCAACCAGCTCGGGTTGGCGTACGACTTCGGCGACAACGGCACGTTCTTCAACTCGCTCGTGCAGCGCAACGACCCGCTGACGAACGCGCCCTACGATCCGACGGTCACGGTCGTCAACCTCGGCGGCGACGCGCTGGCTGGCGTCTCCAACGCGGCACGACCCTACGCCCAGAACGCCGCCCTCAACCTGCTGTACACGGCGGCGATCGGTCGGTTCTCGATCACCTCGTTCCTCGACGCGACGGCGGGTCTCTCGATCTCCGACGTGCAGGCCGAGCCCAGTGTGGTGACGCTCAACAACCGCGAAGCGCAGATCCAGGTCGGTGAGGAGACGCCGATCCGCGTGATCGACGCCAGTAGCGCGGGGACGGGCGGCGCGGCGCGAGCGACGGTCGACTTCAAGGAGACCGGTATCATCCTCAACGTCACGCCCCACATTACGAACGACGGGCAGATTCTACTGCAGTTGCACGCCGAGCAGTCGCAGCTCCAGAACGTGGGCGGCGACCTGGGCTACAACTTCTTCAAGCGCGCGGCCGACACCAAGCTGCTGGTCAGCGACGGTGAGACCGCGGTCATCGGCGGATTGACCGAGACCACGATCACCAAGAACCGCAACTCGATCCCGATCCTCGGCGAGCTGCCGCTGATCGGCAACCTGTTCTCGCAGACCAACTCGCAGGAGCAGAAGCAGGACCTCCTGATCCTGATCACGCCCCATGTGTTGCATGAGGGTGACGCGGTTCGGAAGTAGCGGCGAACACGGAGCAGTCAGCGGGGAACAGTCAGCACGCGGCAAGAGCGGGCGCGAAGGGTTCGGCGCCTGGTGAGACGACAGGGGCTCGGCGCGGTAAGACGCCGAGCCCTTGTCGTTTCTATTATGTTGACGCCGGAACTCGCGGCTCACCCGCTATCTCGGTGTCCGTCGCCGGAGCGTCGCCCGCGAGTCGCACCCCGACCGCCAACCGCTACTCGCAAACCACTACCCAAAAACCGCTGACCGCTGCCGTGCTCAGATTTACGACCGCCGGTGAATCGCATGGAGTCGCACTCGTCAGCATCCTCGAGGGGATGCCGGCCGGGGTGCCGCTGCTCGCCGACGACATAGACTCGGAGCTCGCGCGCCGGCAGCAGGGGTATGGGCGCGGCCGACGGATGCAGATCGAACGTGATGTCGTCGAGATCCTGAGTGGTGTGCGCGCGGGCGAGACATTGGGCTCGCCGATCGCGATGCTGATCCGGAATCGCGACTGGGCCAATTGGCAGGAGATCATGGATCCCGCGCCGCGGAGCAGCGACACGGGCCCGGATGGCAAGGCCGCGCGAGCGCGGGCGGTGACCCGACCGCGGCCCGGACATGCCGACCTCGCCGGCGTCTTGAAATACGACCGCGATGATGCGCGCGATATCCTCGAGCGGGCGTCCGCGCGCGAGACTACGGCCCGCGTGGCCGCGGGCGCGGTGTGCCGCCGCCTTCTACGGGAGCTCGGAATCCGGGTGGGCAGTCATCTGGTCCATCTGGGTGGGATCGACGCCGCTCGGCCGGACCCGATGCCGATCGACATCAATGCGGCCGCCGATGCATCACTACTTCGCACGCTCGATCCGGCCGCCGAAGCGCGTATGGTGGAGCGCATCGATGCCGTCAGGCGCGAGGGAAACACGCTGGGCGGTGTCTGCGAAGTCGTCTGCGATGGACTGCCCGTCGGGCTGGGCTCGCACGTTTCGTGGGACCGTAAACTGGACGGACGGCTCGGTGCCGCGATCATGTCGATCCCGGCGGTCAAAGGCGTCGAGATCGGGATGGGATTCGAGGCGGCGCGGCGGACGGGCGCCGAGGTGCACGACGAGATCGAGATGGCGCCGGGCCGTAGCCGCACCGGGCATGTCCGGCGCCGGACCAATCGGGCCGGGGGACTAGAGGGCGGCATGACCACGGGAGAGCCGCTCGTGGTGCGCGTCGCGATGAAACCCATCAGCACCCTCATGCGACCATTGGGTACGATCGACACCGCGACACGCGCGCCGGCCGCCGCGGTTGCGGAGCGGAGTGATGTCACGGCGGTGCCCGCGATGGGCGTGATCGCCGAAGCCATGGTGACATTCGTGGTTGCGCACGCACTGCTTGAGAAATTCGGCGGCGACTCGCTGGTCGAGCTGCGACGCAACTTCGACGGGTACCTGGCCCAGGTGGCCGGGCGGATGGCTGAATAGCACCCCGGGAGGGCACCTCATCCTCGTGGGACTGCCGGGCTCGGGGAAGAGCACGGTGGGGCGCGCCGTCGCCGCGACGCTGGATTGGCCGTTCGTCGATCTCGATGCTGAGATCGTCCATCGGGAAGGCCGATCGATCGCCGCCATTTTCGCGTCCGATGGCGAGACCCGGTTCCGAGCGCTCGAACGGGAGGCGACGGAACGACTGCGCGCGGCCCGGCCGTCCGTCGTCGCCCCCGGCGGCGGCTGGATCACGGTGCCGGCCACGGTGGCACTTGTGTGGCCGCCGGCCCGTATGACCTATCTCAAGGTGTCGCCAGAGGCCGCATATCGCCGGCTTCGACGCACCGTGCGCCTCCGGCCGCTGTTGCGCAAGGATCCACTCAGAGCCCTCCACGCGCTGTTCGAGGCGCGCCGGGTGTCGTACGAACAGGCTGATCTGGTTGTTGACACGGAACTACTTACCCTGCAGGAGGTTACGAGGCGTATTGTGGCGCTCGCTGAGGCCCAGGACCCGTGACCGCTCGGCGGCAGGGTACGGGTGGCACCTGTGGGCTGGATGGACCGACGGGGCGGCGCTCGGGTATGCGGGCGTGCACGGCGGGCGATCCACCGAGCGCCCGTTGGAGGGGGGACCGGGCCCGACCGGCCCACTAGGCGTGGCCGGCGTTGGGTGCACCACAACGGGGGATATGCGTTACTGTGGGCTGGGGCCGCCTACCAAGCGGGTCCGTGCCGAACCAATGATGCAGTCGTCGGATATAGATGAAGCAAGGGTGGTATCACTATGACATTCCGAGTGATGGGCCCGCACGAGCGCGGCAGATTCGCCCCGGAGGCATGGGGCCTGCTGGTCGCATTGCGCGGCGCCGGGGTCTTGAACGCTGCCGAGCTCGAACATCTGATCGATCGCGCGATGGCGCAGGTTGACGGTCGGATCGCGCTCGACGATTTACGATCGGTCATGGAAGGGGCGGGATACGACGAAGGACAGGGCCCCGACCAGACGGTCGTGCACTAGAGGATATGGCGACAACCAGGAAGGGATCGGACACGCCGAAAACGGCCTCGCCGGACGCCGCACCGCTGGAAGTGGTGCGCACGACCCGGACGCGCAAGCGCACGCCACCTACTGCAAAGGGTGCGACCGTGCGGCGGGCGCGCGGAGCGCGGGCGCTCATCGCCACGTCGGCCAAGACCGCTCGAGTCGCTCCCAAAGCCGCCCCGAAACGGCGGTCGCGCGTCGTCCCGCCGGTCGATGTCGGACCCCCGCCACCGCCAGGCACCACGTCGCTCGTGATCGTGGAGTCGCCGGCGAAGGCGAAGACGATCGGCAAGTATCTCGGCCGCGGCTATCGCGTGAAGGCGACCGTCGGACACGTGCGCGATCTGCCCGAGAAGAAACTCGGCGTTGACATCGAGCACGGATTTAAGCCGGAGTACGTGACGATCGCGGGGAAGGAGAAGACGCTCGCCGAGCTTCGCGACGCCGCGAAGGACGCACGCGAGATCTATCTGGCGACCGACCCGGATCGCGAGGGTGAGGCGATCGCGTGGCACGTCGCCGGGCAGTTGACGCGGCGCGGACCGGGCGCGGTGCCGATCAAGCGCGCGCTGTTCCACGAGATCACCAAGGATGCCGTCACCCTCGCGATCGCCAACGCGGGCGAGATCGACGAGCGAAAGGTCAATGCGCAGCAGGCGCGACGCGTGCTCGACCGCCTCGTCGGGTACAAGGCGAGCCCCGTCCTGTGGAAGACCGTGAAGAAAGGGCTCTCCGCCGGTCGGGTACAGACGGTGGCGCTCCGCATGCTCGTCGAGCGCGAACGGGAGATCCGGGCGTTCAAGCCGGTCGAGTACTGGACCATCGCGGCGGACCTGGAGAAGTCGGGACAGCGGTTTGCGGCGCGGCTGCATCAGGTCGATGGGAAGAAGCCGGAGATCACGACCGAGGCGGACGCACAGCGCATCGTCGATGCGGCACGCGCGGCCGCGGTGGAGATCCGGGGGCGGTTGAACGGGGCGTTCGTCGGCGCGGAGTCGGCGGTCGGCGTGTTCGAAGTCACGGACCTCAAGCGGCGCGAACGGCGGAAGAATCCGCAGGCGCCGTTCACCACGAGCACACTGCAGCAGGAAGCGGCGAAGAAACTGAGCTACGGGTCCAAGCGCACGATGCGGCTGGCGCAGGATCTCTACGAAGGGATCGAGCTGGGCGACGAGGGCGCGGTCGGGCTCATCACGTACATGCGTACCGATTCCACCCGCGTGGCGGAATCGGCTGCGGCGCAGGCACGCGAGCATCTGCAGACCCTGTTCGGCGCCGAGTTTCTGGCCGATGGCGCGCGGCTCTACGCCGACACCAAGAAGAACGCGCAGGACGCGCACGAGGCGGTGCGGCCGACGGATCCGTCCCGACGCCCGGAACTCGTGCAACGCTACCTGTCGGCCGACCAGTTCAAGCTCTATCAACTGATTTGGCAGCGGTTCATGGCGTCGCAGATGGCGCCCGCCGTGTTCGACACCACGACCGTGGACTTCGACCTCGGCCGGTATCTCTTCCGAGCCACTGGCAGCGTCGTGAAGTTCCAGGGGTTCCTCGCGCTGTATCACGAGGCGCGCGAGGAGGGCGAGGGACGGGCGCTCGAGGATGAGCAGGCGTTGCCGCTGTTGGAGACTGGCGAAGCGGTGCCCGTCCTCGCGGTCACCCCGGCCCAGCATTTCACGGAGCCGCCGCCGCGCTTCTCGGAAGCGAGCCTGGTCAAAGAGCTCGAACGGCTGGGCATTGGCCGGCCGTCCACCTACGCGTCGATCATCTCGACGCTCGTGGATCGGCGCTACGCGCAGCTCGAGCAGCGTCGGTTCTTCCCGACGTCGCTCGGCGAGAGCGTGGAAACAGTCATGGTCAAGCAGTTCCCCGATGTCTTCAACGTGGGCTTCACGTCCGAGATGGAAGGGGAGCTGGACAAGATCGAGGAGGGCCAACGGACCTGGCAGCGCGTCCTGAAGGATTTCTACGGCCCGTTCGCGATCTCGCTGGACAAAGTGGATGTGGGCCGCCTGATCGCAGCCGCGCACGACTTGTCCGCGGTGGAAAACGAACGCTGTCCCGACTGCGGCGGCAAACTGGTGGCCAAAGGCGGATTCTTCGGCCCGTTCCTCGCCTGCGAGAACCATCCGAAGACGTGCAAGCACACGCGCCCGCTCGGCCGCGACCGGAAGCCCGCGGAGCCCACCGATTACATCTGCCACGAATGCGGCGCCCCGATGCTCAAGCGCAGCGGACGCACCGGCGAGTTCCTCGGCTGCAGCAAGTTCCCGAAGTGCCGCGGTACACGATCGATGCCGACCGGTGTGATGTGCCCCAAGGACGGCGGCGAGTTGGCTGCGCGCCGGTCGAAGAAGCGGGGTAAGGTGTTTTACGGGTGCGCAAACTATCCGAAGTGTGATTTCGTGGCGTGGGACAAACCGGTGCGCGAGACCTGCCCGGAATGCGGGTACGAGGGCGCAGAATCGAAGTCCACGAAATCGCGCGGTGAGTATCGGAAGTGTCTCAAGTGCGCGAACGAGTGGGACGTGGCGCCGAAGCCCGAGCAAGTTGAGGCAGTGGCGGTATAGGTCGACGCGCGATAGGGCAATGATGCGGGGGCGTTGTGGTGGCGACGAGCGTGCAGGCCGAGACGCTGATGCGGGAGTTCGAGACCGTCGATGATCGTCGGCGAGACACCGTCGGCGGCGCAACGCTCGAAGTCACCGGGCGCCGGCTGTGGCCGCACCGCATGTTCACGATCGACTCGCCATTACCCCCGGCCGACATCGTAGGCCGCCTCGAGGGTGCGACGGCGGCGTTCCGGTGGTGGCGCGGCTCCTCGGCCTCGCGTCCGTTCGACGGGGTCGTGACGGCGACCACGTTCGCGCTGCAGTCCGCGACCCTGCGGTGGCACGGCTGGCGGTGGGCCCGTCCCCGCCTGCACGGTCGCGTAGTAGTGTCCGCGGGCGCCGGGTCGCGCGTCAGTGGGACCTACACCCTGCATCCCGCGGTGGCGGTCGTCGTCAGCCTGTGGAGCATCTGGGTGACCGCGGTCGCCGGGCTTGTCCTGCTGTCGGCGGGATTCGATATCGTCGCCTCGATCTCGAGCCGTACGGTCGCGATCTCGCTCCACGACGTCCTGTTGACCGTGGGCGCGATCCTGGGCGCAGCGGTGCTCGTCGGCGTCGCGTGGGTGAACGTCGTCCGGCCGTTCGGCGACCAGGCGTTCAGCGTGGTCCGGGCGCTAGCGGCGGTCGTGGGTCCGGCCCGGTAGGCGCCGCTACCGCGTCGGGGCCTGGGGCGGGGCGCCGCCGGAGTCGGGCACCGGCGAGAAGGTCCGGGTCTCCTCATCATATAGATACGCCGACCGCCCCGGGGCCTGTGACATCAGTTGGCGATTCTCCGGACCCCGATCGTAGGCGATCCACGCGCGCGCGGTCGCGAGATCGGGGGCGTTGCCGACCAGGCTGAAATGCATCGGGTGCCGGGGCCCGTACCGCACGAATATCAGTACCTTGCCGCTATCGAGTCCGGCGAGTCGTTGGGTGAAGTCCTGCGCATAGTTCGTCCGACTGATTCGCGTCGCTCGCGCTGCTTCTAACCCGGTCACGGAACACCATGCGCCGACGATGAGCAGCAGCAGCACGGCGACCGCCGCGCGCGCCGTCGAGCCACGATTGACACATTTCCAGATGCCCCGGGCCGCGAGGAACGCGGGGATGGGGAGCAGCTCCAGATAGTACAGCGTCCATCCCCGAGCGTGCGCGTACGTGAGATAGGCGAGCATGAGCAGCCCCGCGGTAGTCAGGCCGACGACCACGTCGGCCGTGACGCTCGTGAGTCCCACGAGGACGAACACCGCGAGCACGGCGCGCCATCCCTGAAAGAACTCGCGAGCCACGTCGATGATTCGGGCTGCCAGCGCGAACGCCACCGCGGAGCCGGAGTGGGCCCGGTGCATGGCGACGAAGTAGTCGGCCACCGCGTGGAGATCTGGGGGAAGCGCCCGCAGCGGCGGTGTGCTGTCGTAGCCGAACCCCGGACGATCCCAGGGGATATACTCGCGAGTGTACTGCGCCAGTGGCGTCACCCGCCAATCGCCGGTGGTGTGCGCGCTCCAGATTGGGATGATCGCCAGGCATGCCGCGCCGGCAACCAGTCCCGGTACCACGTCGCGCCATGCGCGCCGTCGGTAGACGTCCACCAACACGACCGCGGCCGCGGGCACCGCGAACACGAGCATGGTCAACGGTCGAGTGATTGCTCCCCACCCACAGACGGCGCCAAGCAACGCCATGGCCCACGACTGGTGGTGACGACGCCATTCCAAGAGCGCCCACCAGGCGAGGAGCCACAGCGCGGCGGTCGTGGTCTCCGAGAAATAGGAGGCCCGCCAGACGATGTTGGCGCCCTCTGTGACCCAGATTGACCACGTCAGGAGTGCGACCCATGGACCGGCGAGCCGGCGCGCGACCACGAACACCATCGTGCCGGCCATGGCGCTGAGAGCCAGCGGTCCCAATCCCGGGAGCCCGAGCCACGCCCCAAGTGCGAGAATCAGCGAGTGTCCGGGCGGATATTTCGCGGCGACCGTCGGCGACACCAGGACGTGCATCTGCTCGAAGAACTGCGGCAGTGGTGGGGACAGTGTGGTCCAGTGCCGGGCGGCGAAGATAGAGGCTTGGAGCACATACGCGCGTTCGTCCTGGGCGTACGGGACCTGACGAATCGACCCCCAGCACCACCAGACGATGGCGGCGGTCACGAGGCCGGTCGTGGCCGCCATCCACCGCGTCTGGAGCGCCGACTCGACCCGCTGCACGACCGCCGCGACCCGTGGGGTCGTGGCCCACCGCGCGACGAGGATCGCGACGGCGGTGATCGCGAGACCGACGGCGATGCGCTCCATCGGAACGGCTATCGGGGACGGAGCCGAACGATCACGTGGAGTGAGCGATCGAGGATGGCGGAGGCGAAGCGCGGATATAAATGAAGACGCTCGCGCCACAGCTCAACAGACAACCCAGTCTCGTCGAACGCGCGATGCCACTCGGCGCGCCGCAAATAGTGGTAGGGCAGGGCGACCCCAAACCTAGCGTTGCCGACGCGATCCATGAATCGGAGCGTCGCGACGGCGAATACCGCATCCGCGAGGTGATCCTTGATGATGACCGCCGTGCGCGCGACGCGGCCCGCGTCGCGGAGCAGGTCGATGGGTTCCGTCGTATGGTGGAGGACATCCACCAGCATCACGGCGTCGAATGTGCGGTCTTCATACGGGATGTGGAGGCCGTCGAACTGCTCGACCGGAATCAGCGCGCCTGGTCGCACCAACACATCGATGCCCCGAACGTGCACATCGGGCCGTCGCTTCATGATGGCGTGGGCGACCGAGCCATCGCCGGCACCGACATCCAGCACGGTCGCGCGCTCGGGCAGGATCTCGGACAGATGGTGCGAGAGCACGCGAATCCGTCGGCCCGCCCCGTGCCGCTGGTGGAGGCGCTCGAGGACGCTCACGTCCGCCGCAATCCCAGCACGCCGAGAAAGTAACTCGAGAGGATGGTCTGGAATCCGAGTGCCGTCAGCGTCACGCCCGGAATGACCCATCGCATGGTCGAGCTGTAATCCAGATCGCCGAAGGCGTGCACCCGCCACAAGTTGATCGCCCATCCGAGGAGGGCGAATCCGAGGGCCATTGCGGCGGCACCGGCGGCCAATCCCGTCTCGAGGCGGACGACCTCGAAGGCGCGCTCTATCCGTCGATCCATGGGAAGCAACCCCTCGGCGATCGCGAATACCTTGGTGCAAACGGCGAACACGACCGATTGAAAACCACAGATGATCGCCAGACTGGAGAACAGCAGCGTGTCCACGTCGAAATGTATCCGGCCGACGCGCAGGCCAGGAAGCGCGATGCCGTAGCCCACGATGCCGAGCGCGATCAGCGCGAGACCGGGCATCAGGAAGAGCCAGCGCGGACTGTACAGCAGATAGAATCGCAGCGTGCGCCATCCGTCTCGGAACGTGCGCAGGTGCGGGGCGTGCGCGCGGCGCCCATCCGCGTGCAGCGTGATGGGCACCTCCGCGATCGTGCCACCGGTCAGGCTCGCCTTGATGATCATTTCGTTGGCGAATTCCATCCCCGTGCACCGCTGCCCAAGGCCGAGGTAGTACTCGCGCCGAAAGCCTCGCATCCCGCAGTATACATCGTGAATGGGGGCGTTGAACCAGGCGCGCGCCATGGCCGAAAACAGAGGATTGCCCAGCACCCTGTGGAGGAACGGCATGGCCCCGCGCGATACCGTGCCGCCGCCGCTCGGGAGCCGGCATCCCTGCACGATATCGTATCCTTCGCGGAGCTTCGTCAGGAACTTCGGCACCTCGTGAAAATCGTAGCTATCGTCGGCATCCCCCATCACGACGAATTGGCCTCGGGCGGCGGCGATACCCCCCATGAGCGCGCTCCCATAGCCGGGGGCGTTCACCACGACGACCCGTGCGCCCATCGCGGTCGCGATGTCCCGAGACCCGTCGCTGCTCCCGTTGTCGGCGACAATGACCTCGCCGCGGATATCGTGGTCGCGAAGCACGGCCAGGGCCTTGGACAGGCACGTACCGAGGGTCTCCGCCTCGTTGAGGCAGGGGAGGACGATCGACAGCTCGATCACCTCGGGCCTCAAGGCCGCGGGCCGGGCGGGCGAGCGGTCGGGGCCCGATCTGGCGGTGGTTGCCTGAGGCACGGGACCTTTCCGGTCAGTCGCGTCGCGTGTGTACTCGTCCGAGCGTCTCTCATAGGGGCGGAGCGTCGCGAATATGGGATCGTGACAGTGACCACCGAAACTGGCAGATTGTAACGGATGGTCACCCGGTCGGCGACGCGGCCCCCGGGGGGGGTGGGTGGCCAGGGCGCCCAAGCCCTTGCCGACCATCCACGGCCATTCTCGAACACCATCGCCAATTCCTCATGGCTTCCGCGCGGCTGACGTCCGTCGTGATCTACGACGGTGCGTGCGTTGTGTGCACGCGAATGATCAACGTGCTTCGCGACTGGGACCAGCGGGGGGCGCTGGAGATCATCCCATCGCAGGACCCGCGCGTGCGCGCCCGGTTCCCGTGGATTGCGCCCGAGGCCTACGCGGCGTCGATCCAGTTCGTAGAGCCGGACGACCGCACCTGGACGGGCGCCGCCGCGCTGCGGCGGATCTTGCGCGCCGTGCGCCGCGGGCGCGCGTGGTCGTGGGTCCTGGCGCTCCCATTCGCGGAGTCGGCGTACGCGTGGTTTGCGCGGCACCGGTATGCAATGGGGTGCGGCGAGCACTGCGAATTACCCGTTCGCAAGTAGCGCAGGCACTGACGGACTACTGACATTGCGCTGAAGTTGCGCTGAAGTTCGCGTCACCGCGCCGGCTTCGCGTTTCTAGCCCCCCGGCTTGCCGCGCCTGGACGTGCCTCCTGCGTCCACTTAGTGGGACCGCAACGATCCGCGCGAATCGTTCCTAGCCATTGCCAGGTGGGGGCGGTGCCGGTATCTGCGCCGGTGTTGGTACTACCTAATCCTACTGTGGTCGAACACGCGCGTTGCCTGTGGGACCCGACTGTCGGATCCCACAGGCGCGCGATGTCAATTCCCGATTACGCTGGCGTGCAGTTCGCCGAGCCCGGCGTGTTGAGGCATGTCGAGACTTTGTTGAACTGATTCGAGATCGCCTCGCCGAGCGTCAGGGCAGAGATGGCCACGACCATCGCGATTAGCACCGCCAACAAAGCGTACTCGATCATCGTAGCGCCATCTTCCTCTCGCACGAACAAATAAGCGAGCGTTTTGATCTGCTGCATGGTAAATAACTCCGAGACGAGGAAGGTGGATCCATTGGAGGACCAGTGCGCGCCGCCACATCCGGCGTGTGGGTGTGTCTCCGACAACTATATCGCGAGGGTCGTGGCGGCAAAGTGAACATTGCATGACAACTTCGTCATTTGCGGCCGCATCACTTCTTTGGAAATTCGGTAGTGTCGTCGCGTAGAAGCGGGCGCGCGCTTGCGCGTTCACGCTGTCGGACAAGGAGTCTGGCCAAAACTCTCCGTGCAAGCGTATCCGCCGGGTCTGCGGACACCGCCTTGATCAGGTATGTTAGCGCAAGCGCTGTGTCCCCCACGAGGAGCGCGTTGGCGCTGGCGCCTTGCAAGACGTTTGGGTCTCTCGAGAAAAGGCCGATGGCCCGCCCGTAGTACCGGCGTGCCGTCGTGTGGTCTCCCGCGGCGTCGCTCTGGGTCGCGGACAGAGCGTAGCCGCGATAACTGGCCGGCGCCCTTTCCCTTATTGCGGCGAACACGCTGGACGTGTCGGTCCAGATCGGGATCGCTTGGAGAGTTAAAGTGCCCGACACCAATAGGACTGCCACCAGAGCACCGACTGCCAGCCGTGGCTTCGTCCTGCCGAGCGCCGCGAGCATCGCGCCTTCGAGAAGCGCCGCGCCCACACTCGGCGAGTACAGCGTCCGTTCGGCGATGACGATTCCGGATCGAATCAGCAGATTCGATACCGGCGCGAACGTCGCCGCTGCAAAGATGACCGCGAATGACCACGGTGCTGGCCGTTTTGCGTGCGCCATCGCCGCGCCGAGTGCGCTTCCAACCAGTAGAACGCCAAGTAGCACAAGTATGGCATTGGGATGGGTGAGGGCGGCCTCGGTCGGGGAGTAGTCCGGGCGCGGCGGCTGGGGAGCGACGATGAGACTCATCGCGCGCGGAACCGACGCGAGGGCCAAGGCTGTTCCCTGCCAAACGGTGCCGAAGCGGAACGCCGGATGCGGGCGGTCGCCACCCAACCCGCCAAGTAGGACGAACCGGATCGTCAGAAGAAATGACACACCTATGAGGGCTGCGACTGTTACCCGGATCGTGGTTCGCCGAGCCGCTGTCCTGTCGCCGCGTGTCTTGCGTATTACCGTCAGCCAGATGGCCGCCCACGCGATCACTGGTGCAACGACGCCTGTCTCCTTGCTCGCTGTGGCGACCGCTGCGAGCAAGGCAATCCAAAGCAGTTGGTAACGATCGGTCACTACTAGAGTCGGCACAACCGGACGCGTCGCCACAAGTGCAAGCGCAAGCAATGCCGCCGAGCACATAACCTCTGACCGGCCCACGATATTGGCGACGGCCTCCACATGGACCGGCTGGACCGCGAAAATGCACGCCGCCATGGCGGCGGCCGGCGGTGACCACCAGCGTAGCGCAAGCCGCGCCACCAAGACCGTGGCCAGCGTGTGCCAAGCAATATTGACGGCGTGGAACAGGGCGGGCGCGCCCCCGGATGCAATCCAGTCAAGCGCGAACGACAGCGTGGTAAGCGGGCGGTAGAGATGGCCGGTGTTGTACCAGTAGCCGAGGTGAAGGGCGGTGGGAACGCCGGCCCAGCTGTGGATCCGTTCATTGCCATACACAATGAACGTGTCATCCCACGCAAACCCGTTCTTGATTGCTGTGATATAGCACACAACTGCGAGTAGAGCCGCGATTGTTTGCGCGCGCGCATCCGGATTCGATTGCTTCAACTGCATTTGGACCACGGCTCATACGTGCTCGCGAGCTCGCGCGCGAGCCCCTGAGGTGCCCCCGGCGAGCCGTGGGAGCACGACCGCGCCGCTGGTGCCGCCCCCCAAGCAGAACGACCGATTAAAGTGCAAGAAGCGGTCATCGCGCTCGTAGTCCGGCACGGGTCCGAGGACGGCGTTCGGTTAGTGAGGCAGCGCGAACGCGGGAGAGCGCCGTCCCGTGCCAGAGTCCCGCCCTCGCAGCAATGGAACGTGCTGGTTAGGCCAACCCATTCCGGAGCGCGCCTACGTACACGAGCATCGCGGCGCACGCGGGGCCTGCATGTACCCACGCAGTCCATCGGGCAGCCCGGATACCACCACCGTCGAGTAGCGAGATCTGGCAGGCGTCTGACGCGTTCACTTTTGGTCCTGACCCTCGTCGCGAGAGAGATCGTTGCTGAGGCGCCCCCTGATCACCACCATGTCGCAGGATTCGCCAACGAGCGCTGCCACCCAAGATGTGGGTTCGCTCGCGGACCTGCTAGACCGGTTAGCCAGTCTATGATGGTCATGGAGAGACCGTGCCTATCGTGGTAACTCCAAGTTCCACGCGCAGCAACACCGCCATTGCTGGTCGATCGAGCGTCCACGTTCTAACTTCTGAGCGCCGGTGGAGAAGCGGGTGTGCACATCATCAGGGAGTCATAATGCCGGCTGCGCCGCTGGCCGGCACCGCGCGGCGTCGAAGCGCAGCTCCTCCATCCAAGATGGCCAGCGGTTCCCCGACGCATTTGAATCGCGGCTCGTCATTAATCAAATGGAGCTGACCAGGCGGGGATCGGACAATGACCCAGTGAGTGCGACGTCAGCCTCTCGGTCGCTCCTTCCGCGGCCGGTGCCCCGCGACGCTCGGCTACCGTACGCTTCGAGCGTGGCGCGCGCACGCCGCTTCATTATTCTCCTGGTCGTATGGGTCGCGAGCGCGGCATACGTCGGAGTCCACCTCGATCGCGGGTGGATTCCTTGGGACGAGGGGACCCTCGCGCACTCGGCCGAGCGGGTGCTGCAGGGGGAAATGCCGCACCGCGATTTCGACGATGTATACACTGGGGGGCTGGCGCGGTTCGATGCGCTCGCCTTCGAGGTACTGGGGACGCGGCTCTCTTCGCTACGGATTCCCTTGTTCGCGATTTTTCTGTTGTGGGTTCCAGCTGTGTACTATATCGCCACCAGATTCGCAAAGCCGCTCGTCGCCGGCTTGGTCACACTGCTGTGCGTCGTCTGGAGCATTCCGACATATCCGGCGGCGATGCCATCGTGGTACAACCTGTTCCTGGCCACGTTTGGCATGGCGGCGCTGATCCGCTTTACGGAGACTAGACAACGACGATGGCTCGTGGCCGCCGGCGCGGCCGGTGGGCTGTCGGTCGTTGTCAAGATCGTCGGGATCTACTACGTCGCTGCCGTACTGTTATTCTTTGCCTTCGACGAACATCAGATGGCGAGGTCAACGACCGGTCCGACGCGGTCGGGACGCGGGTTCGCGCTGATCATGGCGTCAGGCTCGGGGCTGTTCGTCTTGGCACTGCTGCAGTTTGTGGTCCGAGCGGTGCCGAGCGCCTCGAGCCTGCTGCATTTCGTGCTGCCAGGGGCGCTGCTGGTCTCCGTTTTGACGGTGGTTGAATGGCGAGACCCAGGGTACGGATCATTGCTAGCGCGTCTGCGCGGTCTCTTGGCACGCGTCTGGCCATTTGCCCTTGGGGCTGCAGTCCCAGTATTGGTGTTCGCCGCGCCGTACGTTGCCTCCAACTCGGTCGGCGTCCTCATCCGCGGCGTGTTCATCGAACCCACCAAGCGTTTCCACTTTGCGGCGGCGGCACCGGCGTCGCTGAACACTGTCGTCGCCGCACTCCCGTGGCTTCTCGTTCTCATGCCACCCCGCCGTCGCGTCGATTCGCGACGATGGGCAGACAGAGCCATGGTCGCCGCCATCGTGGTGATGCTCTCCGTTGCGGCGGTTCTGGCCACCAGGGGCGGAAGGCCATTTATCGCGGTGTGGATCGTCGTCTGTTATATCGTGCCGTGTGTGGTCCTTGCCGGCTGTATCGTCCTGGTGAGCCAGGATCAAACAGGCGGCGGGGTACGTCGGGTGCAGCTCTGGCTACTGCTCTGCATGACCGCACTGTGCAGTCTAGTGCAGGTCCCATTCGCCGGCGCGCTCTACATTTTCTACTTCGTCCCAATCGCGATTCTCGCGGTCCTCGCCATCGTGGCGACGCGATCGGCCGGCCCAGGACCACTGGCCGGGGTAGGCTTGTGCTTCTTCCTGGCTTACGGTGTGACGGCCGTCAATCCAGGTCACATCCGCCTGTTGGATGGTGCGCTACGCGGGCGCGATACCCAGCCCACGGTCCCGCTGCGCATCCCGCGCACCGGTCTCACGTCGACCCCGATCTATGCCGCGCGCTACGAGCGGGTAGTTGCGCTGCTACACGCCCATAGCGGGGCCGGTGGATTCACCTATGCCGCCCCGGATTGTCCCGAACTGTATTTTCTCGCCGAACTTCGGAACCCTACCAGAACCTTGTTCGACTTCCAAGATGACCCGCAGGGCCACGATGACCGGGTAATTCGGTCCGTTGACGCCCGGCACGTCACGGCGATCGTGATCAACACTCACCCGATGTTCTCGGCGCCGATCGATGCCGCTCTCGCCGCGGCCCTCCGCGCGCGTTTTCCGGATTCGGCCGTCGTGGATAGTTTCGTCGTGCGATGGGGGCCGGGCAGATGACGAGCGCCGCGGAGGCGCCACGACAGGAGCCGGCTAAACGCCCCGCGCCGTGCGATGGCATTGGAGCCGCTGTGGCACATTGGCCGCTCAGCTACTCATACGGGATGAACGGCGCGTCGGCCAACTGGGGCCGCGCAGTCACCGGCGTGATACGGCGATCAGCTGTAGCGGATAGGACGACGGTCTCCCATGCTCCTGCTTGGACAATGTCGTGCGACCGTCCGCGGCTATCACGCGGCCGATGCTGCGTCGGACACGGAATGGTTTGGGCGCGCGAATAGCGCTAGGGGTGCAANNAGTGCAAGCGGCCAGAGGACCGGGATCACGGGCGCCAGCGCGACAACCGCGCCAAATCTGGCGCGCGGGCCAGCCGCTGTCACGACGACCACGGGGTGCTCACGCGATATCGTCGGCGCCGGCCTTGGCGGCATACTCAGCGTCTCGGGCGCGGTGATCTCCACGAGACGCAAGCGGTCAAAGATGTCGATGACCCGCAGGACGTTTGCGGCCCGGAGCGACGCCTCGAGCGCGGGGTCGTACACCACGGTTCTGATCACGCCGATGTGGGGCCCAACACGCCGGCGGATCCACGCCCATACGCGTGAGAGATCCACCGGGTCGACGAACGTGATGAGCGTGGCCATCGTGATCCACTCGAACAGGGGCAGGTTCATCGAATATTCGATACCGAGGTGCAGGCCAATCACCGCCAGCAGCACGAAGTACCGGAGATCGCGGAACCACACCAAGACACCAGCCGAGAACTCGACTACTAGCGTACCCCACGTAGCGATCTTCATCACGAGGGGGCTGTGCATCCCGGGGATGGGAAAGCGGCCGATCTCTTGGAGGTGCAGGGCATAGTAGACGGCGGTTCCCGCCATCCATGTCTTACCCAACGTCTTCCACCAGAAGGTGGTGAAATACACGATCGATGCCTGGATCTGGAGCAAGCGCTGGGCCCACGGGCTGGACTCCGGGATCGCGACCCCTTCGGCACCCCGCCAGATCCGCAGGAGTCGGTCCACGGAGATCGCCGCGCCAGCGGGGGCGAACATCAAGAAGAATCCGCAGACGCGAAGCAGCGTGTCGCCGCCGTTGAGGATGTACACGTTGCGCATCTGCAGCGACATCAGGCAGAGATACAGCACGATCGTGGCCAACCGCGTCATGAATCCGATCGTCACCAGCACCGCGACCGCGATGAACACCCAGAAAAACGTGTTGACGACAAACGGTGAGTCCGGTAGATGCACTAGGAGATTGATCCGGGGGCCAAGCGTCAACCGCCGCATCGTATCGCGGGTCACAATGCTGTGGGGGCCAAAATACGCGAGCCAGTCGGGGCTCATCAACCACAGGTTGAGGATGTTCAGAATGCCGAAGAAAATGCGGTACAATGCGACCGGCATCGGCGAGGCCACGTCGAAGAAAAACGAGTTCCATTTCCGAATCATGCCGGCAACGGTCATCGGAGGTCCTCGGGATGGACCGCGCAGTTGTAGAACTTGTAGCGCTCCCAATGCGGCGGTGTGGTCGGCAGCGCGGAGTCCACGGGCGGGATCGTCGTCCATCGCCGGAACAGTCTGATCGAGTCCGGCGCGACGGCGCGCGTGTTATTGATGCGCGCGATGTACCGACACGCGTCGGGCCACAAGTCGTGAAACTGATCCGTTCTGATGTAATCGTTGCCCCATTTCCGGTAGCGCTCCAGGAAATACCGCTGGTAATAGCCGTAGTCCCCCGGGATCGGCAACTTCCAGATTGTGGTCCGCCCATCCTTGTACGTGACCTCGGCCTCGACGTAGTTCATAAACGTCGGCGGATCGGGCGAAAACATGGCCCACACCTGCTGGAGCCCGGTCAAGAGCATGTACGGCTCAACGGCTCTCTTCATGTTTGTGGTCACGAGCGACACCGGGGGAATCGCCGTGCACAGGATCGCGACGAGATTGAACGTAATGAACCCGTTGATGACGGCGCGCCGGGGTGTGAACTCCGGCGAGCGAACCGGGGGGGTGGGATCAGACATCGTCGATTGCCGTCCAGCGGTTGGGTCTCCGGAGCACCATGGCCAGACATGGCAGGTACAGGCACGGGACCATCATGGCGCCGGTGGCCTGCGTCAACTGGGGGAAGGGAGCGGCCAGCGCGGCGTAGTGCAGCTGTACGGCGTATGGGATGAACGACAGCATCGCGAGCAGCATCGTCTCGACGCGCGTCCGTGCCACGAGGAACAGCGGGAGCGCCGCCTCGAGGATCATCGACTGGGGGACGCTGGCCATCAGTACGAGGAGCCGCGCATCGGCGCGNNCGGCGCGCCGCCACTTGACCAGGGCGGCGAGCACGAGAAAGCCACCGGGGCGCGTGATGGGGCCCGTGAGATGCGTCCCCGCGCGTAACGCTTCGCGCCACTCGGGGACCCATCCGGGGCGCACGATGACGCTAGCCACGAAGAGCGCAACGGCGACGCCGATGCCGACATACGTCGCGCGGCGTCGCGGGAGTCCGCTGCTGAGCACGAGGCCGACGTTGGGTTTGGCGAGGTACGCCGCACATGCGCCCGGTGTAAGCGCCGCAGCGACGAGTAGCGGCTCCCACGCACCGGCGGCGATCGAGCCCAGAAACGCCGCGCTCCCCAGGACCGAAAGGCGCAACAGGTCGCGCCGGGTCAACACGTAGGCCAACCACGCGCTCGACCCACCCAAGAAAACGGGTCGGAATAACGCGACCCCAAGGGCAGTGAACGGCATGGTCAGGATCAGCGCCGGAACCGGGTAGAACAACGGCCACGGCCAATACATGTCGGTGCCGTGGGGCCCCACCGCGGTATAGGGGTTGCGGCCATGCAGGAGGGCACGCGCGCCGACCAACGATTGGTCGATGTCCGCGACCCAACCGGGGAACGAGTACTGTCGGGCCAAGACGTAGGCGGCGACGATAACCCCTACGCACACCGCGGCGACGACTCGGGCGCGGCGCGCTGGAGACGACTCGGCGGCGCCCGGGGCCGCCGGGCGTGATGCCGTCACGCCTCCCAGTGGCGGAGCGAACACGGGGTCGAGGGTCGTGGCCACCACTAGCGGGGGGTCGCAGCTGCCGTCGAGCGGGTCATAAGAATTAGGGCGGAACCCCAGCCTCGGGCGGCGGTGGATCGAGCTCGACGGGGCCCCACATTGGGTCGCGGTCGGCGGCGGACATAGTGGTACGGTTTCCCGGGCGTCGGGCGTTTCCCGAGCTGCGGCTCCGGCAACATGCTCACTTAACTAAGACGACCGAGGCTTCGCCGCAATGGCGCTGGCCCATGACGGCGCTGTAATGTGGAGTTCATTGAGTCGTCATGTTTGTGGCGGTAGACTGGCGAGCCCCCACTGGCGTTACGCGTGGCGTTAGGTGGCTGATTAGTAGGGCGCGAAGGCTACGCTCAATGGAGGATGTGTGGCGTCTCGGCGGATGGCTGTCTGCCTCATCGGCCTGGTGAGTTTGCTGGTGGCGTGCAAGGAGAACGGAACGGGGCCGACGGCTCCCTGCGGCTTCGGCTCCTCCTGTGCTGGCAACCAGCAGTTGGCGAATCTGTCGCTGTCGCCACTGTTCGACACGCTACTCGTCGGGGACAAGGCGCAGATCGTGTTCTCCGCGACAAACTCGTCGGGGGCTGCGGTCTCCGGCATCACGGTCACCTACAAGTCGTCCGACACGGCAGTCGCGAAGGTGGACACGGCCGGACTGGTCACCGCGGTGAGCGCCGGGGCCTCGACGATCACGATAGCCGCTGGCGGTCTCAAAGCGTCATCCCATCTGACGGTGCTCACCCGCAGTCTCGTGCTGCTCTCATCGGCCGCCGACTACTCATGCATGGTCCTGACACTAGGTCGCGGCTATTGCTGGGGGCAGGACGGTACGGGTCAACTCGCAGCTAGCGCCCCGACCACGTGTTTCGATAGCGCGAGCGCTTCGTTGTCTCCGTGCGCGACGTCTCCAATCGCGATGTCCGGTGGATTCCGATTCGTCGCCCTAAGCGCGGGCGGCGTGGTGGCGTGCGCCCTCACTACCTCTGGCGTGGCGTATTGTTGGGGGGATAACACCTTTGGCGAGTTGGGCAACGGTGTGGGCAGTGGAGCGGCGAGTACTCCGACCAAGGTGTCGGGCGCGCTAACGTTTACGGGTCTCGCTGCGGGTGCCCAGCATGTCTGCGGGCTTGCGACCGGCTCGCGGGTTTTTTGCTGGGGTAGCGACTCGTTCGGCCAGCTCGGCGATACCGGCATCGTCAACAGCACCACACCCATACCGGCGGAAAGTGCCGGGGTCGTAGCGTCATTCACATCCGTGACTGCCGGCGCCGCGCATACCTGCGCGCTCAAGGCCGGCGGCGTGGCGTATTGCTGGGGCGCCAACGTCACAGGGCAGCTCGGTATCGGAACCGTCGATGCGAATGAGCACAGCTCGCCGGTACAGGTGCTCGGTGGCCACACCTTCACGGCGCTCACCGGGGGAGGGACGCATACGTGCGGACTGACCTCGGCCGGGGCCGCGTATTGCTGGGGCGACAATTCGGCCGGCGAGACGGGGAATGGGTCAGCAGGCGGACCCCAGCCGACTCCAGTGCTAGTCGTGGGAGGGCCCTCGGCGGGGTTCAAGGAGCTGAGTGCCGGTGACGACTTTACCTGTGGTCTGAGTGGCAGCGCGGTGTACTGTTGGGGGTCGAACGCCGACGGGCAAATCGGTGCCGGGGCGGGAGTCACAGGGGGAAATATCCTGGTGCCATCCAAGGTCTCAGGCTCCCTGACGTTCTCGTACGTGAGTGCGGGCAAGCGCCACGCCTGCGCCATCATCACGGCCGGTGCCGGGGCCGCGTGTTGGGGCTCCAACCTGTTCGGTGCCCTTGGCAACTCACTACAGGCAGCGGTTAGCGGTGTGCCGGTGGTCGTTGGCACGCCGCTCATTTAACCCCGTCGTGGTGCCCGCGGCGTTTGCGCACAACTCTGCACTAGCTTTCAGCTCGATGCCACGTTGCTCCGCGACCCCTCGCTGTGAGAGAAGGGGCGCATGAAACTCCTCGTCGTCGATGACGACCGCCTCTTCGCCACTCTGGTCCAGCGAGGCTTACGGGAAGAGGGGTACGCCGTCGATGTCGCGCCCACGGGCAACGAGGGGCGGATGCTGGCGCATGTCAACAGTTACGACGGGATCATCCTGGATGTGGCGCTTCCCGACGTGACTGGCCTCCAGATCGCTCGGGAACTGCGCGTAGAGGGGCGGGCAACTCCTATCCTCATGCTCACCGGCAATACGACGCGCGAGGATATCATCCGCGGGCTCGACGCGGGCGCCGAC
>PMAE01000038.1 GCA_003152485.1 Gemmatimonadota bacterium | reverse complement strand
TCGAACGGCGGTATCTCGCGGCCGCGAAGCACACCGACGCCACGACGATGGCGGACCTGGCGACGGTGCGCGGGGCGCTGCTGCCGAACGGCGAGCGACAGGAACGCACGTTGAATTTCGTACCCTTCCTCGCGCGAGGCGGCCTCGCGCTGCTCGAGGCGATGGGCCGCGCGGCCGCGCGCCATGCGGCCGATCTGCTGGGAGGGGGATCATCGGCGACCCGGTAGCGCCTCCCGTCACGACCGATCCGTCCACGTCGAAACCGTTGGGCGAGACCGGACGGCAGCAGGGAGGCGGCCGTGCGGCGTCACTCGTCGCCACCGGGATCCTGCTGAGTCGCGTGAGCGGGCTGGTGCGCGAGCGCGTGCTCGCCCACTACTTCGGGAGCGCGGAAGCCGCCGACGCGGTACGGGCGGCATTTCGCATCCCGAACCTGCTGCAGAACCTGTTCGGCGAAGGCGCGCTCTCGGCGTCGTTCATCCCCGTGTACGCGCGGCTCCTGGCGCGCGGAGACCGTGAGGAGGCGCGTCGCGTAGCGGGCGCGGTGGCATCGCTGCTCGCGATGGCCGTCTCGGTCCTCGTCTTGGCCGGGGTGCTGGCGACGCCGTTCATCATCGACCTCATCGCGCCGGGATTCTCGGGCAGTCGTCGGGCGCTGACCATCGTGCTCGTGCGGATCTTCTTTCCCGGCGCGGGGATGCTCGTGCTCTCGGCGTGGTGTCTCGGCGTGCTCAATAGCCACGGTCGGTTCCTGCTGTCGTACTCGGCGCCGGTCGCCTGGAACGCGGTGCTGGTCGCGACCCTCGTCATCTTCGGCCGGCACGAGCCCGTCGATCAACTCGCGGTCAGCTACGCATGGGGCTCCGTCGTGGCCAGCACCGTGATGTTCGCCGTCCAGCTCCCGGCGGTGCTGCGATTGACCAAGCGGGTGTCACTGCGCCCTCGCATCGGATCACCCGAAGTGCGGACGGTGGCGCGCAATTTCGGCCCGGTGTTCGTGACCCGCGGTGTCGTGCAACTGAGCGCGTACGTGGATCAATTTCTCGCGAGCTGGCTGCCCGTGGGCTCGGTCGCGCTCCTCGGGTACGCGCAGAACTTGGCGCTGCTGCCGGTCAGTCTCTTCGGTATGGCCGTCTCGGCCGCCGAGCTCCCGGCCATGTCGGGGATGGTCGGCGGGGCAGACGATGTGGCGGCCACGTTGCGCGGGCGGCTCAACGAGGGGCTCAGACGGATCGCCTTCTTCATCGTGCCGTCGGCCATGGCGTTCGTCGCACTGGGTGACGTGATCGCGGCCGCGATCTATCGGACCGGCCGGTTTACGACGGCGGACGCCGCGTGGGTCTGGGCCATCCTGGCCGGTTCCGCCGTCGGCATGTTGGCGTCCACACTCGGCAGGTTGTACTCCTCGGCCTACTACGCGCTCCGCGATACCCGCACGCCGCTGCGGTTCGCCGTCATTCGAGTCGCGCTCACCACCGGACTCGGGTATCTCAGTGCGCTGCCGCTCCCGCGACTGTTGGGCGTGGACCAACGGTGGGGGATGGCGGGTCTGACGGCGTCGGCCGGGATCGCCGGATGGGTAGAGTTCACCTTGCTTCGGCGGTCGCTTCACGGGCGAGTGGGGACCACGGGGGTACCTGCCCGACTCGTGGCGACGCTGTGGGGCGCAGCGCTGGTCGCGGCCGCAGCGGCCTACGGTGCCGAGCGGCTCGTGGCGATCGGTCACCCCATTGGGCGCGCGGCGGTGATTCTGCCGCTCTACGGCCTCGTGTATCTCGGGCTCACAGTGGCCATGGGCGTACCGGAATCCACGGCATTCGTGGGCGCGGTCCGCCGCCGACTCGGGAGAGCGGCGCGCTAGGGGTGCCGGCCGGCGTCCGCGGCGCGTGAAGCGACGGGCCCACAAGGGTATAATTCTATATCATGCTTGCAGTTCCGGTCGCGGCGGCAGCCAAGATCCCCCACCTCCCGGAGTCGCCCGGCGTCTACCTGTGGAAGGACGCCGACGGGCACGTCCTGTACGTGGGCAAGGCCAAGCGTCTCCGCTCTCGGGTCCGGAGCTACTTCACGGGCGATGGGCCGATCGGCGCGAAGACCGAGTTCATGCTCCGACAGGTGGCCGACGTCGACACGATCGTGGTGCCGACCGAAGCGCATGCGCTCATCCTCGAGGCCAACCTCATCAAGGAGTACCGCCCGCGCTTCAACATCCGCCTGCNNGTACCGCCCGCGCTTCAACATCGCGCTGCGCGATGACAAGTCGTACCCCTACATCAAAGTGACGACCCAGGAGCCGTTTCCGCGGGTGTACGTCACGCGGCGACTCCAGAACGACGGGGCGAGGTATTTCGGCCCCTACACCGACGTGGGCGCCATGCGGCGCGCGCTGAACGTCGTCAAGCAACTGTTCACCGTGCGGTCGTGCCGGTACGACATGCCGCGCGAGATGCCCGAGCGGCCGTGCCTCGACTACTACATCNNCTCGCCAAGCTCGAACAACTGGAAGAGCCGACGATCGTGCTGGAGGTGGAAGGGGGGGACCGAGATGTCGTGGGCTACGCGCGCGATGGCGACGACGCGTGCGTCGCGACCCTTCGCATCCGCGGGGGCAAGATGCTGGCCCGCGACCATCGGCTGCTCGAGAACGTCGCCGAAGAGCCGGACACGGCCGTCCTGTCCGCGTATCTGGCGCGCACCTACGTCCCGGCCGCGGAACACGCGGACGAGCTCCTGGTGCCGTTCGACTTCGAGGATCATGACGCCTTGCAGGCAACCCTGCCGGCGACTCGGGTGCTCGTGCCCGCGCGGGGACCGAAACGTCAGCTCGTCGAGCTAGCCGAACAAAACGCACGACACCTGCTGGAGGAGTTTCGTCTCGCGAGCGCGGAAACGGACGAGCGGGCCGTCGATCCCGTGTACGAGCTGCAGCGCGAGCTCGGACTGCAGCGGGTGCCGCGCGCGTTCGTGTGCTTCGACATCTCGCACGCGCAGGGGACGGACACGGTGGCGTCGGCAGTGTGGTTCGAGAATGGACGCCCCAAGCGAGCCGAGTACCGAAGATTCAAGATCGCGACCGTCGAAGGGATCGATGACTTTGCGTCGATGGGCGAAGTCGTGACGCGGTATTTTCGGCGCCGACTCGACGAATCGAAGCCGTTGCCGGATCTCATCGTCGTGGATGGTGGCAAAGGGCAGCTCGGTGCGGCACGTGACGCGTTGGCGCCGCTCGGCTTGAGCGCGGTGCCGTTGATCAGCCTCGCGAAACGCGACGAGGAAGTGTTCATGGTGGGCCGAATGGAATCGGTCCGACTCTCCCGCCGGTCACCGGGGCTTCGGTTGCTGCAGCAGGCGCGGGACGAAGCCCATCGGTTCGCCGTGACCTTTCAACGCAAGCGGCGTGCGGTGCGCACGGTCACCTCGGAGCTGCTCCGCATCCCAGGGATCGGCCCGGTGAAACGACGGCAATTGCTCGGCGCGTTTGGCAGCATTCACGCGGTACGCGACGCGACCGCCGCACAGGTGACGGCGCTCCCCGGCTGGTCGCAAGCGGCCGCGGAGCGACTCCTGGCCGCGCTGCAATCCACTTCTCCAACGGCGGGTGCATGACGATCGCGATCTTGGATCCATTCAGCGGTATCGCGGGCGACATGACGCTGGGAGCATTGATCGACTGCGGGCTCGATCCGGAGTGGCTCCGCGCGCTTCCCGCGCGACTCGGACTCCATGGCGTCGGGGTCCGGATCCAGGACGTAGTGCGCGGGCAGCTGGCGTGCAAGAAAGTGGATTTTGAGATTCCGCCGCAGCCCCATGGCCGCCACCTGAGCCAGATCCGGTCGATCGTCGCGGGCAGTGACGCGCCGCCGGCCGTCCGCGCCCGCGCCGACGCCGCATTTATGGCGATTGCGACGGTCGAGGGCGCCATGCACGGCGTGAAAGCCGAGTCCGTGCATCTCCATGAAGTCGGCGCCGTGGACGCTATTCTGGACGTCGTCGGTTCGATCTGGGGATTTACCCTGTTGGGCGTGGACACCGTGTATTGCGGACCGATCGCGCTGGGCGACGGCACGGTGGAAGCGGCGCATGGGACGTTGCCGGTGCCCGCGCCGGCCACGCTGAAGCTCCTCGAGGGGCAGGTCGTGCATGCCGGGCCCGTGGGATCGGGTGAGTTGGTGACGCCGACCGGAGCGGCGCTCGTGCGCGTACTGTCCGTCGGCCCGCCACCGGACGGCTATGTACCGCGCCGGAGCGGGTTGGGCGCGGGCACCAAAGACTTCCGCGGGCGCGCCAATGCGCTCCGCATCATCATGGCCGAGCCCGTCGGGGCGGCACGCGGGCCCAGCGACTCGGACCCGGCAACGCACGAGTCGATCACCGTGCTGGCGGCCGACATCGACGACATGCTCCCCGAGTATCTCGCCGCGGCCGCCAACGGGCTACGGGACGCGGGAGCGCTGGATGTCGTCCTGCTGGCCACGACTATGAAGAAGGGGCGACCTGGAACGCGGATCGAGGTGCTCGCCCGCCCGGGTGACGCCGGCCGGCTGGAGTCCCTCCTGCTGACCTCGACGACCACGATCGGGGTGCGGACGCAGCACATGGCCCGACGCGTGCTCCCGCGGCAGCAGCGAGCGGTCACGATCCTGGGGCACCGCATCGCCGTCAAAGTGACCACACTCCCACATGGCGAGACCCGGTCCAAGCCTGAATTCGACGATGTTTTGCGGGTCGCTGAGGCGACAGGCCGTCCGGCTGGCGATATATTTGCGCTCACGGTAGAGGCGGCTCGTGCCGGCCGGTACACGCCGGACTCCGGCCAAACGGACGGCGGCCCGAGCCTCGCGTCACATGGCGACCACGCCGACCATCACCCGTCGGACCACTCGCACGACCACTCATGATCACTCGAACTCGCCAGGAGTCAGGCATGACCGCATTCGGCAATGACCGCTTTCGCACGGCCTTCATCCTGCTGTGCGCCGGCATGAGCGTGGTCGCTGTCCCGGTGCTTCGCGCGCAAAAAAAAGGCGACAAGAACGCTGCGACCGCGTGTACGATCGATCAGGACAATGGAGCTGAGGCGTTGAGCGGCCGGCTCTTCCTGTCCCGAGTCACCGATCCCAAGACGGCNNCGGCCGCCGAACGCGGAAAATCGCTGCGTCAGGCGGTGGGCACACTGGGCGGGAAGTACGACCGGAACAAAGAGCTCGGCCGCGACTATCTGTTCGGCGAGGCGTTGGTGTTGTTCGCCACGGAGCCGGGCACGCCGATGGTGGGGCCCCGCAGCACGTACGGGTTCAAGGACGACCCGACGGGTACGATCGACATCTTGGCGACGGCCGACACGCTGATCACGTTGGTCGAGACGACCCACCCCGAATGCGCGCAGCAGGCGTCGACGGTGCGGCAGCAGGCCTACGTCCCCCTCGTCAACGCGTCAATCCAGAATCTCAACGCCGGCCAGATCGATTCCGCCAGCGCCAACGCGCAACGCGCGGCCTCGATCTACAAGAAGAGTCCCTACGTCTACAACGTATTGGCCGGCGTCGCCGTGAAGAAAACCGATTACGCGACCGCGTCACAGAACTATCGCCAGGTCATCTTGCTCGCGGGCACCGACAGCAACTACAAGAAGCTCAAGACCGGGGCCATGTACAACCTGGCCGTCGTGACGACCTCACTCGCGGACGCCGCGAGCGGGGCGGACAAGAAGGCGAAGTCGGACAGCGCGATCCAGATGTGGCACGACTACGTCGCGGCGAATCCGTCGGATCCGAATGGCCAGGCTGGGCTGACGAACGCGATGCAATCGTCCGGTGATTCGGCGGCCGCGGGCCAGCTCTACGCCGACATGGTCGCCAATCCCGCGAAGTACACCGACATCCAACTGTTCCAGAGCGGCGTCGCGGCCGCGAAGTCGAACCGCGAGAACGACGCGCTCAAGTTGTTCGAGGCCGGATTAGTCAAGAATCCGTACTACAATCAGGCGCTCGTCTACGTGTCCAACGCGTACTTCAACGCCAACGAGCCGGACAAGCTGTTTCCGGCCGTTCGGCGGCTAGTCGATGTCGATCCCGCGGACAGCGACAACTATCGGCTGTTGGCGGGCGCCTTCCAGATCCGGTCGAAGACCGAGACCGGAGCCGCGCAAAAGGCCTCCCGTGATTCCCTGATCGCCGCGCTCACCAAGTGGAAGCATCCCACGGTGCAGGTCTCGGTGACCCGGGTGCTCCATGACGGCGACAAGATGGAGGTGTCGGGCACGGTGGCCAACCTGACGGCGGCGCCGAAGACGTACACGCTCAAATTTCAGTTCATCGACGTGAGCGGGAAAGTCCTCGGGTCGCAGGACGCGCCCCCATTAAACGTCCCGGCGCATGGATCACAGCCGTTCAGTGTCTCGGTCACCCAGCCAGGGGTGATCGCGTACAAGTACTCGCCCCTGGAATAGCGCCAACCGGACGAGGGCGGCGGCATCGTGGCGTCAGTCAAGGTCGCACGCGTCGAGCGTGGGGGGATCGCTGCGGCGCTCGGCATCGAGCGAGGCACCGAGCTCCTCTCCGTCAACGGCCGCCGCATCTCGGATTTTCTGGATTGGGAGTTCCTGACCGCCGACGAGGAGCTGGTCATCGAGGCGCGCCAGCCCGATGGCGCCAGCGTCGTATACGAGATCGAACGTGGGGAAGGGGAGTCGATGGGCGTTGAGCTGGAGCCGCCAACGGTCCGGCAATGCGCCAACCGCTGCGAGTTTTGTTTCATCGAGGGGCTCCCCCCGGGACTTCGCGCGCCGCTGTACCTCCGCGACGACGACTACCGGCTGTCGTTCGCGTACGGCAACTTCGCCACCCTGTCGAACGTGCGCGATCGCGACGTGCGCCGGATTCTGGAGTATCGGTTGTCGCCGCTCTACGTCTCGGTGCACGCGACACCCCACGACGTGCGACGCGTGCTCCTCAACAATCCCAAAGTGCCCGACGTCATCGCGCAGCTCACCACGCTCGCGGCCGGCGGCATCCAGTTCCATTGTCAGATGGTCGTCGTGCCAGGCATCAACGACGGCCCGGTCCTCGAGCACTCGTTGACCGATCTGTGGGCACTGGGCGAGGCTGCGATCTCGGTGGCGATCGTGCCCGTCGGACTGACCCAGTTTTCGCATCTGTACACGGGGCGGTCGATGGATCGGCAGGCGGCCCGGAGCCTGCTGGCGGTCACCGATCGCTGGGCGACGCGCGCCGTAGACGATCGCGGGAATCCGTGGGTCTATGGGTCGGATGAGCTCTATCTGCTGGCGGATGTGCCGCTGCCCGATGCGACACACTATGGTGATTTTGCGCAGATCGAGAACGGCGTCGGATCGGTGACCATGCTGCGCCAGCGCCTCGCAGACGGGACGCCGTCCCTCGCGCGACACGACGGGCGACGCATCGGTGTCGTGACCGGCACCGCCATGGCGCCGCTCATGCCGCCGCTGCTCGACGCGCTGCGTGCGGCGACCGGCGCGACGTTCGAGCTGATCCCCGTCGTCAACTCGATGTTCGGATCCACGACCACGACCGCGGGGCTGCTCGTCAGCGCGGACATTCAGAGTGCACTGGCCGGACGGGCCGATCTGGATCTCGCGTTGGTGCCGGCTGAATGCATCAACGAGCGGGGCCAGTTCCTCGACGACCGCCTGTTCGACGACGTGCGGGACGAATTGCCCATGCCCGTCATGCCGTCCTACGATTTCATCGACGTGCTCCGTTGAAAATCCCGACTGTCGCGATCATTGGCCGCCCGAACGTCGGGAAATCCGCGCTCTTCAACCGGTTGGTCGGCGGGCGCGGACACATCAACACGGCGATCGTCAGCGAAGAGCCGGGGACGACTCGGGACCGGCACTTCGCACGGGCCGAGTGGGCGGGGCACGCGTTCTGGCTCGTGGACACGGGCGGCCTCACGGAGGACTCGACGCTTCCCATGGATCGCGAGATCCGCCGGCAGGTGCTGGAGGCGATCGGCGAGGCGGACCTCTTGTTGTTCGTCGTGGATGCCCAGACCGGGCACCACCCCAGTGATGCCCGCATTCTCGACATCCTCCGGGACTCGCGGAAGCCGTGGCTGCTGGTCGCGAACAAGGTGGACGATCCGGCCTCGACCGACCATTTCGAATTCTACGAGCTGGGCGCGGGAGACCCGTGGCCCGTGTCCGCGGTCAACGGCAAGAGCTCGGGTGACCTGCTCGACGCGATCATCGCGCATCTGCCGCACGCGATACCCGAAGAGTCCCACGCGCTTCGCATCGCGGTCGTCGGCCGCCCGAACGTGGGCAAGTCGTCGTTCGTCAACCGGCTCCTCGGCGAGGACCGGCTCGTGGTCTCAGAGCTCGCGGGTACCACCCGCGATGCAATCGACTCCCCGCTCACCTATCATGGCCGGGAGATGATATTCGTGGATACCGCCGGACTCCGGCGGCAGTCGAAAATCGACGATGGCATCGAGTTCTACGCCGCCCTGCGCTCCCGCCAAGCCATCGAGCGCGCCGACGTGTGCGTATTGGTCGTGGACGCCACCGTGGGGATCGAGAATCAGGACTTGAAGATCGCGGCCTTGGCGTGGGAGACGGGCCGGGGGTTGATCATCGCCGTGAACAAATGGGACCTCAAGGAGAAGGACGACAAGACGGCCGCGAAGTTCGAGAAGACGTGCGTGGAGAAGGCCCCGTTCCTCGCCTTCGTCCCGTTCGTGTTCACGTCCGCGTTGACCGGGCAGCGGGTCACCCGGATCCTCGACATCATCGGCGAAGTCGCCACCGAGCGCCAGAAGCGCATCTCGACGTCGCAGGTGAACTCGACGCTCGAGGAGCTCCTCGCGCGCCGCCAACCGCCGCAAGCGGCGGGGTTGGATGTCCGGCTGCTCTACGCCACGCAGGTTGAGGTCGCGCCGCCGACCATCGCGGTGTTCGGGAATCACCCCGATCTCGTGCAGGAGCACTACGTGCGGTATCTGCACAATGGGTTTCGCGCCGCCTGGGGCTGGACCGGCAATCCTTTGCGCATCGTCATGCGCCGAAAGAGCGGGAAGGCCGCCGCATAAATGAATCCACTCATCGCGGTGTTGATCGCGTATATCTCGGGCTCGCTCCCCTTTGCGTATCTCGCGGGGCGCGTGCTTGGAGGAATCGACCTGCGCCGGCAGGGCTCGGGCAACCTCGGCGCGACGAACGTCTTTCGCGCCCTCGGGTTGCCCGCCGCGTTCGTGGTGTTTCTGCTCGACGCCGCGAAGGGTGGCCTCCCCGTGTGGCTGCTCCCCACTCATGGACCGAATAGCGAGTGGTGGCAGATCGCGTACGGCGTCGCGGCGATCCTCGGGCACGTGCGACCGGTGTTCTTCCTCTGGCGGCGCGGGGGGAAGGGCGTGGCGACGGCTGCGGGCGTGTTCTTCGCGCTGACGCACCTACCGACCGCGATCGCGACGTTGGTCTGGGTCGGCGTCTTCATCGCCACGCGCTACGTCTCGGTCGCCTCCCTGTCGGCAGCGACGTCGCTGCCGGTGGCGATCCTGATCTTCCGCGGCCCGCACGCCGTGTTCGCGATGTCGGTCGTGACGTCCGCGTTCGTGTGGTGGACGCACCGGGGGAACATCGTCCGACTCCGGCGCGGTGAGGAACCAAAGACATGGGGACGCCCAGGTCGGGGGCGCGAGCCGCGCGATAGCATTCAGATCGCTGGAGCACCCGGCGTCCGATGACCGTCGTCGCCGTCATCGGGGCTGGAGCCTGGGGGACGGCATTGGCGGATTTGCTCGCCCGCAATGGGCACCTCGTGCGGCTGTGGGCCCGAGAGCCGGATGTCGCGGAGTCGATCACGGTCCGTCACGAGAACATGCGCTTCCTGGCCGGCGTCGCGCTGTCATCCGCGCTGGCCGCATCAACCGCGATGGGCGACGTCGTGCGCGGGGCCGACCTCATTCTGTTCGCCACGCCGTCGGAGCACCTGCGCGCAGTCGCCGCGTCCACGGTGTCCACGCTGCAGTCCGGCGCGACCCTGGCGGTCGCGACCAAAGGGATCGAGCCCGGCACGTTGGCCGTGATGACCCAGGTCGTCCGCGAGGCGACGGCGGGCGCGCATGCGGTGGTCGCGCTATCCGGGCCAAGTTTCGCAGCCGAGGTGGCGGCCCGTCAGCCGACGGCCGTGGTGGCCGCGTCCACGTCGCCTGCCGCGGCGACCCTCGTGCAGCAGGCGTTGGCGTCCAACGAATTCCGGGTGTACACCCATCCCGACGTACTGGGCGTCGAGCTCGGCGGCGCACTCAAGAACGTGATGGCTGTCGCGACCGGGGTATCCGACGGCCTGGGGCTCGGCGCCAACTCGCGCGCCGCGCTGGTCACGCGTGGGTTGGCCGAGATGACTCGACTCGGCGTTGCGCTTGGCGCCCGCGCGTCGACATTCGCCGGATTGGCGGGGCTCGGGGATCTGGTCCTCACCTGTACCGGCGCATTGAGCCGGAATCGCGCGGTGGGGGAAGCCATAGGCCGCGGTCAGACGCTCTCCGAAGTGCTCGCCGGCCGTGAGACGGTGGCCGAAGGGGTGGTGACGGCGCGGAGCGCGCTCGCGTTAGCGGAGCGGGCGGGCGTCGAGATGCCGATCGTGCGGGCCGTGAACCGCGTGCTGTTCGAGGGGCGCGCGGCACATCGCGCGATCGCCGACCTGATGGAGCGAGAGCTCCGTGCGGAGTCCGATTGACCGGCGGCCGTCGGGCGCGGCGTCCGGCACCGCCCGGCGCGACCGCGCCGGGGAGGACGGGAGCGGCCATGCGCGATGAACCGGTTCGGCAGTTCTTCTCCATCGGCGACGTGTGCGGACTCACGGAGCTGAAGCCGCACGTGCTTCGGTATTGGGAGACGCAGTTCAAGTTCTTGAGCCCGGCCAAGAACCGCTCCGGCAATCGCGTATATCAGCGTCGCGAGGTGGAGCTGATCCTACTCGTCAAGCACCTGCTGTACACCGAGAAATACACGATCGAAGGTGCGCGCCGGAAAGTCGATGAGCATCGCAAAGCAGGCGAGATTCAGGGAGTCACGCGCGCGGCGCTCGACCGCGAGACGCTGGAGTCGATGGAGCGCGAGCTCTCCAGCATCGTGCATACGCTGTCGAGCCCGGATCCGCGGCCAGATCCCAGGGTCGCCTGACGTGCCATTGGTGGCGTGCGTGATCCCGGCATACGACGCGGCACGCACGCTGGCCTCCGTCATTGGCGGCATTCGGATCGCGGTGCCGCACGCCGTCACGATCGTCGTGGACGACGGCTCTCGCGATACCACCGGCGTCGAAGCGGCGCGATGGGCCGACCACGTCGTGACGCTGCCCCGGAACCGTGGCAAAGGGGCGGCGCTCCGCGCCGGATTCGAGGCCGCATTGGCCATGGGGGCGATCAACATTCTCACGATCGACGCCGACGGGCAACATGATCCCGCATGCGCTCCGCGGCTCCTGGCCGCGCTGTTGGATGCGGACGTCGTGATCGGCGCGCGGGAGCGGCGCGGATCGACGATGCCCGTGCATCGCCGGCTCAGCAACGCCGTGTCGGCCGTCGCGATCAGCCTGTGCATGGGGCGGCGGCTCGCCGACAGCCAGTCGGGGTATCGCGCGATGCGGGCCGTCGTGTTGGCGAGCGTTGCGCCGACCGGAGACCGCTACGAGTACGAAACCGATTTCCTGATCCAGGTCGCCCGGCTCGGGCTCCGGATCACGTGCGTCGCGGTCCCCACCATCTACGGGGCGCCGAGCCATTTTCGCGAGCTCCGCGACGCCGCCCGCGTCGTCCGCACGATTTGCCGAGGGCTGCCGTTCGCCATGGGCTCCGCCGCCACCGCCCCCGCCAAGTGAGCGTCGTTCCCGCCGCCGATCGCTCGACTCGCCGACTGCGCTTTCTCTGCACGAATGACGATGGAGTGATGGCTCACGGGCTCGATTGCCTCGTGCGGGCAGCCGAGCCGCTCGGCGACGTGAGCGTCGTCGCACCGGACCGAGAGCAGAGTGCAGCCAGCCATGCGCTGACGATGCAGCATCCGCTGCGCGCGAAACTGCGACCCGATGGCCGGATGCAAGTCGATGGGACACCGACCGATTGCGTGATGCTGGCCGTCCAGGCCCTCATGCCCGAGCGTCCGGACTTCGTGTTCAGCGGCATCAATCATGGCCACAACATGGGCGAAGACGTGCTGTACTCGGGGACCGTGGCCGCCGCCATGGAGGGGATCGCGCTGGGAATCCCGTCGGTCGCGCTGTCGTTCGCGAGCCGCGACCATGGAACAGACATCGAGCTGGTGGATGGTCAGATCGATGCCATCACCGCGCTACTCCGCCACTTCGTATCGCTCCGCGACGTGCCCGCCAACACCGTCTTCAACGTCAATCTGCCGCCGCTGGCCGGCCCGGAGATCAAGGGCGTCCGGCTGACGCGACTCGGTCGCCGCGTATTCTCGGACTCGCTCCAGCGGATGCGCGACCCATGGGACAAGGAGATCTACTGGATCGGCGGGGGCACGATCGCGTGGTCGGGTGGACCGGATTGCGACTTCCGCGCGATCGACGATGGGTACATCTCGGTCACGCCGTTGCACCTCGACCTCACGCACTTCGACATGTTGGCCACAGAGGAGCGCTGGTGGCGGAAAGCGTAGGCGGGTCCGGCCCGGGCGGGGCGGGCCGCGGGGGCGGGGGCGGGGAGCACGAGTTCCGTGGGCCGCGCCGACGGCTACTCGACACCCTCCGGGAGCGAGGGATCACCGACCTCGCCGTATTGCACGCGGTCGATCGCACGCCGCGCCACCTGTTCGTCCCGCACGCCATCATGCATCGTGCGTACGAGGACTCCGCGCTTCCGATCGGCAGCGGCCAGACGATCTCGCAGCCATCGGTCCACGCACGGTACCTCGCGGAGCTCAAGCTGACCGGGCACGAACGCGCGCTGGAGATCGGCACCGGATCCGGCTATCAGACCGTGCTGCTGTCCCATCTGGTCGCGCAGGTCTTCTCCATCGAACGGGTCCGAGAGCTACTCGACCGGGCCCGCGACGTGATCCGACGGGTGGATGCGCGAAACGTCTCGCTGCTGATGGGCGACGGGACGTACGGGTGGCGGGAGTACGCGCCGTATGACGCGATCCTGGTGAGCGCGGCCGCGCCCGACGTGCCCCGCCCGCTGTTCGAGCAACTGGCGGAAGGGGGCCGCATGCTCATCCCGATCGGGGATCGGGACGACCAGATGTTGACCGTGGCGACCCGGCGCGGGGACACCCTGGAACGTCGTGACATCACGCCCGTACGGTTCGTCCCGCTCGTAGGCGCCTACGGCTGGGCGGACTAAAGGGCGGCATCGGCACCGTTTCCGCGGCCCCCGGCGGTCCGCGCCGTGAACTGGCGATGGACTTCCTATAGCGAGCACCGCACCGGGCGCGGGAGAGCAATGCCGGACACCAACAACGAGCCGGGCGGCTCGCAACGGACCGCCCAGCCCCACACACCGCCCCACACACCGCCCCACACGCCGCCCTTCCGGGGGCCCGCAGGACCGGCCGTCGCTCGTCCAGCGCTCCGGCCGGTACTGGCCATGCGTGGACGTATGACCGTCCCCCCATTCATGCCCCCGATCGAGCGGGGTGGACCACGTCCAGGCGCGGTCGGTCAGCCAAGGCTCTTCGTTCCGCCGTATGTCGCGCCCAGTCGGGCGGCGACGACCGGTCCGACGATGTACGCTGCGGCGGACGACGCCGCCCGGGCAACGACGGTGACGCCCGAGCACACGACGGCGGACCTCACGTACGAGATGGCACCGTTCTTCGGACCATCCACGGCCGACCTGCGGGCACACGACGACATCGCTGACGACATCGCCCGCGACACCGCACACGACATCGCACACGACATCGCCGACGCCGTGCCGGGGGCGCCCCCAGCGCCCATCGTATCGCTGCTCACGGCAGACGTGGCTATCGCTGCTCCATTCGCTGGTCCGACCGCTCTCGATGCGCTGGCCGACGATACGCAGGATGATTCCATCCTGTCGATCGACGCCTACGTGGAGCGTATTGCGGTCGCGGCGGTGGAGGAGGACACGGCGAGTCGCGCGGTTGCGCAGCTCAGCCCGAGCGCCGACACGAAGACCCAAGCACAGCCGTCCGAGACTCTTGAAACGCAGCCGGCTTTCGAGTCGATGGCGATGATGGCGATGATGGCGACGATGCCGATCGCCCCCGACGAGACACCAGCGGCTGTACCGCCCGCAGTGTCACCAGCGGTGTCACCAGCGGTGGAGGCGATGGCCGCGGACGAGATCGAACGGGAGCGCCAGGCACTCGTCGACGCGATCGTCGGCGCGGCCGTACAAGCGGCCGCCGACAAGCGCGCGCAGCGGGATCGTGAGATCGACCACGATGCGGTGCGACTCTTTGCCGCGGACCCTTTCGAGGAGCCGTTCATACAGAGCGTGGCTGAGGAGCAGGACCCCGCAATCCCGTCGCCGTTCGACGACGATTCTGATATCACAACCGACATGAGGTCGAGTGGCGTAAAAGACTTCTCCGAAACGCATTACACCGCTAACCACCCGACTCCAGTCGAGCACTCGTCCGCGCCCGGCGTCCCCCCGCGCTCGGCCACGCCGCGCTCGATCCCGGCGACGACGGCCCCGATCGGCATGCCCATCGTGCGACCGCCGGAATCCGACGGCGTACCGTTCGCGCCCCCAGTGAGACCGCGGAGCCCGACGCCGCGCCGCAGGACGCCAGTCATGTCAATGCACATAGTGACGCCCTACTCGACGCCCGCGATTCCGTATTCCGCGCCCACGCCGATTCGTTCGGCGACGCCGATCGCGGTGTCGATCCCCACGCCGCGGTCTGTGCCCGCGGTGCCCGATGTCGATGGAGCGCGCACCGTCGCCGGTGCACTGGAGATGGTGGCCGCGCAGATCCGCGCGGGTCACCTCGTGATCGCCGGCGATGTGCCACCGGGTACCGGTCAGTCGACTCAGGCCGCATGTCTGGCGGTCGCGCTCACAGCGCTACTGGGAGTTCGGCACTAACTTTGGCGGGTGGCGCCGCTCCACCTCCGCGTTATCGGCCGAGTGCAGGGTGTAGGATTTCGCTGGTACGTGCGGGCGGAAGCGGCGCGGCTTGGACTGGCGGGGTGGGTCCGCAACCGACCTGACGGGAGTGTCGAGCTCATCGCCGACGGGCCGCCCGAGGCACGGGACGCACTCGTGGCCGCGGTTCGTCGCGGCTCGCCAAGCGCCGTCGTAGATCACGTCGAGTTTGTCGTTGGCGATGTCGCCGATCCCCCGGTCACGACTCCCTTTCGCGTCCTGCACAGATCCTCATGAGCATCCGTCGAGCGCCTCACACACCGGTCGGGACGTCGAGTCCACCGTCACCGCGCGCCGATCATTCCACCCACTCGGGTACGCCACCATCCGCGGCGGCGCCTCAGCTACTCGCCGCGCTCCGCGCCGCGATCCGCGACGTGCCGGATTTCCCGACGCCTGGGATCATGTTCAAAGATGTCGCACCGCTGCTCGCGGACGCCGCGTTGTTTCGGCAAGCGACGGACGCGATGGCAGCACCGTTCGCCGATGGCGGCATCACACACGTCGTGGCCGTGGAAGCCCGGGGCTTTATCTTCGGGGCCCCGGTGGCACAGCGACTCTGCGCGGGATTCGTTCCCGTGCGCAAAGCCGGGAAGTTGCCGTGGCAGACCGAGCGGATCGAATACGCGCTCGAGTACGCGAGCGGGATCCTGGAGATCCATCGCGATGCGTGCGTACCGGGTTCACGCGTGCTGGTGGTGGACGATGTGTTGGCGACCGGTGGAACCGCCGCCGCGACGGGCGCGCTCGTCGAACGGTTGGGGGCCCAGGTGGTCGGCTTCGCCGTGCTGATCGAGCTCAGCTTCCTCCACGGCCGTGCAGCCCTCCGGGACCGCCGGGTCGAGGCGCTGCTGGCGTACTAGCGCGGCGGGACCATCGACGACCGGGCTCGCATCAGCGGCCCGACGATGATGCGCGCTCGGGACGACTGCCGGTCAGGACCCGGATTTCTGACCCGACCCGCGAGGCGCGCGCAACGGCACGGTCGCCATCACGGTGTCCCACGAGAGCGTCAACACGCCCGTCGCGGACCCGTGCGGCTGCGCGACCGCAATCGTGAACCGTTCGACCGGTGATGCCGTCTTGGACGACGCGATCGGGATGCGGGCGAAATCGGCAGTCGAGTCGTACTCCGTCCCCCACTCGCCGGTCTTCCGGCTCACGATCAGCGTCCAGCCGGTCGGCGCCGGGACGGTGAACAGGGTATACCGCCCGGCAGGCACACGGGTGGGCCCGACCATGACATCCTTATCGATCACGAAGGTCGTGGCCCAGTTGGCGCCGGTGCGCCAGACCGTATTCCACGGGATGATGTTGCCGAAAATCCGGCGACCCCGCTTCGACGGCCGGCTGTAGTCAACCATTATCATCGCCGTCCCGATGGTCGCGCGCACGGTGTCGCGAGGCGAGAGGCTGCCCAATCCTTTGCCATGCGTGTCGCGGGCCATGAAGTCGGCGGCCCACCGGTCGAGATCTGGCCACGCGACGCGAGTAGCGGTCGCCTGGAACGTGCCACCAGGGTCGGTCATTTCGAGCACGTGTCCCGCGGCATCGACCACGGCCCGAATCGTGTCGGTCGGCGTCATGATGCGAACGGTATCGTCGTGCGGCCCCACCACGATCGACCCGGTATCGACGATGTCGGGCACGTACACCCACGCAAACGGGAGGCGGCGCCCGCGCGCGGCCAGGGCGCGCGCGACCACGAGCTGATGCAAGCCGAATCCCGGTTCCAGCAGCGGCACGGCGGTGCGGGGGGCGGCGTAGGACATGGCGCGAGAGCTGTCGCCGCGCTGCACGATCACGTGTGCCGAATCTGTTTGGAAGTCCGCGTTCATGCGGGCGTCTACCGGGTCAGTCGCGAGCCCCGTCGCGTAGTGCACCATGTCGTACCAGACGACATTGTGATCCGTGTTCAAATACGCGCGATAGGCGAAGCGGCTCGTCCGCGGTGAGCGCGTAAGCAAGTCGCCGATGATCGAATCGGGGTAGGTCAGGACGCGCTCGATGGCCAGCGTGTCGACGCCAAGCCGAATCACGAATCCACTGCTGTCGGGACCCGGCGCGGCCTGTGCGGCGGCGTTCACCGGACCGACGATCGCGGCGTACGCGCCGCAGGCCACCGCCAACGCGACTGCTGATCGCCGGGCACGTGGCACGGCGCGAGACGTCGGGAGTGTGGGACACGAGCGCTCTACCGCGGGGGCGGCAGCGGACATGAGCAGAATGGTGTGGGGGCCGGGGATGACGACGAGCGGCCAGCGCACTACGTGGCGCCTAACCTGATGAGAATATGGCACTTCTTCCCGAAGAACGGTTTTCCGCGACCGAGGGAGCGGAGTCTCCTCGGGGCTGGAGCCCATCCCAAGCGAGCCAACAGCACACCCGCTGGCGCGGCTCGGCTACCCGCGAATGGCGGCCGATCGCCAGCCACTGGCGCGGGCAATCGCGTTCGTTAGGACCCGGCGGCGTGACGCGCAGGCTGGACCGACACACTGCCCAGGGTCTCGTCCCACGCGAACGTGAGAACCCCGAGCGGCGATTGGGCAGCGGGGGCAATCCGACATTTGCGCCCGAGGATGTGGCACATTGCATGGGAGAAGGGTTGCCGCGGCGGACCGGTTGGGTCTCGTGCATTGTCGGCTCGTGGACAAATTCTGTCGAACGCACCCGAGCCCCTCTGGCTCGGGCTCGCGGCCCTCGTTGGCACATGTCACTTCACTGGGGAATGTCGTGAAGCACTGCATTCGAAATGCGCGCGGGGTCGCGGGTGGTGCGGCGCTGCTGTGTGCGACCGCGGGTCTCGCATCTGCGCAAGACGCGCAGTTCTACTACCCGGCGCCGCCGCCGGGCAGCGTGACGATTGCGAACGACGTGCAGTTCGGTGCGGACGACACCGCGAAGTTACGCATGGACGTGTATCGTCCGGCGGCGGCGGCGAGTGCGGCGGCCCCCGCGTTGATCTTCTTCAACGGGACCGGGCTTCCGCGCAAAGCCGCGATGTACGTGGGGTGGGGCCGGACAGCCGCGTCGAAGGGGCTCGTCGCGATCGTCCCCGACCTGCGGCCGGACAGCGCGGCCCAGGACTTTCAACGGCTCGTCACCTTCCTCGCGGCCCACGCGACCACATATGGGATCGATCGGGCCGCGATAGTTGTGTACGCGGCGTCGGCCAATGTCTCCACCGCATTTCCGATCGTCGAGGACCCGAAGCAGACCGCGATCGTCGCGGCGGTCATGTACTACGGGACGGCGCCGATCACGCAGTTCCGGCGGGATCTGCCGGTGCTCTACGTGCGCGCGGGCCTGGACCGCCCGGACATGACCGGCACCGGGCCATCCTCGATCCTCGGCCTCGCGACGGTGGCGATCACGCAGAATGCGCCGCTCACTCTACTCAACGATGCGGCGGGTCACCACGCGTTCGAGATCGTCGATGACGACGCCGCGACGCGCGATGTGATCGAGCGAACGATCGATTGGGTGAAGCGTGCCGCGGCGCGTCCGTACCTGGACGCAGTCCGTCACGGGGTGCCGGAAGCGACGATCGCCGCGCAGGTCACGGCCGGCGACGCCAAGGCCGCGGTCGCGGGCTACGCGGATCTAGTGCGCGCGCGTCCGGACGATGCGCGGCTTCGACTGTCGTACGCGGAGGCGCTCCTCGCCGACCGGCAGTTTGTGACGGCGTGCGCCGAGTTCGATCGATTGAAGGGGAAGGGACTGGGTCCGCGGGACGTGGGGCTGCCGGCGGCGCGGGCATGCATGCAGAACGGTGACACGGAGCTCGCGATCGCGTGGCTGCGGAGCATCCCGCCGCAGTTCTTACCGCCCGAGGTACAGGACGACCCGATCTTCGCGAGCCTGAAGATGCGGGCGGAGTTCCGGGCGCTGTTCCCGCAGCACTGACGGATCGGCGATGGCGCGCATGGTACGCGTATGCGTATTTGCCCGTGTTCGCGACGCTTGTCGCGGTGCTCGCGCTGCATTTCTGGTTGAGGATATAATGACGAGCAGTTCCCTGCGACTTGTAGCAGCCGCCGTCCATGGCTTGAAGCGAAGACGCTCGATCCGGGACACGACGTGGTTACTCGCAGCGATCGCGGTGTGCCTGTGTGTCGGGTCTGCGCGCTCGACTGCTGCGCAAGCATCCGGCGCCGGCACCGACGATCACAGGTCCGGCATCGCGTCTTCGATGAGCACGCGCTCGGGGGACAGCGTGCTCACCGCTGTCATTCACGACCCGGGCTTGAACATGGACGCCTACACGGTCACCTATCCCGCCGGGTGGTACTTCGAGGGGACGCTCGCGCCCAGCACGCCGTGCGCTCCGGCTGCACTGGTGTATCGCATCAACAGCCCGGATGGGCTCTCCGAGATCGAGAGTCTGCCGAAACTCACTTGGACGTGGAGCGATTCGGGGCACATCAGTCGGCCGGCCGAGGGGTGCCTCCTACTCAAGCCGGAGATGAGCGCGGCGCAACTCGTGCGATACATGTCGGCCGTCCTCGAAGTCGAGTACGTGGCAGACCATCCGGTCCCCCAAGCGACGCTCGCCAAGAGCGCCAAGCATGTGGACGACACGAACGCGATGTGGGCGCGCGCCTACAAGACCTCCAAAAACCAGCCTCCGACCGTGACCGCGGAGTGGGCGTCGGCAGCCGTGCGCTACCTGAACGGCACCGTCGCCATGCAGGGGAGGCTCAACGTCGCACTCGACTGCACCAGCGTGCCGTCACCGTTCCCCGGACAGCACCCGTGGTCGACGCACTCGTGTTCGGCCAACGTCTACTTCGTGCATGCCCCGGACGCACGGTTCGCGGTGGCGACGGCCCTGGCCGATACCGTGATCACAGAGACCGTGATGCCGGGTTGGCTACACGCCTACGCGGAGGCCAGATATCACTACGCCCAGCGGATCAACTTCGGCGACAGGATTCTCTACCTCGTCCCGGAGCGGCAGAACAGGCAACTCCTGCCCCTCATCGCGCTCGGCGTCGACTCCGCGATGCAACGGGCCGCGCGGGTCGCCAACACCGATTATCCCCGTGCAGCCGACTGGGCTGACTTCGTGATCGATGGACCGACGATGGATGCACTGACCGTGGCGCCCGCCTCGACGAGGCTGACCCGCTACACGTGGAGCGATACGGCGGCTAAGGCACACTTTCATACCGACGACCCGCAGGCCAATCCGAACGGGAGTGTGGCGGGGCCGTGGACACGCGAGCCGCCGGTGGTTGGCGGCGGGTCGCACTAGAGCTTGAGCACCGATCGCTCGCGCCAGCGAGGCGCCATGCGTCCCTCCCTGTTTCTGATCGGGGTTGGTTTCGTCACCAACTTTCTCGATGCGTTGGGGATCGGCTCGTTCGCGACCACCACGGCCGCCTTCAAGGTCAGTGGCACGGTCGCTGACGAACGGATTCCGGGCACGCTCAACGTGGGGGGGTCCATCCCCGGCCTAGTTGAAGCCGCGATCTACATCACGGTGATCAGCGTGGATCGGCTCACACTGTGGTCGCTGATCGCCGCGGCCGTCGTCGGTGCGTGGCTCGGCGCCGGCGTCGTGAGTCGGTGGCCCCGTCGCCGAGTCCAGCGCGGGATGGCGATCGCCCTGCTGCTGACCGGTGTCTTCACGGCTCTCCGACTGCTGCATCTGTTCCCGGCCGGGAGCGATGCCCTTGGGCTGTCGGGGGGCCGCCTCGCCGTGGCGGTGGTCGCGAACGGTGTCTTCGGCGCACTCATGACGCTCGGCGTCGGCTTGTACGCGCCGTGCATGGGCACCGTGGCGCTCCTGGGCATGAACCCAGCGGCGGCGTTTCCGATCATGATGGGATCGTGCGCCTTCCTGATGCCGGTGGCCAGCGTGCGGTTCATCCGTGCGGGCGCCTTCGACCGCCGCGCGGCGCTCGGTATCGCACTGGGGGGAGTACCGGGCGTCGTCCTCGCGGCGTGGCTCGTGAGATCACTCCCGCTCGACGCGGTCCGGTGGCTGGTGGTGGTGGTAGTGCTCTACACGGCGGTGACCATGTGGCGGTCTAGTCTGTCGAAGACCCCGGCAACGAGAGCTGTCCTGTTGGCCGACAAGAGCGTCTAGCCGGCCGCGTGAATGCCGGCGGTTACAGTATGATGACAGACGGCTACAACGACGCGGCAGGCGCGGTAAGCATCGCTATTGCGTCCCTTAGAGAGGGTCATAGTTCCCTGCAACTTGAGCCCACACGGAGAGCGCATCGCGGTAGGGATTGCGGGTAGCGCCACTCACCGCTGCGGGTGGCTTGGTGCGCGCCTCGATCGACGTAGAGCGCGGCGTCAGGGTCAATCCGTCGACGAAAACCCGAATCCGTGAGCGGGTAACTGTCCCTCGCCGGAGCGGGACTCCGGCCGGCGCGAATCGGCGAACGAGCGCCAGGTACTCGTCGGCGCTGCTAATACGCCGCGAGAGGAGCGATGGTTGCCACTGCCTGACCCGGCGGTGGCTGTCGTGGGGCCGCTTGGCGTCGTAGATGACCAGCCAATTCGCTGTGAGCGCTCGCACCTCCGCGATAGACTCGAACACGTAGGCGTTCAGCATTTCGTCACGGAACGTCTGGTTGAAGCGTTCGATGGAGGGCGTGGCTACATGGCCACGGTGTACTTGGCGACGATGCGAAGCACCTCCGGTCGGTCGTGCTCAAGGTCCTATACCCCTGGGAGGAGTTCGGACGTGATGACGATGGCGCTCAAGCGCCTGGTCGATGCGCGCCACGCGGACGTCGCGACGCTTCGACTCGCGCTGTTCACGGATAGCTTTGTCCCCCAGCTCAATGGGGTAGCCCTTGTGCTCGAACGGCTCGTCGAAGCCGTGCGGGCACGAGGGGCTACGGTTCGGGTCTACACGACGAGCGACCCCGCCGGCGCGGAGGCGGACGACGTCCGCCGTTGGCCGAGTCTGGCGTTCTGGGCATATCCGGAGCATCGCCTGGCGTTGCCGACACAACCACGGGTCCGACGCGAGCTCCGCGCGTGGAAACCGACGCTGGTACACGCCGCCAGTCCTTTCGGGATGGGTCTGGCCGCCCGAGCCGCCGCACGCGCCCTCCACGTTCCGTTCGTGACGTCGTACCACACGAACTGGAGCGCCTACAGCCGGTTCTATAGAATGGGGGCCCTCCAAGGGATCGCTTGGCAGTACCTACGGTGGTTTCACAACGGGGGAGTCCGCACCTACTGCCCGACCCGCGCCATCGAGCGCGAGCTCGCCGCTCGCGGATTTCGGCACATGGCCCACTGGAGCCACGGCGTCGATTCAGCCCAGTTCAGCCCGTCGTTTCGGTCGCCCGCGCTGCGTCGGCGCCTAGGGGTGAGCGACGACGCGGTGCTGGTGATCTACGTCGGCCGTCTGGGCGCTGAAAAAGGCCTCGCCGTGGCGTTGGACGGCATGCGCAACGTCATGCGCGGGGCACCGGGCCGCGTCCGGTGCGCGATCGCCGGTGACGGGCCTTACGAGGCAGAGTGCCGTCGCCTCGCCCCTGCCGGTACAGTCTTCATGGGCCGCCTGACCGGGCGTGCGCTCAGCGAGTTCTACGCGTCGGCCGACGTGTTCGTATTCCCGTCGACTACCGATACGTTTGGCATCGTCCTGCTCGAGGCCATGGCATCCGGCCTTCCCGTGGTCGGCGCCGATGTCGGTCCCACGCGTGAGCTGCTCGCCGAACACACGGGCGTGACTTTTCCCCCCGACGACGCCTCTGCCTTCGCGGCGCGCGTCCTCGAGCTCGCAGCAAACCCCGAGCGCCGAGCCGTTCTCGCACGGAACGGCATCGCCTTTGCCCGACGTTGCACATGGGACCGGGTGTGGGATGGCTTGGTCGACGACTACTGTGCCGTGATGGCCGATGCCGCCCGCCGATAGGCTCCTACAGGCGTCACAGGCACAGGAAAACACAGTGCGGTGGTCGTAGCCGCGTCATCCAGGTCGTACACCACGAGGTCGGTGGACCGATGATGCAGCGATCCAGGATCGCAGCCAGCGTGCCGGAGTCGCGTCACCATCTGCGCCGCGTGCGCCTAGTCGAAAAAGACCACACCGAAGCCGATAGGGCACCGTGTCACAAATCGGAGCCCTCACACGGTCAAGACACCGTTGGCAAGCTCGCACTCCTCCGAGGGCGCGCCACATCGCGGAGGTATTGGATGGCGCGGTTCCAAGTCGGTGCACAAGATAAAGCTCATTCCGTGCATTACTTCCAATCGTCGTCTCAGACCTATCACGGCCAGGTCGAGAGGGGTCGTCTCAAGCATCTCCGTGCGCGAGAGCGACAAGCGGTGTTCGATCTCGCGAGGTTCCATCAGTGCTCGGGTAGGATGATCGATATTGGATGCGGCACGGGGGTGTATGCGCTCGCGGCGAAAGCCGTCGGGCTTTCGGTGACCGCGATCGATGTATCCCCGTGGGCTATCGACCAGCTGAGGGGTAAGGTTGACGTGGCCCTGGTCGGTGACGTCGAGTGCCTCGAATTGGCCGGCGGATATGAGATCGTGATCTGTGCAGGGGTGCTCGACTACGTGTCCGACCCCGCGATTGCCTTCAAGAATCTCTGCCACCTCGTCGGCCCGGCCGGGAGATTGGTCATTCTCGTGCCACGGGTGGGGATCGGGGGCTCAGTGCATGCACTGATCGCCAAACTCAGCTTCGGATTGCGCGTGAATCTGTTCGACCGCGTCTGGCTTGCCCGGGAAGCGAGGCGCTGGGGGCTGGAACTCGTCCAAACCCGGCGCCCTCTACCCCACAACTTGGTCGCCCTCTTCGCGCCCAATAACCGGCCCGCTCAAGAAGCGACCATTGGCTGAACGGCCCGCGCCTCCCAAATCCCGCGGGATCCGACGATTGATGCTGCTCTCCGCGATCGTCGCGGTCGGCACGGGCATCGTCCTGGCGACCCACCCGGCGCAGGTACGGGCGGCCCTGTCGCAGCTCATGCGCGTCCCCATGTCTGCGCTCGTGGGAGCCTTCGTGATGGTCCTCGGTCAGCTCACGGTCCAGAGCCTACGGCAGTGGGCCGTCGTTCCCCGGGACCTGGCGCTAGGACCCGTCCGGGTGGCCCATGCCTTCCTGCTGGGGGAGTGGCTGAACGTCCTTGCGCCCGCCCGCACCGGCGATGCGCTCAAAGTCGTGCTGCTCCGACGCGAGTCCGGCAAGAGCCTCGGGGGCGTCCCATCGGCCATTGGTGCGGTCTTGGCCGACAAGGTGGTGGATGTCGTGTCCCTCGTGTTGCTCTGCGCGGCGGCCGGGTCGATCAGTCTCCTCTGGGCGCGGGCCCAGGCGCGCGTCTTCGCGGCCTCGCTGGCCGCCGCCGCCGTGCTTGCCGTGGTTGCAGCCATGCGACTGCGCAGCGGCTCGCGGGAAAAGCACTGGACCTGGATGCGAGATCTCGGGGGCGGGCTTTCGGGGCTCCGGGATGGCCCGCGGGTGTTGGCCAGCTTGGCGTTCGGCTTGGCGTCCTGGGTGGCCGAAGGTGGGGCACTCTGGCTGCTGTGCGCGGGGTTGGGCGTCGCGCCGACGCCTTCAGATATTCTTCTTGCCCTGATCGTTCTGAACGTCGGCATCAGCGTGCCGATTTCGTTCGCGAATCTGGGCGTGTACGAGGCGGCACTGGCGTCCGGGCTCGGTTACGCGGGCGTGCCGCTGCCAACGGCTCTCGCGGTCGCCGTTTCTCACCATGGCGTGGAATTGCTGGCGCAGAACGTCGCCGTCGCAGGCCTCTCGCTCTCGACCCGCGCTCCCCGCTGGATCAACAGCTAAGGAGATCGTCATGCAGGTTAGACACCCCCTCAGGGCACTCGTGAACCTCGCCGTCAGGAAGGCGCCGGTCGAAGCGCAGCTCATCGTGACCCGCCGATGCAATCTGAGCTGCGGGTATTGCACCGAGTACGACAATGTCTCGAACATGGTCCCGCTGGAGACGCTGGAGCGGCGGATCGACGCGCTGCACAAGCTCAACGTGGTCAACATCTCGCTCCTGGGCGGCGAGCCACTCATGCATCCGGAGCTGCCCGCGATCGTGGCCTATGGCAACCGCCACGCTCAGGTGTCGGTGACCACCAACGGATTCCTCATCACCGAGGAGCTGATTCGCCGCCTCAATCGTTCGGGCCTCGCCAACATGGAAGTCAGCATCGACTCGGTGAAGCCCGATCGCACCGCCTACATCCAGAAGTGCCTCAAGACCATTCGGCCCAAGCTCGCCCTGCTGCGGCGACATGCGACCTTCGACGTGCACGTGAACTTGGTGCTCTGCGACCGGACCAAGGACGATTTCATCAACACCATTCACGAGCTCGACGCCTTGGGATTCCGGGTGTCGATCGACTTGCTCCATGACTCGAAAGGCGCGGTCGCGATCGGCGGCGATGAGTACGTGAACCTTTGGAAGCAGTATTACGCCGACGCCGCGCCGTTCTCCTACATCGAACAGAGGTACGGCGAGCAGCTCCTCCGGGGCGAGCGTCCCGAGTGGCATTGTCGCGCGGGATCCCGCTTCCTCTACGTAGACGAGTTCGGCAACGTGCAGTTCTGCTCGGCGCAGCGCGGGCGGTTGGGGAAGTCGGTGCTCGAATACACCCGCGAGGACCTGCGGACCCACTCCCAGTCGCACAAGGGATGTGAATCGGGATGCTCGCTGCTCTGCCACTACCGCGACTCGGCGATCGACAACCAGCCGCTCTCGGCCGTCGCGTCGCTGGTCAAGCTGATGGTGCGGGGAGGGCGCCCGGGGAAGACCCGGGCGCCGAGCGCAGCGAGCATCGAGTCCGTTCCGAGCGAATCCTCAATGGCTACGATCACGTCATACGCGACCAAACCGGTGGCCGCGACCCAAGCCGCAATGGCGCCCTCCCCGAGGCCCGAGAGCCTCCCAGACTCATGGGCCCAATACGCACCCGTACCCGGCCGGTCACGTCAGGCGACCTCAGGCCGCTGAGTCGGGCCCTAGCCGGTCGTCTTTGGAGGCGATCTCGGGGCATGATCTGGCGAAACGTCCCCCCGTCGCCGATGCGTCTCGTCGCCCCTAGGAGCGAGGCTTCGCCGTAGGCGGTAACAAATTGTTCAGCCGGAGATAAATCGCGAACTGGCTGTAGTGGTCGGACCAGTCATCTATCCGCTCCATCATGAGGCCGGCCCGCGTCCACTTCTCCCCAAAGGCAGAGACACTGCCGGCGAGATTGGAATCATCGACGTGGGCGACCGATTGGTCGCAGAAGGCGAAGCTCTCGCGGAGCCGCGCGACGAGCTTGGTCTTGTCGTCCGTCGGTGTGAGTTTGGCCCGCTCGGGTGCTTTCGCGCCCCCGATCGGAGGGCATGCCTCGTCGTTGTCTTGGGCGACGTGGAGCACGATCTCGGCAAAGGTCATCTGCGCGGGAGTGGGTTTGTAGCCGTACTTGTCCGCCGGCATCCCTTCGGCTGACGCCACCAGGTTCTTCTCCATGCGCGTGATGTTACTACGGAATGCGTCGGCCACCGGCGCCGAAGACTGGGCGGCACCGAGCACTGGCAGAAATGCAAGGGCGAGGACAACGACGCTGCTAGCGATGCGCATGGGATTGCTCGCGTTGGAAGGAGGTTGGTCCGTTGTTGGTGCATGGGGGCGCGTTGTTGGTGCGTGGGGCGCGCCTCTCGCCCGGGATATTGCACCAATGATCAATTGTTTGATAGATGGTAGATTCGTGCGGTTACGGCAGCCGCCGATCCAGGGTTGACAATCGACATGGCCGAAGGCGCGGATCGGTAAACGCTACGCGACTGCTCGCGAGCTATCCGCCCTCGACCACTTGGTTTCACCGCGCGGCCAATCATCGCACTATCGGCACGGCTATCGGATCGCGTAGCCACCATCGACGGGAATAGTGGTACCAGTAACGAAATCCGAAGCCCGCGATGCCAGGAAGACGGCAGTCCCGGCGACTTCCTCCGGCTGACCCCACCGTCCCGCCGGTGTCCGCGAGAGAATTTCGGCATTTAGGGGCATGGATTTCACGGGCGCTGTCATGTCCGTTTCGATCCAGCCCGGCGCGATCGCGTTCACTTGTATGTTGTGCGGCGCCAGCTCAATGGCCATCGACTTGGTCAACTGGACAATCGCGCCTTTCGCCGCGCTGTAGGACGGGATAAGCCCGGATCCAAAGAACGAGTACATGCTGCCAATGTTGATAATCTTTCCATCCTTGCGGCTCATCATCGATTTGGCCGCAAGCTTGGAAAGCAGAAAGACTGCATTGAGTTGCGTTTCGATGACGTTATCCCAGTCCTCAGCGGTCTCGTTCAGCACACCGCCGCTCAACGATACGTTACCGGCGTTGTTTACCAGCACGTCAATGTCTCCGAGTTCGCTCTCCACCTTACGGAGCGCGGGTTCCAGGCCTGGACGATTGGTCACGTCAAGACTGACCGCGATGGACGGAATGCCCAGGGCCTTCAATTCCGAAAGTACCCGCTGATTCTTTTCCTCGTTTCGCCCCAACACGGCCACCTTTGCCCCTGCTGTTCCCAATCCGAGCGCGATCGCGCGGCCAATTCCACCATTTCCGCCAGTCACCACCACGACGCGGCCAGTCAAGTCAAACGCGTTCATTCGATTTTTCCTCCGTTGAGATTCCTGGAAGCGGCAGCCAGCGGCCGATGCCCCTTAACTGTACACGGTTAGCCAGGATACCAAGTCTCGCCTATTTGCCAGAAGGCACAAACTGCTGAATTACGGCACACATGCGAAGCCATTTTCAAAATGGAACCCGCAAAACGGCGTCGTGTTGATGAATCCAGTCAATTGCGCCCGCAGGGAACGTAAGGGAACGTTGCCTTACGTTCCCTCCGGCGCTACCTTCGATCCCGCCAGTGCAGGCTACTACCACTCTTGCCGGAGAAATCGCAGTGCGTGCTGCCGTCTGGGGAGTTGTCCTCTCGTTTGCCATCGTGGGTCCAGCGCGATCGCAGAACAAACCGGCTCCGGCTGCTCAACCCAGCCCCGCAGGCTGCGCGAGCCCCCAGGAGTTCTTCGCCAGCGATTGCCCGCTGACTTGGCACGGCATCACCCTGTACGGCGCGTATGACGTCGGTGTGGGCTGGGTCAGCCACGGCCTACCGGAAAACGGCTATAACTATGAAGGCGAAGCACTCGTGAACCGGAACGGCAATCACTCCCAATTCCTCATTGCGCCAAACAACCTGCAGCAGACGGGTCTGGGCATCAGGGGCAGGGAAGAGTTTCTGCACGACTGGTTCGTCGTCTTCAACGCTTCGACCGGCATCAATCCGCAGTCCGGCCAGCTCGCCAACGCGCCAGCCACCATGGCCGCCAACGCCGGCCTTCCCAGGGGCAGCTATTCGGCCACCATCGACGGCCCGCGCGCGGGCCAGACCTTCAATGACGAATTCTACGGCGGTATATCCTCGGCGCATTTCGGCACGCTGACCCTCGGTCGCCAGCGCTCTCTCGGCACCGATGCGATGGTCGTTTACGATCCGGCCGGCGGCGCCTATTCCTTTTCGTACATCGGGTATAACGGCCTGATGGCCGGCGGTGGCGACACCCAGGACGCCCGGTGGGACGCCGCCGTGAAATATCGCCTCACTTATGGTCCGGTGCATTTCGGCGCGATGTATAAATTCGCCGACGGTTCTGGCGGCTGCTACTCCGCCTCCGCAACCTGGACTGCGGCCACCTGTACGCCGGAACAGCCGCACAACACCGCCTATGGATTGGACCTGGGCGCAGCGTTCGGCAAGTTCTCCGCCGATGTCGTCTTTCAGAATTACAACCAGGCGATCAGCGTGCTCAACCCCTTGCTGGGGCCTCAGAGTCCGTCGGCGTCATATCAGTCGACCCTCAACAGCATCAATACAAACCCCATCATTGGCGCCAATCTGATTGGAACGCCCAACACCGTATATGGCATCGTAACCGACAACACCGCGCTTATGGCCGCTGCCAAATATGCCTGGGCCCAACTCAAGTTCTTTGGCGGCTACGAATACATCTGGCAGAACAACCCGTCGAACCCGTTGGGCGTCGGCGCCTCGGCCCAGGGTGGTTATCTGTTGAGCGGCGTCGAAGACAACAATCTTGATTCTCCCAAGATCGTGCAGGTCTGGTGGACGGGCGTGAAATACGCTTACGACAGCAAAACCGACATCACTGTGTCCTACTATAATCAGATTCAGAACGACTTCCGTGTTCCGTCGACCTGCTCGGCCGCCGCCGGTTTCCGCAGTTCCTGCGCGGGCACCCTCAACGAGGGGTCACTCTACGCGGATCATCATTTCACCAAGCGTGTCGACGCGTATGCCGGAATTGCGTATTCCGATGTCAGCGGCGGTCTGGCCATTGCCATTCCTCACGGCCCCGGCGTCCCCTACAACTACAAGAACAACCTTGCTCCGACACTCGGTACTCGTTTCGCGATCTGATCGTTTGCGCGGCGGGCTCAGTCGAGCCCGTACGTCTGCGCGCCTCCGCAAAAGTCAGCGCACGCCAACTACTTGGACGCGACAAAGTCCAGCGGTATCGCCACCGATTTCGGATAACTGACCTCCCAGCCTTCCAACTTGACGAGGCCGGGACTCGCGGCCTGGTATTCCACATCGTAGGTCTCGCCCACGGTGAGCCACATGTCGGCTGTGGATGACTTCAATTGTGCCGGCGGGAAATCTGCGCCGTCCTTCGCGATGATGTTCCATTGCACCGGGACGCCATTGCTGGTGAGACGAACGCGCATGTCCACCATATTGGGTGTGATATTGATCAGCCGCAGCCGGTATCGCGTCCCGACACGCAGGGTGACGGGATCCGGCTGGGGATGCCCGTTGATGAGCAGCGGATAGCCGAACGGAGCATACTGGCCGACACCGAAGATGAATGCCCGGTCGTGCTCGGGATCGTATTTCTGTCCCGGCTCGAGCACGATGAGGGGGCCGTACAGACCGTTGCGGATCTGCGTGGCGTCGTGCCAGTGCGTGTGGTAGATGAAAGTCCCCGCCCGCGGCGGCGTCATTCGTACAGTGAAGGAGTCGCCCGGCGCGATGGCCGGCGAGGGATGCTGATCCGTACCGGTCCAACCGACCACGCCGTCGTAATAGCTCTCGATTTCCATTCCATGCCAGTGAATGGATGTCGGCTTGCTCGTCTGATTCTTGACCTCGATCTCCGCCGTCTCGCCCCGTGTCAGCACGATCGGGGGTCCGAGCAGACTGGGCCGCGGATGGGTGTCCGAGGGGGTGGGCGTCGGCACCGCGAGATCATTCACCTGGAGCTTGTAGAGGGGAATCTTCGCCGGATTCTCCGAGATCACGAGTTGGAGCTTGTGCGTTGCGTTCGTCGCGATCGGCGCCAGCTTGGCGTTGGCGTTCGGGAGCACCGTGATTCCGAGCACGAGCCCGCCCATCATGGCGGCGTGATCGTGACCTGCTGAATAGGTCGCAGCCTCCGTTGCCGGCGGATGGAGCGGCGCCGGCGGCGACATGTGCGCCACCATGTGGCAGTGAAACAGCCAATTGCCCGGGCGATCTGGTGTCCACGTCATGGCGAACACGTGCCCTTCCTGGATGAACTCGGTGACTTCCTTGCGGCGCTGGTCGCTGGCGTAACGCTCATAGTGCTCGCCGTCACCTTCAGCATCGAGATTGAAATAGAACCCATGAAGATGCATGGCATGTTCAGACGCCGTGGGATTGATCACCCGCCAATGGATCGTCTCACCTGTCGTGTAGGTGACGCGCTCGTCATACGGCCAGGATTTGCCGTTTATAGAGGGAATCTCGCTGTCAATGCTGCCTTTCGACCAGAGACCGACAACGAAGATCCGGTCGTTGGGCTTCGCTCCGGCTGAATCAACGATGAAAGCGCCGGACAGCATAGTCTCCGCCTCATCGCGCGTATCGAGCGAATGGTCGGACGTGGCGGCCCAGTACATGTACGTTCCGGGTCCGCCCGTCGTGAATTGCACATCGCGCGATTCACCCGGCGCGACCCTCACGGCGTCGGTCGAATCGCCCGGATGCCGATGCAAGCCGTACACCTTGGCGGCGATTGGCAACGTGTTTCGGATGTGAGCATTGACCTGCGTCCCCTGCGGAACGCGGATTAGCGGGCCGGGGCTCTGGAGTGGTCGCCCTTCCTCCGCAAAGACGTACACATTGCGATGGCCGCCGCTGTCGTCTTCCGGGTACCACACGCCTTCGCGCAGTTCGAGACGCAGATCTAGGACGCCGTTCTTCAGGTGACCGGCAGGAACCCGGTTGTCATTCGCCATGATCGTCGGCGGCGGCGAATGATGCGAGGGTTCCGCAAGCGCCATCGGAACGGAAAAAGCGCACACCGCTAACCCCACCGTGGCGCGACTCCGCATCCTGCCTCCTGGCAGCTGAGCATGTCGCTCGGGTGTCATTCCGACCCGACACTCGTGATCCCTCTATACATCGTACGGCGCATGCCAAAGCCGACACAAGGAGGATCCGAGCGAATCTCACGTGTCGCCTGGATGCTGGAATGTGGCAACGGAGTGTGCGCGGCGGCCAACTACGCCGTGGTCAGCCGAAGGATGGTGACATCGGTGGACTGGGGCAGGGGCCAAACCACGCCGATATTGGTAGCGTTATACTGGAGATTGACGGCGCAATAGATTGCAGCGAGAGACGTTAGAGGTATGTCGCCCCCGTAACTCAGGTGGATAGAGCAGCGGTTTCCTAAACAGACCATGCACGAAACGTCAGTGCACGTCAGCAAATCTCAGTTCAACCCAACGCACGACACCCGCGGGGCATCACGACCCGCCAAATCCAGACTATGCAGCCACCGTCGCCCAACCCCTCGAGGTGGACACCGAGGACGCCCGTAAAACTGCCCGCGGTCATTGCAATGTTGTTCGCCGGGTGTCCGATCGCGGCCAGCGCGCAGACTGCCGCGACACCAGTGGCGCCGAGCGGTCCGGTCGCGGGGATTCCGGCGTTCTCGAGCCTTCCGCGCGCGACGATGACATTCGACCGGACGCACGATCTACTCATCCTGGAACTGCCGCCAACGGATCTCGTGGCGGCGGCGCCCGGCCGGATGGCGATGGTCAGCTCGCCCATCTACCAAGCCGTAGTACCAGCGAGTTGTACGATCCACAGCTCGCGGGCGGTAGTCCTGGACAGCGCGGGGCGCGAGTTGCCCAAAGCGTTCCTCCACCACGTGCATTTGTCCGATCCCGACCATCGAGATCTGTTCCTCGCCGGCACACTGCATCTATTGGCGGCCAGCAAGGAAACGCCATCGGTCGCCGTGCCCGAGCTCATCCTAGGATTGCCACTCACTCAGGGCCAACGGCTGTTGACATGGGGCATGGTCAGCAACGATACGCCAGTCGCCCGACATAGCGTCCACGTGCGACTGGAGATCGGATGCCGACCGATCGGTCGCGGACTGTTTGGGTCGTTGTTCCCGGTGTTTCGCGCCTATCCCTGGGTCATGGACGCGATGTTCCCGAACGGGTGGCGAGCACCCATCAGTCGGGACTTCGATCTGGCGCCGGGCCGGACCACGCACAGTTGGGAGAGTAGCCCGGCGATCCCGGGGGACATCGTCGGCATCGGCGGCCATGTACACGACTACGCCGTGAGCCTCGACTTCAGTGACGTGACGACCGGCCGGTTGATCTGGCACGTCACGCCGGTCCGGGACTCAGCGGGACACGTGCTGGATCTCCCGATCACGCGGTTTTACAACTGGCACCGGTTGGGCGTTCACATCGTGCCGTCCCACCGGTATCGCATCACCGTGACGTACGACAATCCGACGGGACACGTGATCCCAGAGGGCGGCATGGGGTCGGTTGCCGGTTTGTTCGTCCCCGATCGTGGCGCTCAGTGGCCAACCGTGAACACCGCAGACCCGGTCTATCAACTGGACCTCGTGGAGCTGTTCGGCACCGGAACGGGCAGCGGCATGGCAGGGATGAGCGGCATGAGCCACTGACACGACGGCGAGTTGCGTAGCTACATCTTCTGCGTCGCACCGGGGGTGGGGTGCGCGATGAGCCGCTCGAAGCGCGGATCGCCCGTGAGCGGCGCCCACGTCGGGTCGATCCGGAGCCACGCGTGCGAGATGAAGTACGGCTTCGCGAGCAGCGCGTCGGCACTATCTCGCCTGACAGTCTCCGCCTGCGCGCTTGCTCCCAAAGCAGGACTAGGGAGTACCACAGTACGGCATTCTTTGCCCCCTGACGCACATCTTCCCGAGCATACCTGAATCCTCCTACCAACCTCTCGTTGCCCACGTACAATCATCAACGGGGCTCACTGCGGGCTCCGGCGTACAACAAACGCGCACGGGGAGGCCTATGCGAATCCAACGCGCTCTCTGCAGTGGGCTAGTCGGCGCGCTGCTATTGCCCTGCCTGGGTATTGCTCAAGGGGCGATAAGCGACGCCCAGTTCATCAAGCTTGCCGAGAGCGGGGCGCCAGGCGCGGTCTCCGGTCAAGCGGCAATCGCGCGCATCGATCCCAAGGCGAAGACGGTAACCCAAGTGCGTGCGGGATCGAACGGCTTCACGTGCAGCGTCACGTCCGACACGCACGCGCCCTATTGCGGCGACAAGAACGCCTGGGCGTGGTTCGTTGCCGGGGGCACACGCCAGCCCAAGCCGCCGAACACTGAGCCCGGCATCTCATACATGATGCAAGGCGGCGTGCACTATGAAACGCCCAGCGGTGAAAGTGTGATGGAGAAGGGCGCGAATACCAAAGACGTGAAGGCGCCGCACTGGATGCTGATGTGGCCGGTCGACCCCGCCGCGAGTGGGCTCCCGACAAAGCCCAATCCCAGCGGCGTGTACATCATGTTCGCCGGCACGCCGTACGCCCATCTGATGATCTACCAGAACCCGAGCACCATGAAATAGCCTTGGGAGGAGCGGCAGCGATCGGCGGCGCGGGATGGCCGGTTCGTTCTTCTGCAAAACCCCGCCGATCGGAAGTGATGGCGGGGCCTTGAGATATATCGATCGGGGCGACCGGACTTGAACCGGTGACCTCCTGCTCAGCCGGCGGGCGGCCCGTCCGATTGGGTGCGGATCGCGTCCAGGCACTCAAGGCGGCGGAGGATGTCAGCGCGGAGCTCGTCGTCAGTCGCCGTCGCGACGTCCAGGCGCGCTTTGCGCTCGACCCGCTTCCCCGCTATCGGGGCGGGCAGGGGCGGCATGGGCTGTGCCGAGTGCCGCGCCGGTGCCTTCGACCGTCGCGCGGCACTCGGTCTGACCATCGGGGGCGTACCCGGCATCGTACTCGCGGCGTGGCTTGTGAAATCCCTCCCGCTCGACGCGGTCCGGTGGCTGGTTGTCGTCGTTGTGCTCTATACGGCGGTGACCATGTGGCGGTCTAGTCTGGCGGAAGCCCGCCGTGACGAGAGCCACCCTCTTGGCCGACGAGAGCCGCTAGCCGTCCGCGGACGCGGCGGACGCCGACGCTCGCGCGCACGCGGTACTTCGCCATTGTGGCCCGGCTGCGTTTTTTGGTGCGTAATTCGATACGTTGTACTGTAGTCCAGCAGTGTAAGTAGCAGTGACATCAATGTTTGCCCCCGTAGCTCAGGTGGATAGAGCAGCGGTTTCCTAAACCGTTGGCCGGGTGTTCGAGTCACCCCGGGGGCACTGTATAAAAAGGCGGGTAAGACAGAGGGGATACCCGTGAATGATGGTGTCCCCTCGTGTCGATTTCGCCTCAAGACTTCTTAGACCTTATTTGCCGGTCGTATTCGCCGTGGCCGAGGCTGAGATGACCGGGAGCACGATCGACGACGGGTATTGAGGTCCGTGGTGGATCACGTTGTGCG
>PMAE01000079.1 GCA_003152485.1 Gemmatimonadota bacterium | reverse complement strand
CGATGACCGTGCCGACACGGATATCGAGGGCGGCGAAATCTTCGATAGTGGGCAACGGGAAGAAAAGAAAAAGGAGAAACTGCGAAAAGCAAAAAACAAAAAAGGCGAAAGTAGAGAGTAGAGAGTAGAAAGGGACAAAAAAGACAAAAAAAATCAGCCTACCCAGGCGCGCAGTTTATCTAGGCCTTTGGGCGCGTTGGGGTCGACGACCTTCACGACGACGCTGCCCATGAGCGCGCTGCCGGAGATGCGGATGAGGGGCGCATCGGGATGGGGCGTGGCTTTGGACACGTGTTTGAGGGTGAACTCGCCGAGCAGTGGGGTGCCCGCACATTCGACGCGCAGGTTATGGGGCACGATGATCTTGACGGTGCCCATGAAGCACCGGACCTCAATTTCCGACGTGCCGGGCGCGAGCCGCACCTGCGTGAGGTCGAGCTTGGCTTCTCCCATGAACGCCAGGGCGCGAAAGAGGCGGGGGAGGACCCATTCGCCATTGCGGGACACGTTCGACAGAACGCTCATCACCCCATTGCGCTCGGGGACATCGGTCGGGGGCACCAGGGCCGGGCCGATCGCGTATTGCGGAACCGGCGGTGACGGGGGCGGTTCAGGGGGTACCGGGGCGCTCATTGGCGGGGTGAGAAGCGGGCGGTGAGCCGATACACCCGGAGGGCCCGAGCGGCTCGGTAAGACACTCGACGATTCAGAGAATCATTGACACCAGGACGGAAATACTCCGGGTTCGTTTCCGCCAGTGATTCACGTCAAATGCGAGGACCATACACGGCCGTGCGAACGGCGCGAACGCAGTACAAGAGCAGTCGTACAGACGGCGGGACAGCTTCGCGAGTACTGGGACAGCTCGACACGGGATAGTGCAGATGCACGGGCGGCGGGACAGCTATGCGAGCGGTGAGAGACAAGCTACCCGAGCGGTGACACAGCTATCCGAGCGGCGGGACAGTTATCCGAGGGGTGAGACAGCTGCGCGAGCTGTGGGAGATCTGCATGAGCAATGGGATGACTGGACACGGGTGGGGCAATTGCATGACCGGGGGCCGGCTGTACGAGCAGCACCTCGTGCTGGCTTTCGCAATGACGTGGATGGCAGATCGGTCGCACTCGCCTTCGATTCCCCGCGCCATATGTATTGTCCTTGCGTCATAAATAATTTATCCACATCAGTTTAGACTCTTGCACATAACCTATGTTCTCGGTATGATGTAAGGTAATACGCAAAATGCGTATGTGACTACTCACTACACCAGGGCACTGGGGGCTTAGTTGCTCAAATGTTCGGATGCACCCAGGGGCCGGACTCTAGATATGCGGTAAACGAGGAATTAGCCCAAGATTGCGTCGTGACCAAGATTGAGTCGTGGCCGATGCGGCACCGTTCCGCAGCTTCTTAATCTGCGCGCTGACAGATATCGTCGCTGTCGATTGAGAGCTTGATCTGTAACATGGTGTATTCGGTGTATAGCGTAAAGCCATTCATTTCAATAAAATACATCGGATACTATCAACACCGCATAATGCGTACGCAATAAGCATAATGCAAATAGCGTCAATATATTGACCGAATGGGTACCGCCGACATCAATCCATTCTGGTACGGGCCAGCTGGTGGCACCTTAGTCGACCGTGACGCGGAGATTGCGGCGGTGGTGGATGCGTTGAGCAACGCTGGGAAGCTCTTTCTCCTCGGGGATCGGCGGTTCGGGAAGACCTCTATCCTGGCGGTCGGGGGGGACGAAGTGGCTGAGCGCGGGGTGGCGGTCCTGCGGTACGATGCGGAGGTCTGCGAGACGATCGAGGTACTGGCGGGCGCGATAGCTGCCGGGGCGACTCAACTGTTTGCGGCGTCGGTTGACCGGGCGGGGGAGCTCGCGCGCCGGTTCTTCGCGCCGGTCCGGCCCACGGCATCGTATGATCTCAGCGAGCAGCGACTCACGATTGATTTCGACCTTACGTCAGAGCAACGACGTCGCCCAGTACTGGTCCTAGCAACGGTATTGGACGGGATCGAGCAGCTTGCGGCGACCCACGGGCGGCCGACGGCGGTGGTACTCGACGAGTTCCAGGAAGTGATCACCGAGGGGGGCGATCGCGCAGCACACCAGATTCGCGCCGTGGTCGAACCGCACCGGTACGTTGGCTACGTGTTCGCCGGGTCGCGGGTCAGATTCCTGACCGAGCTGAGCGCCGATCCATCTTGCCCGTTCTGGAAGTTCGGAAAGCTCCGATACATCGGGGCGATCCCGCGTGGGGATTTCCGGCCGTTCGTGCGCCGAGGACTCGAGTCGGCGGGGTGTGTGGTCGAGGACGCGGCGGTGGAGCGGGTATTCGACCTCGCGGAGGACGTGCCGTACAACGTCCAGTGGATGAGCGGCACAATCTGGGATACCGTCCGTCTCGTGCATCTCCAGACACTCACGGCCACAACGGTCAACGCCGTCCTCGACCGAATACTCGATCAAGCGCATGCCTCGTACATGCTGACCTGGGTCAATCTCACCAACGCGCAGCGGCGCACGCTCAAGGCGATCGCGACCGCCTTCGGCGAAGACTTTCGACTTACCGAAGTCGCGGGCGCGCACGCCCTCGCACCCTCAACCATGCAGCGCACGCTCGCGGCGCTCGAAGACCGGAGCCTCATCCGGCGGGCCGCATCGGGGACGGGGGTTCGCTGGAGCCTTGGTGATCCATTTTTCGCGCACTGGCTCGCGCGCGTTCAGGTACAAGCATGAACGACGCACAGGTACTCATCGCGGGCGCCGGGCCCACCGGGCTCGTGCTGGCGCTCTTCCTCACGCGCCAGGGCATTCGCGTCCGGATCATCGATCCCGTGCCGGAACCGGGGACTACATCACGTGCGCTGGTGGTGCAGGCGCGCACGCTCGAGTTCTATCGGCAGGTGGGCATTGCCGACGCGGTCGTCGAGAACGCTGCGGAGTTCACGGGCGTCAACCTGTGGGTCGAGGGTCGTAAGGCCGCGCATGTCGCGATCGGTGCAATTGGCGCGGGGTTGAGTCCCTTTCCCTATTTGACCGTGTTCCCGCAGGACGAGCACGAGCGCCTGTTGATCGAGCGGCTCACTGCGGAAGGCGTCGCGGTCGAGCGTGGCACGTCATTGCAGGGATTCGAGGAGACCGGCGACCGGGTTCGCGCACACCTCACGCGCGCGGACGGCTCCGGCGACCGCTGCGACGTGGAGTACCTCGCGGGGTGCGATGGCGCCCGCTCGAGGGTCCGCGAGCTCTTTCACACGACCTTTCTGGGCGGGACCTACGACCGGCTGTTCTTTGTCGCTGATGTCGCAGTGGCCGGGCCCGTGGCCGACGGGGATCTGCATCTCGCGCCGGACGATGGCGACTTCCTCGCCGTGTTCCCAATGAAGGGGCGGGGTCGCGCGCGGTTCATTGGCACCGTCCTGAAGGACGCCGCCACCGACGCCACGCCGCTCGAGTGGAGCGACGTCAGTCACGCCATCGTCGAGCGGTTGAAGGTGACCGTCGAGCACGTGAACTGGTTTTCGACGTACCGGGTCCACCACCGGATCGCCGGACAGTTTCGGAAGGGCCGAGCGTTCTTGCTTGGGGATGCGGCCCACATCCACAGTCCGGTGGGTGGCCAGGGGATGAATACCGGGATCGGCGATGCGGTGAACTTGGCGTGGAAGTTGGCCGCGGTCCTCAATGGATGCGCGGTCGCGCGAGTACTCGACACATACGAACCAGAGCGGATCGCGTTCGCGCGGCAGTTGGTGCGGACCACCGACCGGGCCTTCTCGTTGGTGACCAGCAACGGTCCGATCGCCCGGTGGGTGCGGCTTCACGTCGTGCCGCGAGTGCTCCCGCCGTTCTTCGAATTCACCGCCGTCCGCCGATTGTTGTTCCGAACCGTCTCACAGATCGGTGTGCAATATCGATCGAGCGCATTGAGTGCAGGCGACGGGGCACAGGGACGGGGCGGCGATCGGTTGCCATGGGTGGCGCCGGCCGATCGTGCACCGGGCGCGTCCGACAACTTCACGGCGCTGACCACGCTCGACTGGCAGGTTCACATCTACGGGGATGCAGCAGCCGCCGTCACGGCCATGTGTGCGGCACGCGGCGTCGCGCTGCACGTGTATCCATGGCAGCCCGCGATGGCGGGGACGGGACTCGAGCGAAACGCTCTCTATCTCATCCGACCCGACGGGTATATCGCGGTGGCCGATCGGGGCGTCCACCCCGCCAAATTGGGACAGTATCTCACTGATTGGGAGGTACGTACTCGGACCACGAACTGACGCGTGCCATGAACCCCCGCCAATCCATGGGCCGGCGGCGAAACCACGTCCCTGGCGCACCGCGCGAAGCGCCCTCTGATGCGGGGGGTTCCACATCCTTCGACGGGCGACTGGTCACCGCTGAGCGGGACGTGCACATTGGGGGCACCATTAGGACTCGCTCATTACCTGCCGCGCCCAACCTTACCGAGCTCCGTTGAGGCCTCATGGGATCTAAGGACCAGCGGGTCGATGCGTATATCGCGGACGCCCCGGATTTCGCCCGGCCAATTCTGAGCCATCTGCGTCGCGTCGTTCACGCGGCGTGTCCGACCGTCGAGGAAACCATCAAATGGAGCTTTCCCCAATTCATCTACAAGGGGATGTTCTGCAACATGGCGGCGTTCAAGCACCACTGCTCGTTCGGGTTCTGGAAGCACCGGTTCGTGGTCAGGTCGCTCCCCGCGAGCGAGCAGGCGGGCATGGGTCAGTTCGGCAAGCTCACATCAGTCCGCGACCTTCCACCGGCCAAGGCCATGACCCAATACATCAAGGCAGCGGCGGCCCTCAACGACGTCGGCATCAAGCGCATCGTGCGACCAAAGGCGACGTCAAAGCGGATCGTCGTCCCTGCCGACCTCAAGGCCGCATTGCAAGAGAACACCCGGGCGGCCGCGGCGTTCGACGCCTTCAGCCCGAGTCACAAGCGGGAGTACATCGAGTGGCTCACGGAGGCCAAGCGGGCGGAGACGCGACAGCGCCGTCTCGTCACGGCGATCACCTGGATAGCGGAAGGGAAATCGCGGCATTGGAAATACCAGAATTGTTAGGCTTCGGACTCACGCGCACGCGGTGCAGGTTGCGTGACGCCGGGTGATCCGGCCGGCCGGCTGCAGGCGGCGCTCGGCGCGCAGTTCACGCTCGAGCGGGTGCTTGGGCGCGGCGGCATGGCGACCGTCTACCTCGCGCAGGACTCGAAGCTCGGTCGCGCCGTCGCGCTCAAAGTCCTGCACCCGGAACTGTCGGCCACCCTCGGCCCGGAGCGGTTCCGGCGTGAGATCGCGCTCGCCGCCAAGCTGCAGCACCCGCACATCCTCGCGGTCTACGACTCCGGCGAGACACCCGACGGGCAACTGTGGTACACGATGCCGTTCGTCGAGGGCGAGAGCTTGCGCGACCGGTTGTGGCGTGACAAGCAGCTCCCGGTCGAGGAGACACTGCGGATCGCGCACGACGTGGCGGACGCGTTGGACTACGCGCATCGCGCGGGGTTCGTGCATCGCGACGTCAAGCCCGAGAACATCCTGTTCTCGGAGGGACACGCGTTGTTGGCCGACTTCGGCGTGGCCCGGCCGATCGAGGCGATCGAGCCCCACGATAAGACGCTCCATCAGAGCCAGGAAACGCTGACCCACACGGGTTTCGCGGTGGGAACCCCCGCCTACATGAGCCCCGAGCAGGCGAGCGCCGACCGGACATTGGATGCGCGCACCGATGAATACGCGCTGGCGGCGGTCGTCTACGAGATGCTGGCGGGCGAGACACCGTACACGGGGGTCACGGCCCAGGCCATGATCGCCAAGATGATGTCGAGTCCACCGCCCTCCGTTCGAATCGTGCGGCGGGATGTGCCGCGGGGCGTCGATGCCGCGATCCAGAAGGCACTCGCCGCGGCTCCAGCCGGACGCTACCCGACCGCGGGGGCATTCGCGAAGGCCATGGAGGCGGGTCTCGCCACCGGAGCGCCGGACCCGCGCGCGCGCACGTGGTGGATTGCCGGAGCCGCCGCAGCCGTGATCCTGCTTTCCGGCGTTGGCTACGCGTGGTACGCGCGCAGCACGCGGGCGGTCGGTCCGACGATGCTCGCGGTCTTGCCCTTCGAGAACGTTGGTGACTCCGCAAACGCGTATTTCGCGGAGGGGATCACGGACGAGATTCGGAGTAAGCTGACCGCGTTGAGCGGCCTGCAAGTCATCGCGAGCGGCAGCTCGAACGAGTACCTGCACACCACGAAGACACCGAAACAAATCGGCCGCGAGCTTGGCGTGCGGTATCTGCTCGTGGGGCGCGTGCGGTGGGATCGGCATAGCAGTGCCGGTGGCGAGCCGCGCGTGCGAGTGGACCCCGAGCTCGTGCAGGTCGATGGCGTGGAAACGCCGACCAGCCGGTGGCAGCGGTCGATCGATGCGCCCCTCGTCGATGTGTTCGAGGTGCAGACACGCATCGCGACGTCAGTCGCCGAGCAACTCAAGGTGACGTTGGGCTCGGGTGAGCGCGCATCACTCGCCGAGCGTCCGACGCGGAATCTTGATGCGTACGACGCGTACCTGAAGGGCGTTGCGTACGACGAGTCCGGCAACGGCGCGAGTACGCAGCGCTTGGCGGCCGCCTCGTACGCGGAGGCCGTCCGCCTCGACCCGATGTTCGCACAGGCATGGACCGCGCTGGCCAATACGCACATCAACATTTACGCCACAGGCGGCCGGTCGCCGGCCGAGGGCGACTCGGCGCTCCAAGCGGTGCATCGCGCACTCGCTATCTCGCCCGAACTTCCCGAAGCGCACGCGGCGCTGAGCTACTACTTCTCGGTCGTGCCGCATGACTTCTCGCGGGCGCTGGCCGAAGCGCAGCAGGCGGGCGCATCCAGCAGCCCGTCACTGCTCAACTTCGAGGGGTACGCCGAAGAGCATCTCGGGCGATGGGATTCGGCCGTCGTGCATCTGCAGTCGGCGACGCGACTCGACCCCCGTGATCCCGGGATGTCGGGCGATCTCGGATTTGCCCTGCTATACCAGCGACGGTATGCCGACGCGCGCGCGTCGCTGGACCAATCGCTGGCGATTAATCCAGTCAATGTCGCGTTCGTGGTGTGGCGCGCGATGGCGTCGCTCGGCGACGGGGACCTGATGGGTGCCCGGCGCGTGATCCACGCCATCCCGGCGTCGGTCGATCGGGCGTCACTCATCGCCTTTATCGCATCGAACCGCGGGCTGGAGTGGCTTCTCGATGACGACCAACGGCGCCAGCTGGTCGGACTCTCGCCGGACGTCTTCGACGCGGGCCGATCGGAATGGGCGCTGGCACTCGCGCAGGCGTACACTCATCTCGGAGACATCGGACGCGCACACGCGTATGCCGACACCGCGCGCATCGCGTACGACGCTGCCGTTCGCGCCGCGCCGGGGGAGGCGGGGTCGCACGGCGGCCTCGGGCTGGCGCTCGCCTATCTCGGGCGCGGGGCGCAGGCGGCTCAGGAAGGGCAACGCGCCGTCGGGCTCTTGCCGATCGCCCGCGATGCACGTGTGGGCGTGGAATACCAATATGAGTTGGCGCGGATCTACGCCATCTCGCGGCAATCCGACCTCGCGATCGACGCCATCGACACGCTGCTCCGTCACCCGGGGTTCATCTCTGCCGCGTGGCTGCGCATCGACCCGACATTCGCGGCGTTGCGCGGGAACCCTCGGTTTGACCGACTCACGAACGCCCACCGTGCCGACTCGGCGATCGGATCATCCATTCGTGCGCGGCCGAGTAGCCCAGCGCCAACCTTCGTCGCCGAAGAATGGCATCGCGGCCAACTCCGGCCGCTCGAGATCCGCGATCAGCAGGGCAATGCCAACGGTGCCGTGATAGAGACTGTCCGGATGCGAGGGTGGAGTGGCAATCGCGGCGCGGGCGGCCCGCGAGGCGAGCGAGCTCGCCCGATGGACCCATCCCCGATCACCGGTCGCCTGGTAGCGCGCGAGTAGCGCATAGGCCATCCCCGCCAGCCCGCAACAGATATTGTCGAGCGAGTCGGACGCATGCTCCCAGGTGCTCCACGCGGCGCGGTCCGCTCGATCGTCAAACATCGCGTCGCCGGTGAGACGAGCGGCGAGCGCCCAGAGGTGTACGAGCCCCGCTGTCCCATTGCACCACCCCGCGAGATACGTGTCGCGCTCAGGGACATCCGGGGACAGCGAATGCGGCCAGCGCATCCCACGACCCCACGGCTCGCCGACCGACGCCAACTCGTGCAGTCGCGCCACCGTCGTCGTGGGGACCGGTTCTCCCGACGCGCCGCACCAGCGGAGCGTGGCGTACAGCGCGCCGGCCCATCCGTGGGCGGCGCCCGAGGCGCAGAACCGTGGATCGTCTCGCATCGCGGGCACTGACGCCATCCTCTCGATCATCACGTGATACGCGCGGTCGCCGTGCTGATGCAACCGCTGGCGAGGGACATCGTAGAGCGGAGCCAGTGCGTCGAGCAGCAACGCGCTCGCGATCAGGACGCCCGGGTGGCCGAGCATCAGATCGGGATTCGCTTCGTCGGCACTCACGGGGGAGGCGGCGATGAACGCATCGACGGCCTCCCACAGGGACAGCCGGTCGCCGGCCGCGTTGGCGATCAGGGCGCGTACACAATGGACACCGGCCGCCGTGTGATAGGGCGTGACGGGGGAATAGATCGCGGGGGTGAGTCCGCGCGACTCGTCCGCGAACGCCTCGGGTCCGTGTGCGGTCGCGGCACGTGTGGCCCAGAGATCGGCCAGCGATAAGAGCTCAGCGTCATCGCGCGCGAGCGCGAGCCGATAGAGCGCATATGCCACTCCGGCGGCGCCGTGCATCACCGAAGCCGTTGGAGCGTCCGTCACGGGAGCCGGCGCATCCGCGCATCCGTACCCCGCGCGGGTGAGGAACACGCCGAGCAGCACGCGTTCGGCATCGTCGGGTTTGAACTGCGTGGGAGCTACGATGCCGGGACGTGTGGCGTGATCGGCGTCGGCGTCGGGTGCTCGCACCGCGCGCTCGACCTGGCGCAGGCTTGCGGCGAACGCGGCGACCGACGGGAAGCGGTCAGCGGGCTCCTTGCTCAGCGCCGTGGCGAGAATGGCTTCGACATCAGGCCAGGGCTCGACCCCGCGCGCCGAGAACGCGAGTGGTGCGCCATCGCGAATCGCGCTATGAAACACGCGTCGCTCGAGTTGAAAATCCTGGTAGTGCTCGCCGGTCAGTAGGAGATAGAGCAACGCGGCAAGCGCGAATTGTTCCCCCGTCTCGGACGCCGGCGGCGCCGGAAGACCGGCGAGCAGGGCGCGGGCGAGCTCCGGCTCGAAATAGAACGCGACCCCTGCGCGGGGGACATCACCGTCGTCGACCCCGGTACGCGTCGCGAGCGCGAAGTCGAGCACCGTGACATGGCCGTCGCGATCGACCACCACATTGCGAGGATGGACATCTCCGTGGACCACTCCGAGCGCGTGGAGTCGCGCGTAAGCATCGAGCACCGCGAGCGTGAGGGCACGGAGCGCGTCCCGTCGTTCGTCCGCGGGGAGCGCACGCAGCTCGGCGGCCACCGATTCAACATTCGATCCGGGGCACCAATCGAGCACGAGAAAGGGGGCATCGCCCAGCATCCCGCGTCCTCGGAGTCGCGGCCCCACCGCGCCGGCGAGGTGTTCCAGCACCGCGGCCTCGTGGTCCACGCCGGGCGCGAACCCCGATGACGACGCGCCGGGCGCGAGCTTCAGCGCGAACCACTGCCCGGCATCATCCCGGACCTGGTGGACCTCTGTGTCATCGAGCGCGTACACGCAGCGGCCGGCCGTCCAGCGCTCGATGCGGGCGCCGACCGCTAGCCGTGGGTTTCGACCGTGCTTGGTCGCATCCCCCTCGGCGACCAGCAACTGATCGTCTACGAGCCGAGTGATGAGCGGCCACGCGTCTCCGAGAACCGTTTCGGGATCCGCGCCGGCGGTGTGGCAGTATTCGAGCACCGCATCGGCCACCGTGCGAGCGATGCGGAAGCAGGACAGCAGCGCGGCCGACGGCGCATCGATGACCCGCGAGCCCTCGCGGGCATCGTTGCGCGAGAGGACGAAGTCCGACGCCGTATGCGTGAACTGCGCGCGCGTCGCAGCCGGCAGCGTATCGACGGGCACGATCTCGACATCGGGGGAGAGCACGAGGCGGCCGGCGAGAATCATGATGTCGTGGCCCTCCATACCGTGTCGGCCGGGGCCCACGTGCTGGGATCAATGCGCAGCGCAACCGCGCGGTGGAGCGTGAACCGGACGGCGTTGGCGGATCCGGATCCGTGATCGTCGGTGGTGCGTCCCGCGATGAGCGCGGTCGCGAGCTGCGTGGTCAGCCAACTGCGCCAGCTTTCGGTGGCGATGGCCCCAACGAGGCCGGCGTGCGCGGGCGGATCGGCGGCCCAGGAGAGCATGCCGTCCGCCGTGATCGCCGCGGTGAAGGGGACGCCGTGTGCGGGTGCGCCGGCCAGGGCATCGGTCAGCGCGGCCGCGGCGGCATAGAGCTGTTCGCGGTGGCGAAAATAGATGACCAGTTTATCCGGCCGGAGCAGCCCATAGTGACCCGCCCCCACTTTGAACGCGAGCGCGTCGTGCGCGGTCGCGGCGGCGACGGTGGCCGCGAACGCGTCGCGGACCGCGCTCGGTGCGGGGCTCACGTACAGCTTGCTGGTGCCGCGCGTTGCGTCCGTGGATTCCCAGCGCTCGGTCGCAGACCAGCACAGCCACTCATTGTCGGTGCCGGANNAAGTCCGTCGTGGGCAGCGCGGGCGCCGCGTTGGTGGGCGTGAGAGGGAGCCGGTTGTATCCATACAATCGGCGCGCGAGGGCCGCGACATCGTCGATGGGGAGCGCTGCGGCGTGTCGGAGCGCGTCGATCGAGAGCCGGCCGACGAGCCCGCGCGGCTGGGAGACCTCGGCGCCGAGGTCATAGCCGTCCACCGACATGGCATCCACCGCGGCGGTCCCCGATCGAAACANNTCTCCAGCACGCCGTCCAGTACGAGACTCGTGATCGTGTGCCAGGCATCGGCGCCGAGAATCCGGCGCGCGTATTCGGGGATCGGACCCGGAGTGCGCAGCGTGAGGAGCAGCAGTGCGCTTTCACGATCGACGGCTTTGGTGGTTTCGGCGAACGCCGACTCGTGCGAGCGATCGACGGGGAGGAGGACACCGTAGAACGACGGGTCGCGCCGAAGATCAGAGAGGCGAGCGAGCAACTCGGGCTCGAGCCGGTCGAACAGCACCAACTCGAGCGCCGGATTGAAGCGAAACGTGGCCGTCTCCAACATCGACATGGGCGGCCGGTGGCGGCGGGNNGCGCCTAGAGCGAACGCCTAGAGTGAACGCAAGTATGAACGGGAATTACGCGGTGACCAGCACCTCGTCTTCCGCGGCCTCGATGGCAACGGCGTCCCGGATCTGTTGGAGCACGAAGTCGAGCTCTGCCTTCTTCGCCGGTTGGGATTTGTCGGGTGTGCCGGCCATGCAGGTCGAGCCACCCTTTCTGCACTCGGTCCCTGGTCCTGGTCCTGGTCCTGGCTTGCAGGTCGTGCCCCCACGTAAGCACTCCGTGCCCGGTTCGGGCTTTGGTGGCATGCAGGTGGTGCCACCCTTTCTGCATTCAGTGCCCGGTTGACGGGCAGAGGGTCCTGACACGCGGATCACCAGCTCGCTGATCTGGAACGGCATGGCCGTCTCCTTCGTTAGAGCCCGAGGTGCAACATTGGCCTGGGTGAGGGGGACGAATATCACCGCAGACTGGAGGGTCCGCAATGGACTCGGATGGCGCCGCGGCTACCGGCCGGCGATGGGCTCGCGGCCCTGGCCGACCCCGGGCGGTGCCCAGACAACCGCGTACCAAATTGAAGGACTCCGGCCGGGCCAGTTGTCGATGCATGCGTTGGCCCGCGGCCAGGTGGCAAGCCAGGTGGCACGGGTCAGTTGATCCGAGCCAGATGACACGGGCCAGTTGATCCGAGCCAGGTGACCGAGCCAGGTGACGCGAGCCGAGTGGCGCGGCCAGGTGATATGAGGCGGGTGACGCGGCCAGGGGTCGCGGATAGGTGACAAGGCCGGTGGGCCGAGCCGGTGGGCCCAGGCCGCGACCCAGCTCGGCGTCGCACGGTGCCAGCGTCCGTCATGGAGGAGTGTTCGATGGGACGAACGATGATCACGCGGATCGGGCTTACAGCCATGGTCGCCGGGTGCAGCGGGGGCGGACCGCGGTCGGCCTCCGTCCAATTCACGGTTTCCTTCCCCGCGGCGGCCCACGCCGATCCGATCACGGGACGTGTATTCGTGGTCATCACGCGCGACACGAGCCCGGAGCCGCGGCTCCAGGCGGGGTCGTTCACGCAGACCACCCCGTTGTTCGGGACGGACGTGAGCGGCTTGGCGGCGGGCCAGAGCGCGACGATCACCGACACCATGCCCGGCTATCCGACGGCGACGCTGCGTGATCTGCCGGCGGGCGACTACTACGTGCAGGCGCTGATGAACGTGTACACCGAATTCCACCGCGCCGATGGGCACACGATCTGGGCGCACATGGATCAATGGGAGGGGCAGCAGTTCAACCGCTCGCCCGGCAACCTCGTGAGCGAAGTGCTACGTGTGCACCTCGATCCGCACGCCGGCTACGCGGTCGCGCTCTCGCTGACAAAGATCCTGCCGCCGGTGGTCGTGCCCCCGGATTCGAAGTACGTGAAGCGGATCAAGATCCAGAGCGACATGCTCACCAAATGGTGGGGCCATCCCATCTACTTTGGCGCCACCGTGCTCTTGCCCGAAGGGTACGACACGCATCCCAACGTCAATTACCCGGTGCTGTACGAGCAAGACCACTTCGGACTTCATGCACCGCTCGGATTCGACACGGTGGCCCGGCCGATCCCGCCAGCGGTCGCGGCGCTGTACGCGAGCTACAACCTGACGCCGGGCTACGCGCTGTATCAGGCGTGGACGAAGCCAAAGTTCCCCCGGATGATCGTCGTCACTCTCCAGCACCCCACGCCGTACTTCGACGACTCGTACGCCGTGAACTCGGCGAACAACGGGCCTTACGGCGATGCGATCATGCAGGAGCTCATCCCGTACGTCGAGTCGCATTTCCGCATCATCAAGAAACCGTACGCGCGTGTGTTGACCGGCGGCTCGACTGGCGGGTGGGAGTCGCTCGCGTTGCAGCTCTACCATCCAGAATTCTTCGGCGGGACGTGGACGCAGTTCCCGGATCCCATCGACTTCCATCACTACGACATGGTGGACGCGTACAGCGACTCGAACGCGTTCACCCCGAACCGTCCAAAGGAGCCGGGCTTCCTGGATGTCGTGAGCTCGTGGTACCGCCCCGAACGCTGGATCATGCGCGCGAACGACGGGCAGCCACTGGTGAGCGTCCGGCTATTCAGCCAGTTGGAGGATGTACTCGGCAGTCACGGCCGGTCGGCCGAGCAACTGGAGATCTGGGAAGCCGCGTACGGGCCAGTGGGCGGCGACGGCTATCCGGTGCCGTTGTGGGACAAGCGGACGGGCGTGATCAACCACGACGTCGCCACCTACATGCGTGATCACGGCTACGATCTGAGCGCATACGTCAAATCGCATTGGTCCACGCTCGGACCGCAGATCGTGGACAAGATCCACATCGACGTCGGCGACATGGACAACTTCTACTTGAACCTCGCGGTCTACGACTTCCAGGCGACCATGGACTCCACGAAGAATCCGCACGTGCCCGGTGTCTTCCTCTACGGCCGGCCCGAAAAAGGCCACGGATGGCGGCACGCGTTCACGCCGGATCTGCTGCGCGAGATGACCGCCGCGATCACGAAGCACGCGCCGAGCGGGGAGAGCACGAGCGCATGGAAGTACTAGCCGCGCTCTTTTGCCCCACTGGGGCGACCTCGGCCGTTGCGAATCGGCCGGGGAGCTGTCTTTGGGGGTCGGATGCAGGAAAAATGGGACTGGCGCGAGCGAGCGCGCGCACCTATTTTGTCCCCGTTCGGTAGTTGTGACCGCCGTCACATTCGTGCATCGCGCATCGCATTTGATACACAACCCGCGCATTGCACGAACGGGATGAGCGCTACAACCGGCTAAGTCGATAAGGCGGGTCTCATATTCACGCTACCGCGGGCCACAGTAATTTTGCGTGGTCGCGATGGCTCGATGGGTGACCAGTAATTGATACTGGCGCACTCAACCATACCGCCTTACGTTGACAGTTGTCGGAGCCAGACGATCAAGCGCCGCCTGGTTGCTGCCAACTCTTGGTGCTTCGACGTTGCAATTACCGGACCGGTCTACACAGAGGTAGGCTGACGCTTTAAGGATTCCGGCGTGGTCGCTCGCCCTCTGGGGCTGCGACAAAGGCAAAACCGGCGAAAGCCGGCGACGCAAAGCCACGAGGCTACCGTCTGCGCAAAGTGCGCGGGCCATGCTAGTCGGGTCGCCGAACAGACACCGAAGGGAGACGACTTATGTCGCATCTACATTTCCCCGGGCGAGCCCGGGGGCAGCTAAACCGTACGACGTGCTCCACCGTGCATTGCACCTTGGGAGCCGCGCTTCTCGTGCTCGCGACCGCCTGCGGTGAGTCCACCGCGCCCGTCGCTGCATTGCATCCCGCCATGGGCGTCGCGAGCGGATTGATCACCGTGGCGCCCGCTGGACTGGCGACAGCGGCGGGCACATTGAGATCGCCGATGACGCTCGAGCAGGCCATGGCGACGGCGCAGGCCGGGGCAACGATCCAACTGATGTCAGGCACCTATCAAACGGGCGATCTCGTGGTGACGCGCCCGATCACGATTCGGCCGGCGCCGGGCGCGACCGTGAAGTTGACGGGGAGCGTCGCGATCGCCGCCGGAGAATGGCAAGCCGCGGGGAGCGCGTGGCGCACACCGTGGAGCGCGCAGGGCGTCCCATCGAAGGCAGCCGCGACACCAAGTGCAGGCGCCGCCTCGGCGTCTTCGACCACGGCGTCCGTCGCCGCGCCGCGGACCACGGCCTCTGCCGCGCAGGCGGTGAGTGATGAGCGGACGATCCTTCTGCAGTCGTTGGGTGGCGCGTCCGAGTACGCGGCGCACCAACACATGGCGTACTTCGATGGGAAGGCGCTCACCCGCGTGTCGAGCCTCGGAGAGGTCGCACCCGGCAAGTTCTACGTGGACACCGTCGCGAAGTGGCTCTACGTCGGACAGAATCCCGGCGGCCACATGGTCGAAGCGTCAGCGGCCGCGGTCGGGATGCTCCTCTATACCTCGAACATCCGCGTGACCGGTATCTCGCTCCAGCATTTCTCGCAAATCGGCCTGCGCATCCAGGGGTCGAACGTGCAGGTCGATCACAACACCCTGTCGTACAACGGGCTGGACGGCCTCATGGTCAACGCCGCGCCGTCGGCGCTCGTGCAGGACAACGTCGTACGATACAACGGCCAAGCCGGCATCGTGGCGAACTCGGCGAGGGGCGTGATCGTCGAGGACAATGACATCAGCAACAACAACACCGCCAACTACGACCTGAGCCTGTACGCCGCGGGTATCAAGGCGACGCAGATGACGAACATGATCATCAAGGGGAACTGGATCGCTGACAACGCATCGAACGCATTGTGGATGGACGTGAGCTCCGTCAATACGACCATCGTGGCCAACCAGGTACTCCGGAGCGCCGCTTACGGCATCTACATCGAACTCGGCTCCGGCGTCATTATCGCCGGCAACATCGTCCACGACAACCGGAATGGTATCGGCGTCCATTTCACGCAAAACGCGAGCCTCTACAACAACACGTTGCTGAACAACGGAGAGGACCTCGACGTGAGTGCGTGGAAGAGCGACCCGTCATCGGATCTCACGCACGCCGTGATCGTGAACAACCTGATCTGGAACGCGACCGCCGGCGTGATGGTGAATCTGTACCGGGCCGAGGGATGCAACAGCACCGTGTACTCCGAAGTGGACTACAACGGCTACTATCGGCCCTCGGGGAGCGTGGCCAAGACGGTTGTCAACTGGTGCAACGACTTCTATCCCACCATGGCGGCATTCCACAAGGGGACGGGGTACGAAGCGCACGGATTCGAAGTCGACGGCGGAGGCGACCCGTTCTTCATGAGCGCGTGGACTGAGAACTACCATCTCCACTCGGGCAGCAAAGCGATCGGCAGTGGTCAGCCATTGCCCGCGAACATCGCGAACGCACTCGGATGGCCAGCCGGCAAGGCAGTCAGCTTGGGGGCGTTGCAGCACTAGCGATTGGTGATTGGCGAACGTGTTAGGGGCCGAGTGCAGATGATGCGCTCGGCCCCTTTCGCATCTGCGCTCCCGGATGCGTCGGCCGGTACGAAGGGCGATTCCGACCAGTTGAAACCCTCTCATGCCGTTCGACGTACCAACGACTGCGGCCAGGCTGGGCACAGAGACAGGCACAGGAACAGGCACGGGCACAGGCGCTCCCGGCGCGTGTACCCATTGGGGACGCCGTGCTTGCGGGAGCCGCGCACGGGTGAGTAGATCGACGGTCGATCACGGGTATCCAACTGCACAGGGGAAGCGGCATATGGCGGATCCGGGCACGAGCACCACATTCCGGCGGCGAGTCGCGATGGGCATCCTCGCACTGGCGGCCGTGGCGTCGTCGGCCATGGCGTCGCCGGCCATGGGACAGGCACCCGGCTTTCAAGTGCCGGTGGAGTACCGAACGCTGCCCAACGGGCTCCGGGTCGTGTTGTCGCGAGACACCACGGCGCCGATCGTGACCGTGGCCGTCTACTACCACATCGGGTTCCGGATCGAGCCGCGCGATCGGACGGGGTTCGCGCACCTGTTCGAGCATCTCATGTTCCAGGGATCGCAGAACCTCGGCAAAATGCAATTCATCAAACTCGTGCAGTCGAACGGCGGCATCCTCAACGGGTCGACGCGGTTTGATTTCACGAACTACTTCGAGATCGTGCCCGCCAACACGCTGGAGACCTTTCTCTGGGGTGAAGCCGACCGGATGCGGGGGCTCGCGATCACGCAGGACAACCTCACGAACCAGCAGGGCGTCGTGAAGAGTGAAGTGCGTGTGAACGTGCTCAACACGCCATACGGCGGATTTCCGTGGCTGGACTTGCCGCAGTACGCCAACACGAACTGGCACAACGCGCACAACTTCTACGGCGATCTCCGCGACATCGACGCCGCGACGCTGATCGACGCGCAGTCATTCTTCCACACGTATTACATTCCGCGCAACGCGGTCCTGGTGGTAACCGGCGACATCGACCCGGCCAAGACCTGGGAGTGGGTCACCAAGTATTTCGCGCCGATCCCGAGCGTCGCGTTGCCGAAGCGTCCCGACCTCACGGAGCCGCGGCAGCTGAAGGCGATCCGGGTGAGCAAAGACGACACACTCGCCACGCGGCCGGCATTGGCATTCGCGTATCACATGCCGCCCCGGAACACCCCTGAATTCTTCGCCATGGGGCTGATCGACCAGATCCTGCTGCAGGGGAACGACAGCCGGTTGTATCAGGCGCTCGTCCAGCACGCCGGGTACACGGGCAACATCAACGGCGGCATCAACCTACTCGGCAACATGTTCGACTACGAGGGCCCGATGCTGTGGACGGCGTCGCTGTACCACGATGCCGCACACACACCGGACGAGATCCTCGCCGTCGTCAATGCCACGATCGATTCACTCCGCACAGTTCCCGTGGATGCCGCCACCCTTGCTCGGGCCCTCGTCAAAGAGCGGGCCGCGCTCTACGCGATCATGGGCGGCCAGTTCGGCTTCGGCCGCGCCGACCTCATGGCATCGTACGCGTTGTTCGACAACGATCCCTCGCGCATCAACTCGATCGAGGCCTCGTTTCGCGCCGTGACGCCGGCGCTCATTCAGCGCACGGCCCAAGAATATCTTCGTCCCACGAACCAAACCGTTCTCACCGTGGTCCCCAAAGGGAGGGTCGCCAATGCGTCGGCTGGTCAGTAAGCTCGCGGTTGCGGCCGCGCTGCCCGGGCTACTCCTCTGCCCCGCGGCCGCGCGTGCGCAGGGCGCCGGGGCTGGCGCATCGCAGGCGACTCAGGCGCCGCCGCCGGCCGCCGCCCCGAAAGATTTCGCGCTTCCCGCCAAGCACGAGTTCACACTCGCGAACGGGATGCATGTCACGCTGGTGCCGTATGGCCGACTCCCTCTCGCTACCGTGGTGTTCGACGTGCGGACCGGATCAATCGACGAAAGCGCCGACCAGGTGTGGCTCGCGAAGCTGATGGGTGATTTCCTGGAGCAGGGGACCACGACGCGGTCGGCCGCCGGAGTCGCGCAAGCGGCGGCCGGCATGGGGGGCAACATCAACATCACGATCGGCGACGATCAGAGCACCGTCGCGGGCGCCGTACTTGGCGACTCCGCGGTGGCGTTCGTCCGGCTCGTCGCGTCGGTCATCCAGCATCCGAGCTTCCCCGACTCCGAGTTCGCGCGGTTGAAGAACGATCGGCTCCGCCAGCTCGCGATCGCGCGGGCACGACCACAGGTCATGTCGCAGGAGCGATTCGCGGCCCAGATCTATCCCGACCATCCGTATGGCCGACTCTATCCAACGGAAGACGCGCTCAAGGGGTACACCGCGGCACAGGTGCGCGATTTCTACATGCACAACCTCGGAGCCGCGCGGGCCCACCTCTATGTGGTTGGCCAATTCGATGGCGCGGCGGTCGAGCGGGCGGTGCGCGAGGCGTTCGACAGTTGGGCCGCGGGCACGCCGCCCACGGTCAACGTGCCGACGGCGCGCGCCGAGCGCACCGTGGCGTTGATCGATCGCCCGGGGGCGGTGCAGTCCACGATCGGCGTCGGGCTCCCGGTTGCGGATCCAAGCAAGGCTGATTGGGTCGCGCTCGACGTGACCAACTCGCTGCTTGGCGGCTCGTTCGGCTCGCGGATCACGAGCAACATCCGCGAGCAAAAGGGTTACACCTATTCGCCCTTTAGCTTCATCGATGCGAAGTATCACGCCGCGACCTGGCTCGAGGGCGCGGACGTCACGACCAACGTGACCGGCGCATCACTGAAGGAGATCTTCGGCGAGATCGATCGGTTGCGGACCGAGGCGCCGCCGGCCGACGAAGTCCGGGGCATCCAGAACTATCTGGCGGGCACCTTTGTGCTGCGGAGCTCGACCCAGGCGGGGTTGGCGGCGCAATTCCAATTCGTGGACCTGCACGGCTTGGGCGACGACTACCTGACCAGCTACGTGCGTCGCGTGTACGCCGTCACGCCGGCAGAGGTCCAGCGGATCGCGCAGCAGTACCTCGATCCCAACAAGATGGCAATCGTGGTCGTCGGGGATAAGAAAACGGTTGCCGACCAGGTCGCGCCGTACGGGAAGGTCGTGCAATAGCGGATGGGTTGGTGGCGGGTGACGGTGGGGGCTGAAACCGCCTTGGGGCGGCGTCCGTAGAGCGATGTGGGGCCGCGCGGCTGTCAAACCATTGGCTGCGCGGAGCCATCTCATCAGCATCACTCATTGGAGCGTCGTCATGGTGCGGTTGCACGCAATCGTCGTCGGTGCGGTGGCCAGTGTCGTCATCGCGGGATCGGGCCGCGCGCAGAACGCCGTGGACGCGGCGACCTTCGACTGGGCCGGCGCGATACCATCGGGCGCGACGCTTCGAATCGCCGATGTGGACGGCAACATCACCGTGTCGCGGAGCACGTCGGACCAGGTCCAGGTTCACGGGGCGCGCACGCATGTGCTGTCGGGCGGACGGGCGTTGGTGTTCGACGTCGTGAAAGTCGGCGACGACATCACGATCTGTGCGCGCCATCCCGGTGGCGAATGCACGGCCGAGGGCGAGCATGGAGACGGGTTTCGAATCGTGCAGGTCAAGAAGAGTCCGCAGGCCGACTTCGTCGTGCAGTTACCCGCGGGCGTGAAGCTGGCGGCCAAGACGAGCGACGGGCGGGTGGACATCAAAGATGCTGGCGCCGACGTGGAGGCCCGGAGTGGTGACGGCGCCATCCACATCAATGGGGCGGCCGGGGAAGTGGACGCCAGCTCCGGCGATGGTGACATCATCCTCGACGCGGTGAAGGGCGGCGTGAAAGCGCACACCGGTGACGGGCACATTCGTGTTACGGCGGCGTCCGGTCCGCTGGGGCTCAAGAGCGGCGATGGCGACATCGAAGTCCATCTCGCCGCCCTCGCTGATGGGCAGCGCATCACCGCCCACACCGGCGATGGCAACGTGACGCTCTACCTGCCGTCGAGCTTCACGGGCAACCTCGACGCATCAACGGGCGATGGCGCGATCGAGAGCGACTTTCCGGTTGCCGTGGTGGGGCGCATGAGCCCCCATCATCTCCGGGGCGCGATCGGGAACGCGGGCGCCGGCGCCGGCCAGGTGAGCATCTCCACGGGCGACGGCGACGTGCATCTCAAGCGGGGGTAGTGGCCGGCGGGGTCTCGTCAATTGAGACCTTCGCACGATGGATCGTGCGAGGGGGTAGTGCGAAGGGCAGTGCGGCGTACGATATTCGCGCCATCAGACGCGCCAATATCCTCCTTCGCAGTCATCCGAGGCGACCCGTGCATCCGTTCCGCTCCTCGCATTCCATCTCCGCGCGCGCTCTCGCGCTTGCTCCGGCGCTTGCGGTCGTCCTCGTGGCGGCACCCGTCCGTCCTCAAGCGGCAGCTGGGAGCAGTGTCGCGCCGAGTGATGGGCCGGGGTTGCAGAGCAGCGACCTCTCGCGATTCCGCGCGGTGGGCCAGGTGGCGCTCGCGCCGGACGGGCGGAGCGTCGCCTACACCGTCGTCATGCGCGACCGGCCGGGGCGGCCATACTCACAACTCTGGGTCATGGACGTCGCGACCAAGAAGACCGCGCGTCTGGGCGATGAGAAGTCGATCGCGTCGGCCCCCGAGTGGTCCCCTAACGGGCAGTGGCTGAGCTACGAGGGGACCGAGGGCCAGCAGGCGGGATTGTGGGTCGTGCATCCGGATGGCTCGAACGCGACCTTCCTGGCGCCGATCACGGGGTCCAACTCCCCGCTGCCGGGTCAGGGCGACAACGTGGCCTGGTCGCCGGATGGCAAGCGGATCGCATTCATCTCATCGACACCGGGTCCCGAGACCGCGGACGCCACCGGCGATCCCGTCGTGATCACGCGCTATCTCTACCGGCCGACGGCAAGCGAAGGGTTCACGCACTTCAACGACAATCGCCGGCTCCACATCTACCTCGTGGACATCGGCACCAAACAAGTCCGCCAGCTCACGACCGGGACGCGCGACGACCATTCAATTGACTGGTCGCCGGACGGATCGGAGATCGCGTACGTCTCGAACCCCGAGCCGAACTCAGACGAGTTCTTCCAATACGACGTGTTCGCGATCCGCGTCGCGGACGGGACCGTCCGGCGGCTCACGGCGACGGAGAGCACCGAGTACGCGCCCGTGTGGTCGCCCAACGGCAAATGGATCGCCTACGCCGGCACCAAGCGGGGGGTCACGGACCGTGAGACCACGATGGAAGACACCCACGTGTGGATCATGGACCGCGACGGCGGGCATCGGCGCGAAGTCGGCGCGGTGGTGGACTCGCGGCAAGGTCATCCTGTCTGGTCGGCGGACGGCGCGGCCGTGTACTTCACCATCCAGCAGCGGGGCAGCGTGCATCTGGCGCGCCTGCCGATCTCACTCACGGGCGTCGCCGGCCAGCTTCAAGTCGTCGTGAACGACCTCGGCGCCGTCGGTGGATTCGCGGCCGGGAAGGCGGGGCAGCTCGCGTATGCGCTCAACAGCACGAGCGACCTTGCGGAGCTGTACCTCAAATCGGGCGCGCTCGCGGCGCGGCAGGCGACGACACTGAACGCCGAGATCCTGCAGGGCAAATCGATCGCACCGGTGGATTCGATCACGCTCGTGAGCAACGACAACAAGTACGAGATCGAAGGGTTTCTCGTCAAACCGCGTGGCCTCGTCGAGCGTCCCGCGGACACCGCGGCCGCGACCAAATATCCGTTGATCGTCGAGCTGCACGGCGGCCCGCACGGGCAGAACGGGCCGGCGTTCAACTTCCAGGATCAGGTGTACGCGGCCCACGGGTGGGCCACCCTGCACGTCAACTATCGCGGGTCGTCGGGTTACGGGCAGAAATTCGCCGACGCGATCTTGGCCGACCAGGACGGCGGCGAAGGGCAGGACGTGCTCTATGCCGTGAGCGCCACCGTGCGCCGGAATCCGTGGATCGACCGTGAGCGGATGGGGATCGAGGGCGTGAGCTACGGTGGCCAGCTCAGCGACTGGCTGATCACGCAGACCAACGAATTCAAAGCCGCGGTCCCCATCGCGGGGATCAGCAACGTCATCAGCTACAACTACATCGACTACTACAACCAGTACGAAGAGATGGAGTTCGGTCAGTTCCTCCATCAGGGCACCGCGATGGACGACGCGTGGAAGCGGTCGGCCATCCGGTACGTCGCGCAGGTGCACACGCCGACGATGTTAATGCATGGGGAGAACGATCCCGACGTGCCGATCGAAGAGGCGGAGCAGTACTACATCGCGCTCAAGGACGTCGGCGTGGACGTGGTGTTCGTGCGGTACCCGCGGGAGGGGCATGGGCTGGCCGAAACCGCGCACGTCGTGGACGGCATCGACCGCAAATTCCGCTGGTACGAGCAGCACTTCCCGAAGGCTGGTGCGGAAGGCGTGACCAACGTGCAGCCATAGGAGCGGCGGCACGCGGCCAGCGGGTGAGCACGGGCGATATACACAGATATACACGAGCGATATACACGCGTGATATACCGGAGCCAGCCATTGTGGGTACGGTGGCTGGCGATCGGCAGGGCCAACAGCTACGCTCACGATCGCGTATGCTTCGGGTGGAGAGACTCCGCCACCTGCCGACCGCTCGCCGCTCACCTCTAAGGAGATCCAGATGAAGAGTCAGTGGCATTCGCCGCATCTGGCATATGCGCTCCGCGTGTGTGCTGTACTGATGGCCGTTGCCGTGTCGGCCGGATCGAGTTGTTTCACGGCCACGAATCCGGCAACCAACGCCGGGTCCATCCGTGGAGTGGTATCGAACAGTCTGGGCGGCGGGATCTCCGGGGCGACGGTATCCGTGACGGCGGACAGCGGCGGCCAATTCGTCGCGACGACCGACACCGGCGGAAACTTTCTCATCACGAAGGTGCCGGACGGCGACGGCATACTCGGCTTGTCGGGATTGGCGTCCAGTTGTACGACCCCCGCACCGGTGAGCTACGCCGTCGTGGCGACGGACACGACCGAGCTGCAGATCGTGGTCACCTGCGTCGTCACGCTGCCCTAGGTCCCCATCGTCCGCGCACGACATCGGCCGGCGGCTTCAGTTCGAGGTCGCGGGCTTTGACATAAATGGAGATCGCGGCCACATCAGACAGCAACACGTACATCACGTCAACGAGCAGCGCGGGTGTGTACGCACTACCGAACATACCAGACGGCAGCGGCACGGTCGTGCCCATCCAACTGCCGTCGAACTGCACCTCTCCGTCTCCGACGAGCTACACGATGACCGCCGGCAAAACGATCACGTATTCGGTCGTTGTCACGTGCACCCCGTGACGCGGTAGAGGCGACGCGGCCCGACCGCTCGGGGGACTCGAGAGGGATCCAATGACGCGGCGAGTGGCTGGACCGTGTGCGCGACGCACACGTCGATCGCTATAGCTGACATCCCGTCGATGCCGGGCGCGCTTATAGCGCCATGAGAGTCCTCACGGACGGCCGAGACGTCCCGCACGGTGCACTTGCGTCGTCGAGGGACACATTCGACGTGCCGTTCGCCCCAAACCTATTCGTGTTGGCGGGTCCGTAGCCGACATGACGGAAACGTCATTTGACATGCCGTGCGGCCTTCCGTACCATGACGCAGCGTCCGTCGAAGGCGGCGGTCTACAAAAACTATCATGCACAGGGAGAGCTTGATGCTCAGCCAGCGGAGATCGCAACAGCTGATGTTTGTGACGCGAGTGTGTGTTGTTCTACTGGGAGTTGCGGTTTCTTCAGGCACGAGCTGCTTCAAGCCGGCAACGGGTACCAAGGTACGCGTGGGGACCATCAGCGGCAGCGTCTTGAGCAGTCAGGGCGGCGGCATTGGTGGCGCGACCGTGACCGCGCAATCCGACAGCGGCGCTTCGTTCGTCGCGACGACGGATACCACCGGCGCTTTTTCGATCGCCGGAGTTGCGGATGGTGCGGGCTCTCTTGGGGTGACCACTCTGCCGACCAATTGTACCCCTCCGGCGTCGGTCCCCTATGACATGACTGGCGCGTCTAAGCTCAGCGCCACCTTCGGTGTGACCTGCTCGCCGTAGTATCAGACCATCCCTACGCGACACTGGCCGGCGCTCTCGCTTCGAGGGTGCCGGCCAGTGTGGCGTTTGGGATTTCGCGATGACGACCTTGAGACCATTGGCCAGGTGGGAGTATTCGATCGGCATCTGCGGCAGACACGCCGCCCCCGCCGCCCCGATTACGAACCTCGTGTACGATCCGAAGAGCGCGCAACTCGTCAGCATCCTGGCTGACAACGGGACGCTAAAGAAGTAGTGACTACCGCTTTGGTGTGGCAGCGCTGCGGGAGCCTTGCGAAGCAGTCGGGTGACGCCGCGGCTTCGCTGGTGCCATCGCCGTCGTCAGCTGTGACGTCCCGTGCCCGTAGTTCGCCTCGACGGCGAGCCGCGCCCCCTCCGCATCCCCCGCGCGAATGCACCGGATGATCGCGTCGTGCTCCGTGACGGTTGCGGAGATGCGTTTGGGCAGCACGTTCGCGTAGAGCTGGTTGTACCGCTCCGCCTGCGGCTTCACTACCTCGAGGAGCGCGAGGAGCCTCGGTCCCGCCGCGGCATGGGTGCACGCGTGATGAAAAGCGGCGTCCAGATCGTGCAGCCGGTCTTGGCTCGGATCGGTTTTCTCACCCAGGATGCGGAGCGCGTCGTTGAGCGCCACCAACTCCCCCGCCAGCTCGAGCCGGAGGTGCGTGGGAAGCCGAGCCGCGGCGGATGCGGCGTGCCCCTCGAGGAGTCCGGCGAGCGAGCACAGCTCCTCCGCGTCAGCCTGCGTTAGCGGCGCGACCATTGGCCTCGCGTGCCGGAAGCCGGCCGGCGTCACCACGTATCCTTCTTGCTGTAGCCGCTGGATCGCATCGCGGACCGGCGTGCGGCTCACCCCGAACCGGGCTGCGATCTGGTCCTCGACGAGCCGGGCGCCCGGCGCGAGCCGTCCGTAGATGATGGCGTCCCGGAGGGCGCGGTAGACGCGCATCCCTTCCGCGCGACGGGCCGAGGGCTGGCGCCGACGCGTCGGCTGCGCTGGCGGGGGAGCGAGTGGCGCGATTTTCTCAGGAGTGCGCCGCGGTCGGGCGCGTGGGGACGGTGGGGGTGTCACCGTGATTCCGCCGGCGCGGTCGCCAGCGTGCCAGACAGCGTGCCGTCCCGCCACCAGCAACCCATACCCATGCGAGCAATGGTAGCGCTTCGATCAGTCTCCCGGCAAGCCGACACCGGGCTGCGCCCAACCCTGGGCCCGGGGTGTCGATTCCCAACATCTGCCATTCGCCAATCGTATAGCTCTCGCATGCATCGAAACTGGCACCCAATCGAGAGTTGCGCCATCGCGTTGGCGTTGGCGGGATCGTTGATCCTGAGCCGCGCGGCGCTGGCGCAGGTCGGGTCAACCACGGACATAGTGACCGGCAAAGTGACCGGGGCGCCGCCGAACAACGGGCCTATTGCGGGTGCCACGGTCACCGTCACGTCGATCGACACCCACATCAGCCGGTCGCGACTCACCAACAGTGACGGGCGGTACACCGTCGTCTTTCCGGATGGCGGTGGTCAGTACCGGGTCGAAGTGAAGTACATCGGGTATGCGCCGGCGGACCTATTGTTGTCGCGGCAGGCGGACGAGGACCGGTTAGTCGCCAACATCGCGATGACCACCCAGGTCCATCAATTGGAGACCGTGACCACGCGGGGGCGGCAGGGCGCGGGGCGGGACGCGGCGAACGCCGGGGGAACGGGTCTGACCCTCACCCCGTCGCAGATCGAGAAGCTGCCGATCGACGGGAGCGATCTCGCGACCATCGCGACCTTGTCGCCGGGCGTGGTGGGATTGTCGGCGACGGATACGACGGCGACCGCATTCTCCGTCGCGGGGCAGCGGCAGTCGCTCAACTCGACGACCGTGGACGGCCTGTCATTCGCGGGCGCGTCCGTGCCGACGGAAGCCGTGCGCAACATCCGGGTCGTGACCAACAGCTACGACGTCTCGCGCGGGCAGTTCACGGGCGGCCAGATCGCGACCACGACGCGTGGCGGGACCAACGATGCGGCTGGGTCATTCGGGTTGACGGCGCGCAATTCGAACTTCGCGTTTGGCACGCAGGGTCCGCCCGCGTTCGGCCAGTTGCGGGACCAGCTCCAACTGAGCGGCGGGTTCGGCGGGCCGATCGTGCGGGACAAGCTGTTCACATTTGCGGCGCTGCAATTCAACCGCCGGTCGGACCAACTCATCTCATTGCTCAACGCCAGTCCAAACACACTGGGGCCGTTGGGGATCAGCCGGGACACGGCCAACCAATTCGCCAACAAAGTGCGACAGCTCGGGCTTCCGGTGACCGGCTCGAACGTGCCGTCCACGCGGGGCACGACATCGGTCGTGGGGTTCCAGCGATTCGACTATCTGCTGTCGGACGACGAGACACTGACATTGCGCGGGGATTATCGCGCGACGGCGCAGGAAGGGAGCCGAGTGTCGGTGTTTTCGCTGCCGACCGTCGGGACGGCGAACTCGAATGCCGGTGGCGGGTTGTTCTTGGGACTCACCTCGCATCTGGGTGACGCGACCATCAACGATTTCCGGGTATACGCGGCGCATTCGCAGACCACGATCGCGCCGTATCTCGCGCTGCCGGCCGGGCGGGTGACCGTGATCCCCGATGTGGCGGACACCGACGAAGCGGAACCGTTGGGGTTTGGCGTGTCGTCGCTGGCGTTTGGCGGGAGCCCGGCGGCGCCGCAGCGGACATTCAACGACTACGTCGAGTCCACGAACGAGATCTCCATCTTGCCGGGCGAGGGCGCGCATCGAATCAAGCTCGGTGCATTGATCAACATCGCGCGGTTCGGGCAGAACATCACGCCGAACCAGCAGGGTGTGTTCACCTACAACTCGCTCGAGGCATTCGAAGCGGATTCGCCGTCCACGTACACGCGCAACTTCAACGTCCAGAACACTGAAGCCCATGCCGTGAACGGAGGCATGTACCTCGGTGACGCGTGGCGCACGGGGCAACTGCAGGTGACGTATGGCGCGCGGCTCGAGGGGTCGTTGTACAGCGGGGCGCCGGCGTACGATCCGACCATCGACTCCTTGTTCCATCGGAAGACCAATGATTGGCCATCGGAGATTCACGCGAGCCCGCGTGTGGGCTTCACCTACATCCTGAGCAATGGGAACAACGGCGGCGGAGCTGGAGGCGGTCGCGGCGGTGGCGGCGGTGGCGGCGGGGGGGGAGGCGGAGGAGGCGGTCGTGGTGGAGGTGGTGGAGGTGGTGGAGGTCCGGGCGGCGGCCCAGGGGGCCCGGGCGCTGGAGGGGGTGGCTTCTTCTCAACGCCCACGATCATTCGTGGAGGGATCGGCGAGTTCCGTGCGCCGACGCCGCAGTCGTTGTTCTCCTCGTTGCAGTCGGCGACGGGCGCGGCGGGCGCGGAGACACAGCTCATCTGTGTTGGGCCGCAGGTGCCGGATCCGAACTGGGCGGGATTCGCCAACGGGTCAGCGACACCGCCCACGCAGTGCAGTCCGAGCTCATTGCCGATCTTTCCCGCGGACTCCTTGGGGTTAGGGGCGCGGAACGCGGTGACGACGTTCGCGCCGGACTTCGAGGCGCCGAGGGCGTGGCGGGGGTCGTTGGGGGTCAGCCACCGGTTCTTTCAGCGCGTCAACGTGTCGATCGACGGCACCTATGCGCGGGGTGAGGCATTGTTCGGTGTCACGGATCTCAACCTCGACACCGTGCCCGCGTTCCGGTTGGCGAACGAGAACAACCGGCCGGTGTTCGTGAGTCCGACCGCGATCGATCCCGGTACGGGTGGCGCGGCCTTTGGCGCATCTCGGTTATTCCCGAAGTACGGGCAAGTGTTGTCGCTCAACTCCAACCTGCAATCCGACACTCGGCAGGTGACGGCGAGCGCGAACGGATTTACCGATCGCGGGATCCTGTACTCGATGGCGTACACGTATTCGCGGGTGCGGGACCAGTCGTCGTTCGCGGGTGGGTCGGCGGTGTACGGGTTTGCGTCGCCGACGACGGCGGGGAACCCGAACGTGCAGCCGTTCGGGACGAGCGACCTGCAGCGCGAGCATCAATTCGTGGGGACGCTCACGTATCCCGTGTCACCGTTAGTCGAGATCACGGCGATCGCGCAACTGAATTCCGGGGCGCCGTATTCGCCGATCGTGAACGGCGACGTAAATGGTGACGGCGTGTCGCGGAACGACCGGGCGTTCATATTCGACCCGGCGAATCCGGCGACCGACCCCGCGGTGGCATCGGCGATGCAGACCTTGTTGACCACGGGCCCGGGACGCATCCGTGACTGTCTCGCGTCGCAACTGGGCGACGTCGCGGCGCGCAACAGCTGCTTTGGGCCGTGGTCCACATCGCTCAACTGGCAGGTGAACATCCGGCCCAATGCATTAGGGTTAGACCGGCGGCTGACGATCTCCGTGCAGCTGTTGAACACATTGACGGGGATCGATCTCCTCTTGCACGGCCAGAACCATCTGCAGGGGTGGGGTCAGCCGGCGGCGCCGGACCCGACCTTGTTGTCGATCACGGGCTTCAACTCCGGGACCGACGAGTACAAGTACGTCGTGAACACGCACTTTGGGCGGCCGAGCTCATACCAGGCGTATGGCCAGCCGTTTCTGTTCGTGTTGAGCGGGCGGTTGAACGTGGGGCCGGGGGACGCGGAGCAGCAGCTGCGCGGGTTCTTGGGACGGGGTGGTGGTGGCGGAGGGGCTGGCGGTCCGGGCGCGGGCGGTGGCGCCGCGGGCGCGGCGGCGGCGGATCAGAAGCAGAGCTTACCTGACCAGATCGCGGACCGGTTTGCGCAGCGGTTGCCGAATCCATTCGACGAGATCTTGGCGCTCAAGGACACGTTGGGGATCAGTCCCGATCAGGAGTCGAAGCTGCAGGCCTCGTCGCAGGTGTACAAGATCCGTGTGGACTCGATGACGGGGGCGGTGCGGGAGCAGCTCAAGAAGCTGGGCGCGAACCTCGACGCGACGACGATGTTCGGGATCATGCGGCGGCAGATGGCGAGTGTGCGGACCGTGGTGACGAGCGCCGTCGCCGAGGCGAAGGACGAGCTGACGGCCGATCAGTGGGAGAAAGTGCCGGACAGCATCAAGGGCGGCGTGCGTGGCGGGGCGGGTGGTGGGAGAGGGCGCGGTGGTGGCGGGCCGCCGGGGGAGACCTGACCTGAATCGAGCTGAGAGGAGATCGTGAAGGAGGCGCAGGCGATCGTTGATGCTGCACTCGCGGCGGGAACAACGGGGGCTGCTCGCTGACCATGAAGTCGTTCCTTCACCTGTGGAGCTCGAGATGGGCACCATGAATGACCGCCCGGCGCGGTCCGACGCGCTGGTGGTGTTCGGCGTGACGGGTGACCTCGCCCACAAGATGATCTTCCCCGCGCTCTACGCGATGGTCAAGCGGGGTGTCCTCACCGTCCCCGTCGTTGGAGTGGCCTCTTCGCCATGGAGTGTGGCGCAACTGCGCAAGCGGGCGACTGACAGCATCAGGCAGTCCGGTGCCGTCGTGGAGCGGCGTGCGCTCAGCCACCTCTTGTCCCTCCTCCGGTATGTGTCCGGAGACTACCACAACGCGGGGACCTTCGTGGCGCTGAAGCGCGCGTTGGGGAAGGCGCGGCGCCCCGCGCACTACCTCGCCATCCCCCCCGATCTGTTCGCGCCGGTGATCAAGGGGCTTGGGGCTGCTGGTCTGGCGGACCAGGGGCGCGTCATCGTTGAAAAGCCGTTCGGACGCGATCTGGCCTCTGCGCGCCGGCTCAACGTCGTCGCGCGGGCGGTATTCGCCGAAGATGCGATCTTCCGGATCGACCATTACCTGGGGAAGGAGGCGATCATGAACATCCTCTACTTCCGCTTTGCCAACTCCTTCCTTGAGCCGATCTGGAACCGCAACTACGTCGCCAGCATCCAGATCACCCATGCCGAGAAGTTCGGCGTGAACGGCCGTGGCGCGTTCTACGAAACGGCGGGCTGCCTGCGAGACGTGATCGAAAACCATCTCTTTCAGGTTGTCGCCCTGCTGGCCATGGAGCCGCCGGCCTACCGAGGGTATGGATCGGTCCACACGGAGAAGGCCAAGGTCTTCGAGGCGATGCGGCCGCTGAAGCCGCGCGACCTGGTGCGCGGTCAATACGGCGGTTACCGGAAGGAACCGCACGTGGCGAGAAATTCCGATGTCGAGACCTTCTGCGCCGTGCGACTTTTCATCGACTCGTGGCGGTGGGCGGGGGTGCCGTGGTATCTGCGTGCCGGTAAGTGCCTTCCCGAGACGGCCGCCGAGGTGCTGGTCGAGCTCAAGCCGCCACCGGCGCAGCTGTTCGCCGACTCGGCGCCGCCGGCCGGGCTCGCGAACTACCTCCGCTTCCGGCTCTCCCCCAACGCCGCGGTCGCCCTGGCCGCCCGGGTCAAGCACCCCGGCAAGGAGTTCGTTGGCGACCAACGGGAGCTCTACCTGATCGAGGAGCTGGTGGGGGCGGAATCGCCCTATGAGCGCCTGTTGAGCGATGCCATGATCGGCGATGGGGCGCTCTTCACGCGAGAGGACGCCGTCGAGGCGGCCTGGGCGGCGATCGATCCCGTCCTCAATAACCACCCCCGGGCTCTCCCGTACAAGCGCGGCAGTTGGGGACCGAAACAGGCCGACGCGCTCATCCCGGCGCCCAGCCAGTGGCACAACCCCACGCGCGATGAGACGACCACGTGACCACGTCCGCCCCGGCGCTGCATCGCGACGGTGTCGTCGCGTAGCCTGCTCACGAACATTCGATGCTCCCAGCTCCGCTCGTCCGCGGAGTCCGACGCCAGCACGCGGTCGGTGTATCGGCCGACCGCATCCCACCGGGTGACACTTAGTTTGGGATCTAAGTGAGCGGAGTCTGATCCCTATTGGGCAGATCGACACTCGGCCGAACTGGGCGCTGACAGGCATGCAAGAGCTGCCGGGATTGTGATGAAGCCTTTGATCTGTGCTTGCTGTATTGTGTTTGCGATTGGCGATCTGGGCGCGCAGACGCCTGCCTGGCAGCCATCGCCGGGACGTACGCAAGTGCCGATATGGCCAGGGGCAGCGCCTGATGCGCAGCCTGTCACGGGGCCGGAGACTACAGCGACGGAGACTACGGCGCAGGTCGCTGGCAGGCCCTGGGTGGATGTGGGCAGAGTCTCGCGGCCTACGATGACGGTGTATTCCCCAAAGGGAAAGAGCACGGGGGCTGCGGTGGTCGTGTTTCCTGGCGGGGGCTATCAGGATCTCGCCATCGATCTCGAAGGCACGGAGGTCTGCGACTGGCTGATGGGCAAGGGGATCACCTGTGTGCTGTTGAAGTACCGCGTGCCGGGTGAGGGACAGTTTCCGAAATCAGGGCCGTATCCGAACTCACCGATGGCACTGGAAGATGCGCAGAGGACGGTGAGCTTGGTCCGATTTCACGCCGCGGAGTGGCATATCGATCCGCACAAGATCGGAGTGCTTGGGTTTTCGGCAGGCGGCCATTTGGTGGCGGCGATGAGCACGCATTTTGGACATCGTCTGTACTCGGCCGTGGATGCGGCCGACAACGTCAGCTGCCGCCCGGATTTTGCGGTGGCGATTTATCCGGGGCATCTGTCGCTTGCCGACAACAGCTTCGCTTTGAATCCGGATATCGAGAGCCACATCACCCACGAGACGCCGCCGACGTTCTTGCTGCAGAATGAGGATGACAGCGTAGACCGAGTCGAGGACGCGCTGAGTTACTACGCGGCGCTGAAGAAGGCCGGAGTCCCCGTGGAAATGCATCTGTATGCGCACGGCGGGCACGCGTTTGGCCTGCGCCGCACGAAGCTTCCGGTAACGGGCTGGCCTCGGTTGGTGGAGACGTGGCTCGCGACGCTCGGGATGATGTCGGAGTAGGTCGGAGCCTACTCGCCTTGGAGAGCGGTGGCGGGATCCCTCCGGCCCGCCAAATCGGCCCGCCCCTTTCCGGCATTGGGACGTCGAGTCGCCCCGCGCTATTGGCATTTTAGCGCGAGAGGACAAGCGCGAACGTTACGGTACGCGCGCGTCTGCAACCCGGCCGAGCGGCTGTCCGGGCCCCTCGGTCGCTCGCACACTTGACGCCGTCGGTGCCGCGGCGGAACGTCTGTGGTGAAGTCCGCCGGTAACACGGGCCCCGACTCCACGGACCGGGGCTCGATGCTACTGATGGCTGATCCCCTCCACACCCTTTCCTCTATATGCGCGCTTCGCTCGTCGCGATTGCCCTGCTCGTAGCCTCCGCTCCCGCCGTCTACGGTCAGAAGCCGGCCGCCGACTCCACGAAGAAGACGGCGCCCGAATCGGATCTACCGATCATCCCGACTCGGCACACCCGATTTACGACCGACGAAGGTACATGGATGTCGCTCGACGTTTCGCCCGACGGCAAGGCCGTTGTGTTCGACCTCGTCGGCGATCTGTACACCGTCCCGATCATTGGGGGAACGGCCGCGCGCATCACCTCAGGGATGGGCTTCGATGGGCAGCCGCGTTTCGCGCCGGATGGGAAGTCGATCGTCTACGTGACCGATCGCTCTGGTTACGAGAATTTGTGGCAGGTGGACGCCGACGGCCACAACCCTCGGGCGCTCACAAAGGACAAGGACGCCCAATACATCTCACCCGCGTGGACGCCTGATGGCCGCTACCTCGTCGTCTCGCGGAACAAGACCGGCATCCTCGGCAGCAAGTACGATCTCGTGCTCCTCAACGCCGCCGGCGGCACGGGAATACCGCTGACGACCATCCCGAAAGACGGTCCCCCGCCGCCGCCGAATACCCCGCCGCCGTACGACAACTATCTGGGCGCCGCCTTCGGGAACGACGCGCGCTACATCTACGCCTCGGTGAAGCACGGCCGGTTCAAGTACGACCAGATGCTATCGGATGCCTGGCAGATTGCGGTCTACGACCGGAACACCGGCAAGACATTCGTGCGCACGACCAACGTCGGCGGTGGGATGCGACCGACGTTGAGTCGAGATGGACACTGGCTGGCGTTCGGCTCGCGGCACGACGGGATCACGGGGCTCAGGCTCCGCGACCTCCAGTCGGGTGATGAGATCTGGCTCGCCAAGACCATTACGCGCGACGACATGGAGTCCCGATATACGCGGGACATCCTACCCGGCTACGCGTTCACGCCCGACTCCAAATCGATCGTCATCTCGTACGGGGGCAAGCTGTGGAAAGTCGATGTGCCGAGCGGTGCGAGCACGCCGATTCCATTTACGGCGGACGTGGATATCGAGATGGGACCGCTCGTGCATTTCAAATATCCGATTGTGGACTCCACGCTCACCGTCCGCCAAATTCGCGATGCGCGGCCATCGCCAGACGGAAAGCAACTCGTGTACAGCGCACTCGATCGGCTGTGGTTAGTCAACCTCGCCGGTTGTTCGGCGGCTGGTCCCGCGCCACTTCCGCCCACGTGTCGTCCGCGGCGTCTGACGGACAACGCGGTCGGCGAGAACTCGCCGGCCTGGTCACCCGATGGGCGATACATCGCGTGGGCGACATGGACCGAGGACGGAGGCGACATCTGGCGGATCCGCGTCGGCGACCCGCATGCCCGTCCCGAGAAGATCTCGCGCCGTACGGCCTTCTATGAGCACCTGGCGTACGACCCCACGGGGAAACGGATCGTCGCCGCGCGCGGCCCGCGCCAGCAGCGGACCGAGCGTGAGAACGAATTCGAGGGGCCTGGTCCGCAGGTCATGGAGCTCATCTGGGTGCCGGCGAGCGGCGGCGACGCCGTCGTCATCACGCCGCTGACCGCGTACGGCCAGCCACACTTCACGCACGATACGACCCGCATCTTCTTCAACGATCCGTCCGACGGGCTGATCTCCGTCCGCTGGGATGGCACCGACCGGCGGTCGCATCTCAAAGTCACCGGCTATACCGAACGCGAGTTCGGGTCCGACAAGCCCGAGCCCGACATGGCCGATGACATCATCGTGTCGCCCGACAGCAGCCAGGCAGTCGCGTTAGTGGACCGGAAGGTCTACCTGGTCGCGCTCCCGCTCACCGGCGGTCAAACGCCGACGGTCTCAGTATCGAAGGCCGATGAGGCCCCTGTCCCGCTGCGCCGAGTCACGCGCGTCGGCGGTGATTTCCTTGGCTGGTCGCCCGACGGCCAGTCGCTCTACTGGTCACTCGGGCGATCGTTCTTCACCTACGATCTCGCCGCCGCCGCGGCCGCGATCCGGGACTCGACGCGCACCGCGGATAGCCTGGAAAAAGCGGGTATCAAGCCCGATTCAGGTAAAGCGGACACCGTCACGCGCACTCGATACGCCTATACCGCCAAGCGGTTCGACGTGACGATGGTCGTGCCCAAAGACCGCCCGATCGGCAGCGTGGTGCTGACCGGTGCGCGGATCGTCACGATGAAAGGCGACGAAGTGATCCCGCAAGGCGATATCGTCGTGACTGACAATCGCATCAGTGGCATCGGCCCCTCCGGCAGCGTGAGCGTGCCGGCGGGCGCGCGCCGAATCGACATGAGTGGCAAGACGATCATCCCCGGGTATGTCGATATCCATTCACACATGTGGCCGACGTGGGGCGTGCACAAGACCCAGGTCTACGAGTACCTGGCGAACCTCGCCTACGGCGTCACCACAACGCGCGATCCACAGACATCGACGACCGACGTGCTGACATACGGCGACCTCGTCGAGACCGGCGAGATGCTTGGTCCGCGGATCTTCACCACCGGCCCGGGGATCTTCTGGACCGATGAGCTGGCGAGCCAGGCCGATGCCCGCGAAGTGATGACCCGCTACTCCGACTTTTACCAAACGCATACGATCAAGCAGTACATGGTCGGCGACCGGATGCTCCGGCAGTGGACGTTGATCGCGGCTCGGGAGCAGGGCATTACCCCGACGCTCGAGGGTGGGCTCGACTTCCGAAAGAACCTGACAGAAGCGATCGACGGGTATGCTGGGAGCGAGCACGCCTACGCGATCATGCCGTTGTACAAAGATATCGTGCAACTCGTCGCGTCGAGCGGGATTACGTACACCCCCACATTGCTCGTCCAGTACGGCGGCCCGTTCGGCGAGAACTATTGGTTCGAACACTACGACATCCATGGCGACGCCAAACTCCGTCGCTTCACGCCGCACGACGAAGTCGATCGTCGCGGGCTGCGGCGCGCGGGGTGGTTCGCGGACAGCCAATACAGTTTCAACCAAGTGGCGGCACAGGCGGCCAAGATCGTCGCCGCCGGCGGCCACGTGGGGCTTGGCGGCCATGGCGAGCTGCAGGGGCTCGGCGTCCACTTCGAGCTGTGGTCGATCGCGAGCGGCGGGATGCCATTGCACGACGTGTTACGTGTGGGGACGATTTTTGGCGCCGAGGCGATCGGGATCGACGCGGATTTGGGTTCGCTGGAGGTCGGGAAATTGGCTGACTTGCAGGTGTTGGACAAGAATCCGTTGGACGACATCCGGAACACCAACACCATTGCCTACGTCATGCGGAACGGCCGGTTGTACGAGGGCGCGACGCTCAAGGAAGTCTACCCGCGGGAGCGCGAGATCCCGCCGCCGTATTGGTGGCGTCCGGCCGAGCAATGATGGCACGTCTGGGGCCACGATCGATCGCCGTCCCGCCGCCGCGCGAACGCCGCACAGAACAGTACGTCTGTTCTGTGCGTGCGTGACCGCTGCGGGCGGCGATTGGAATGCCTGCTTAGGGTGTAACCAGGTACCGCACCGCCATCCCGGCCGCGTTGTGGAAAGAGACGTGGCAGTGGAAGAGCCAGGTGCCCAGGTTATCGGGTTGCATGTCCGCGATTGTCATCCCCATGAACGAGAGTACGGCCACGTCGGTCCGCATCCCGGCGATGAGCGTCGTATTGCCGTGCCAGTGGGGCGCATGCACATCGAAATCATTCGTCGAAGACATCAAGTACCAGCGCACCCGTTGGCCGCGGCGGAGGGTGAGCGATGAGAGCGGCATGCTCCCTCGAGTGAACCCGTTGATCGTGAACTTGACGAACCACGGATAACTCGCCTGGCGCTCGGACGGACTGGGAATTGGCTGGAGGTGTTGTATCGAGTCTGGTGACGGCAGGTTCTCGCTCGCGAGCCAACTGTCTTCCTCGTGTACCTGCGCGAAGGTGGCGACAATCTCGCGATCGACATCATTAGGCGATCCGTCCGTCCGGGCCTTGCTGCGCGCGGTGATGATCATGGCACCGAAGAGGCCGGAGTTGATGTCGCGGACCTCGTCCACATGGGAGTGGTACATCCACATGACCGAGCTTCCGTCCATTGGGCCCGGGCCCGCTCGAGCGGGCACCGGCCACACGTAGACATGTGTGGCGGCCGGCGGCACGCTGTCGCCGGTCTTGTTGGCAGCGCTCACGCCATCGCTGTACGGCGCGCCCTCTGAATTCTTATCGTAGAACACGCCGTGCGGGTGCACGCTGTAGGGTCGATGTGCATTGTTCCGGAAGACGACCCGAATCGTATCGCCCACGACCGCGCGGATGACGGGGCCGAGAAAACCCAGATGCGCCCATTCGGGCGGCCGCGGCTTGAGAGTCGTGAAGCTGCTATCAGTGTATTCGCGATAGAGCACCTTGTGGTACGTCGTGCTGACGACCTGGGGCGGGGCCTTGGCAAAGAACGCCGAGTCCACGTATGGGTGGCCCGCGATCGCGTCTTGTCCACCGGGGACATAGTCCCATGTGACCTCGTCGGCGGCCAGGTAATACGTTCGGGTCCGAGCAGTTGGGGCGGGGGCGTGCGTGGGGGTCCAGGCGGGGGGTGCGAACGCGAGTGCGAGCAGGGCGGGGAGAATCGAGCGAAGGGAGCGGGTCATCGAATCCATCCTGGGAGGAGAAGGAAGGCTCGCCCGAAATGGTCGCAAGGCGAAGTCGCACGAACCGCTGCGAAGATGCCGACGCCGTGTCACCTGCCCGTCGGCGCGCCCGTCACCTGGCTGTCACGTGGCCAAGAGCTGCCTATTCTGCGGTCCAGGCCGACCGGTGTCCACCCGAGCTCGCTCGCCATTCCGATCCCGGAGGAAGAGTCCCTGAACATTCCCTCGTCATGCTCGACGCCGCGGGTCCGGCAGATCATACTTTGGTATCAGTCGGCGGCCGCTGTTAACGCTGGGTGCCCGTATGCCGTAACACGCGTCACACGACACCACCCCGAAGGCATTCACTATGAAAGCCAATCAGCTCGTGTTCGCGGGCCTCCTCGCCGGCGCGATCGGGATTCTGATCAGAATTCTCCCCGAGGACCACAACGTGGTACAGCAGGTAGCGTCCGCGACGGCTCGCCTACCTATAGAAGGGGAGCTGTCCTCACTCGCCGGCGCGACCGGGTGGCTCAACTCGCCGCCTCTGACCGCGGCCGGCCTCCGCGGCAAAGTCGTCTTGATCGACTTCTCGACCTATACCTGCATCAACTGGCTCCGCACGCTGCCGTATGTGCGAGCGTGGGCCGAGAAATACAAGGGCAAAGGGTTGGTGGTCATCAACGTGCAGACCCCCGAGTTCGAGTTCGAGAAGAATGTCGCCAACGTCCGTCTGGCCTCGGCGGCCATGATGGTCGACTACCCGACCGCGATCGATAACGACTACGCGATCTGGAATGCGTTCAACAACCAATATTGGCCCGCCCTCTATATCGTCGACGCGCACGGGCACATCCGCCATCACCAGTTCGGCGAGGGCGGGTACAGCGAATCGGAAACGATCATTCAGCAATTGCTGACCGAGGCAGGAGCTAGTGGAGTCAGTCATGAGCCGGTGTCGGTCGATGCTCACGGTATTGAAGCCGCCGCCGACGCGGACGATCTGGAGTCCGCGGAGAACTACGTCGGTTACGCGCGCACCGACGGCTTTTCGTCTCCTGGTGGTGCAGTATCGGACAAACGTCACGTCTACGCTGTCCCCAAGCAGCTGAAACTCAATCATTGGGCCCTTTCGGGCGATTGGACGGTGGGGAAACAGGCCACCGTCCTGAACACTGGTGGCGGGCGGATCGTGTACCGGTTTCACGCTCGCGATCTTCATCTTGTGATGGGGCCGGCAACGCCCGGGGCATCCGTACGATTTCGCGTGCTCATCGATGGTCAGCCACCGGGCGCCGCTCACGGCGACGACGTTGACGCACAGGGCAACGGCACCGTGACCGAACAGCGGGTGTATCAACTGATCCGGCAACCCAAGCCAATCGTTGATCGGCAGTTCGAGATCGAGTTTCTCGATGCCGGCGTGGCGGCGTACTCGTTCACGTTCGGCTGATGCACGACGAATGACACCAACGTATCGGTGATGTGGCCCTATTCTGGCGACTTTGAACCCAATAGGAGGTAGTCCAATGGCCGACGACACCGACTACGATCGCCGCCGGTTTTTGGGCACGGCGGCCATGACGATAGCCGCCGCGGAGATGAGCATGATCGGTTCCGCGGGTGCGCAGATCACGCGGATGACGTCGCCGGGTGTGGTCCCTGTGACGCCACGCACGTCGGCCGGGACGCACACATCGTTCGCCGCGATCAAGCAGATCGACGCCGGCCTCCTGAACGTTGGGTACGCCCAAGACGGTCCCGCCGGTGGGCCCGCTGTGATCCTGTTGCACGGGTGGCCCTACGATATCCACAGCTACGTCGATGTCGCGCCGTTGTTGGCGGCGAAGGGGTATCGGGTGATCGTCCCGTATCTGCGCGGCCATGGCTCTACCCGCTTTCTCTCGAGCGACACCTTCCGGAACGGCCAGCAGTCGGTAGTGGGGCTCGACATCATCGCGCTGATGGATGCCCTCAAGATCAAGAAGGCGGTGATCGGCGGCTTTGATTGGGGTGCACGGACGGCCGACGTCATGGCGGCGCTCTGGCCGGCGCGGTGCAAGGCAATCGTGTCCGTGAGCGGGTACCTGATCACGAGNNGTGGGCGTTCGATGATGCGACGTTCAATCGGACGGCCGCGGCGTTGCGAACCCGGACCACGTCGCGATCGTGATCCATAACTACCGGTGGCGGCAGAGTCTGGCGAAGGGCGAGCCGAAGTACGACGCGCTCGAGCAGAAGCTGTTCGCGGGGCCGGTGATCACGGCGCCGACGATTACGATTGGGAGTGATTTCGATGGCGCGGCGGCGGATGGGGCGCCGTATGCCAAGAAGTTCTCGGGGAAGTATTCGCACCGAACCCTGAAGGGCATTGGGCACAATGTGCCGCAGGAGGCGCCGCAGGCGTTTGCTGACGCGGTCGTCGCGGCGGACGGACTGACGTCGGCGTGAGTCGGTAGCATCGCGCGACGCGACGGTTCACCACCTGCGGTGCGGTAACCCTACGAGCTGCCTGTAAGGGCCCTGGGTGGGCCGGATTGCCAAATGAAGAGGTTGCTGTGCAAATCGAGATTCATCTTTAATCTTTATTTGCGCCAACGAGAACTAAGGGGTCTAGCGAGACCTGCCGGAATATTAAAGATGAGCCTCTAACTATTATATTATCCGCACGAGTTCTAAAGGGTTCGCACAGACACCCCCGTCACTGACCACTCTGCCTTGACCGGGTGTCTGCTGGCTGCCCCGTCCCCCTCGGCCGCTTGGTCGATTCGGGGATCGCACGCGAGATCACAGGAAGACGGTACGCGAAGCAATACGTCTATCGGAGACAACTCGAATTCTTAAATGAGGGTGCCGAGTAAGGCGAAAAGCCGAGCGTTATTTATCGCGGCCGACAGCCAAATACGCCGCCCGCGTGACCAGCGCGGTCCGGCCTTCGCGCGTGGCTAGCAAGGCATGAAGCAGCTCCGCTGCGAGTTGAATCCGTGCACGCCGACCGGTGCGGCGGTTTCATTCTCCAGCTTGGACAACAGTTTGCGCTCGAAGTGTTCCCGGACGCATCACACGTAGTACATGATGTCAGTGAATCGTGGCGCCTGCTTCAGCCCAATACGGAAACAGATCACTTCGTTGTTCTCAGCTCGGGGCGTCGAGCGGTAGGAGAGTTGCCGCCAGCGACAGCTTACCGGACGGCTTGCCGCTTCCGTGGCCGCCCGCCTTTGGCACCGTTTGCTCGGGCCGCGCGAGCCTTGGCGGGACTCGTCATGCTGCCAAGGGCACTCCGGGACGCTCGTCGCCACGCGGCCGGGCCGAGTAGTACAGAGAGCAGGTACGGCCAGTAGTAATCGACATCGAAGACGTCCCACCGGATACCGTCCCCACTGCGGCTCACCGTCACCGCGGCGCGCTCCTCCCGCGTCCCACGTGCAGCAGGCGCAAACGCCTCGATCGGCAGGTGGAACTCCGCACGGTTCGCACACGACACGACGACGCGCTCCGTCTCCGGATCGTAGCGCACTGTCGCACCGGAGGCCGTCGCTCGGCGTTCACGTCGTGTCATCATGGTAGGGTCCCAATAGCCGAGTAAATAGTCCCGGTCGTCCAGTACGATCCGACGCGCGGTGGCGATATCACGATCGCTCATCCCACTCGCGGATTGGGCCGACCCGTCAGCGAGAAGAATGACGACCTCGCAACCCGCCTTACGAACATGTACATGCGCTGGGCCGTGCTCACGAGGTGGCAAGAACACGTGAACCGTGAATCCGGCTCGCCGGAAGACCGCCGGTGACATCGACAAGGTAACCTATAGCTAGGTTTATTGCAAGGAACGACGCGCTGGTGCCTGCATCCGCGCAGGTCGTTCCAAACCGATGTTTGTGGGACGGCGGCGACGTACGACTTACCGCGCGAAGCCGCGCGCACTTCCGTATGCGGCGTCGGCTAAACGGGCGGTAGGCCACCGTTCGGCATGTCAATGTCGTCGGGCGGTGAATCGGTTGGGACATCAATTNNAGACCATTGGACCAGATGGCGTCTTTACCCTTAGCTTTGTCGATACGTATTAGCGGCGACGCAGCACCGACAGCAGGCGGCGATTGCCAGAGCCGCTACCGAGGGACCCGACGTGAAGGCCAATCCGCGCGCCAGCGACAAGACCTACGTCTATAGATGGGTGCCGTCCCCCATCGGCCGTTTGAGACTGGTCGGGTCCGATGCCGGCCTTGCCGCGATACTGTGGGAAACGACGGATCCAGCCAACCTCCGGCTGACCATCGGTGGGGAAGCTCCCGACCACCCGGTGCTCGTCGAGACGGCACGGCAGCTCGAGGAGTACTTCGCCGGCACACGGAAGGCTTTCGCTCTGCCACTGGACTTCGTCGGCACCGACTTCCAGCAGAAGGTGTGGCGCGCGCTGCTCACGATTCCTTTCGGCGAAACGCGATCGTACGCCCAGATCGCGAAACAGATCGGCCAACCCAACGCCGTGCGCGCGGTCGGCGCCGCGAACGGACGGAACCCGATTCCGATCATCACCCCATGCCACCGCGTCATCGGATCGACTGGCCACCTCACGGGCTTCGGCGGCGGCCTGCCGGTCAAGGCGCATCTCCTGTCTCTCGAAGGCGCCCAAACCGCCTCGATCGGCATCTAGTGCTACGGCTGCGCCCATCCTCGGCCGCATCTACCCCGCATCGCCCGGCCTCGTACTTCCATACACAAGCGGATCTCGACCGCGCGATCAAGACATTAGCGCGGCGTGACCCGCGCCTCCGCGATGCGCTGGCCGCCACGGGAATGCCGGCCCTGCGCCGCCGCGAGCCAGGGTTCGCCGGCCTTGCGCAAATCATCGTGGGGCAGATGCTGTCCACGGCGAGCGCCAACGCCATTTGGGAGCGCGTTCGCGGTGCCTTCGACCCGTTTCACCACGACATCGTCCGACGCGCCACCGTGATACAACTCTGCCACTTGGGATTGTCGGTCGCCAAGACGACGACGCTCCTCCGTATCGCCGAGGAGATCCAAGCCGAACGTCTCGACCTCGAGGCGCTGCGCGAGCTGGATGCCGACGAGGCACACCGCGCGCTGACGGCGCTGCCCGGCGTCGGTCCCTGGACGGCTGATGTCTATCTGCTCTTCTGCCTCGGCCATAGCGATGCGTGGCCCGCAGGTGATGTCGGCATCCAGTCCGGCGTCCAACTCGGACTCGCGCTCGAGACTCGTCCGACAGCAAAAGAATTGATCGTGCTCGCGGAGCCTTGGCGGCCACTCCGCGGCGCTGCGGCGCACCTGTGGTGGGCCTATTACCGGGTCGCTCGACGCCGTGCCAGCGCGCCGCAAGAGGCGGCGTCGGCTCGTGTACGCCCCCGTCGACGAACCACAACCTGATACACGCGAGCCGCCATAACGCCGGCGGCTCACGCGATCACAACCGCCGGATCAAGGGCGCCAGCTCAACCCGATCGATGGCGCCAGAAAGGTCAACAATGTCTGGTGCGGGACACAGGCCGACCAGTACCAATGGAAGGGGTTAACACAAGCCTTGCAACCGGCAGGTTACTTCCGTTTCGCTTGGGGTTACATCCACACCCACGAAATGCTGACTACCCCGCCGGCAACCCTTACCCTCGGCCGAGGGGTAAGGAATGGTGAGTCGCTCAGTCCGAATCCGGATTCATATCCCCATTCCAATCGGTCAATGAGGAAGGGATGATTGTACGCCGGAGCGACGGTCCTGGCGCTGGTGGCGGAAAAGGCAAAGCGCGGCCAGTAGCATCCTGGCGTCACCAATACGGGGTATCTTATTTCGCATCAGTGCAACCGCCCCTGTCGTTTACCCGCCCCCCCCGTGACCCGCCTCCANNGTGCCACCGTCCCCACCACGTCGTACCTCGACGCCCTGCGTCAGCTCGCGTCGATCCCGACCGCCCCCCTCCTCGACGCCCCGTCTCCACTCCAAGAGCTCACCAGCCTCCGCCACGCACTCGGCGGCGGTCCCACTCTATTAGTAAAGCGCGACGACGCCATCCCATTCGGGTTCGGCGGTAATAAGGTCCGCAAGCTCGCGTACGCCGTCGCACCCGCCGTAGCCGCACACGCCGACACGCTCGTCACCGTCGGCGGCATCCAATCCAACCACGCTCGCGTCACCGCCGCTACCGCCGCACATCTCGGCCTCCGCTGCCTGATCCTCGCCAACGGCCAGCGCCCCGACCGCCTGACCGGCAACGCGCTGCTCAACGATCTGCTCGGCGCCGAGATCGAGTACATCCCGTCCCGGGACGCGCGTGGGCCCGCGATGCGCGCCGCCTCGGAGCGACTGCGTAAAGCCGGACGCGCCCCATTCGAGATCCCACTGGGAGCATCCACCCCGCTCGGCGCGCTCGGATTCGTCCAGGCGATCGCGGAGCTGCTGACCCAAGGACCCGCGCCCGATGTGATCGTCCACGCCTGTTCCTCCGGCGGCACCCAAGCGGGTCTTGTCGCCGGCTGCACGCTCTACGGTCTCCACACTCGCGTCATTGGCGTCAGCGCGGACGATCCGGCGTCATCGATCCAGGCACACATCTATAGTATCGTCGCCGGTATAGGCACTATGCTCGGTCTCGATGGCGCCGCATTCGCCGACGTGGGGCCGATCACCGTCGACGACACGTTCATCGGCGAGGGCTACGGCATCCCATCACCAGCGTCGCATGAAGCTCAACGCCTCGCCGCCCACACGGAAGCGCTGTTCGTCGATCACACCTATACCGCCAAAGCGCTCGGCGCACTCATTACATGGGTCCGCGCCGGCCGGTTCAAGGAATCGGAGACGGTGTTGTTCTGGCACACCGGCGGCCAAGCCAGCCTCTTCGCATAGCGACCGTGCCCCGCAACACCCGCGTGGCGCTCCCGCGCCGCCTCACACTACTCGGCGCCACGGCCGTCGTGGTCGGATCGACGATCGGGTCGGGGATCTTCCGCTCACCCGCCTCGATCGCACGCCGGCTACCCACACCCGGCGCGCTGATGAGCGTCTGGGTCGTCGGTGGACTCCTTGCACTCTGCGGTGCGCTCACGCTGGCGGAGATCACGACGGCGCTGCCACGAACGGGCGGTATCTACGTCATCGTGCGTGAAGGGTGGGGCCGGCTCCCAGCGTTTCTGTTCGGATGGGCTGAGGTCGTCATCATTCGCGCGGCCGCTCTCGGCGCCGTGGCGACGACGTTCGCGGAATACGCGCTCCGCATGCTGGGCTACGACCCACGCGTCGCGCCATACGACACGACGGTGCATTACGTCGCGGCCGTCGCCATCATCCTGCTGGCCGCCCTCAACATTCGGGGCGTCCGCTCGAGCGCGCTCCTGCTCGAAGTCGCCACCGTCGTCAAGGTCGGCGCGCTGCTGCTGATCGCGCTCGCCGCGGCATGGCTTGCACCGTCGTTGATGCACACCCAGCAACTGTCGGTGCCAAGCACTACGCTCGTGACGCCTAGCGGATTCGGCGTGGCTCTCGTCGCAGTACTCTGGGCGTACGACGGATGGGCGGACCTCAGCTTCGTGGCCGGCGAGGTCAAGAATCCGGAGCGCACGCTCCCACGCGCGCTCATCGGCGGGACGCTCACGGTCCTCGTGATCTATTGTGCCGCCAACCTCGCGTATCTGACGGTGCTGCCCATCAGCAGTATCACGACCTCCTCGCTCGTCGCCGCGGAGGTCGCGGACAAGCTCGTCGGCCATTGGGGCGTGGTCGTGGTCGGCGCGGTGGTCGTCGTCGCCACTGTCAGCACGCTCAACGGCTCGCTCCTCACCTGTCCGCGCATCTTCTTCGCCATGGCGGATGATGGGCTGCTCTTTCGCCCGGTCGCGGCCGTGCATCCCCGCTACCAGACGCCGTATGTGGCGATTGCGCTCGCCGCCGCGCTGGGCGTCGTCTTCGTGCTGGCACGGACCTTCGAGCAACTCGCCGACACGTTCGTCCTGGCGATCGTGCCCTTCTACGCGCTGTCCGTCGCGGCCGTATTCACACTTCGCCGCCAGGCCACGTACCGTCCGTCGTTCCGGCTGCCGGGGTATCCGGTCGTGCCGGCTCTCTTCATCCTGGCGACGGTTGGCGTGCTGGGGAGCGCGCTGGTCGATCCGACGAGCCGGTGGCCGACCATCGCCGTGATTGCGGTCATCCTCCTCGGCATTCCCGTGTTCTACATCGCGCGGCCGGCCGCCGATCGAAGGGTTGCGAGCGAGGCACAAGAATGAGCGCTCACGCCGCGTGACTCTGACGTATGTCGTCCGCCGCTTGGGCCACCTGGCCGCGCGCATGTGGCGGATTCAGACGGTCAGCGTGTTATGCCTCGCGACGACGTGGGACGGCGGGCGCGTCGAAGCGGCGAGTGCCGTCTGCATTAGCAGCGTCAACTACTGCGCGGAGCTCACACCGACTCCCGAGTTCTACGACGCGACGGCGGTGCTGGAGCTGGACCCCGTGCCATCGCCGTTTGACGTGGCCGTGACCCAAGACGGACGCCCTCGCTATCGGGTCGCCATCTCGATCGCGGGACTCACCAAGTATTCGAACGACTCCATCGCTCCGACGTACGTTGCCTGGATGACGACGCTGGACTTGGATAGCGTGGTCAAGCTCGGGGTCGTGCGGAGCGGGCGGACGACACTCGGCGAGATCACGCGCGATCGGTTTCGGATTCTGATCAGCGCCGAGCCCTCGGCAAGTACTCCCACACGCACCGGCCGTCTCGTGTTGCGCGGGACATCCCCCAGCACGCGGCTCGTGGCGCACCGCGACGCCATATCGCCGCAGAGCGCCGTCGCGATGATGGCGACGACGCCCGGGATGGTGATGCCCGGGATGCAGCCGGATGTCGCGCCGTTCCTGCCCGCCGAGCCGGCGGGCGGGCCGCCGCTCGTGCCCGCGGGGCCCCGCGAGATCAAGCGGTTGCATTCAGGCGACACGTTGACGCTGTCGGCCATGCTGGTACGCCGCACCGTCGCCGGCCGAATCTTCACCGCCTACGCATACAACGGACAGATCCCCGGCCCGCTGATCGACGTGACCCAGGGTGCGCAGATCGTCGTGCAGTTCCGCAACGCGACGGACATGCCGTCGGCGGTGCACTGGCACGGCATCCGGCTGGACAGCGCGTCGGACGGCGCGGTCGGCATCTCACAGGCGGCCGTCCCCCCGGGTGGCACGTTCACCTACCACGTGCGATTCCCCGACGCCGGGCTCTTTTGGTATCACTCGCACGAGCGCGAAGACATCCAGCAACCACTCGGCCTTTACGGCAACATCATCGTCCGGCCCCGCGACTTACGACCGGCGCCCGTCAATAGTGAACAGATCCTGGCAATCGGCGACATGCTGCTCGCCGACAGCGCCCCAGTCCCATTCGGTGCGACCGCCCCGACGCACGTCCTCATGGGACGCTTCGGCAATGTCATGCTCGTGAACGGGGTATCCGGCTTCGAGTCGACCGCTTCGCGCGGGGCGGTCGTGCGATACTATCTCACCAATGTCTCCAACGCCCGAGTCATGAATCTCTCCTTCGGCGCCGCGCCCATGAAGCTCGTGGCCGCCGGGGCAGGGGACTTCACCCGCGAGCAATGGGTGCGGAGCATCGTGATCGCTCCGGCCGAACGCTATGTCGTCGATGTGCGCTTCCCGGATACTGGCACGGTCACGCTGACGAACCGCGTTCAGGCCCTCGATCACCTGACCGGCGCGCTCTACCCCGAGATCGATTCCGTCGCCACGGTGCACATGGCGCCCGAGCGAGCCGCGCCGGACCGCGCCGCCCATTTCGCCACACTTGCAAGCGACGCCGCCGCCTCAGCAGACATCGAGCGCTACCGCCGCGACTTCGGCCGACCTCCCGACAAGATCCTTTCCCTCCACATCCGCGCCGACCACCTGCCCGCAGCCATGTCCGCGATGCTTGGCGGCGCGTCCGTCCCCGTCGAATGGAACGACGGCATGGGTGCGATGAACGGGATGACCACCGCCAACGACATCACGTGGGTACTCCGCGATTCGGCGACGGGAAAGGAGAACATGGACATCGACTGGCGGTTCCGGCAGGGCGATGTCATTAAGGTTCGCATCTATAATGATCCGACCGGGCTGCACGCGATGGATCATCCGATACACCTGCACGGCCAACGGATGCTCGTCCTCTCGCGGAACGGCATTCCGAATCCGTATCTCGCGTGGATCGACACCGCACTGATCCCGGCGGGACAGGTGGTCGACGTACTGCTCGATCTATCCAACCCCGGACGGTGGATGCTCCACTGTCACATCGCCGAGCACCGAGGCGCACAGATGATGATGATGCTCGATGTCACTCCCAGGAGGTCGCGTGAGAGTCATGCCGGGTTCTAGCTATCGGATGTTGTTCGCGCTCGCGGGCGCCGTGATCGGCGCGACTGGCGCGGACGCGCAGGCGCCCGCCGCCGCCCCTCACCCGCGCTCGCCCTTCATATCTATAGATACGGCGGTCGTGGCCCTCGAGCACGTCACGATCATCGACGGCACCGGCACTCCGGCTCGCCCCGACCAGACGATCATCGTCGAGCAGGGGAAGATCCAAACCGTCGGTCCCGCCGCGTCGGTCGCCGTGCGGGCCGGCGCGCGCGTGCTCGACCTGCCAGGGCACACGGTGATCCCGGGCATCATCGGGCTTCACGACCATATGTACTACGGCTCCGCGATCGCGGGGACGCGTTCGATGCTCACGAGCTACCCGCACCTCTTCCTCGCATCGGGCGTCACCACGATCCGCACGACGGGCAGCCTCGATCCCTACCAGGAGATCAACGTCCGCGCCGCGATCGAGCGTGGCACGACCGTCGGTCCGGACATCATCGTCACCGGTCCCTACCTCCAGGGCCGGAACAGCAGCGTGAGCTGGATGCATGAGATGAGCACCCCTGAAGACGCGCGCCGGCTCGTCCGCTACTGGTCCGAAGAAGGGGTGACGTGGTTCAAGGCTTACACGCAGATCACGCGTGACGAGCTCCGCGCCGCGATCGACGAGGCGCACAAGCACGGGATGAAGGTGACGGCGCACCTGTGCTCGGTCGGATTCCGTGAGGCCGTGGATATGGGAATCGATGGCCTCGAGCACGGGCTACTGACCGACACGGAGTTCTGGCCTGGCAAGCAGCCCGATGTCTGTCCGGTCACGACCGACTCCGCGCAGTACGACGCCCTCGATATCGACGGCCCCGATGTGCGGCGCACGATCGCCGACATGGTCTCCCACCACGTCGCGCTCACTTCGACGCTCGGGGTGTTCGAGCTGTACTCGCCGAGCCGAATTCCGCTCGATCCGAGGGTCTACGACGCGCTCGCGCCGGGCGCGGCGACGGTGGTCCGTGCGTGGTACGATTCGGCGCAACACAAGAACGACACTGCGGAGCGCATCGCGTTCGGCAAGGCGATGGCATTCGAGCGCGCATTCGTGAAGGCGGGTGGCTTGCTTGGTGCGGGCTCCGACCCCTGTTGTCTGACGGAGATCGCGGGATATGGCGATCAGCGCAATTTCGAGCTCTTGGTCGAAGCTGGATTTACGACCGAGCAGGCGGTGCAGATCATGACATCGAACGGGGCGAAGGTACTTGGGATCAGCGACCGGGTTGGGACGATCGCGGCTGGGAAGCAGGCGGATCTCGTCGTGTTGGACGGGGATTTGGTGGGGCATCCTTCGGCGATCCGTAGTATTACGACGGTGTTTCGGCGGGGGGTGGGGTATGATGTTGCGGCGCTTACGGCTTCGGTGCGGGGGATGGTGGGGCTCAAATAACGGCAACAGCCGAGAGTCGAAAGTCGAGAGTCGACAGGAGCAACAGCGAACAGCAACGGCAATAGCAACTGCAACAGCGAGAGCAGAAAGTAGACAAGGGCAACAACAACAGCCGAAAGGCGTAGCTAGTCCGTCGCGCACGGCGCGGTGGTTTTGCCAACTACCGTCCGCGTGGCACTTGCATTCGATCGCGGCAGGAGCTCAACGCTCCGTCGCGGCTTGGGCAACCCGTATCACCGCGGCCAGGCTGCGGTCGATGTCATCTTCCGTCGTGGCGTGGCAGGAGACACTGATGCGCATGGCGGTGTGGCCTTGCCACTCGGTGCCGCCGCACCAGCATGTGCCGTCGTTCTGAATCTCCGCGATGATACGGCGAGTCGTTGCCGCGTCGCCGAAGGACACGAGCACCTGGTTGAGGACCACGTCGTTCAGAATCTGAAACCCAGCCCGCGACAGCCCCTGCGCGAATCGAGTGGCGAGCTGGCAGTCGCGCTCGATCATCGCAGCCAGTCCGGAGCGTCCTAACGATCGGAGCGCAGCCCACAGCTCCACGCCGCGTGCGCGCCGAGAGGCTTCGGGGGTATAGTTCGACGGCTCCCGCACGTTGCTCGCTGGCAGGTACGCGGCGCTCAGCGCCATCGCCTGGCGTAAATGCTCGGGGTCCCGGACGAAAGCGATCCCGGAATCGTGTGGCACGTTTAGCCATTTGTGGCAATCCGTGGCCCATGAATCCGCGTCCGCGAAGCCGTTGAACAGGTGCCGTCGTTGGGGAGCGACGGCCGCCCAGAGGCCGAAGGCACCGTCCACGTGGACCCACGCGCCGGCGTCGCGAGCCGCGGCGCAGATATCCGTGGCCGGATCGAAGGCGCCCGTGTTGACGTTGCCCGCTTGGATACAGACAATCGTCCGATCGTCGAGCGCCGGCAGATCACGTGCACGGATGCGTCCCTGATCATCGACCGGCACCCGGGTGACGCGTGACCGGCCCAATCCCAGCATGGCCAGCGCCTTGAGTAGCGACACGTGCACCTCGTCTCCCACGACGACCGTGAGCTCGGGTGCGCCGAACAATCCTTGCTCCTCCGGGTTCCAGCCGGCCCGCCGGAGCAGTGCAGACCGCGCGGCCGCGAGCCCACTGAAGTTGGCCATCGTTGCTCCGGTCACGAACCCTGCGCCGCAGGTTGCGGGCAGTCCCACGACGTCGCGGAGCCAGTCGAGAACGATGACCTCCAATGCGGCCGCGACCGGAGACATCACCGTGAAACCGACGTTCTGGTCCCACGCGCCGGCGAGCCAGCTAGCGGCCAACGCGGCGGGCAGGGTGCCTCCGACGACGAAACCGAAATAGCGACCGCCGGTTGACGCGACAGTCGCAGGTGAGCCGACGTCATCGAGCAGGCGAATGACCGCGGTCGGATCGGACGGGCCTTCGGGCAGCGGGCCTCCCAACTCCTCGAGCCGGGATACATCCTCTGGTCTTGGCGCGACGCTGCGGGCGGGGACCGCCGCGATATATGCTGCGGCGCGTCGAGCCGCCTCCTCCAACAGATCGTTCATGCGTGTGCGCTCGCTCGTGTATAGGTCATGTGTGTGGGTCGGCGCCTCGACTGGTGTGGCCGGCCACGACGGCAGCTTGGCTCTACGACCGGCGCGTTCTGCGATCGTTGCGCCGTCGTAGAAGAAGTAGATCACCGATCTCTGTCGGATATATTAGCGAATGACAGGCCTCTCCCGCGTGGCCGGTCGTCCAGCGCACGTTCGCGCAGGTCTACCCTACGTCCGCTTCGTCAGGACCACATGCGTCGCATTCGCGGTGGGGACGTGTTCGGTGCAGTGGTAGCCGAGTTTCGCGGCATCGATGCCGGCGAACAATTGTTCACCAGCGCCGAGTATGACTGGCGAGATGGCCAAGTGCATTTCGTCAATGAGTCCGGCGCGAAGGTATTGCTGGATGGTGGAGACCCCGCCGCCGAGCCGGACGTCTTGGCCTTTGGCGGCCTCATTGGCTCGCTCGAGGGCGGCGTGGATTCCGTCGGTGACAAAATGGAAGGTCGTTCCCCCTTCCATCGTGAGCGAAGCGCGCGGGTAGTGCGTGAGTACGAAGACCGGACAATGGTATACTGGGTTGTCGCCCCACCAGCCTTTCCAGCTGTCGTCGGGCCAGGGTCCGCGGACGGGGCCGAACATATTGCGGCCGAGTATCCAGGCGCCGATGTTGTGGAAGCCGCGGGCCGCGAATTGCTCGTCGGTGCCGGTGGATCCGTCCTCTTGGCCATGCATCTGTCGAAAGGTGTGTGTCGCGAAGGCCCATTCGTGGAGCGCCATGCCGCCGACGCCGAGCGGATTGGCGAGATCCTGGTTGGGGCCCGCACCGTAGCCATCGATGGAGATCGAGAAGCTCTGGACGCGAAGTTTGGGCATGGCGGCTCCTGTCGGCATGTAACTGCCTCCTCTGTCTGCTATTTTCGTCGATCGCTGCGTGAGCGAGTCGCGGGAGCCGCAGCGAGATCGGCCGTCGCGCGCCGAATCAAATGCCAAAGAAATTCAATGAATGGCCTGGTGTCGTCCTCGACCTGTGCTCGCTCGATGGAGCTGAAGAATGGTATTCGCTCGTCTGAACGGATCGTGACCCACGGATAGCCGGCCGACAGCAGCACGAGGTTCATCAGCAGTCGTCCAAGTCGTCCGTTGCCGTCGTAGAACGGGTGAACGGTCACGAACTCGAGATGGACCAGCAAGGCGCGCGTGATCGCCGCGACATCCGTACGCGCCGCGAATGTCACGAGACCGGAAATCAGGTCATCGATCTTCTTGTAGTTCGGTGGAACATGGCGCCAACCGCGCAGTGTGACAGGTCCATTGCGCCACCGCCGCAGGTCATGTGGCTCGACGATGCGTGCTTCTACGGATGGCCGATAGAGCGCCTCATAGAGGTCCAGGATGACGCCGCCGGTGATCAGTGCACGTGCCGCTGCGAGTTCCAGCACGTCGTCGAACGCTTTGGAGTAGCCCTGTACGGCCATCGCCGCCTCCAAAGACTTGGCATCCTGCGTGGCATCCACCATCGCATCGCCGCGAACGATCGCCTCCGCGATCTCGGGCGAGATGCGATACCCTTCCATCGTCGTGCTATGGTAAGCGTCAAACACTTTCGACTGACGCGCGTTCGCCGCCAGACGGCGAAAGGCAAAAGTGGGCAGCGCGACCGCCTCGGCACCGATGAGCGCGTCCGCCTCTCGTGTCTGCCGAGCCAATCGCATCATTTGTGCGTCGACCCACGGCGACCCGCCGCCCGCGTGGGCGGAAAGCAGCACCGGCGGGATGATGATGCGCGTGCCGACTCCGGTGCGCGCTGGCGGAGCCGCATGCTCCGAGGTGGCGCGCGCGGCGGAATCCAGGAGTCGTCGCAACGGCTCATTTCCAAGACCACCCGCGAGATCTGCCAGCCGCTGGAGACGAATCGGCCGCGGGTTCTCCTCGGCAGCTTCGCGTACATCCGCCTCGCGAAGGGTGAGATGGCGCAGCCACGCCGAAATCGGCTCTATCCCCGCAATGAGTTGTGGCTCGTCGAGCGTGAGGAGAAGAGCGGGCGGCGCAAGCACTGGGAGCGTGGATCCGCTTGGACCATCGAGCTGCACGATACGGGTCGTAACACCTGGACGCGGACGCAAATGGAGTTCGAATTCTGCGTCCAACTTGAGCGTGTACTCGCTCAAGTTGGCGGTGTGGTTGGCGTGGATGAGGGTTGGCGGAGCGAAGTCACCGAGATGGAGGCGGACCGCGTCCAGTCCGACGATCGCTGCCGGCGCGTAGTGTTCGAGCACGAGCGCGACGACAGGCCAATAGTTCGAGAGAAACAACGTTCGGCCATCGGTCGGCCGATGGTGAGTCAGGATCCACACCCGCCCTCCCGCGACCTGGTAAACGAGATCGTCCTGGCGGAGGACTCTCGCGACACCGGCCGAGGGCGCCCGGACAGGCGAGATCACATACTCGCCGGCGTTGATATGCGTCTTCCACCACTGACGAGCTTGTCTGGCGGGAGAGTTCTGAGGAGTCGTATGTTTTCGTTGTGGCATAAAAGATTACTATATAACGAGTTACACTATATACAATACATCTTCGACGGCACCTGCATCGGGGAGACCGTAAACTCTCCAGTGCAGTAAACCGTAAAACACCAATGTAGTAAACCGTAATATGGCTATGCAGTAAACAGTAAAGTTACTATGCAGTAAACCGTAATACCAGAGTGCGATCGATTTGTCCATTGTGACGAGTTCCAGTCGGTTGAACCCGCACACATGTTGACCTGACCATGCTCCCTCTCGCTCGCCGTGCGAGAGATCCCACTACCGCCGGCGCCGGACGTGTGATGCAGCTCACGGGCGCGCCATCTATCTCGCGGGGTAACACGCCGTGACTCCGATACTCGTGCGAATCGGGCGGGTCGCGGGCTCGCTTACAGCGTACGCGATCGGATGGGCGATTGTGGGAACCGACGTCGGCGCGATCTTCGACGCTCCATAGCGAATACTGTCCCGCAAGCGCGACTATAGTCGGCCACGAGATCTGGAGTCGGCCACGAGATCTGGCGCGGTCGCCGCGCACCACTGACGCCTGGAGGGCATCGACCGGCGATGGGTGGCAGAGCGTGTCTGGTGCTGGTCGGGGACACGGTAGACCGCAAAACGCTGGACCACGCGTACTACTCGGGCGGCCTCCGGTTCACACTATGGGCCACGCCACCAGGCGGCGCGCCGATCATGCTCGCGTACGGCGGCGCATTCGACTGGCTCGCCAAGCTCACCTCGAACCGGCGCGCGGTATACGTCGCGTGCGGGATCGGCACCCAGCTCGTCGCGCTCCTCTTCCGCACGAATCAGCCGACCCCACCGTGGCCGCCTGTTCGTCTGCCGTCTCAACCCCTCCCTTCCTCCGGCGCGCCATCCGTCGAGAGGATGACCTGCAACCGCTCGATTAGCGAGAACTCCCGCGCGTTGATCTTCTCCCGCGCGCCCTCGATGGTGAAGAACTCCGCCCGGTCGACTTCGGGGAATTCCTGCAACTGCCCGGACTTGGGCGGCCACTCCATCATGAACAGGTTGCTCTTCACCATCGCGGGGTCGCACGTCCCCTCGAATGCCCACGCCACCACGACCTTGCCGCTCTTGTGCGTGACGCGCCCGAGCGGCAGGTACGGTCCGACCGGTGGGATCCCTATCTCCTCTTGGAATTCCCGCTCTGCCGCTTCGAGCTCTTCCTCGCCCGGTTCGATCTCCCCCTTCGCCACGAACCACGCGCCCGCATCCTTCCGCGCCCAGAACGGTCCACCCGGATGCACGAGCAATACTTCGAGCACGCCATCCCGCACTCTGTACATCACGAGCCCCGCGCTCGTCTTCGCCATGATTCAGAAGTCTAAGGCGGCGATGCCGCCGCGCAATCGGATGTGGTCACGCCGCAGCCCGCGTCGTCACGCATCGAGGCGAGGTGTCACCGACTCCTTCGCCGGTCGATGGAATCGACCCACGACCGCGCGATCCCAGTCGTGTACCTCGGGTACGTCCGAGGGATCGGTCGCGCTCTCGGAAACGGTCGCAAGACCAGAGAGCTCTCGCCGCCGCCGCTCCGCTGTTGCCGCCGTGTCGGTCCGCTCCCCCGCGCTCTGCTCTGCCCCTTTACGCGATACGCTCAGAATTGCTCGGTTCGTGTGGTGGGTCCCAATGACGATTCGAGTGATGGCGTCCGAATCGCGCCGGATATATTAGCAAAGGGTAGCACATTCCCGCCGCGCTAGTTGCGGCGCTCACTACCGATCCCGAGCCCGCCGTGCGCATCGCCACCTACAACGTCAACGGCGTCAACGGCCGAATCACCAATCTCCTCGAATGGCTCGGGGAAACCTCCCCCGACATCGTCTGCCTCCAGGAGCTGAAAGCGCCCCAGGAGAAGTTTCCACTCGGCGCCATCGAGGCCGCGGGCTACGGCGCGATCTGGCACGGTCAGAAAAGCTGGAACGGCGTCGCGATCCTCGCGCGCGGCGTCGTACCCGTCGAATGCCGGCGCGCACTCCCCGGCGATCCCCACGACTCGCATAGCCGCTACATCGAGGCGGCGGTCAACGGCATCATCGTTGGGTGCATCTATCTCCCCAACGGTAATCCCGCACCCGGGCCGAAGTTCAACTACAAACTGCGCTGGTTCGAACGACTTCACGAACATGCCAAGGCGCTTCTCGCTACCGGCGTGCCGGTTGCGCTCGTCGGGGACTACAACGTCATGCCGACCGATCTCGACGTGTATGCGCCGGAGCGGTGGGTCGATGACGCCCTCTTCCGGCCTGAGGTGCGCGAGGCCTACCGCCGTCTCGTCGCGCAAGGCTGGACCGATGCGCTCCGCAAGACGCACGCCGGCGAGCGTATCTACACGTTCTGGAAATATTTCCGCAATGCCTTCGCGCGCGACGCGGGCCTCCGCATCGATCACTTCCTCCTGAGTCCCGCGCTCGCGAAACGTCTCAAATCCGCCGGCGTCGATCGCGATGTCCGCGCTCGCGAACATGCGTCCGACCACGCCCCCGCGTGGATCGAGCTCTCCGACGCGACGGGGAAGCCTCGCGGACACGCCCCCCGGAAAACCGGGACTGCCCGCGGTCGCTGAGCACCATCACCGGGCCACACAGTCCGGCAACACCAGTACGAGTCAGAATCTCCGCCCTTCATCGCTGACTCGGTCGGACGTCTACACCAGCCCGGCTAATCGCGGGTACGAAAACGGAGGTAGTTTGACACCGTTCAACACCTACCCCATTGCGCCTCCTGACGCGGGTCCGATCGCAATCGCGTTCGACAATTTCTTCAGTCTGTACGTGCTCACCGCGACCGGGTCGCACTTGATCAGATACGGCGACGGCGTCGTGTTGACGAGCGTCGCGCCCGGCGCAATCGGTCTCGCGGTCGACCCTCCCCCCGTCGGGACCGGTCTCAGTGGCCGCATTGGTACGTTCGCCATGCAGCTCAGGTCGAAGGCTACGACGTCGTATCGACAACGCGCAACAGGGGTCCTCGGACGGTAAGCGTTGCAATCCCCCGGCGCTCCAGGCAGGAAACGCGTCCGGGCCGCGTCGCATCGTCGCGACGCGCGGGCCAGGAAGGGAAGCGGATGCGCTCGCTGCCGCACAGCGTGTCGCGCTGACCACTCGGGATGGAGATGCACCCGCCTATTGGGCGGGCTTCACGATTGATGGGACTCTCTGATGCGGAGCGAACAGGTGCCTATGTCGCGCGGTGAGGCAGCAGCGATGTCGTGGTTGCGGAGTCGTTGTTGGGCGCGGTCCGGGCGTGCAGTGCCCTGGTGTGCCGCCATGCTCCTCGTCGCATGCTCGAAGAGCCCCGCCGCCCCGGACAAGACAGGGGCGGTGCCGGCGACGCCGGCCCTCGTGTCCTCTCCCTTCGCCCCTACGCCGGATTCCGCAGCCGCTACCACTAGCGGCGACGCGTACGTATCGCTGGTCCCGGAGTCAATCCCCGGCGGCATACACGTCACGATAATGAATCTCCGGTCCGCAACGACTGTCGGCGGACCGATGCCCGACGGCGGGTTCGACCCCATTGCGATCGCGGCGCAAACGGGCGACACCGTGGAAGTGCGCGTCGCGCGCGATCGCGGGGACACGACAATCGGCTATAGCCCCGTGCCGGCGTCATCGGTTCCGCAGATCGTACGGATCTCCCCTGCGAACCGGAAGACGGACATCTCGATCAATGATGTCATCGTGGTCGTGTTCAGCGAGCCAATGATTGCCGCGAGCCTGATCGGTGCGATTCACGTGACGATCGGCGGCGTCGCGGTCGCGGGGACGGTCGTGCCTGCGAGTGGCCCCACGCTGAGCGCGGTATTTCAGACGGTGAAGGGCCTCTCGCCTAACACGACCTATACCATCGATGTGTCGACTGAAGCCACCGCGCAGAATGGGCTAATGTTGCCGGCGTCTGTGCAGACGTCCTTCACGACGGCTGGAGGTCCCGCGGTTGGCGCCGCGTGCGTGCACGACTGCTGGATCGGCCACAGTTCAATGACTGGCACCGGCTCGTCGTGGGGGGCAGGCGTCGTGAACGGCATCATCTACAACGTGCGCGGATTGAGCGGGCCCGGCACGGTGTTGGAGGCATACAATCCCGCGACAGACAGCTGGACCGTGGAAGCTCCGATTCCAACGGCGCGGTACGCGCCCGGAGTCGGCGTGCTGAATGGCCTGATATACGTCATTGGCGGCGACACGACAGCCGTCGAGGCGTACGATCCAGCGTCGAACATGTGGACGCCAAAATCGTCGTTGCCTGTGACCGTGCGCTACCCCGGTGTTGCCGTGATTGGTAATCTGCTCTATGTCTTGAGCATGGATGGGGCGTTGGAAGTGTACGACCCGGTCGCGGATCGATGGACCGCGCGGTCGCCCGTTCCGGGAGGCGGCGTTCTTAACCTCGTGGCGGCCGTCAACGGTACGCTCTACGCGATCGGTGGCACGAATCAATGCTGTAGTAACGTCGGCAGCACGCTCAATGCGTATGACCCTGCGACGGACACATGGACGGGCAGGGCGGTCCTGAGCAATCTCCGTCAGCCCTGGGGCGTGGGCGTCCTGAACGGCCTGGTCTACGTACTCGGCGGGGTGGATCCGTACGACCCGGTCAACGCATTCCAGGTGTACGATCCTTCGACGAACATTTGGACTGCGAAGACGGTTCCTCCACAAGCTCTCAATTGGGTCGTGGGTGTGGTGGTCATAAATGCTCAGCTCTATGCCATAGCCGACGCAAACGAATCGTACCGACCATAGACTATCGCGCCGCGCGCGGAGCTACGCCCCAAACTGCCGCAGATGATGGTCGAGATGCTTGTACATCAACGTCGCCCACTCCTGCGGCGTCATCGGCCCGAAGAAAGTGTGCGGATGCGTGGTGCACCCCGCCGGGCCGCCCGCGGCGAACCGGTCGATCAATCCGTTGAGCCGCTCCCGCTCCGCCCCAAGATCCCGCTCATCGCGAATCACGAGATCCGGCGCCGTCGGCGAGTTCCGGCGCATCGGCTGGTCGTTTCCACCGGCGGACGGTGACCGCGAGCACAAGCAGCATTCGCGGTATGCGGCGATGGCGTCATGGTGCGACGGCGACGCGACCACCGCGTGCTCGAACATATCAAACGCGTTGCGGAGTCGGAATCGCACCCCCGAGCCACCTAACTGTCAGCTGCGGGGGATCAGCGAATCCACCTGACCACGACCGGCGCCTTACGCGGCACGGGAGGTGTGTCGCCGCGCGGAATGCCGACGATCAGGGGCGCGAACGCGTGCACATCGGCTGGGAGACCAAGCTCGGCCTTTGATTCAGGAGTATTGAGCGCCGCGACGGCGAATCCAATACAACATGTGCCAAGTCCGTCCGCGACCGCTGCCAGCATGAAATTCTCCGCCGCGAGCCAACAGTCGGCAGCGACAAAATCATTCGTCGGTCGCGCGCAGATGACCACCAAAGTGCCCGCATCATAAAAGATGTTGAAGTGTGGGTCGGCGAGCGGTGACCCAATGCCATCGCCAGCCGCACCGGGCGGCTTGAGCAGGTTTCCGTGATGTGCCGACTCCGTGCTGGCCATCGACTTGGCGCGATCGGAGAGGCGTTTAAGCACTGCACGGTCTTGGATGACAATGAATTGCCATGGCTCCTGATGCATGGCCGTGGGTGCGTGGACCGCGGCGTCCAGCAGTACACGAAGCCGCTGCTCGTCAACGAGGTCGGGCTTGTATGCCCGGACGGCGTGCCTTCGGTAGATCAAGCCAAGAAGAGCGAAGCTGCCACGCTCCTCAGCGGTGATGGTGGACGCCGCCATCGAGTGCTCCGGGTAGGTAGACGCCCCCAAGTATGCGCGGGAAATCGGCCCGTGTCAGTCGGGATATCGCGGACACGGTTGTGGGGCAATCCCCTGATATGGTGAAGCGAGCCTGACCCGACGGTTTGGCGCATCGAGCGCGAAAACGCTACGCTGCGGAGGCGCTCGATGTCGCTCGAGACGGTGACTGTGACCGTCGTCGCTGATGCGCCTCCGAGCTCGCGCCGACTCTATCCGAAGGTCTTGACCGGATGAACGGCAAATACCGTCTCGCCACTGTCACCGACTCGACCGAGGGCCTGCTGCGCGACGGCACTCTGACGAAACGCGTCTACCTCTGAGGCGTGCGCGAACCGGTAGACGATCGCCGACGCCTTGGCATCGTCAGTCCCGAAGACGAGCACGCCTCGGAAACCTTGCGCCGCGGCGATGGCGGCGATCAGCGCTCGCACGTGGTCCGGATCACGCGCGACGTGCTCGAATGCGTACGAGTCTGTCGATGCTGGGTCGATGGTGGCGTCGCCGCCGCTCGCGGTAAGCCGGTACAGCGTGAGCGTACTGGACTCGGCCACGGCGTGCCGCTCCGCGTTGAGATGATGATCGTCCCACGCGGACTTGAGATGCCGAAACGCGTCATGGCCGTTGATCGCGATCAGCGCGATCACGCGCCGATTGTTGACGGAGCGGAGAATCGCCCCGCCGTGCGCTTTCACCGCCGACGTGCGCGCTTTTTCGACCATTGTCTCATACGCCGAGATCCCGGCGTCCACGCGATCGGCCCTCACGTGCGCGATATCGATCGCACACCACCCGCCGGACGCGAATCCGATCGGCGCGCCGCCGGGGCGGTGATCGGTGGGAATGTGGCGCTCGAGGTCTTCGTGCGGGCGTGTCATCGATTGCTCTCGTCGTTGTGTCGTCGGGGTGTGGCAGCGGGTCGGAACAATATAGAGGGCGGGACGAATGGCTGGAGGAGCACCGCGGCCATGAGCGGCTTCACCCGGAGCTACTGCCACCTCTGTCGAGCAGCAGTGCACGCTGACGCTGCTGGGTAAGTGACGGCTCGCGAGGAGCACGCTGTGCCCACCTTCCCGGTCGGGGGTCTGGCAGCGGCGGCGATCCTAACTAGCGCTCTGCGGAGTGAAGCCCTATGCTTGTCGCGCGCCTGACGCGCGCTCTGCGCTCCCATCTTCGAGATCAGCAATGCCCACTCTCGGCCGACTCTCGTCCGCTGCCCTTGGTTTGCTCGCCACGCTGCTTGCTACGGCGACCGCTAACTGCCAACGACCCCACTACGACGTCATCATCGCCCACGCGCGAATTGTCGATGGCACCGGCGCGCCGTGGTTCGTTGGCGACATCGGGGTCGATAGCGACCGCGTTGCCGCCATCGGCGATCTACACGACGCCGACGCGACCCAGCGCGTGGACGCCACGGGGCTCGTAGCGTCGCCCGGCTTCATCGATGTGCAGGGGCAATCGGAATTCAACATCCTCGTCGACAACCGGGCCGCCAGCAAGATCACCCAGGGCGTCACGACCGAGATCACGGGCGAAGGCAGCTCGATCGCGCCGGCCAACGACGGTATGCTCAAGGACAGGCAAGACGAGGCCACCAAATACGGCGTAACGCTGGACTGGCACACCCTCGCCGAATACTTCAAGCATTTCGAGCGCACCAAGTCCGCGATCAACCTCGGCACGTTCGTGGGCGCTGGCAGCGTCCGCAACTACGTCATTGGTCAAATCAACCGGCCGGCTACGCCCCCCGAGTTGGATCAGATGCGGCAGGTCGTTGCCCAGGCGATGGAGGACGGGGCGTGGGGGTTGAGCTCAGCGCTCCAGTACATCCCCGACCAATACGCGTCGACCGATGAGCTTGTGGAGCTGGCGAAGGTGGCACGGCGCTACGGCGGTGTGTACTTCACGCACCAACGCTCAGAAGGCGACCGCATCTTTTCGTCGCTGGACGAGGTGTTCGCGATCTCGCAGCGCGCCGACATCTCGGCCACCATCTGGCACCTGAAGACCGCCTACCGCGAGAATTTTGGCAAGATGCCAGAGGTCCTGCGCCGGATCGCGGGAGCTAGGTCGCGCGGCATCGATGTCGCCGCCAGCGTGTATCCGTACACCCGCGCGTCGAACGATCTGCCCGCCTGCTTCCCGCCGTGGGTGCTGGAAGGTGGTATGGACAAGATGGCCGAGCGGCTTAAAGACCCCGCCCTGCGCGCCAAAGCCAAAACGGAGATGGATACGCCGAACTCCCCATGGGAGAACGAATGGCTCGGTTCTGGCGGAGCCGCCGGGGTGCAGCTGATCGAGGTCGTGAATCCCGCCTATGCGAAGTACGAGGGGATGACATTCGCCGAGATCGGGCGTGCGATGGGCAAGGACCCGCGGGATGCGGCGATGGACATCGCGGTCGCCGATCACGGCGAAAGCTCCGTCGTCATCGACATCATGGGAGATTCGGACGTCAGAGCCGCCGTGTCCGATCCGCTGGTCACCTACGGATCCGATTCCCCGGAACGCGGGGAAGACGGACCATTGAGTAAGACCAAGGCTCACCCTCGCGCCTTCGGCACTTTTCCGCGCGTGCTCGCCAAGTACGTGCGCGAGGAACACACCATGCGGCTCGAGGAGGCCGTCCGTAAGATGACTTCGCTGGCTGCGAGCCGAGTCGGGATCATGGATCGCGGTATCCTGCGGCCCGGGATGATGGCGGACATTGCGGTCTTCGATCCCGCCACGATCCACGACGTCGCGACCTTCACCAATCCGCTGCAATACTCAGTAGGGGTCAAGGACGTGTTCGTGAACGGCCGGCCGGTGGTGTTCGACGGCAAGATCACGAATGACCGACCGGGCCGTGTGCTGCGAGGACCGGGGTACAAAGCGCCTCGATAGTGGAGCCCCCGAGGTTGCGGCGCGAGTTGAGACGCGCGATCGGCGCAGTCCCCGGCACCCTGCCGCGCAACGTTTTTCGCGCTACCCCTGTCACACGTTCGAGGCCTGGGTCCCCGAAATGAGTCTGGGTTGACGCGTCAGTTTTCAGCGTCGGGATCGCGGGTAATGACCTCCGGCGCTCCAATTTCTCGCCGGGGGATGCAGCCCTAAACTGGTGTGGGGCCGGTGAGTGTTGTAGTCCTCTCGCCAACTCTGGCGGCGTTGAGGGGCAGCCCCATTTCGTCGAGGAATCGATGGCCGCCGGTGGGTTTGCCGCCGCGCGTCGCGACGTGAGTCAGCACTAAGCGATCCTTGGTCCGCGTCATGCCGACGTACAAGAGCCGTCGTCCTTCTTCGATCTCAGCGGCTATTGGCCCCGTCGTCGGCGACCCTCCGGGCAGCTGCAGGTCTTCGACGCCGACCACGTACACGCGGGAGAACTCGAGGCCCTTCGTCGAGTGTAGCGTGAGCAGATTCACCCGCCCGGGGTCCGGCTTCTCGCCGTCGAACCGGGAGAGCGCCACGCGTTCGAGAAAGAGTGACAGCTGTTCGTCGAGTGGTGCGTCGGGAAGGTCGGCGATGAGTCGGCGGAGGCGGAGCATGGCGCTCGGATACCGCTCATCGGCAGTCCGTTCTCTTCGAATCTTGGCCATGAGCGCCACGCCGCCAAGCCGCTCGATCACGTCATCGACGGTGGGAATGGAGATGTCGTCGCCCTGCTCGCGTTCGTAACTTTCGAGGCTAGTGCTGTACCGGCTCAGCGCAAACACCCGTGCGAGATCGCGGAAGAGACGGGCCTCGGGGCACATGGTGTCGGTCGGACTGAGTGCGAGCGCGATGCCCAGGTGATCGAGCACATTGATGAGCGCCGTCTTGCGGCCGCGCGTGGCCTTGGCCTCATGCAGCCGGACGACGACCTGCGCGAGCACCCGCGCATCCCCCAGCGCGCGGTGCGCCTGCTCGATCGGCACTCCGAACGCTTCCGCAAGATGCCCGAGCTTCCGGCTCGTCGGCATCAGGTCGCGCGCCAGCGGCAGCGTGTCGTACGTGCACAGGTTGAACGGCGCGTCGGTCTCCGCCGCCATCCGCGTCAGGATCCGGAAGTCGAACATGTACCCGTTGTGCGCGACGACGACGTCGTCCCCGCAGAACGCGAGCCACCGAGGCCACATCTCCGCGAACGATGGCGCGTCGGCCACCTCTGCCTCACGGATCCCATGCGTCTCCGCCGCACCCGCGTCGATCCGCACCCTCGGCTTGACCAGCGACTCAAATGCCTCCGTGATCTGCCCATCCCGCACCCGCACCGCCGCAATGTCCACGACCTCAGCGGATGCCGTGTCGCGTCCCGTGGTCTCGATGTCGATCGCGGTGAAGCTCTTGAACGCCTCCGATGACCCTTCCATCTCGAGCAGTTGCGCGGCCTTGAACAACCCCAGCGCGACGCCCAGCGACGGCGTCTCGTCCGGTCCGAGCTGTTCCGCGCCTCTGGGTGGCGTTCCGCCGAGCCGCACGTCGCTGATCCCGATTGCCGCCAGCATCCCCTTGAGCGCGATCTCGACACCCCCCATACGCGGCATCCAAAACGTGCGGCTCCGTACACGTGCGGCTCGGAGCCGCGCGGCCAGCGCGACGACTTCTGGGTTCGACGCGGGATCGCTGATCGCATCGTGATGGGTGTCGAGCACCGAGCCCACATTCCCGACGCGCCGCGACAAGAGATCCTGCACGAGCGACCCCAGTGTGCCGTGCCGGCTCGCGACCGCCGCGAGGTTCCGCCAATCGGTCAGCGCCCGCCTCACCCGTCGCGCGTCCGCGTCGGCGCGGGGCAGGGAAGTCACCATCCGGTTGAGCTGGTACCGGAGGTCGCGATGCTCCGATTGCGCCTGCGCGCGCGCGTTGTCGAGGAGCGGTCCAGGCAGTGCCGCCGTGAAGAACGCGTCCCGGACCACTTCATCATCGGGCATGGCGATCACCCGGAGCGCGGCGATCACGTACGCGACGACCGGATCGTCCGTGATCGCGCGGCCCGACGCCAGCCGACAGGGAATCCCTGCCGCCAGAAACGCGGCCTCGAGCCGGTCGCCGATCTCGTGTTTGCGGTAGAGTAAGGCGATCTCGCCCCATTCATAGTCGTGCTCCGCGCGGTCGCGTCGGATGTCGTCGATGATCCACGCGACCTCGTCGTTTTCCGTTTCGAAGCCGACCACCGTCACTGGGAACGCTGATACCCGATCGGCGCGCGGCGGTGTACGGTCGGCGAAGAGCGGCGTGTTGACCGCCACGAGCCGTTGCGCGGGCACCATGACAGCGGCCGGGCAGCGGCGATTGTCTTCGAGGTGAACGCGCGTGGGGCTGAAGTCATCGACGAAGCGCTTGAATACGGCAGGGTCTGCGCCCGCCCATGAGTAGATCGATTGATCGGCGTCGCCGACCGCGAACAGGTGTCCGTGGTCGTGCGCCAGGGCGCTGATCACGCGGTATTGGACGGGGCTCAGATCCTGGAACTCGTCTACCAGAATGGCATCCCATCGTGCGCGGATGATCCTGGCCGCGTCGGGTTGCTCCAACAGCTCGGCCGTCTTGATCAGGAGCATGTCAAAGTCGACCACGCTCCGTGCGGTCAGGAACGCCTCGTATTGGACGAAGAGTGCGAGGTCGTTGTGCTGGAGTGGGTCGCCGCGCAGCCGGTGTGCGCCGAAACGCGTCAGCGTATTGGAATGCCATCGCCGAGGCCCTTCGATGCGCCGGAGGACATTGAGTTGGTATTCCGCGTCGGCGATACCGAATCCGGGAGCGAGGTCCACTCGGGCTCCGAACTCACGGAGGAGCGAGGCGCAAAACGCGTGGATCGTGCCGCGCTGGATCCGGTCCGCACGGTCCTGAAGCCGCGCCTCGAGCCGCTGCGCGATCTCTCCCGCCGCCTTGTTCGTGAACGTGAACGCGCAGATGCGGGCAGGGTCGACGCCGAAGCGTTCGATGAGAGAGCCTATGCGCTCCGTGAGGCAATACGTCTTGCCCGCGCCCGGGCCCGCGAGCACGAGGAGCGCTCCGGGAGCGGCGGCGATGGCATCATGTTGTGACGGCGATGCGAGATGGGGGGCAGTCATTACCCGTCCCGAGTATGATGTAACGTTGGCCGCGGGCTAGGGCTGGCCGTCGGCTTGCGGCTCTTCGGCTGGGGGTGGCTCTTCTGGCTGTGGCTCGTCCGCGTGCGGCGTCTCTTTCTCCCACTTGTAGTGCTTCATCGTATTCGGCCACGCGTCGTCGCTGTCGAATGGCTTTTTCGGGGGAGCCTTGTCGGGGGGATCAGCCATTGCCTACCTCGGCGTTGTAGTCAATTTCAGCTCACCATCTGCCAACGAACCATACGGGCGTTTGTGAGGTAGTTAAGTCAGTGATTTTGCGGTCGCGCAACTGCGACGACCGGTGCTGCTTCCTCAGTGCTGCTTGCGTTGCCGCAGCAACGGCTGCCAGCGTTCCGTTACAGCCGTCCGAAGTGAAGTGGAGTGAATGAGCGCGATATAGCGCTGCATGTCGGTGTCACGCACGAGTCGAGACAGGTCGAGCTCGGGCAAGTACGCGTGTCGGCGGCCTCGCCGCGTTGATAGATACAGTGTATCGAATACCGCTTTCGTCGGTGTTGCGAGCTCAAAGTTCGCGAGGCGGCCACCAGGCTCGAAGCCCGTCAATAAATCTGACTGCAAGCGATGAAAGGTATAGACGCCAACAGGTGACCGGATGGCTGGGCGTTGGGCGCCTACGACGATCTGGATAGTGCGTGGTATTTGGTCGATGAGTCCGTGCAGGTTGAGCGCTGAAAGCAGGGACACGTATCCAGGCTCCGCATTTTGCCAGCCGTCGGCACCCACGGACGCGCCGAGGAGGAACGGCACGATCGCGTACGGCGAGAAGTCGGGATGACTGGGGCGGGCCCACACGCCGCGGACGACCGACGTGACAGACCCGCGTTCAGCGAGCGTCGCGAGCGCGCGTGCGGCGGAGGACGTGCTGACCTGTGCCTCCGCCGCGACGTCACGTGTGGAAAAGACCGGGGCGCGCGCGAACGCAGGACGTAAAAAGACGTCGGCGATGCGTGAGGGGTGCTGTACCCTATCTGTGTCGACGGCGGTCATAGTCGCTGCGCGTCGAGTCTCGTTTTCGAACGGCGACCGCCGAGGCCATGTGTTGGCCGAGCCTCATCACCGTACCATGGTACCCATTCAGGTCCGGGCAGCTGTCGCAGATGCTCAACGAGTGTGTTCGCGCCGAGACACAGGTCGTCCCAGGCTTGGACGCCATCATATCGCTCTCGGTCGGCTGGGTCGAGGTAGTCCAACACGCTATCGCGGTACGCCACGAACGGAATCTCGAGCGCGCGCGCCGCAGCCTTACGAAGCACGGAGTCTGGAAGACTCTGCCGGAGGAGCGCGGCATTGGCTGGGTCGATGTTCGTCCCATCGAGCACGCCCAGGTCGAAGATGTCACGCGCTTGGACCTCGTTACGGAGGGCGAGCGCGCCGATCTTTTGCCGGACCGCGGGGAGACGAGTGTAGTGAGGGACGAGGAGCGGTGGCGACAACGGCGCCACCGGTCCGCTCGCGGGCGTAGCCGAGACCACCGAGCCAGTGTCGAGCGGCGGCCGAGCCCGAAACGAGATCTCGATCTTGGTCGGCAGATCGATGCCGCCGGACGTCACCACGCCGAACTTATGCCTTAGGGTTGTCTCCGTGTCCTTGGCCGCCCTTTCCGGAATTCGGATATCGCCGCCACCGAGCTGCGCGAAGCGTCGCCGGAGATATGGGTCTGTTAGACTCTTCCGAATCGCCGTTTTTGCGGCCGAACGCAGGTTCGGTTCCGCATCAAAATCCATATCCTGTGAATATCGAGGGCTGCTGAAGAACAGGCGGAGGTTTACCCCTCCCTTCAGGACTAACCGCGGCCCGACGTGCTGAAGCAGGCGCTCCAGCATGAGTACGTGAAATACCTCGCGTGCGGCGACGTCTGACAGCATACATGATATATAGTGGAATACACCTTTAACGTCAATTCCATTATATATCCAAGCAACATAACTTATCCCTAGGTCGCGTCGGTCTGAATCTGATCCGACGCACCCTGTCTGCACGATAGTTATCCCAAGCGGCGCACAGTCCGCACTCCGCGCATCGTTGTCAGTCACGACGCGGGTCCCCGGTGTCTCACCTGGTCCGGACCGACCTTCCGCGAACCGACAGGTGGATTCCGCCCCTGGTCGCTGAGTGAACTGGTTGCATGACAATAGCTTAGCGATAGAAACGGGCATCCAACCGGGTGCCCGTTCGGCCAAATAGTCCCTAGAAATTCCCAAACTCGGGAGATCACATTTTCGTGCATTGGATACGAATGCATCCGCCAGGTTGCACGGGCCACACCCAGTCAGTAGCTATCTCGGTTCCGACGAGCTGTTGCGGGCACAGATGGTGCCCCGCCGATCGACACGGACACACAACGGACACACACATTGGCCCACACCCCATGATCCTCGTGAGTCCGCAATGAAGATCGGTACCCACCTTCTCGCGACGACCCTGGGCGTTCAGGTCTTGGGGCTCACCGGGGAGCAACTGGTGCTCGCCTACACCTTCGGCATGGCCGTCGACGTCGATCACCTGGTGAAACTGCCATTCTATCTGCGCGCCGTGGGCTTACACGACAAGCGCGGGTACTATTGGCGGTCCTCGCTCCAGGAGCCCGTCGCGCTGCTGTGGATCCTTCCGCTGTGCTACTTCCTTGGCACCATCGTCCCGGCCCTCTTTTTCATGATCCACTTGGCCATGGACTACAGCGTGCGTTTCGAGAAGATGCCGTTCTACCCGTATTCGGCCTACGTGACCCAGGGCTGGCTCACGAACATCTCCGACAAGGTGAAGGAACGCGTGTTGTTCGTCGTGCTCCTCGTCCTCAACGTGGTCGTGTATTACGGATGGCTTCGTGCATGAACGGGCGCCGGCACTTGGCCGGATCTCGGACGCCGTGGTCAGGCCGCTGTACAGGTTCCTTCACCTAACCCTCAGAGCGACACCGACGCAGGTCACGTGGTCGGCGTTCGTCGTCAGTGTGGCGGCCGCGGGCGCAATCGCCGCCGGGCACGTCGGCGTGGGCCTGGTGCTGATGGCCGTGGGGCAAGTGCTGGACGGCATGGACGGGGGAATGGCGCGCGAGTTCGGGCTCGTGTCGGAAGCGGGCAAGCGGTTGGACGACCGGCTCGACCGGGCATCGGAAGTCGTGATCTTCCTGGCATTTGCCGTGGCGCGGCTGGCGCCGCTCGGGATAGTGCTGCTCGCCCTGGTTGCGATCGCGCTCCTCACGACCATCTCGAACCGTTCCAAGTTCGACCTCGGGTTGAAGCGGTTCGCGCTCTATTTCGGAATCTGGCTACCGTACACGCTGCTCTTCACGATCATCTTCGCGGCCAATCTGGCGGTCTACGTGATCGGCCTGCTCATCATTGACTGCCAGTTTCAACGCGTGATGGACGCGCTTGGCGGCGATCTCAATACCGTGGCCTCTCGGGCGGCGAAGCTGCAGGGGCCGGGAGCCGCCACCGGCGCGTCGGCAGCGGCAGAGGCGTCGGTGACGGCCAGCCCGTGAGCAACATGGCGCAACGCGTCCTCGTCGGCGTCGTCGCCATCCCACTGATCCTGTTGCTGTGCATGGCTGGCGGACTGTACTTCTTCAGCTTCGTCGCGCTCGCCTCCGCGGTCGCGTTGCGCGAATTCTATGGGCTCGCCGAAGTCAAGGGCGCCAAGCCGCTCGTGGTCATGGGGATCATTGGGGGCTTTTTCATCAACCTGTCGTTTTTCCTGCCGGGCCGGTGGCAGCCGCCGCTTCTGGTGACCGTTCTCCTCGCCATCATGGTCGTGTTCAGTCTGCGGGAGCTCTTTCGCAATCAGGGGTCGGCGCTACTCAATCTCTCGACCACGATCTTCGGCGTGCTCTACGTCTCGCTGTTCTTCGGCACGCTGATCGGGATACGCGAGCACTTTGTGCCAGCCGTCTTTCCCGTGGCGCGCTATTTCACATCCGGTGCGGGTGTGGCGGACGCGCGGATCGCGGACCAGCTACACGCGTGGGGTGGATACACGGTGATATCGATCTTTGCGATGATATGGATCTGTGACTCCGCGGCATTTCACGTGGGGTCAGCGCTGGGGAAGCACAAACTTTTCCCGCGCGTCAGTCCGCAGAAGAGCTGGGAGGGCGCCGTGGCGGGATTGATCGCCGCGATCCTGGTGGCGCTGGCGGCCAAGTATCTCGTGCTGACATTCCTGCCGGTGACCAGCGCCATCGTGCTGGGCGCGATCGTCGGGACCATCGGTCAACTGGGCGACTTGACGGAATCGCTTCTCAAGCGCGACGCCGGCGTCAAAGACTCATCAACGCTCATTCCCGGTCACGGCGGTGTGTTCGACCGCTTCGACAGCTTGCTGTTGGTCGCGCCGTGCGCGTACCTGTATCTGGAGTACTTCGTCCTGACGTGATCGCGGGGGTCGGTGCACGATCGCGCTTGTTATAGCTCAGGATGAATTGCCGCACCCGATGCAGATCGAAACCGCAACCCGGTGGCGGTTTCCGCGTCTTGTCGCAGGTGTGCCGCACGATGGGCAAGCGTCGTAAAGTGCTCGTAATCCCGATGGATGTCGGGTGCGTGTCTTCCAATCGTTGGGCGACGATTGATTGGGATATCGAGCCCGGTCCATGCGATCACGGAGCCCCTATTTACGCCCCTGATGCAAGCTGTCCTAGGCGCGACGGTGTTACGCGCGGAGCGAGAGTGGTATCTGAGCGACTTGGCGGGTCAGTTGGGAGTCGGGCCGTCCTCGATCCAACGGACGCTGGCGAAGCTGACCCGCTCCGGTATACTCACGCGGCGTCAGGACGGCAACCGCATCTATTATCGACCTGATCCCGCGTGCCCGATCTTGGGCGAGCTTGCCGGCATACTCACGAAGACGGTGGGGATCGTTGAGCCCTTGCGCGACGCGCTGGCCGTATTCGCGACGAGAATTCGCGTGGCGCTCATCCACGGTTCGATCGCTGAAGATCGTGAGCATTCCGAGAGCGAGATAGACCTAATCATCGTCGGAGATGTGTCTGGTCTTGAGTTGGCGGGGGCGTTGCAGCCGCTGCAAGATCGGCTGGGCCGTGAGGTACACTTTACGCGGTACACGGTGGAGGAGTTTGCGTCCAAGGCTGCGCACGGCCATAACTTCCTCGCAGCGGTGCTGCAAAGACGACGAATTTTCCTAATCGGCGATGAGCATAACTTGGACGAAATTGTTGGCAGACAAGCGAGTCGCGTCCGAGGGGACAAGCAAATCGGAACTTGACGAACTCCGGGCAAGGGCCGACGTCAACCTGAAGGACGCGCAGATCGCCACACTTTCCGCCACAGGACGTTACGAATTCGCATACAATGCCGCGCGCCATATGGCGACGATCGTGGTGCGAGCGAGCGGCTATCGCGTGACTGCCAAGAGCAGTCATCACGTGATCACCTTCCAGGCATTGCAGGCGGCGGAGCCGGCTTTTGCACCGATGGCCGTGTACTTTGACCGTGCGCGAGTCACGCGCAACGAGTTTTCGTACAATGGCCATACCATCGTTAGTGCGAGGTCTGCCCGCCCGCATCGTCCGGCGCCCGCCCTAGGCCGATAACCTCCCCACTCGCCAGCACCTGCCCCTTCATCGCGTCGGTGAGGTCGGCGTACGTCGCCTTTGACGAGAGCGCGATCGCGGTGCCGAGTGCAAAGACCTGCAGGTGATACCGGTGCTTCGGACCGGGCGGCGTGCGCGGGCCCGTGTATGGCTGGCTGGCCCCACGGATGTTCGGCCCGTACTCCGACCCCGCCGGCGGTGAGGTCATGCCCGCGTCGAGCTTGGTCACCGACGCCGGAATGTTCACCATCGTCCAGTGCAGGATCGGGGCGCCGTTCCGCATCGCGTCGCCGTCCTGCATGATGATCGCGTAGGACTTGGTCCCCGCCGGCCCCGCGGTCCACGACAGCCCGGGGAACACATTTCCCTTGTACTGCGTGTTCTCGAAGGGGATGTCGCCCCCCGCCTTGAACGCCGGCGTCGTGACCGTGAGCGTCGCCCCGCCCTTCGCCGGGATGCTCGCCAGCGCCAGCTGTGAGGCACCCGCCTCCACCGCCGGCGGTCCCTGCTGCGCCCCGACGTTCCGCGCGAGCCCGGCGACGAATATCAGCGATGGCACAATCATGGAATTGTACGAGATCATCGATATCTCCCAATCCGTGGAAATGAAGGGACCCTGACCCCTTGGCCCGGGTCACCAGACCAACGTCCTCCTTCGGCTACGCAATCCCAGGGCCGCCCGTTGCAGATTCTATCCGCCACCCGGTCGCCACCGCTCTATCGTTCCCGCGGCCGCCCGGTCTCCATCCGTACCTACTAGTAGCGTGGCGCCTAGGCGGGCACCCTGTTCCATTGCGGTCCCACCTTATGGACCTTGACGCCGGAAAAAAGGACTCCAGCTTAGCGTCCACGACCAACCCGACCCATCGGAGGATAAGCGTGTCTCTCTGCTGCGCAGGACGCCTGGCCCACCTCGCCCGCACCGCCTCTCTCGCCTGTTGCCTCGTCGTGCCGCTCGCAGCACTGCTCGCGACACCGGACGCCGCCGCCGCCCAGGTCACTCGCGACGACGAAGCGATCACCTACATCAACGCACACGCCGATCTCGAAGACATGGTCATGGTCCCGATGCGCGACTCGGTGCGCCTCTACCATCTCATCGTCTTCCCCAAAGGCCAGCCGCGGAAAGATCTGCCGGCCGTACTCATCCGCTCGCCGTACCTCATCAACCCGCAGCATCTCGGGTTCCCGCAATTCATCGAGAGCTTTCTCAAGCACGGCTACGCCGTCGTCTGGGAGAGCGTGCGCGGACGCTACTACTCCGAAGGTACCTACACGTACATGGTCCGCTCGGGCGAGGATGGGTACGACGCCGTCGAGTGGATCGCAAAGCAGCCCTGGTCCAACGGCAAGATCGGCGCGCTCGGCTGTTCCTCCAGCGCGGAAGAGCAGAACAAGCTCAATGCCTTTCGTCCGCCGCACCTCGCCGCGGTGGTTCCGATGGCGGCGGGCGCCGGCATCGGTCACTTCGGTCCGTACGACGAGATGGGCAACTTCTATCGCGGTGGCGCGGTGCGCCTAAAATGGGCGTCGTGGTACTACGGCTCCGTGCCCACCCCGCGACCGTTGTTCCCGGAGAAGCTCACGCGCGAACAGATGGTGGACATCCACCAGTACTGGAACCTGGACCCCGAGAACAAGCCCAATCCCCTCGCAGTGGATTCCGCCTACTCGGTGCTGCCGATCAACCAGATCATGAAGACGATCCACGCCGAACCCAGCGACTTCGACATCTTCGTCAACCGACTGCCGAACGATCCGGCGTGGAAGGACGCGGAGTTCGGCGACCAGAACGACACGATCAGCGCGCCGATGCTCACGCTCAACTCGTGGTACGACATCTCGATCGGGCCCAACATGGCGCTGTTCGCCCAGGAGACCAAGACCGCCGCGACCGAGGCTGCGCGGAGCGAGTCGAGGACGGTCATCGCTCCGACGCTCCACTGCCAGCAGCTCGGCGCCACCGAGCACACCATCGTCGGCGAGCGCGACCTGGGCGACGGACGATTCGACTACGTGGGGCTGGTCCAGGACTGGTTCGACCATTTCCTCAAAGGGGTGGACAACGGGGTCACGAAACAGCCGCGTGTCCGCGCCTACATGATGGGCGTCAACCAGTGGCGCACCTACGACAGTTGGCCGCCCAAGGAGGCCAAGTCGGTCACGTACTATCTCGATAGCGATGGCGGTGCGAACACTCGACTCGGCAACGGCCGCCTCACGACTGCCAAACCCGGGAAGCACGACGCGGATCACTTCACCTACGATCCCATGACGCCGGTCCCCACCCTCGGCGGCGGCACCTGGTGCTGCTACACCCGCTCGTCCCTCTCGAACACCGAGCCGGCCGGCGCATTCAACCAATCCAGTGTCGAGATGCGGAGCGATGTCCTCGTGTACTCGACTCCGCCCCTCGCGCGCGCGGTCGAGATCACGGGTCCGGTCACGGTCTCACTCTATCTCTCCTCGGACCGCAAGGACACCGATCTCACGATCAAGCTGCTCGACGTCGATGAGAACGGGCGCGCCTACAACCTGGACGAGAGCATCCAGCGCGTGCGCTGGCGCGACGGGTACGACAAGCCGGTCTTCATGCAGCCGGGCGGCGTGTACAAAGTGGACTTCAGCCCCCTCGTCACGAGTACCTCGTTCGCGCCCGGCCACCGGATCCGCATCGAGATCTCGAGCAGCAACTTCCCGCACTGGGATCGGAACCTGAACACCGGCGGCAACAACTACGACGAGAAGGACCCCCTCGTCGCTCACAACGTGATCCATCACGGTCCGCAATACCCGTCGGCGATCACGCTCCCGATCCTCCCCGTGAGCGGGGCGGGGGCGTCCTCCGGCAAGTAGTGGTGCTGTGTATGAAAAAGGCGCCGTCGGTAAGGACGGCGCGACGGGGTGTCGGCTTGACATGGGGCCGCAACGGTCGGATCATTTTTTCTCGCGGTCCCACCCCATGCGACTAATTCTCATATAACGGTCCCGGCCCACATTGCTTCGAGGCGATGCATGAGCGACGACACCGGCAACGACACCGGCAGCAAACAGCCGCCCCTCTCCAACGAGGAGCTAGAGCTCGGAATGGGCCGCGAGATCACGCGGCGCGACTTCCTGAACACAGTCGCACTCGGCACCGGCGCCGCGCTGTTGGGCACTGCCGCTCCCGCCGCTCGCGGCCAACCCACGCCGGTGGGTGCGGCACCAGCCGCCGCCGCGGGTCGCACCATCGATCCGTGGACGGGGCCCGCGGGAGTCGGCGATTACGCCCGGGCCAACGGCAATACCTGGGATGTCGTCACCGCGGGGCACGGCATACGCGACAATTTGTACGAGCGGTCGATCGCCGTGGCGCCAGCGACGGGGGAGATCTATGATCTCGTCGTCGTCGGTGGCGGGTTCTCCGGCGTGGCTTCAGCGTATTTCTATCTCAAGGACGGCGGCGCTGGGCGCACGGTCCTCATCCTCGACAACAACGGCTTGATGGGCGGTGAGGCCAAGCGGAACGAGTTCATCGTTCGTGGCCAGCGGTTGATCGGACCGCAAGGCTCGAACGACACCGACGCCCCGCGCCCATCTGAAGGATGGCGCGGCGAGATGTGGCGCGACCTCGGTCTGCCCACGGATTTCGAGTACGGCAGCATGCGGTCGGATCGTCAGGCGATGTTGTTCGGCCGAGACAATTTCATCCATCAGGTATGGGCCGACGACTTCGAGAATCACGGCTTCTTCTACGACGAGCCGACTCCCCATTTTGTGCGCAACCCGTGGGGACACAATCTCGAGGGAACGCCCTACTCACCCGAAGTGCGGCGCGATCTCCTCCGGTGGCACAACGAGCCGGTCGAGAAGTGGAAGGGCGATCACGACAGTCTCAAGAAATACCTCGACAGCATGACGTACGAGCAATACCTCACGAATGTCCGCAAGCTGCGGCCAGAGGTGGCGCGATACGCGGACCCCCTCCTCTCCGCGTCGATTGGCCTGGGCAGCGACGTGCTCTCCGCGTATGCAGCGTTCTACGATGAGTTCCCCGGGTTTACCGGTCTCAGTCCGTCGGGCATCCTGTTCATCCGCGAGCACAAGATGGCCAACGTGCCGGAGAACTTTCACTCGTTTCCGGGCGGGAACGACGGCATCATGCGGTGCATCGTCAAGGGACTCATTCCCGACGCGATCGAGGGAAGCGCGCAGTTCGCCGAGATCCATAACGGGCGAATCCGTTTCGATGCATTAGATCGGCCCAATGCGCCGGTCCGCATGCGCACGGGTGCGACCGTCGTGCGGCTGGTGCATGATGCCGATGGTCACGAGCCGGCGACGGTCACGTACGCGCGTGAGGGGAATCTCCATACGGTCCGTGGGCGCGCCGTGATCTGGGCCGCGGCGAATTGGACCGCGAAGCATGCAATACAGCAGTTGCCGGACGAGTATCGAACCGCGATGAGCGAATTCCCGCGTGCCCCGATGCTCGTCGCCAACGTCGCGCTCGACAACTGGCGCTTTCTCTACAAGCTTGGGTATACCGCGTGCTCATGGCGCGGCGGGTTCGGCTTTACGTGCAATCTGCGGCCGAACATGCACGTCGGTGACTACCACCCCGTGCTCGACCCCGATCAGCCGAACATCCTGACCTTCTATGTCCCGTTCAATCAGTACGGGTCATCCCTCGCGGACCAGGGCAAGACCGCGCGCGCGCGTCTCTTCGGTACGAGCTACCGCGAGTACGAGACCCAGATCCTGCAGCAGATGACGAAGATGTTTAGCGCGGGGGGATTCGATGCGAAGCGGGACGTCTCCGGTATCGTGCTGAATCGATGGGGCCACGCCTACATCACGCCGGGTCCCGGGTTCTACGCGGGTCGTGACGGCAAGCCGGCGCCGAGCGATGTATTGCGGCGGCCTCACGGCGCGCTGATGTTTGCGCACTCCGAGCTCGCCGGGAACCAGAACTGGGTCGAGGCATCGACGGAAGGTCGTCGCGCCGCGCACCAAGCGCTCGATATGGTGAAGCAAGCATAGTAGAAATGTTGGAGTATGGCTCGCACGCCTCACGACAACGACCCGGTCACCGATCGCACCAGTCACCTAGGACGGAAAACAGCCTTTAACTTCTCCCAGAGAGGCAGCTTGCTTTTGGTTCTTTCCGTACGCTCGTCTGGCTTGGCTGGGTTCGTGTCCGGAGATTCGCTACTGAAATATGCCGATTTCACCTGGGCATCGCGTGCTCGTCCAGCGTGAATCTGTGCTTGCGACCATGGCACAAGCCATCGCACTCGACCATTCCGAATCCAGTAATGCGACCGGCATCGAGTAACCCCCCATACAGTCGTTGGGTCTCGGCTTCTGTCAGCGACGCCTCTTCGGTGAGCTGTATCATGTCAGGCGGCGGCACGCACTCGACTGCGCGATGCTCAGAACAGTCGCTGGCTCGGCGGCGTGATCCCGGCCAACCGCAGGTAAACGGCCACCTGTCCCCGATGATGCGCGTGATGCTCGAGTGCCTTCGCCAGCAGCATCGACCGCGGCATCTGCCGCCGGAAGAATGCCACCTCGTCGTCCAGTCCCGCCGGATCCAGCCCCCGCACGCCCTCGATCATGAAGTCGTAGCTGCCAAGAACGAACCGGCGCAATGCGTCCGGATCCCCCTTCAACGATTCGTCCTTCTCCGGATCGCCGCTCGCCACCGCAGCCGGCTTCGCTCGGCCCGTCACACTCGCGGCAAACGAATACTGCGTGGATGCGATATGCAGAAACTGCTCGGCGACACTCCGGGACTCCGGCGTCGGCCGAAACCCGAGGTGCTCGGCGCCGATAACCCCCAGATAGTCCGTGGCGCCAGCCTTCGCACGTTCCCATTCGGCGGCAAGCGCAGCAACGCGATCCATGGCGGCGGTGTAGAAAGAGGTGTGGGCTTCTGGTCAGAAATCGGTGTCTGGACGACCGACGGGCGACCCGGGCAAATATGAGGAGACGGAGATCGCCCCGGAAGACCACTGGGACCCGCCGCTCACCTCGGGCAACTCACCTGCTTTCATCGCCTCCGCCGCCGGAGAACGTCGCAGGAATGCCACCGTGCTGAGCGAGGCGCCGGGGGAGTAGGGGAGCATGTGGTCGCGTACCCATGCGGCCAATGCGGTCTCACCGATCGTGTCGTCTGCGACTCCTACCATGAGATGCACGATGTCGGACTCCGAGGCCGCCAGGCGGAATCCATTCAGCCCTAGGAACACGAACATCAACTGAAAGGCTGTCCGTTTGTTGCCGTCGACGTATCCATGATTCTTCGCGACGCCGATCCCATACGCCGCCGCGAGATCCGCTGCTGAGTTATACGCCCAGAGATGCCTTGGGCGCGCGAGCGCGGACTCAACAAGACCGTCATCACGAATGCCATGAGCTCCGCCGAACTCGCGCAGGAGATTGACGTGATTGGTGTCGGCCATGAGCCGCGTAATCCATCGTGGTTCCGGCCGCGCCCAATCGTCGTGCCCCGATCGCTCGCCCGGCCGTCCGGTCACTTGCCAGCCAGTTCCCGATACGCGTTCCGGTACATCCGCATCCCCTCGTCGGCGATCGCCATCGCCTCGCGAAACGTCGGGTCGTAGGGTGTCAGCAGAATGCCGCCTTCGACTTCAACCGCGAACACAGTATCGTGCTGTCCCAAATGCAGATGATCCAACATCGGCTTCGGCAGGATGGCCGACGAGGAGTTACCCGAGGCCTGCAGCTTGATTTCCTTGATCGCCATGACCGCCCCCACGCCAAAAGTATATACTAAAGTACTGATTCAAAGGCGAAACGTCAATACTTAAGTACGACTCATCGTCCACCATGTCCGCGTGCAGGTCCGTTCGCGAACGGACCCAATCCGCCCCGCCCGAATCCCCCCTCTGCCGCACCTTCCCATCGCGGCGTGAAATGCGAGTCACCTCTCGAAGTCCTTCAAGACGGTGCTGGGCATCACCCCCAGCGACTACCGCTCGCTCTTTCACCCGCGCCCGCCGCTCAGGCGAGCATCTCCCGCACCAGCGGGATCACTGTGCTCCCATACAGCTCGACGCTCCGCATGAGGATCTCGTGCGACAAAGTGCCCGCGCTGTACTTCATGTCGAAGCGATCGATCTTCAGCAATTGTGCGGTCGCGGCGATCTTCCGCGCGACGGTCTCCGGCGACCCGCAGTACAGCGACCCCTGCGCGATCTCCGAATCGAACTCTCGGCGGGTCATCGGTCCCCACCCACGCTCTGCGCCGATCCGGTCCCGCATCGCTTTGTACGGCGCCCACAGTTCCTCTTTCGCCTGCGCGTCGGTCTCGGCGATGTGACCCGGTGAATGGACGCCGATCGGGAGCCGCGGCTTCCCGAGTCGGTCGAGCGCGCGGTGATAGAGGTCGATGTAGGAGACGAATCGCATCGGTTCACCGCCGATGATCGCCAGCATCAGCGGCATGCCGTAACGCGCCGCGCGCACGACGGACTCCTGGCTCCCGCCGACGCCGATCCACGTCGTGAGTGATCCGGTCTCGATCAGGGGAAAGACGCGCTGCGCGGTCAGCGGCGGGCGCCGTTTCCCCGTCCACGTCACGGGCTCCTGTTTGAGCAGCGCGGCGAAGAGGTCGAGCTTCTCGGTGAACAGCTCTTCGTATTGGTCGAGATCGAAGCCGAACAGCGGAAACGACTCCGTGAACGAGCCCCGCCCGAGGATGACTTCCGCGCGCCCATTCGACAGCGCGTTGAGCGTCGAGAACCGCTGGAACACGCGGATCGGATCGTCGGAGCTGAGTACCGTGACCGCGGACCCGAGCCGGATGCCCTGCGTGCGACCCGCGATCCCCGCGAGCACCATCTCGGGCGAGGAGATCGCGAAGTCGCCGCGGTGATGCTCACCCAGTCCGATGAAGTCGATCCCCACCTGGTCCGCGAGCACCGCCTCGTCGATGACGTTGCGGATGACCTGCGCGTGCGACAACGCCGCACCGGTCGCATTCGTCGTCACGTCGCCGAACGTATCCAGCCCCATCTCCAGCTGCGCCACCATATCCCAACCCCCCGCGAGTAAACCGGCCGTCTGCCATCCCACTGGGCAATCTCGTCGAGTCTACTCTCCTTTTCCATCGTCGCGCCGAAACGCAGAGTGGGGACCGTCCGAAAACGGCCCCCACTCCACTCCACCCCGGATTCGCGCGCAGGGTCAGATCTTCTGAAACGCCGCCCCCACCAACGCCTTCGCCTTCTCGTAGTCCGCGTTGCTCAAAATGATCGTGATCGCGACGTCATGCTTCGTCGCCACGAACCATTGTCCGTTCACCATTGCCGCCGCGTCCCACGGACCCGCGACCGCGCTGTCGGTCTTCATCTGGCGGCTCACCGAGCCATTCATCTCCCCCAGGCCGACGCCCTTGCTGAATTTGCCGAACATCTTCTGCTGCGCGGGATCGAGCGCGGGCATCGCGGGCATCGCGCCATTCGCCGGTGCCGGCACGGCAGGCCCCGCGCCGACGTTGAACGCGCCAGAGGCCGGCGCCATCATCCCGCCGACCATCGCCGGACCCCGCTTCAGCGTGTTCATCTGCTTGTACCCGTTCGTCCACGTGAACGCGATGGCGTACGGGACGTCCCCATCGGACGACGCGACTTTGTAGGTGCACGAGTTGCCGTCGGGGTCCTGCACCGGCGCGGACGTGAGGGGGCCAATGATCGAGGCGACGGTCTCCTTCGTGAGGACCTGGCACGCCGGGACGCGTGTCACCGCTTTGGGCGCGGTCGCGACGGCTTTCGCGCCGTCGTACACCAGCGGCTTGCTCATCCGCGCGATGGCCTTGGTCGCGAGATCGACCGCGCCGTCCTTGCCGCCGTTCGCGGCCGCGAGGTCGATGGAGAACCCGTCGTCGCCCTTATACACCATGAGTTGGCCGCTCGGGAACCAGTTCGAGTTGTCCCACGGCCCCGGCCCGACGCCTCCCATGACGGCGTGCGCGGGCCCCGCTGTCTCGGACCCGCCCGTCTTCCCCCCCGCGCCGTTGGCCAGCGACCGATCCATGACCGCCGGCACTCGCCGGCCCACGGTACCGGCCTGTTTGGCGCCACCCTGCAGGTAGCTGATCAGCACTTCGCGCCCGTCCGTCCCGCGGTAGACGCAGTTGTCACCCGTTCGCCGGGGGACCGCGTCGTCGTTCGCGCGAAACGGGGGCGCCACGAGCGATCCGGTGTACGGCTCGACGTCGCTCGCCGCGAGATACCGGCAGGGATCCGTTCCCTTGGCGACCGTGTCACTCGGAGAGGCGAGACCCGCGATCGCCGCTCCCGTGTCCCCCCGCGCGGTCACTCCCGCCGTCGCGATGCCGACTCCCGCCCACATGGCCGCCACCGCGACCCGCGCGACCCGCGCGGCCTGCGCCACGTACTCGCTATTCCGGGACTCCTGTCTTGCCTTCATGTGCGCACCCTCTCGAGAAGCGTTGCGGCGCCCAGCGGTCGCCAGACACGAAACGCCACGAAGATGGGTCTGCCCTGTCACTTGCCGGTGCGTACGGTCGTCACCTGCGCGTCACCTGACAAATGTCTTGATGGATCGGCGGAACTGGTGGCGGGAAGGCGGGTGACTATGCCCGGTGAAGATTGCCCTCGCGGATAACGCCGGCACAGCGGCGGAGCGAGAGCCTGGCCGAAGTCGTCACCGTGGGAATTCCCCTCCTTGGGTCACTCGCGCGGCGGGGTCGCCGCTTCCGTGCGCGCCATGGAGATGAACATCTCCAGGGCACGGGACAGGCGAATGGGGCGGTACATCAGTGACAGCTCGGCTTTGGCCGTTGAGCCGCTCAAGGGGCGGCAGACCACGCCGACTGGTTTGACGTTGCGCACGGACTGGGGGACGATGGTCAGGCCGAGTCCGGCCGCGACGAGACTCAACATCGTCTGGTAGTCCGGACTCTCGTGGCGGACGTCGGGGGAAAACCCGGCGCGTTGGCAGAGCGCGATCACGACGTCATGGAACGCGGGCGCGAGGTGGCGCGGAAAGAGAATGAACGGTTGCCCGCAGAGCGCGCGTACCGGCACCACCGGGCGGCGAGTCAGGGGATGGTCGGCGGGGAGCGCGACCACGAACGGCTCGCGGCGCACGGTGATCGTGCGTGCGGTCGCGGAGGCAACGGGCCCGCGGACGAGTGCGACATCCACGGCGTCGCGCTCCAGCGCGTCGATCTGGTCCTGACTCGTGCCCGAGATGAGGTCGAGGTGCACCTCGGGGTACGCCGCGCGGTAGGCCCGGACGATCTCGACCATTCCGCCCAGTGCGGCCGAATCCGTGAAGCCTACGCGCAGCACATCCCGTTCCCCGTACGACGCGCGCTGGACCGCGGCCACTGTCCGCTCGACCTCGGCCAACGACCGGCGGGCACCGTCGAGGAATACCATACCAGCCGACGTCAGCTGGACCCGCCGGCTCGTCCGCACGAAGAGCGCGGACCCGACGATCTCCTCGAGCTGCCGGATCTGCTGACTCAGCGGCGGCTGCGAGACATTGAGCCGCCGAGCGGCGCGGCTGAAGTGGAGCTCTTCCGCGACCACGATGAAGTAGCGCAGGTGGCGCAACTGAATGCGCATCCAGTTGTGTTGCGTCTCAATGGGGGGCATACAATAGTATTGGCAAATACTGAGTCGCGCGCCCATTTTCGGGCCAATGCACGCCACTGGGGAGATGGGCCACCGGCGGTTGGTGGGGGGGACGCATGGTCGCGCTTGACCTCGACGCGCTGTTTGCGCCGGCGGTGATCGCCGACCCGTACCCCCTTTTTGCCCGGCTCCGCGACGAGGACCCGGTGCATTGGAACGAGCCGTACCAGCTGTGGGTGGTCACGCGGTACGACGATGTCGTGTGGATGGTGCGCAACCACGAGCAGTTCTCGTCGGCGGTCATTCGGACTGATGAGCGGCCCCCGTATCCGCCGGTCGATGCAGCGGATCTCTCGCTCTTGCACGGCGTGCGGGCATTTCGCGGCGACCAACTCGTCGAACAGGACCGTCCCGCGCACGCGGCGATGCGGCAGGTCGTCCACGAGTTTTTCACACCGGGGTCGATGGAGTCCTGGCGGCCCTTCGTGCGTGCCGCCGTGGCAGAACTCCTCGACGAAGTCGAGCAGCACGGGCGAATAGATGCGCACCGCGATCTCGCCGCCCCGTTGCCGGTGCGTGTCATCGCGCACATGATGGGCGTCCCCGAGAGCGATCGCGATCACCTCCGCGCACTCGCGGACAAATTGCTCTACATCAATCGGGGGGAGCCGTATCGACTGCGGCCGTTGACCGAGGGCATTCACGGCATGATCGACTATGTGTCGCCATTGGTCGATCGACGCATCGCCGAACCCACCAACGATTTTCTCTCGGTACTGGCCCGTGGGGAGACCGAGGGAGTGTTCGACCGGCATCAGGTGCTCGTCAACGCCGCGCTACTGCTGTTCGCGGGTCACGAGACGACCATGAACCTGATTTGCAATGGCCTGCTGGCGTTTCTGCGCCATCCCGACCAGTGGGCGCGACTGGTGGAGGACCCGGCGCAGCACGTCCGTCTGGCCACGGAGGAGTGCCTCCGGTACGACCCGCCCGTCAAGTCAACGCAGCGTATCGCCGCCCAGGACGTCGAGCTCGGCGGCCGCCGCTTGCGCGGCGGTGACCGTATCCGGTGGATGATCGCTTCGGCCAATCGGGATGCATCCGCATTCAGCGAACCGGACGCGTTCGACATCAGCCGCCAGCCGAATCCACATGTGTCGTTCGGGGCGGGCATCCACTACTGCCTGGGTGCATCACTCGCGCGCATAGAGGGCCAGGAAGTATTCCGTGCGTTGGCCGAGCGGTTGCCGGGGCTCACACTCGATACGGACCATCTCGAATACGAGCCGAGCATCCAGTTTCGGTCGCTGCGGTCGCTCCCGGTGCGGTGGCGGTAGGAGCATCCCACGCCGATGAAGAAACTTCGTGTATGGGTGGACCACGACCTGTGCGTCGGCAACGGGACATGCCTGGTCCGTGCGCCCTCGGTGTTCGCGCACAATGCGTCTCGGCAGTCCGAAGTGATCGATCCCGCGGGCGCCAGTGAGTCCATCATCCGGCAGGCCGCCGCGAGCTGTCCAGTCGGCGCAATCCGGGTCGAGTTGGCTGAGACTGGCGAATCACTTCTCCCTTAGCGATCGAACCATCAGACATGGCACCCTCTCCTAAGCGCGCGCGCATCACGGCCGTCGAACTTGCGGCGATGAAGCGCGACCGGCGAAAGATCGTCATGATCACCGCGTACGACAGCCTGTTTGCGTCGCTCGTGGATCAGGCAGGCGTCGACGTGATCCTCGTCGGCGACTCGGTGGGTCCCGTGTTGGCTGGCGAGACGTCGCCGCTCCCGGTCACCGTCAACCAGATGATCTATCACGGGCGGAGCGTGCAGCGCGGCACCACGCACGCCCTGGTGGTGATCGATATGCCATTTATGAGCTATCAGGTCTCGCCGCGCGAGGCAACGCGGAATGCGGGTCAGATCCTCAAGCGCACGGGCGCCGGCGCGGTGAAGCTGGAGGGCGGGCGATATTTTGCGCCGGCGGTGCGCGCCATGGTCGCGGCGGGGATTCCGGTCATGGGTCACCTCGGGTTGACTCCGCAGTCACTGAACGTGCTCGGCGGCATCCGGCTCCAGGGACGGGAGGAGCAGGCAGCCGAGCGACTGATCGCCGACGCGCAGGCGCTCGAGGAGGCCGGGGCGTTTGCGGTGGTGCTCGAGTTCATCACCTCTGGGTTGGCGCAGCGGGTGACGGACGCCGTCACGATGCCCACGATCGGGATCGGTGCTGGGCCGCACTGTGACGGACAGGTGCTTGTCCTGCACGACATGCTCGGGCTGAACGAGCAGTTCCACGCCAAGTTCGTCAAGCGATACGCGGAACTGGGTGCGGCCGTGCGACAGGCCGTCGGGTCGTTCGCGGAAGACGTCCGTGCGGTAGCGTTTCCGGATGCCGCGCACACCCATATGGGGTAAGCGACTCCCTATCATCGCCCTCGTCGGGACCGCGTACCGGTCTCCGCTGCGCGACCATGTTCCAGTCGATACATTAGCGGGGCTCGACAGCGTCCGGCGGTGGTGACCGTCGGTCGTCTGTCTCCGTTCCGCCGGAGTGGCGGGCGGCACGCATCGCACCCACGACACGACGTTCCGCATACGTCGGAGGCTCAATGTCCCGGTCCACCATCGCGACAGTCGGCACCTATCCTCGTCTCGCTGGCCCACGATCCGTCCTGCGGTGGGCCGCACGAATGGGGATCCCTGCGGCCTCGCGGTCGGTGACCGGTGCGATCGGCGTGGTGTTGGCGGCCGGGTGCGCGCATTCGGGCGCGATGTCGTCCTCCGGCGGGCCGGCTCCGGCCGCCGACATGTCCACAACGGCACCGAACCCTGATCCACGCGTCGGGCTCAAGGCTGGATTGTGGGATGCGGGCCAAGCGCAGTGGAACCTGCGTCTGCTCTCGAACAGTCGTCCGTCGGCGAAATTCCTTGGGGAGACCAATTCGGATCTCGCATTCAGTGGGCCGTACGCGTTGCAGGGCAGCTACAACGGCTTCCAGGTGTGGGACATTTCGAACCCGAGCCAGCCGACGCTGAAGACCGCCTTTTACTGCCCGGCGTCGCAGAGCGATATCTCGGTCTACAAGAACCTGCTGTTCGTGTCGGGTGAGGGAACTGGTGGCCGCATCGACTGCGGCGGGCAGGGGGTCAAGGACACCGTCAGCGCCGAGCGGCTGCGGGGTATCCGGGTGTTCGACATCAGCGACCTCACGCACCCGAAGAACGTCGCCAACGTGCAGACCTGTCGTGGGTCGCACACGCACACGCTGCTGGTCGATCCAAACGATCATGACAACGTGTACATCTACGTCTCCGGCTCGGCCGGCGTCCGCTCGCCGAGTGAGCTCGCGGGATGTGTGAGCGCGCGACCGGATCAGGATCCCAATTCGGCATTGTTCCGCATTGAGATCATCAAAGTGCCGCTGGCACATCCGGAGCAAGCCGCGATCGTCAGCTCGGCGCGTGTGTTCGCCGGACTCGAGACGCCGACGGCTCATGCGGAGGCAGCGGAGGATCAGGCGGTGGCCGCCGCCGAACGAGCCAAGGGCAAATTCACATACAAGCTATTCGGCGACGAATCGGTTCTCCCCGATGAATTCGTCAAGCGGGAGCTCGCAGCGATCGTGAAGGCGCGGGGTGGGACAGGCGCGGCAACTGCCGCCGACAGCACGACATTGCGCAACGCGATTCCGGCGATGATTGCGAAAGACATCGCGGCCGACTGCCCCGGTTGCACCGACAAGGGGATCACTCCGACACAGTGCCACGATATCACCGTCTATCCCGCCATCGGGTTAGCGGGTGGCGCGTGCGAAGGGTACGGGATGTTACTCGATATTCGCGACCCGGCGCATCCCGTGCGTCTCAACGCGGTCTCCGACTCGAACTTCTCCTACTGGCATTCGGCCACATTCAACAACGACGGCACCAAGTTGTTGTTCTCCGATGAATGGGGCGGCGGTGGGCAGCCTAAGTGCCGAGCGTCCGACCCGCACGAGTGGGGTGCCGACGCGATCTTCACGATCGTGGATCACAAGTTGGTGTTCCAGAGCTACTACAAGATGCTGGCGCCGCAGACACCGCAGGAGAACTGTGTCGCGCACAACGGGTCACTGATCCCGATCCCGGGGCGTGATGTGATGGTGCAAGCCTGGTACCAGGGTGGGATCTCGGTATTCGACTGGACCGATGCCGCGCATCCCAAGGAGATCGCGTTCTTCGACCGGGGACCGGTCGATGCGACGCGGCTCGCGGACGGCGGGGAGTGGTCGGCCTACTGGTACAACGGCGTGATCGTGGGCTCCGAGATCGCGCGGGGCCTCGACGTGTGGGAACTGTTGCCGAGTGGGTTGATCAGCCAGAACGAGCTGGACGCGGCGAAGTCAGTGCATCTCGCGGAGCTCAATGTGCAGGGGCAGCCCAAGATCGTGTGGCCGGCGACGTTTGCGTTGGCCGGAGCGTATGTCGACCAACTCGCGCGGTCGAACGGACTCAGCGCCGATCGGATCGCGGCGATCCGGCAGTCGTTAGCCGGCGCGGAGAAGGCGACGGGGACGCAGCGGCGAGACGAGTTGACGCAGCTGGCGACTCAAATCGATGGAGACGGGAGTGGGGCGGGTGAGGGGGCGAAGGTGAAGAAGTTGGCGGGGGCGGTGAGGGAGTTGGCTGGGGTGGGGGTGGGGGTGGCGGCGAGGTAGGGGATAGGAGCAAACAACGAAAGTAGAAAGTAGAAAGTCGAAAGTCGACAAAAGCGAAAAGCGAAAGTAGAGAGTTGACAACAGCGAACGGAGGAAGGGAGACCCTGCTATCTCGCCGCGAGTGTAGCGCGGGGTGTTAGGTGGCTGAGATGACAGGATCGAGTCGCGGCCGGTGCTCGACGTGGATCACGTGCGGGTCGTGCCCTGTGGCGGCGAGGAAGCGGCGGAGGTCGGGCTGGGAGACCACGAGCGTGGCGGTGTTGACTAGCGGGTGAGCTTGCACGGCGTCCGCGTTCCAGACATCGTCATCGACGTACAGCGTGACATTGTGGCCGGGATCGTTGATGAGCGCGAGAATCGTGACGGCGCCTGGTGTGACGCCGAGGTGCTTCGCGAGCCGTTCGCTCGACCCGAAACTCAGTCGATCGGCGCCGATCTGATCGGCCACCCGCTTGAGGTCCACGGCTTTTTCGCAGAGAGTCACGAGCAGGAAATGGCGCTGGCCTTTCTTGTCTCGGAGGAAGAGGTTCTTGGTGTGAGCCGCGCCTGTGGGTGGCACGGCGCGATCGGCCTCCTCGCAGGTAAACACCGCGTCGTGGTCGTAGCGACGGTAGGTGATACCGTTGTCGCCGAGCGTGCTGTAGATGTCCATGCGACCTCTAGCCGGTCATGGCGCGGGGGTGAGATCGGCCGCGGCAGGTCGCGTTGGGCCAGCACGCGGTGCGCAGCGCGCATCTGACTCGATGACCGACATTGGCGCGCCTATTGGCTCACGGCTGGCGCGGGGTGGGCCGCGTGGAACGCGTCCATCATTCGCACGAGCTCCGCGTTGGTCATGGGTTGCCATCCGTGTGGCTTCATCGGACGGCCGTACTCGAAGGTGAAATCCGCGCGGGGGTTCGTGAGCTTCGACGCGGCGTCCTCCATCCGGTATACGGCGAGATTCAGATAGTAGTTGTCCATATCGCCGACATATACGTGCAACTTGCCGGCGAGCGACGGACCGATCGTGCCCCAGTTGCGGACCATGTTGTCGGTCAAGTCGTAGCCTTTGTCTCGCCACCACGTGACCGCGCTCGTGTCGATCACGCCGGTGCGCCGGTCCCAGAGCCGCTTCGGGTAGCCATCGCTGCCGATGGGGCCGTACGCGGCATCCCATGCGTCGAACTGCTGTCCGCTGCGCGCCTTGCTGCCGAGTACCGCCTCGAGCTGGCTCATGAGCCGCTGGGTCAGCAGGGGCTGCCCTTCCGCCGTCCGAGACATGAAGCGCTCCGGCACCGGTGCCTGCGCATTGTTCGGCACGAAGGCGTTCGAGTCGTTGTACTGATCGACCATCTGGTTGCGGTGGAAATCGACCGGATCGGGATAGAGGCACCACCCGCCGCCGAAGAAATCCGGGCGCTGGATCTGGAGCGCGGCGCATTCCCAGCCGCCGGTGGATCCGCCGGTGAGGAATCGCGCGTTCGCCTCGGGGATGAGGCGAAACTGTTTCTCGAGCAGGGGTACGAGCTCGGTGAGCAACGCGTCCTGATAGGGACCGTTGTTCACCGAGTTGACGGCATACGAGTCGTCGTAATACGGCGTCGGATGTTGCCATGTAATCGCGACCATGCGTGGCATATTGTCGCCCATCCACTCTTTGGCGAACTGCCATCCCGGCTCGCGTGCGGATCGTTGGAGGCGTGTGGCCTGCTGGTCCGGCGTCTCTGTGCCTGGCTCCTCGGTGAAACCGAAGGGGGCGCCGAGTCCGAAGTGGCTTTGGATATAGATGGCGGGATAGTGCCGAGTGGGCTCCTCATCGAAGCCCTTGGGTAGGAGCACCGTGGCGCCGATATACATCGGCTGTCCCCAGAACTTGGACAGCAGCTCACTCTTGATCTTGATACGTTTGACCCAGCGCGTGTCGGGCGGGACCGTCACCGGCGGCAGCGACTTCGTCAGCGTGAACGAGAGTGGCTGGCGAGCCTGGGGGTTCCAGTGCACGTGCTGGACCTCGCTCGTGAGCGTGCCCGGCGCGACGTTGTAGCGTTGTCCTTCCCACTGATCGTTGTGCACCCAGATCACGTGGCCGTCCGCGCGTGTGAACCGTGTGTAGGGCTCGAGCATCGCTTGGACGTAGTATTCGCCGGCGGGAAGCGCGGTAAGACTCGCGTAGGGGAAGCCGAGCGTCTTGGCATCGATAACCGTGGCCGCGCCGGGGCGCCACTGGTCCACATCCGCACCGAAGAAGGGGACACTGGCCATATACGACCCGGCTTCCAGTCGTGGCTCGTGAGCCGCGTTCTTCGAGAAGAACACGAAGACGCGGCCGGTGACCGGGGTTTGGGCGACGGCGGAACCGAGCGTCACTTGTACGCGTTGCGCGCTCAGAGTCGAGGCCGCGACGACAAGCACAAACGCGACGGCGACACGACAAACACCACGAATCGACGGGACCATAACGTCTCCGGCGCGCGGTGCACCGCGCGCTCAAAGCATGGTGAAGGGGCGAGGTCGCAAGGGACAGTGCGTACCGCTGCTGGCCGGCCCCGATGCCGTACAGGTGCACTGGGGCGACCCTACGTCGGCGGGTACTCGATAGTGATCTTAGCGAGGCCACGCCCCGGGCACACCTGGTGCTAAAATCCGGGTCAGCCGGACGGCGCGCGGGGAGGCGAATACCGGTTGCAGCCACGGATCCCTAGCGGCTGCCGGTGGCTTGGGCAGCGGTGCGCTGCCACGAATCGGCGACGTGGGGCCGTGATTCCGCCGCCTGTGGCTCACCCCCCGGGCCGCGATGGTCGCGATGGTCGCGAGTCGTGGCGGGGCCGTGCGTCGGCCTCGGTATCGGTCAGAAGGACTGGAACCCTGCGGCACGTGGCAGTCCTAGCTGTAATCCGTTCGTGCTATCTGCGGCCGCCGCCACGCGGGAGTGTCAGCCGCAGCGTCGTCCCCGCGCCCGCGTTGCTCGCCGCGACCAGGTCACCATCCATCCCGCGCGCGAGCTGGCGGCTGATGGAGAGACCGAGACCGGTGCCTTCCTTGGGACTGGCCAGCGACCGCCCGACCTGTACAAATGGCGTGAATATCGCCTCGAGTTGATTCGCCGGAACGCCGATCCCCGTATCACGCACGGTGAGCCACGCGCGGTCGCCTTCCTCCCCGCAGGTCAGTTCGATCGTGCCACTCGCGGGTGTAAATTTGACGGCGTTAGACAACAGGTTGAGCAGGATCTGCTCGACTTTCGCCCGGTCCGCTTCGGCCACGAGCGATGGAGGACAGCTGCCGATGCTCAACTGGATCTGCTGGTCCTGTGCCTGCGGCGCGATCATCGGGATCACCGCGTCCACGATGTCGCGGACGCGCACCGGCGCGGTATCGTATTCAACTTGCCCGGCTTCGATCCGGCTGAAGTTCAGGATGTCGTTGATGATGCCCATGAGATGATGCTGGCTGCGCTGGATTCGCTCGAGGTGCTGCAGCTGCTGTGAGGTGACGGGCCCGCTCACACCCAGCTGAAGGAGCTGCGCATACCCGCCGATCGCGTTGAGCGGGGTGCGGAGCTCGTGCGACATCGCCGCCAGAAACTGGCCCTTCACTCGGTTCGCTGATTCGGCCTCCGAGCTTCGCCGCTCGAGCTCCGTCGCGGACGCCCGGAGCTGCTCGGCCAGCCGACGCATCTCGTGGCCGTGCTGCTCCGCCGCGAGCCGCGCGACTTCCTCCTCCGCGAGTCGGCGGGCGTCATCCAGTGCGCGCTCCTGCGCCACCCGCCGCTCCGTCAGATCACGAGTGACCTTGGCGAAGCCGGCCAGCTGGTTGCGCGAGTCTCGCACCGCGGTGATCACGACGCTCGCCCAGAAGAGCGAGCCATCCTTCCGCACGCGGTGCCCCTCCTCTTTGTACTCCCCTCGGCTGATCGCGATCTCCAGCTCCCGAGCGGGTTTTCCCGCGGCTACGTCCTCCGCTGGATAGAACGTCGAGAAGTGCTTGCCGACGATCTCGTCTTCGGTGTAGCCCTTGATGCGGTGGGCGCCTTCGTTCCAGGTGGCGATGTTGCCCGACGGGTCGAGCATGAAGATCGCATAGTCTTTCACGCTTTCGACGAGGAGCCGGAACCGCTCCTCGCTTCGACGCAGGGCTTCGATCGACCGCCGGTGATCCGTGAGATCACGCGTGACTTTGGCGAATCCGAGGAATGTGCCGTCGTCGTCCCGCAACCCCGTGATGAGAACGTCTGCCCAGAAGCGGGTGCCGTCTTTGCGCACTCGCCAGCCTTGGTCCTCCTGCTGTCCGCGGGCGGCGGCGGCTTCGAGCAGCTGTGCCGGTTTTTGCGCCTCGAGGGCGTCCTGCGGGTAGAAGATCGAGAAGTGCTGCCCGATGATCTCCTCGGCGGTGTAGCCTTTGAGGTGCTGCGCGCCAGCGTTCCAGCTGAGGATGTAACCGGCGGGATCGAGCGCGAAGATGGCGTAGTCTCGAACGCGATCGACCAGCAGCACGTGGAGATCGTCGATCTCGCGGCCACCCACTTTCCGCGGCCCGGCCGCCAGACCCGGCATGGTCGCCGGCTTCACGTTCCGGTCATTCGGCATCAGCCAATCCCAACGAAGGTGGTCCGCACGCGGGCATCTGGTGCTTACCCCTGCAGGTCGCGATCTCTCGAAGGCGCGTGCCGGGCCGGAGTCGATGTTGAGTGCCGGGTGGCGCGTTGGCAAGTGTCCCGATGCGCTCACGGGCCATCCCGAGAGACACCCCCCATGAAGCAACCCACGGGCCACCAAGTGACCCGCCGTGTCTTAGGGCTCGGAAACATTTGTGCTGGGGATGCGGGGCCCGCCATGCCCGCGGTGGCGCCGCCTGGGTCGGAGCACCGGGCTCTCGCAATTGAGCCGCGAGCGCCATTCCGCCCCGCGTTCCGTGTCCGCTACTCTGTGGCGCCCCACACGCGCGCCGAGCTCGAGGCCCTCGAGCGCCGATGGGTTCATCTCCGCCGTCCGCCACATGGAGGGCGCCCCGCCGCACCCATGGTGGCACTACAGGCCCGAGCGGAAACGCGCCACGGCGTCCCCGAAGAAATCGGTCAGGCGTCCAAAGCTATCAGGTAGACCGCCCGCCAATCTGCCGCACGCAAGCCACCGGGCACGAGACGCTTCGTCCCGCACGTCCGGCCCGGCGCCTGCTGGCCGCGCGGTTCTCCCGAACTGCCTCGCCGCTACTCGGTGTGGTCGGCCGCGTGATGCTTGCCCGCCTCGTCGGCGTGCTGACTCGCGTGCAGCGTGTGGCCGTGGGCGAGGTGCGCATGGTGACCACCTTCGGAGTGCTGACCACCCTCGAAATGTTTCGCCGCCTCACGATGATGGCGGGCCGCATGCTCGTGATGCTCTGCGGCTTTCTTGTGGTGATCAGCGCCCTTGTGTGCTGCCATGAGAATCTCCGGAAAAGGTGACGATCGCGAGCCCTACGTCTGTTGTGCGTCGGTGATGAACGGGTTACTCCACTTCGGCCACGGTGCCATCTGAGTACAGCTCGTACCGCCTGCGGTCGACGAAGGTGATCAACGGGAAATCGCTCTCCTCCAGTTCCTCCGCGGCGTGCCAGCTTCCGTCGGCCAGGTCCAGGTCGACCGAAACCGCTCGTCCCCCAACGTCGATCTGCACAGTCATGACGCGTCCGTTAAGAAGTGTGGACAGCCCTCATGAAAGTGTGGGCGACGGCCGTGGGGATGCCTAGGGTCCGCCGGTGACAGTTGCGTAACGCCGTGTATGGCGGCGCTCGCTCCGTGCTCTCCGTCGCGCACCGCTCGAGCAACCGGCGCGAGGTGTACACGTATCGACCCGGCAGGGTAAACGCCGTGACCTCGCGGATCCACAACACGTTGGCCGTCAAAGGCGGGCCGTCGGCATGGCGTGCGGCCTGAAGCCGCTGCATCACCGACTCGATAGCGATGGCCGGCCACCGCGTGGTGTCGCCGTCCGGTTCGTACGCCGCCAACAATTCCCGTCGCAACCAGTCGTCGAGCGGCTCATGCGGATGGGGCCCCGACGAATCCGCGTCGGGGCTCGGTCCGCTATTGGGAGTCCACACAGCGACCCAGGTACGGACAGGCATCGCCTGGCTCAATTCGCCCAAAGCGTCCTGCCGAGCGACCGCTAATTTATGCCGTCATGGCACCAGACATTCTCGCCACCCTCGACGACGACGCCAGCGCCGCGGTCGCTCAGGCGTTTACCACTCTCGCCGTCGACTACCTCGCCGCGACCCGCGACCGCTCCGGTCGCGTGTCCACTGCCCACACGCGCGCCGAGTTGGCCGCCCGATTCACCGAGCCGCTCCCGCGCCACGGACACACGATCGACGAGATCGTCGCCCGCCTGCGCGATGAGGTGCTCCCAGACTCCAACCACCTCTACCACCCCCGCTACATCGGCCACCAGGTCTCGGCCCCGCTCCCCGCGGCGATCTGGACGGAGGCGCTGACCGCCGCGCTCAATAACTCGATGGCGGTCTGGGAGATGTCACCCGTCGCCACGGTCCTCGAGCACCAGGTCATCCGCTGGCTCACCGACCTCGCGGGCTACGGCCCGGCGGCGGGCGGCACGCTTACGACCGGCGGGACCGAAGCGACATTCACCGCTCTGCTCGCCGCCCGCGCCGCATTGTTGCCCGACTCGTGGACGAACGGAATCGCCGAGCCCGCGCCGCTGCTCGTGTGCGGCGAGCACTCGCACTACGCAGTGACACGCGCGGCGGGCGCCCTAGGGCTGGGGCTCCGCAACGTGCGGCTCGTGCCATCCGTCGCTCACCGCATGGACCCATCGGCACTCTTCGCCGCGCTCGACGCGGCCGACCGCCCGGTCATGGCGGTGGTCGCCACGGCCGGCTCGACCGCCACGGGCTCGTTCGACGACCTCCAGACGATCGGCGAGATCTGCACCGCACGCGGCATCTGGCTGCACATCGACGGCGCACATGGCGCATCGGCGCTGCTGTCGTCGCGGCATCGGCATCGCCTACGCGGGATCGAGCTCGCCGACTCGATCGCGCTCGACCCACACAAGATGATGCTGCTGCCGCTCCAAGCAGGCACCCTGTTGGTGCGCAACGCGCGGGTGCTCGACGGCGCGTTCGCGCAGCAGGCTCCCTATCTCTTTCACGGGACGGACAGCGATCAGCTCCCCGACCTTGGTGTGCGCAGCTTCCTCTGCTCGCGCCGCGCGGATGTGCTCAAACTCTGGGTCGCGCTGCAGCGATATGGCGCGGACGGGCTCGGCGAGTTGTTCGATCATTTGTGCGATACAGCGCGCGCGATGTACGATGCCGTCTGTGTGCATCCAGCGTTCGAGCCCGTGCACGAACCCGAATGCAACATCGTGTGCTTCCGCCACGTAGGGTCCGATGAGCTCAACCGCGATCTTCGCGAACGCTACAATCGGTCGGGCGCGGGGTGGATTACGACGACGATGTTGGGGGGGAGGAGAGTGTTGCGGGCGACTATTATGAATCCGCGCACGACGGGGGAGGATGTGAGGGCGGTGGTGGAGGGGGTGGGAGAAACAGCGAAAGGTGAAGAAGAACAAAGGGCAAAGGGCGACAAAAAGAACAAAGGGCGAAAGTAGAAAGTAGAGAGGAGACAAAAAAGATCGCGGGGAGGAATCATGGTGCGACCGGTGCGAATTCGTGCAATGGCTAGGGTGGGGGCTGGGGGCGTTGCGCGTTGCGCGATGGGTGCGGCACTCGCGATCGCGATCCCGGGGACGGCGTACGCGCAGCGGGGTGGGGCGGATTCGGTGTGGACGACGGAATGGATTCCGGTGTCGGGAGGCCATCTCAAGGCGCGGGTGTACCGGAGTCTGGACGCGACGCCGGCTCCGATACTTGTCATCGTCTTGCATGGGGATGCGCCGGTCAACAAGCCTGGGTACCAGTACACCTTCGCACAGGCGGCCGCGGGTTTGGGAGACGTCGTCATCGCGGCGATTCTGCGACCAGGATACATCGACGCGGCAGGCGATACGTCGTCCGGGGACCGCGGGCTGACGACCGGCGACAACTATACCCGGGATCGCATTGACGCCATCATGGCCGTGATCCGGCACCTTCGGGCAGAGTATCACGCGCGGGCCGTCGTGCTGGCGGGACACTCCGGGGGGGCCGCGATTTCCGCCGACATCCTTGGGCTCCATCCGGACCTGGCAAAGGCGGCACTGCTCGTGTCGTGCCCTTGCGATGTGCCGGCGTGGCGAGCCCATATGAAATCGATCCATCCGGCGCCCGTGTGGGACGTCCCCGTGGAGAGCCTGTCGCCTCAAGACCTCGCCGAGAAGGTGTCGAGCTCGGTGCACGTGCAGATGGTCGTGGGCGCCGCCGATTCCGTGGCGCCGCCAGAGTTGACGACGCGCTACGCCGATGCATTGAGGCGAAAGGGGATCGACGTCAACGTGACCCTGCTGCCCGGCGAGGGCCACGAGATCTTCCTGGAGCCAGCGGTGCAGGGGGTGCTCGCGGACCTGCTCCACAGTATTCGATGACCCCCCGTACAACGTCCGACGGCGCGTAGTCGTCGCCCGAGCTGTGACGGTCCGTCGAGTCTGGCCCACCTGACCTCTGGGCGGACGTGCGTCGCCCTGAGTGACTCGATCCGGCTCGAAGACCGTGCACCATCACGCCGTCGTCGTCGGCGTCCTCATGTTGCGTTCGAGACTCCGCGGATCACATTTCGTTTGACCGCCAGTCAGTCGCCGACATTTCTACCACGCCACTCCGTGACCATTCATCACACACGCAGACGTCACCGCGCCCGTTGGGGTGCCGCGCCATTCCTCATCGCCCTAAGCCTGTTCACCGTGACCGCTCCCGCGGCCCGGGCACAGACCCACGCTTCGGTGCCGCTCGCTCCGACGATGACGGCCGCGAGTGGGAGGCCGGTGCCTGGTCCCGTGTATGAGATCCCGGAGTACACACGCGCGGTTGAGCGCGGGACACGGTTGCGCAATGGGAGTCCCGGGCCGGCGTACTGGCTCCAGCACGCCCGCTACACCATCGAGGCTCGGCTCGACGTCGCCACCAACCGCATCTCAGGGCACGAGCGTGTCGTCTATCTGAACAACTCGCCGGACACGCTCCGCCGGATCGCCGTGTATCTGCGCCAGAACGTGTTTGCCGCCGGGAGTCCACGCCACCAAGAAGCGGAGATCACCGGGGGCGTCACACTCGGTCCCGTCGCCGTGGCGGGTCGGACGATCGCGCGGCAGTCGATGCGGGACGCGGAGGCAATGGACACGGCACGGGCATCCCACCGTGGCGCCTACGCCGTGGATGGCACGGTGATGTGGGTGAGTCTCGCGTCACCGCTCCCCCCGCACGACAGCACGAATCTCGAACTGTCCTGGTCCTACGTCCCGCCGCAGTCGCCATCCGATGGCCGTCAGGGGCGTGAGGGTCACCACGTCTACTTCATGGGCTACTGGTATCCGCAGATCGCGGTCTACGACGACGTCAACGGGTGGGTCACCGACCCGTATGTGCTCGCGGCCGAGTTCTATATGGATCCGGCGGACTACGACGTCCACGTCACCGTGCCGCGCGGGTGGCCAGTCGGCGCGACGGGGAAGCTCGAGAACGCGAGTCAGGTGTTGTCCCCAACCGGCTTGGCGAGGCTCGCTGACGCGCGGCGCACGGGACGCGTGGTGCACATCGCCGAGCCCGGCGCAACGTCGGCGGCATCGTTCGCGGCTGGCGGTGCGACCGCGACCTGGCATTTCGCCGCATCCGACGTGCGCGACTTCGCGTGGGGGACCAGCGACCGGTACGTCTGGGACGCGACCCGCGCGCTCGTCGCTCGGTCAGAGGCCGCGAGCAGTGCGGCGCCCGACACCGTCGACATCTTCTGCTATTACCAGATCTCCAAGCCGGCCGCAGCGTGGGCGCTCGGAGGGGCGCGCTACACGCGCGACGCGATCGAGCATCTCTCCACCTATCTCTGGCCGTACCCATGGGCGGAGATGACGTCGATGGAGGGTGTACTCGAGGACGGCGGGATGGAGTATCCGATGATGACCCTCATCTCACCGTGGGCGGATACGCTGTCGTTAGCGGGAGACCTGATGCATGAGACCGGCCACATGTGGTTCCCGATGCAAGTCGGGTCGAATGAGGCCCGGTACCCGTGGATGGACGAGGGCTTCACGCAATTCGACGTCGCGCAGGCGATGCGTCCGATCTATGGCGAGCCGCGGGCCGGCGGGCGCCCCAACGATTCCGAGCAGGGGCAGCGCGCGCTGTACCTGGGTGTAGCGCGAGCGGGCAACGACCAGATGCTCATGTGGAACGGCGACCTGTACCCGCGTGAGTTCTACTTCACGATGTTCTACGACAAGACGGCCGCGGTGCTCGCCGCGCTTCGAGGAGTGCTAGGCGAGGAGACATTCCACCGTGCGTTTCGCGAGTATGGCCGCCGGTGGTCGGGCAGCAAGCATCCCTATCCGTACGACTTCTTCAACACAATGTCCGACGTCGCGGGCCAGGACCTCTCGTGGTTCTGGACCACGTGGTTCTACGAGCCTTGGCCGCTGGACCAGGCGATCGCGTCGGTGGAGCCGCAGGGCGATTCGACCGCAATCACGATCGAGGATCGCGGGCTCGCCCCGATGCCGGTGCGTCTCGCCGTGACGCGTGCCAACGGCGACGTACAGCGACTCGAGATACCGGTCACCGCCTGGCTCACCGGCGCGCGCCGGACCGTGGTGAACGTGACGATGACACCGCAGGTGGTCAAAGTGGAGATCGACCCGGAGGGATTGTTTCCCGACATGAACCGCGGCAATCAGCTGTGGCCGAGCGCGGCGGGGCACACGACGAGGTAACCCGGGCGTTGCGACGGGCTACTCTGGGCATGGTTGGTGCCCAGAGCGGCCGTCGCCGTAACTACTGCTGGTCGTACACCGCTACGGGCTTGTGCTGGAGATACTTGTCGAACCAGTTCAGGATATGCTGCAGGCGCTCGACCCGGTGCTTGGGTTTGCCTGAGCGTGAGAGCTCGTGGGTCTCTCCGGGAAAGGACACCATGACCGTCGTTCGATGGAGCGCCTTGAGCGCGCGGAACATGGTCATGCCACCGGACCCCGAGGGCGTACGGCTATCCGACTCGCCCTCGATCAGCATGAGGGGAGTGGTCACCTGGCCGATGTACGTGATCGGCGACCGGCGCGCGTAGTCCTGCGGATCCTCGAAGGGTGGCAGCCGGAACCAGGATGGCGTAAACAGCGTGAAGTCGGCCGTATACCACCACGCAGCCCAGTCGGCGATCGAGCGCATCGAGACCGCGGCCGCGAACCGATGGGTGTGTCCCACGATCCAGTTCGTGAGGAGGCCGCCGCCGCTGCCGCCGGCGACACCGAGCCGCTGCGGGTCCACGTAGCCGCGGGCCAACAGCGTGTCCACGCCGATCATCAAGTCTCGGTAGTCGTCGCCGGGATAGTGGTACTGGATCACGTTGCCAAAGTGCTCCCCGTACGACGTGCTGCCGCGAGGGTTTGGGTCGAGGACGACATAGCCACGTGCGGCCATGACCTCCCCCTCATGGAAGAACGTCTCGCCATAGGCCGCGTGTGGGCCGCCGTGGATGTCGAGGATCAGCGGGTATTTCGTCGCGGCATTGAAATCGGGCGGCTTGTAGATCCACGCCTCGATCATCGTCCCGTCGAAACTGCGGTACGAGATGCGTTCGGGCGGCGACAGCCGAAGCGTCGCCCACAGCGAATCGTTGACATGCGTCAGCTGCGTCAGCGTGCGCGACCCAGCGTCGAGCGTGAAGAGATCGCCGACATGCATGCCGTCGCTGATCGTGAGCGCGAACCGCTGTCCATCGGCACTCGCGGTATACGCGACGACATCATGATCACCGGTCGTCAGCGAGTCGATCCGAGAGGACGAGAGGTCGAATCGGATGAGATTCGAGCGCCCGCGCGCGGTCATGGCGGACACGACACTGTGTCCGTCCGCGCCCCAAATCAGCGGACTCGACCCCGAGCCCCCGCGTGGCGGGTGCTGGTCGCCCGTGAGGGCGCTGCCGACATCGGCGTCGCCGCCGTGGGTGATCTGCACCGCCGCGCCATGGCGGAAGACGAACAGCGCCGACGGCGTGTACGATTGGCGATGCGCGGGGTTGATCCACCCGGAGAAGGCGAGATCCTGGCCGTCTGGCGACGGCACAACGCCCCGCATCGGTCCGTCGATGTCAGCGATTTTCGTGATCTCGCCGCCGCTGGCGGGAACCGCGTAGACATCGGCGTCGGGATTCGCGTAGTACGGCTCGTCAACACGGTCGGACACGAAGATGATCCGGGTGCCATCGCGGGACCATTCGAGCCCTTCTTCGTCGTATCGCCCGAACGTCAGTTGCTGCGCGGGAGTCGGTCCTTCTCGATCGGGGGTGACATCAACCCGCCAGATATGGTTATGGCGAACCGGGTCGAGCCATCCCCGGTCGTTGCTGCGATACTCCGCGCGCGTAATCACGCGGACATCACTTACCAACTTCTTAGCCGCCGAGTCCCGCACGGCCGCGGCGGTATCCCGCGGCAGTGTTGTGCTCGTGAAGGCAATCGTGTGCCCGTCGGGGGACCACACAGCGGGGCCAGCGCCTTTGGGGAGATCGGTGAGCTTGCGTGGCTCGCCGCCGGTGAGCGGCAGAGTGTAGAGCTGGGGACCCGACGTGTCGTCGGCGGCGCGCATGAAGGCGAGCGTTCGGCCGTCGGGCGACCAGCGGGGCGCGACATCGCGGGGGCCCGCGGTGAGCCGTCGCGGGGTGCCGTGGGCATCGGTCGAGATCATCCACACCGCGGTCTCGTACCGATTGTCCTTGTCGTTGACCCCGACCACCGTATAGGCGATTTGCGAGCCGTCGGGCGACATCTGCGGATCCGCAATCCAGTGGAACGCCAGCAAGTCTTGCTCGGTGATCGGTCGCCCCTGGGCCGCGGCGGGCACCGATATCACCAATCCGGGGAGCGAAGCACCAGCGACCAGGACCACCCAGACGCTGACCAGACTTCTCGGCATACTATCCCCTTGCAAGTGGCACGATCGTGGATGACGCCGGCTACGATACCAGAAGGTCACAGCGCCCGCTATTGGGTCGAGACATTATTGTGTGGGCACGTAGGCTGGGCCGCAGTCATTGGAAGACCGACTATCTGGGAGGGCCGGTATGAATCGCGTTGCGATCGTCGTGGTGGCATTAATCCGGGTGAGTGTTGGTGGAGCGATCCAGGCGCAGGGTCCGGCCAGCTCACCGCAGATTCCAGGTCAAGCGGCCGTCGTCCGCGCCCGCGATCTAGGCGTGCCCTTCGATGGAACACCTGGCGCGCGCAACGCCATCACCGACGTGCCGGGCGTCGAGGTGGGCTATACCACGCTCATCTCGGGCGATGGCACCGCACCGTTCGTCGTGGGCCAAGGCCCGGTGCGTACCGGGGTGACCGCCGTCCTGCCGCGCGGTAAGAACTCCAAGGACCCGGTGTTCGCCGGTTTTTTCTCGCAGAACGGCAACGGCGAGATGACGGGCAGCGAATGGATGCAGGAGGGCGGTTTCCTGGAGGGGCCGGTGATGATCACCAATACGCACAGCGTCGGCGTCGTGCGCGACGCCGTGATCGCGTGGGAGGTGAAGCACCAGCCGGATCAGGAACCCAAGGGCGTCGCCGAATACCCATGGTCGCTGCCGGTCGTGGCGGAGACCTATGACGGAGGGATGAACGACGTCAACGGCTTCCACGTCCATCCCGAGGACACGTTTCACGCCCTCGATGTCGCGGCCGGGGGCGCGGTGGCCGAAGGGAACGTCGGGGGTGGCACGGGGATGCGGTGCTTCGGCTTCAAGGGAGGCACCGGCACGGCGTCGCGCGTGCTCACCGCGTTGCAGGGGGGTTACGTCGTCGGCGTGTTGGTGCAGTGCAATACCGGCTCGCGCACGCAGTTGCGCATCGCGGGTGTCCCGGTCGGACAGCTCGTCACGGGGGCGCCGAGTCCCGTGGGGATGGGGTTTCCCACCGACCCGGATCGCGATGTCGGGTCGATCATCATCGTCGTTGCGACCAACGCGCCGCTGGTCTCCGCTCAGCTCGATCGACTCTGCAAGCGCGCGACACTGGGATTAGGCCGCGTCGGTGGCACCTCGGGCGACGGCTCGGGCGACATCTTCATGTCGTTCTCCACCGCCAATCCGTTGACCGACGACATCGGCATTCGCGTCCCTGGCGCACTGGGCGAGCCGGCCAACCGAGTGGCTCGTATCGAGATGCTGCACAACGACGCCATGGATCCGCTGTTCGTGGCGACGATCCAGGCGACCGAAGAGGCGATCGTGAACGCCATGGTGGGTGCTGAGACCATGACGGGCCGAGGGGGCCGAGTGCTGCAGGCGTTGCCGCACGACCAGCTTCGGGCACTAATGCAGCAGAAGTTCAGTCCTACCGCGTGGTGAACGGGGGGTGGGTCGATTGGTGGGTGGGTAAGGCTGAGTAGGGGCCGTTCGCGAACGGCCTCCGCTGCGTATTCCGCTGGGGGGTGGGTGGCAGCGACAGGTGTTGCGAGTTCAGGGCAGCAGACATTCTCGCCGCATGCGGCACGGGCGGTGCAATGGACTTGGGTGACGGGTTTACGGCGGCGACCGTCAGGTGGCTGACGGCTCCGCGCGGCCGGATTGAGGCACCTAATGATCCTCCGGATCCGTTTGGGAGGTCGAAGCACGTCCTACGAGGGTGTATGAATGCGCATCATATGGTCTCGATCGGCGTCAGGCCCTAGTTACGGAGTGCATTTGCGTCGTGCGTTGTGCGTAGCCGCCGTATTCCTTGGATTGCCCGCTCTTACGTATTGCGGGGGATCGGCTATGAACAGCGTGTCCGGGCAACCGAATCCGGTGTTGCCGGACAGCGTCGCTCCTGGCCACGACTGGGTCCGTTTCGGCTGGGACGTCGGTCGGTCCAGCGCATCGACGGCACCGACGGGGATAAACGCTTCGAACGTGGGGTCAATGCAGCGGCAGCGGGTCGTGCTCGCGGGCACCGTTGACGGATCGGTGATCTACCTCAGTGACGTGCAGATCAACGGCGCGGCGCACGACGCGTTCTTCATGACGACGACCTACGGCAAGACGATCGCGGTCAACGCGAACACCGGTGCGATTCTGTGGACCTACACCCCGCCGGGCTATGCGTCGTGGGCGGGCTCGTCGCAGATCACGAACGCGACCCCGGTCGCGGACCCCGGTCGCGCGTTCCTGTACGCGGCGTCGCCCGATGGGCACATCCAGCAGCTCTCGGTATCGGACGGCCACGCCGTCTGGAGCACGGCCGTCACGCTGTTGGCGCAGAGCGAGAAACTCGCCTCACCGTTGAACTATTTCGCTGGTCACGTCGTCGCGGTGACGGGCGGCTACATCGGCGACGCGCCGCCGTACCAGGGACATGTCGCGGTGCTCGATGCCGCGAGCGGGCAGCTGCTCCACGTGTGGAACTCGCTCTGTAGCGATCAGCTCATATTGATCGCGCCGAGCCAGTGTGCACAGAGCGGGTCCGCAATGTGGGGACGTGCGGGCGCGGTGATCGATTCGGCGACCGGCGACATTTACGTCGCCACCGGCAACGGCCTGTGGGACGGCAACACCTACTGGGGAGACGCGACGGTTCGCCTCGATTCGAGTGCGACCCACCTACTCGGCAACTACACCCCGGCGAACACAGCATCGCTCGACGCGGGCGACCTCGACATTGGCTCGACATCGCCAGTGCTTCTGGGCGGTGGCTACCTGGCGCAGGGTGGGAAGGATGGCCGGATCCGGCTGCTCACCGTGGCCGGGACAGCCGGCGCGGCGCCCCACACGGGTGGCGAGCAGCAGGTTGTGTCCACGCCATCGGGCGCGGATCTGTTCAGCGCTCCGGCCGTGCTCCGTACATTGACGGGAGCAACGACGTTGTTCGGTGCCGACAACGGCGCCACGGCCGCGTGGACCCTGAGTGGTGGCCACCTGACGCTGGCGTGGCACAACAGCAATGGCGGCACGAGCCCCGTGGTGGCCGGCGGTCTGCTCTTCGTGTATGGCTCGCAGAGCGGTGGCCTGCGCGTGTATCAACCGACATCCGGTACGCTCGTCACGACCCTGGTATCCGGCAGCGGCCACTGGAACAGCCCGATCATCGCCGACCGCAGGATCGCGCTTCCCGAGGGGAGCGCGAACGATCATGCGACCACCGGCATCCTCGATATTTGGCGGGTGCCGTAGGGGCACTCAGGCCAGGTTCATCTTCTCGAGCAGGGCGGTGAACCTCGGGTACGCGCGCAGGGGCACGAACAGGAACGAGCCTCGGATACCGTTGATCGCACCGGCGCGTTCGTCATACGCTTGCTCGAGCAGCTCGAGCGCCAGCTCGTGCTCGCCGAGCCCGGTATAGACAAACGCCAGGTGGTGGGGTGAGACGTACGTGCTCCGGGCCCGGTCTTCGAGCGTGTGCAGTACCTCCCGAGCCTGGTCCACGCGGCCCGCCAGCGCGTACGCCTGTCCCAGCTGCGCGTGCTCGCTGATACGCGACATCCGGCGGCAGCGCCCCACCCTCCCCCAGTTCCGCGTAGACAATGGCCACGCTGGCGGACGCCAGCGCAATGCCGAAGTCCGCGACCATCGCCTCGCCTTCGTGCAGCAGGATGTTCTCCGGCTTGACGTCACGGTGGATCACATTCCGGGAATGCGCATGGCCAAGGGCGGCGGCGACTTGCCGGGCGATGGCGAGCGCGTCCTCGTGTTTGACGTCGTGGGCGAGGTACACGGTCGCCATGCCGCCGTGGCCGAGCTCGTGCTCGATGCGGTAGCGATCAGCGAGAGCGGCCGTTAGGCGGGGAAGGGCATCGGCCACTGGCGACTGCTCCTACGGGTAAAGGCGAACCGTATGATAGATGCCCCCGGGGCACCGGAGTAGCCGATCCTGGGTGTGTCACGGTACGAAGTGCATAGATTTTCACGCCACCGTCGTTCGTCGCCGGGTCCGGCACGGTCTGCGCGAGTCAGTTACCTCAATAGCCCACGGAGCATTGATGCGCCATTTGGCCTCACTCAGTGTCGCCACCCTTCTCATGGCCACGGGTATCGCGAAACGGCCCACGCCAGTGGCGCACGACCCGATCTTCACGCTGCAGGAAGTGATGGTCCCGGTGCGGGATGGTGTGCATCTGCAGACCGTGATCCTCACGCCCGCCAATCAGACCGGGCCGCTCCCTATACTCTTTCGCCGCACGCCATATGGAGTGCCGAGTCAGGCGCCGGACAGCATGCCTCCGAACCTGAAGGAGTTGGCGCAGGACGGCTACATCTTCGTGATCCAGAACCTTCGCGGGCGGTTCAAGTCCGAGGGTGTATTCAAGTTATCGTCACAGGTCGATCTCGACGATCCGAAAGCGACGAACGAGACGACGGACGCCTACGACAGCATCGACTGGCTGCTGAAGAACGTGCCGAACAACAGCGGCAAAGTCGGGATGTACGGCGTCTCCTACGACGGGCTGACGACCGGGCTCACGCTGCTGCACCCGCACCCGGCGCTCAAGGCGATCAGCGAGCAGGCGTCGCCGGTCGATCAGTGGATGAATGACGACAACCACCGATGGGGCGCGTTGCGCGAGAGCTACGATTTCGAGTATGCGGTCATGGAGCAGTCGGACAAGAACACGAATACCAACTTCGCGTTCGAGACATACGACACGTATCAGTGGTATCTCGACCTTGGGCCGCTCTCGAACATCAATGCGAAGTATCTCCACGGATCGATTCCGTATTGGAACTCGACCATCGAGCATCCCAACTACGACACCTTCTGGAAGAAAGAGGCGTGGGTCAACCAGCTACATGCATCGACCGTCCCCAACCTGAACGTCGCCGGCTTCTGGGACCAGGAAGATCCGTGGGGACCGTGGCAGATCTTCAGGCACGAGGCGGAGCACGACCCGGATCATACCGATCTGATCGTCGCGGGCCCGTGGTATCATGGCGAGTGGCAAACGGCCAAAGGGGACAGCATCGGCATCATCCCATTTGGCGGTCACGAGACTGCGCGCGAGTTTCGGGAGAACATCGAAGCCCCGTTCTTTCGCTACTATCTTCACGGAGTAGGTGAAAAACCGGCGTGGCAAGCGACGACCTTCCAGACCGGGTCGAACAGTTGGCACACGTACACAGTGTGGCCGCCCAAGGAAGCGACGCCGACCAATCTGTATCTCCATGCCGACGGCACGTTGTCGTTCCGTGCGCCGTCGGCCGGCACCGATATGAGCCTCTATCGGGAGTACGTGTCTGATCCGGCGAACCCGGTCCCGTATCGGCAGCGTCCCATCTCGCCGACCTACCCGGCCGGCGACTGGCGCAGGTGGGAAGTCGCCGACCAGCGGTTCGTCGATCATCGGCCCGATGTCCTGAGCTACGTGAGTGCCCCGCTCGACCATGATGTCACGGTCAGTGGTCAGCTCTCCGCGCAACTGTTCGCGTCCACGTCAGGCACAGATGCGGACTTCATCGTCAAGCTCATCGACGTCTACCCCGAGAGCGCGCAGGCTAATGCGTGGAAGGCGAGCGCGGGACCGAGCACCGGTCAATTCGCCCGCTCCCTGAATGGGTACGAGCTCCCGATCGCCATGGAAGTGCGGCGCGGCCGCTACCTCACGAGCAACGAGACACCACAGCCCCTCGTGGCTGGTCGGCCGATCGAGTGGACCGTTCCCCTCCGTGACCACGACCATGTGTTCCTCAAGGGGCATCGGATGATGGTGCAGGTGCAGTCGACCTGGTTTCCGATCATCGACCGCAACCCGCAGAAGTTCATCCCGAGCATCTACCAGGCAACGGCCGGCGATTTCGTGAAAGCGACGCAGCGGGTGTATAGCACGGGGAAGATGCCATCGCATATTGTGCTGCCGGTGGTGCGGTAGGGGGGGAAGGGCAAACAAAACATAAAGAGCGAAAGTAGAAAGTAGAAAGTAGACAACAGAAGAACAACGAAAAACGGAACAGCAAAACAAACGAGAGTCGAGAGTCGAGAGTCNNCGAGAGTCGAGAGTCGAAAGGCGACAGGGGAAGAGAACGAAAGGGTGAAGGGCGAGAGTAGAAAGTAGAAAGTAGACAAAAGCGAAAAACTAAACAGCAAAGACGAGAGTCGAGAGTCGACAGGGGACGGAGGGGAGGGGGTTAGAGCGCTTCGATGTAGGCGATTTCGCCGTGGAGGGCTTGGTCGAGGCCTTCGGTTTCTCCGGCTTCGCCGACTTTTACGGGGGTGATGCGGTCGATCAGCCAGAGCATGCCATAGGTGAAGGCGAACGCCCATACTGAGGAGAGGCAAACGGCGCCGAGCTGCACGAGGAAGAAATGGGGATTGCCATTGAGTAGGCCGTTCGTGCCGGCGGGATTGAACGCCAGGCTCGCGAAGAGGCCGCAGCAGACGATGCCGAGGAATCCGCCGACCCCGTGCACGCCCCACACATCCAGCGCGTCGTCCCAGCGCAGCTTGTTCTTGAGCGCCACGGCGTAGAAGCAGGTAATCCCCGCGAGAATCCCGATGATGACCGCGGNNGAAGCCATACCAGCCGAACCAGAGGAGACCGGTACCGAGTGCCACCAGCGGGATCGAATGCGGCCCTCGGTCGGCAACCCGTCGGCGGCCCACATAGAGCACCGAGGCGAGCGCCGCGATGCCGGCGATATTGTGCACCACGATGCCGCCCGCGAAGTCGAGCACCCCCCACTGGGCCATGATCCCGCCTCCCCAGATCATGTGCACGAACGGGAAGTAGACGAGGATCAGCCAGCCCGTGAGAAACAGCATGTACGCGGGGAATCGCACCCGGTTCGCGAAGGCGCCGGTGATGAGCGCCGGAGTGATAATGGCGAACATCATCTGGTAGCCGAAGAACACGAAGAGCGGGATCGTATCGTTGGCGGGTGACGGCGTATTCAGCGTGATCCCGTTCAGAAACGCCCAATGGAAGTTGCCAATGATGCCGGCGTAGTCCGTCCCGCTCTTTACATCGCCACTGAAGCAGACCGAGAAACCGAATGCCCACCAGAGCACAGTCGTCCATCCCATCGACGTAAAGCTTTGCATCATGATCGCGAGCACATTCTTCCGGCCGACAAGTCCCCCATAGAAGAACGCGAGCCCCGGCGTCATCAGCATGACGAGGCTGGAGCAGAGGAGCATGAACCCGGTATTCCCTGTATCGAGCGTCAGATGCGGCATTCGATTAGCTCCTGAAGAGCGAGGAATCCATCAATCAGCAGTCCATCCCATTCATCCTCCGCTCGGTGACGCCGTCGTCTCGGTCGCGGGGGCGTTGAGTCTATCCCGGCGGTCGAGCTAGTTGCAAGAACGGCCGTCGTTCGGCCGCCGGATGCTGAGCTGTCAGTGCGCGGATGCCGCTCCGTCGATCGACGGGACGCTGAACGTCGTCCCTGAGCGTGCGTTCCGGTCCAGCGCCCACAGGCGGCCAGATCGTAGTAGGATCGGGTCAGCGGCCTGTAGCCGGATGAAAGGCGGGCGCGTATGTTCTCCCGCGCTCCCGACGCCGAAGTCGCGCGCTCCTTCTTTGTGAGGCTGCTTGACACTCTCCAAGACCATCGCCGTTGCGGTGTCCTGTATCGGGCTCGTACCGGCGGCACTCGCGGCGCAGCATCCGCACCTGTCGGAACAAACGAAGCAATACGTCGTCGTGGACACGACTATCGTTGCGTTGCGGCACGTCCGGGTGATCGACGGAACGGGTGCGGCGCCGCGCGACGATCAAACGATCGTCCTGACCCACGGAGTGATCACCGCGGTGGGGGACGCCGGCATGATCGCGGTGCCGGCGGGCGCACAGATCCTCGATCTTGCGGGGCGCACCGTGTTGCCGGGCCTCGTGATGGTGCACGAGCACATGTTCTACCCGACGGGCGGCGTCGCCATCTATAACGAGAACGCATACAGCTTCCCGAAACTCTATCTCGCTGGCGGCGCCACGACCATCCGCACGGCAGGGAGCATGGAGCCGTACGCGGATCTCAATCTGAAGGCGATGATCGACACGGGCGCCGTGCCGGGTCCCAAGATGGACGTCACGGGCCCCTACATCGAAGGGCCGGGGCTGGGTCTGTACCAGGTCCATCCACTGACGTCGCCGGCCGACGCGACCGACATGGTCCGTTACTGGGCCGAGCACGGTGCGACGTCGTTCAAGCTCTATATGGATGTCAGCCGGGCCGAGCTGGGGGCGGCGGTGGCGGAGGCGCACCGGCACGGACTCAAGATCACGGGGCATCTCTGCTCGGTGACATTCAGGGAAGCCGCGGGGCTCGGCATCGACAATCTCGAGCACGGCATTTTAGTCGCCAGCGATTTCGTGCGCGACAAGAAGCCCGATGCCTGTCCGGCGCCCCCGGCCGTGGTGACCTCGATCGCGGCCATCGACATCGGTGGCGACTCGGTCTCCGCCCTCATTCGCGACCTCGTGGCGAAGCATGTCGCCATGACATCGACACTTGGCGTGTTCGAGACCTTCGTATCGCGCCGACCGCCGATCGTCGCGGGGGCGCTCGAGGCGATGACGCCGGAGGCGCGCGTCCAGTACCTGCAGGGGCGAGCGCGGGTCGGCGACGACACCTCGTCGCTGTGGACGACACTGTTGCGGAAGGAAATGCAGTTCGAGCGCGCGTACGCCGCGGCTGGCGGACTGGTGTTGTCCGGATCCGATCCCACGGGCTATGGTGGCGTCGTGCCTGGGTATTCGAACCAGCGGGAAATCGAACTGTTAGTCGAGGCCGGGTTTACGCCGGTCGAGGCGATCAAGATCTCGACCCTCAACGGCGCCCAGTACCTTGGGCGCGCGGACCACGTCGGATCGATCGCCGTCGGCAAAGCGGCCGACCTGCTGGTCGTGCGCGGCGATCCCACGGCTCGGATCCGCGACATCGAGAACGCGGAGACCGTATTCAAAGACGGCATAGGCTACGACTCCCAGCGACTGTTCCAATCAGCGCGGGGCGCAGTCGGGCTGCACTAAGACCTTGGTGCCGATCGATATCGTTCAGCCACTTGCCGCTCACGCTGCGAGGCGTCGATGATGTCCGGCTTCGGAATTGCCCTGCTGTTCCTGGCACTGTTCATAGTGCTGTCGCTGTTTCGAACCATCCCGCAGGCGACGGTGGGAGTCGTCGCGGTCTTCGGCAAGTTCCGCCGGATCATGCGGGAGGGGCTGAACTGCAAGATGCCGTGAGAGAACGTCGTCACTCGTCTGTCGCTGCAGAACCGGGCGTTGCAGATGGAGTTCAGGCCATCACCCAGGATCAGGCCAACGTCAAGTTCGCGACGATGGTGTTGTATGCCGTTTCGGCGGCGGACGAAGACGCGATCAAGAAGGCCGTATTCAGCTTCGCGTCGATGGCGGAATTCCAGCTCGCGCTGCAGCGCACGATCGATGGATCGATTCGGCAGTTCGTGGCCACGACCAAGCAGTCCGACATCCTCGGTATGCGCGCCGAGATCGTCGATCATACCAAGAAGAATTTGGACGAAGTCGTGCTGAACTGGGGGTACGTCGTGCGTGACATCCAGATCACGGACATGACATTCGACCAGGTGATCATGGACTCGATGGCACGAGTCGTCTCGTCCAAGAACCTATTGGCGGCGGCATCGAACGAAGGCGCGGCGCTGCTCGTCAAGCGGACCAAGGACGCGGAGGCCGAAGCGGCGTACAAGACCATTGGCGCGGAGGCGGAGAAGACCGCGTCGGCGTTGCGGGGCGAGGGGTTGGCGCTGTTCCGGAAGAACGTCGCCGACGGAATGAAGAGCGCGGCGGACAGCCTGAAGGAGGCGGGCGTCGATCCCAACTTCCTGCTGTTCCTCGAGTACACGGATGCGCTCAAGTACGTGGCCGATCATTCGACGGGCAAAGTCCTGTTCATGGACAGTGGCGCGGGCGCGTCCACGAAAGTCGTGCAGGGCATCCTCAGTATGGCCGCGGATCTGGCGGTTCTGCCGCCGCCTGCGCCACCCCCGGCCTGAGTGGGCGTAGCATTACAGATCGGTTGCTGCTTCGTTGAAGACGTGCGCAATCATAGCCATAGCTAATGTGTGCCTTGAGGGGGGCTCGAGGCAGTAACTGATGTCTTGGCGAAGTGCGACTTAGCGTATTCGCCATCTCCTTGATGGGAATGGCTTTCGGCACCCGTCAGAGACAGGGTCGCAAGTACAAACAACCGGCGGCGGGCATTCGTGATCACAGGCACCTCGGCAGTGGCAGCGTCGTGCGCGAACCGGACGTGAACACCCGTAAGACGCCGACCAGTCGATTGCTTGCACAGCATCGTTCAGAGCTGTCCGGTCGCCGGACCGTAAGCCACGCACCAAGGGCCACACCACTCGCGCACCTCGGTCCACGCGTACTATTGTCCTGACTACGCATGGACCACTCCCAAATCATTGCTCGGCTCTCGTCCAGTCCGTGGACGGCGATCCCGCTCCTCTTTGCGGCGGGGGTCCTCACGAGCCTCACGCCGTGCATCTACCCGATGATTCCCATCACAGCGGCGATCGTTGGGGGTAAGAGCGTCGGCACCGGTGACGGCGCATCCCGCTTCCGGCCGATCGTTCTGACACTCAGCTACGTGTTCGGTCTGGCCCTCGTCTACGCCTCGCTGGGCCTGTTGGCCGGGCTGACGGGAACGCTGTTCGGATCCGTGAGCTCGAACCCCTGGTCCTACTTCGCGATGGCGAACCTGCTCGTGCTGTTCGCGCTGGTCATGCTCGACGTCATCCCGCTTCGACTCCCGGCCGCGCTTCTGGGGCGGGTCACCCAGGCGGGCCGAGGCGGGGCGATGGCGGGAGCGTTCGTCATGGGGGCGGCATCGGGGCTCGTGGCGGCTCCGTGCTCGGCCCCGGTCATGGCCGCCGTGCTCACCTGGGTGGGCACGACGCGGAGCGGTGTGCTGGGTTTCGTCTACCTCTTTGTCTTCTCGCTCGGCATGTGCACGTTCCTCGTCGTCGCGGGTATCTCCACGGGTGCGCTCGCCCGCCTTCCTCGCGCGGGCACGTGGATGTTGTGGGTCAAACGGGGGTTTGCGTTGCTCATGCTCGGCGCCGCCGAGTATTACCTGGTCCTCATGGGCCAACAGCTCATCTAGTTAACGTCATGCGGATCCGAACCCTGAATCGCATCGTGTGCATCGCGGCGCTCGTCGCGATTAGCTCCGCGGTCCGACCGATAGCCGCTTCCGCGCAGGATGGCGGCATCGCGCTCGGCACCGTACCGCCGTCGGCGCCTGTACGATCGCTGGACGGTAAGCCACTCCAGTTGTCGGCCGTCGTCGGACCCGGGCCCGCGCTCGTCGAATTCTGGGCGACGTGGTGCCCGAACTGTAAAGAGCTCGAGCCGGCGATGGCCGCCGCACACGCGAAGTACGCGGGCCGCGTGAAATTCGTCACCGTCGCCGTCGCCATCAACGAATCGATCGAGCGCGTCCGGAAGCATGCGGCGGCACACAACATGGCACCGACCGTCGTATATGACGCCGACGGGAGCGCTGCGAGCGCGTATGACGCACCAGCGACGTCGTACGTCGTCGTCATCGATCGTGCAGGGAAAGTCGTCTACACCGGCGTCGGCGGGACACAGGACTTAGACGCCGCAATCCGGAAAGCGTTGTAGGCGGCGCGATACCGCTTGCGCGGACGCACTGCCGGAGGCGGGCCGATGTCGGCCCGGCCGCACGCGCACCGACACCGATCTGTTATTTCTTCGCTGGGGCGGGCGCCGCGGCGGGTGTCACCTTGTCGACGGCCTGCGCGAGATCGGCGTAGGCAGCCGGCGAGAGCACCTTGAACGACGGCGTCGTATACGCGATGTGCCCGTCGGGTGCCACGACGAACAGCGAGCGGTTGTCGACCTTGTACGTGGTGTCGTAGGCGGCGTACTTCTTCCCGATGACACTACCGCTGTCGCTGGCGAACACGATCGGGAAATCCGCCTCCCGTGCCCAATCGGCCAGCATCGTGTCGGCATCGACGCTGATGCCAATCACGGTTACCCGGCGGCCGTTCTTGAAGAGCTTGGCGTACTGATCACGGTACGCCTCCATTTGAATGGTTCAGCCCTTAGTTCGTGCCTGGTAGAAGAAGGCCAGGACGACAGTCTCGCCACGGTAGTCGGCGAGATGGACCGGCGCCTTAAGCACGCCGTAGCGGGTGGCGCCCGGCAGGGTGAAATCAGGGGCGACGTCGCCGACCGCAGGGGCGGACATGGCCGCCGCCTGTTGCGCGTTCACTCGCGATGCGAACCCCATCGCCGCAACGACCAGAAATCCTGCGCAACGGAGATGTGACCGCATCAGCACCCTCTAGAGTAGGCGTAAGCGTTGAATGTACCGATCGGTGCAGGACCTGTCCACGACAGCTACACCACCTCACTCGTCCGCCGGCGGTTGGGCGAGTTAGACGCCAGAGCGGCCACGCACTGCACAGTTAGCCACCGCTCACGCAACGGAGGCGTGTCCGCACACGCGGCTCGTCTTATCCGCGTTCCGGGGCGATCAAGTGGGTGACGGTCGGCTCGCTTTTCAGCAAATGTTGAATGTTGTCCTGGAGCACCCGATCCGCATTCGTGACGCGCTCGTGCTGACGGAGATGCTCGATCCACGATTCAATGAAGAACGTTTCCAGGAAGCGTCCGCTGTCGGCGACATCCTCAAAAATGCCCCAGGCATACGCGCCGTCGGCACGGCGCTCATGGGACAGGTGGTCGAGGGCCGCGAGGAAGGCCGATCGCTCCTCATCCTTGATTCGATATTCGACCGTCACGAGTACGCGACCCGTATCGCTCTCGACGTTCTGACTGACGACCGGCGTCGGCCAGTGCATGGAAGGCGTGAGATCGACACCCGCGCCGGACTGCAATTGCCAGCGCCAAGTCAGGGGTATGACGAGGAGCGCACCGGCCGCCGCCAGGAAATGCGCCATGGGCACGCCACCGTTGCGGGCAACCTGGCCCCAGGCGACACTGCCGAGCGTCAGGGCGCCGAACATGGCCGTCACGTAGATGGCGAGCCCTCGCCCGCGGACCCATTCCGGGAGGGCGAATTGCGCGGACACGTTCAGGGTCGCCACGACCGCGATCCACGAGACCCCCGCAATGATGCTGGCGGCGAACGCGGCCAGCGGTCTGTGTGCCGCGCCGAAGAGCACCATGGCGAGCGTGGTGCCGATCGATCCTGCGGCCACGACCCGATTTGGGCCGAGCGTCGCCTTCAGCCACGGGAGCGCGAACGCGCCCCCGATCGCGCTTGCTCCGATCGCTCCGAGCAGCACGCCGTAGAGTGTCGCTCCCCCGCCGATCTGATTGCGTGCCACCAGCGGCAGGAGTGCCCAGTAGCAGCTGGCGAAGAAGAAGAACGCGGTGGTGCGGACCAGTGTCGCGCGCAGATGGCGATTATACCGCGCATGGCGGATTCCAGTACGAATGGCGTGCGTGATGAGCTCGGCGGGCAATTGGGAGCTCTGGTGCTCTGGCGAGCGCCACGCCACCAATGCCCCGATGGTTCCGACATTGCTGACGGAGTTCACCCAGAAGGGCGCGGCGATACCGAGGCCGGCGGTGAGGAGTCCGCCCAGCGCGGGGCCGAGTGCGCGGCTGATGTTAATGCCGACACTGTTCACGGCGACCGCGGCAGACAGATCCTGTCGCGGAACGAGTTGGGGCACGACCGATTGCCACGCCGGGGCGGTCGCCGCTGACCCCGCCTCGACAAGAAAAATGAACAGCAACAGCGTAGTCGGGGTGATCCGGTCGAGCCAGACGAGCGTAGCAAATGCCGTCGCAGTCAGGGCGATGAAGCTCTCGCCACGGATGAGGAACCGGCGTTTATTGACGATATCCGCCAGCGCGCCGGCGGGGATCGCGAACAGGAACATGGGCAACGTCGTGGCGACTTGAACGAGCGATACCAGTCGCGGGTCCGAGTCGAGACTGGTCATGAGCCACGCCGAGGCTGCGCTGTACATCCACGACCCAATGTTTGCGACGACCGTTGCGGACCAGATTACGGTGAACGTCCGGTGCCGAAACGGACTCCACAGGGAGGACGTGGCTCCCATCGAGACGGTTGCGACAATAGGCTTGGATTCTTTCACGGTAGCCAGAACTTTGCGAATCGGGTGCTCGACGCGCAATGATCCGCCGCCTCAGGGCAACCGGCTCACCGCATCCTCGACCGGGATCTCGCGGTGGCGCGGTGACACCGGATGTTTGTTCTCCTCGAAATCTTTCGCCAGACCTAGGAAGCTGTACGAGGTGAACACATACGGTACACCCTCTGAGCCGAGGACTGATGGGCCGTCGGTGACCTGGAGGTGAAGGTGCGGACCTGTGGAGTGGCCAGAATTGCCGAGCAGGCCGAGCACGTCGCCACGACCGAGGTGCTGGCGGAGCTGGACGCGTATACTGCCGCGCTGTAAGTGAGCGTACGTCGCGAACTGGTGCGGCGCGATGCGGACGACGACATAGTTCCCCGCGATATTCGCGAGCGTCACGGGCGGCAGCGATGCGTGCGGCGTGTTGTCCGCCAGACGAGCGATCTGTATCGATGGACGCTCACCGAAAAGGACGGTGAGGGGTGGAAGCAGCTAGCGACCCTCGACTATGCGCGGAAACCCGGAGCGTAACGGGCGTGCGGGCGTGACAGCTTTGGCGGGTCCCTGACGCATGGGGAGGTAGGGGGTCGGCGAGTGGTGCAGTTGACGGGGCCCCGGGGGGCGCGGACGGGGTTGGGGGGTGGGGCGGGCGGGCGNNGGGGGGGGGGGGGGGGGGGCGGTAATACCGTCTCCTCGATGCACATTGACGGCGCCCGTCGCGGCGCTATATCTGTGTGCATTGAAAGGGCAAAAACCCCGCACGATTGCAACAACGGCAGTCATCCGCGTGCGGGCGCGCCGCGGAATGGCGCCACGACACCCATAGACCGTGGTCCTGTGCAGGCCGACATCCGTACTGTCTCCTGCTGTCCTACGTCATCACTTCATCGGAGTGTTGCCTATGCATCGACGACATCACATCGCGCTACGCGTGCTCGCCGCCGGAGCCTGCGTGGCCGCGCTCGGCGCGTGCAGCAGCGGTAGTTCCACGGGCACGAAGACCGGGGCAGGGGCGGCCCCGCCGCAGGAAGTGCAGGCGGCGGTCGCCGCATCGGTCGCATCCAGCATCACGTCGCAGATCACGGCGATGACGACGACGGGTGCGGATCCGTTCCTCGCGTTGTTCAATCGCGTCTCGAACGGGAAGACGCCTGCCGTGAATCTGTCGCGCAAGCCGAAACGTCTGACCCACAAACTGGGGTTTGGGGCGGATTGTCCGGCCGTTTCTCCGGCGGAATTCGTGGATACGGACGGCGATGGGATCCCCGACTCCTTGACGGAGACATGGGGCGCCGACTGCTCGGACACGTCAGGCGGCACCATCCTGTCGATCAGCGGGTCGATCTCGATCGAAGATGCGACGCCCACCACGCCGGATCTCGCCTACAACGCCAGTATCAACAACTTCGCGATCCAGGAATCGGATTCGAACCTGGCGCTCTCGATCTCGATCAACGGGACACTGGGAATCAGTGAGACACTGAGCTCGATCTCGGAAGCGGCTAACTATCAGTACACGTTCGCCGAGACAGCGCCGCAGAGCGTGACCGAGAACGTCACCGAGCAGTTGACCGCGGTTTATTCCTTCCCGGCGACGCAAACCTTGTTGGTCGAGGGCGATCAGGTCCCGGCGGGTACCTTCGTCCTGGCTGGATCGGAGATGTTCGGGATCAACAGTACGACCTACGCGTTCACGGTCGCGACACCGACACCGCTCTCCGTGGACCCGACCAACTGTAGCCAGGGACCCACGGCCGGTGTGCTGACGGTCACGTTCACTGGCAGCAGCGGCTCCGGCACGGCGACGATCACCTGGACCGCGTGCGGGGTCTACACGATCACCGACGCGTGAGGCCGTTGACGGCCGTCACGACAGGGCGCCCGTAGGTCGCGCGTGCGACATCAGACGGCGAGTCGTCGGTTGGATTGAAGATCGCCGTCGGTGACAGAGTGAGAGCCAGATCGGGCAACGGGCGCATGACGAACGGGTCGTGCGCCCGTTGCGCATCTCAGAGCAGCGGGGTCACTGCCGTGCGCGCCTCGGCCGACGTCACGACCGGGATCACCTCGAAGTCCACGAGATCACTCCACATGGCGATCCAGCGGTCGAACAGATGGGGATCGTCGCACTCCATGAGCTGGAAGCAGCGGTCCCAGTTTGTCTCGACCCAACTGGAGACATACCGCAGTTCCTCGGGGATCAGTCGTCCTTGGTCCCGGACTCGGCGATAGACCGCCGCGGCGTCGCGGTGCTTGAACCGTTCGATCACCATATAGAGCATAGGCCTCCAGGCGGATGCGCCGGTCGTCATTGGGTGTGGTAGCGGAGACGCGTTCGTGGTGCGAACATGGAGATCATTACGTCGGCACCAGCGTTCAGCAAATGTGACGGGCGCCCTTTGATATCGACAACTAGGACAGCGGCCATGCGCGTGACGGGTCTCTACCACTATCCCATCAAGTCGTGCGGTGGTACGGCGCTCGAGGCGGCGACGATCGTCGCGCGGGGATTCGTCGAGGACCGTGCGTGGCTGGTGACCGACGCGACCGGCGTATTCCAGACCCAGCGTGAGATGCCGCGCATGGCGCTCATTCATCCGCAGGTGACCGGCGATGGGGTGGTGCTCTCGGCACCCGACATGCCGTCGTTGGCCGTCGTGCGGACGGCGGAGGGCGTGCGCCGCGAGGTCGCGGTGTGGGACGATGCGTGCGCGACCGTGGATCAGGGTGCGGAGCCAGCCCAGTGGCTCACCACATTTCTTGGCGCGCCCTGCCGACTGGTGCGCATGGCGGACGACTTCGTGCGCGCGACCGACCCCACGTACAGCGTTGGGCTCGAGGGGCAGCTCGGATTCGCGGACGGGTATCCCTTTCTCCTTACGACCGAGGCGTCGCTCGCCGATCTGAACAGCCGGATGGCCGTGCCGTTGCCGATGAATCGATTCCGGCCGAACATTGTGGTGACCGGCTCGCCGCCGTTCGCCGAGGATGGGTGGCAGCGCATCCGGATCGGCGGCATCACATTCGCGGTAGTGAAGCCATGCGCGCGGTGCGTCATCACCACCGTCGATCAGGCCACCGCGGCGACTGCGAGAGAGCCATTGCGGACACTCGCGACCTTTCGGCAGGTGCGGGGAAAGGGGGTCATGTTTGGCCAGAACCTGATCCACACCGCGATGGGTACGATCCGTGTGGGCGACGCGATGGACGTCCTGCAGCTATGACCGCGCGTTTGCGCGTGCGTATGCGCGTGCGTGCGCAGGGCGGCTCGGTCGAAGGGGCGGCGATCGGCTCACGTAGCGAGTCGCGATGGGGGGGCCGTCGGGGCCCTGGACGTGGCTTCGCGGGGGGCGGCGCGACCAGACCCTCGGGTCCCTTCCCGGGGGGGGGATAGCTATAGTTGCCTGGTCGGATCTACGTCGTCGAAAGGGGGCGCGCCCGTGGACAGGCGGTCGGATCGACGGTTCTTGGGGCGCACAATCTTGGGTTCTGGTAGCCCGTGACCGGTGGCCGGTCTTGGGCGTCTCGCAGGAAGTCACCAATACGGAGATACTTCATGAGTCATCGTAATACGCGCATCGTCGCGGCCGCCGTCCTCGCGGGTCTCGCGATCACGGGCTGCAGCAAGGGCAGCCCGACGGGCCCGACGTCCGCCTCACTCGCCGCGCACCTCGACAGCCTGTACGTGGCCGCGATCGCGGCGAACACCCCTGGCAACACCAACCGCGCCCAGATCCTGTCGATCATGGAGTTGGCCGTTGCGTTCGGCAACCCGCCGAAGAACGTGACCGTGACCACCGCGTCCGGCACGCAGACCTGGAAAGAGCTGGGCCTTGCCGTCGTGGACACGAGCAGCTCGCCCACCACGTCGGAGTACCTCTCGGTCGCCTATAGCGACGCGAACGTGACGAACGCGATCTTCGCTGAAGTCGATGCGAGCGGTGCGTCCGCGGACACATCGGCTGGTCTGTTGGCGGCCGACACGATCGAAGTCACGGGTACGGGCACCGTCGCCGCGTCCGTGCTGTCGAACGGTGGCGCGTGCACGATCGCGAGCGGCTTGACGAACCCGATCTTCGGCGAAGCAGCCGCCTTTAAGTGCAACCTCGCGACGATGCAGTTCGCCGTCAACGAGACGTTCCCGGCCACGACGGGCGTGGCCGCTTCGTTGGAGTCGATCTCGTACGCACCGATCGCCGTCACCGGGCCGCGGCTCTCGCACTAGCACTCGATTCGCAGTTTGGAAGTCGACGGGCACTGGCGAAAGCCAGTNNCCAGTGCCCGTTGTCCATCCGGTCAGTCCGTCAGGAGTTGCGTGTTCCCGGCGGGACCGATGCCGCCAGCGCGTGGACGCACGGTACGTGGGCGCGCCGTGCCTCACGCACTGTTGGCGCGGGCCGCGGGCAGTGACAGTGTAAACGTCGATCCCCCGCCCACGGTNNGCCGGGATTCCGATCCCGGTGTCCGCGACCGTCACGTGGGTCATGTCTCCGGCGCGCGCCCATTCGACGACCACGTGTCCGCCGGGCGCCGTGAACTTCGCCGCGTTGCTCAACAGATTCAGCAAGATCTGCTGCACCTTCTCCCGGTCGGCGTGCACGACGAGCGTCGAATTCTTCGCGTCGGCGATCGTGAACGTCAACTGCTTGGCGTGCATCTGGGGGAGCACCAACATCCGGACATCCTCGAGCACTGCTCGGGCGTCGAAATCGGCGACGTCCAGCGCGACGTGTCCGGACTGGACCTTGGCGAAGTTGAGGACGGCGTTGATGAGACCGAGCAGCAGCTCCTGGGCGCGTTTGATCCGGCTCAGGGCTTCAGTCTGGCGGGGCTCGACCGGCCCGTAGATCCCATCCGCGATGAGCTGCGTGAAGCCGCCGATCGCATTGAGCGGCGTGCGGAGCTCGTGACTCATCGTAGCCAGGAATTCGCTCTTCGCGTGGTTCGCGGCCTCGGCCTCAGCGCGTGCCCGTTCGGCATCGGCGCGAGCTTCTTCGAGCGCGGCCTCGACGGCTTTGCGGTCCGTGATATCATGCAGCGCGAGGACGGCCCCGACCGTGCCGCCGGGTCCGCCGCGTGGGGCGCCCTCGATGCGGTCCGCGCGAATGCGGGCGACGCGCACGTCAACGGCGACGCGCCGTCCGTCTCGGGCGCGTAGCACCATATCACCTTGCGACGCCGATGTGTGGTCGGCCAGGACCTGAGCGACGCGTTCGTGCAGCGCGACCCCGCCGCCCTCGGGCGACACGTCCGCGACCTCGACCAGCGGGCGTCCCGCGGCATCGGCGGCCGACCATCCGGTCAACTCCTCCGCCACGCGGTTGAGGTACGTGATGTGGCCGTGCGCGTCCGTGGTGATGACGGCGTCGCCGATGCTGCGGAGCGCGGTGGAGGCCCACGCCTGACTCTCGCGCAAAGCGCGTTCAGCGCGTGCGACGCGGACCGCATTGCGGACGGCCGGTTCGAGCCGGTCGGCTGAGAGCACCGCTTTCGGCAGGAAATCCGCGGCGCCGGCTTTCATGAGCGCGACCGCGGTCTCGGGGTCGTTCTTCCCGGTCAGCATGACGACGGGCACATCGAGACCGCGGCGCCGCACCTCGTGCAGCAGTTCGAGTCCCGTGCGTCCGGGGAGCTGAAAGTCGAGCAGCACGCAGTCGATCGCCGAGGCCGCGAGCGCGGCGAGGGCCAGGTCCCCATCCGACGCCTCCTCGACCGTGGTATCGAGCCCTGTCGCCGCGAGCGCACGCCGGACGGCCATGCGGTCCACGGCGTCGTCATCGACGATCAAGATCCGGAGCGGATTGGCTGCGGCGCGGGGTGCACCAAATGGCCCCTCGGCCGGGTCGCGTGGGGGCCAGGGGAGCGTGGATCGACCGGTGACGATCACCACGGGCCGAGCCTCACGGCATCTCGACCAGCATCCAGTACTTGTTGAGCGCGGCCATGAGGTCCACGAAATCGGTGAACGTGACCGGTTTGAGCAAATAGCCGGCGACATTCAAATCGTAGGCATCGATCTTGTCGCGCTCATCATTCGACGTGGTGAGGACCACGACGGGCAGCGATCGGAGATCGGGGTCGGCGCGGATCGCTCGCAGAAACTCGATGCCGTTCATGCGGGGCATGTTGAGGTCCAGCAGGATCAACCGCCGATTGGCTGGCACCGTGTCGTGGCGCAGCATCTCGAGCGCTTCCAGCCCATTCCCGGCCACATGGAGCGGATTCGAGACGTGGGCCTTCTGGAAGGCTCGGCGGACGTTCATCACGTCCACCTCGTCGTCCTCGACCAGGAGGATATTCAACGGATGTTCGGCCACGATCAGCTCTCCTCTGGTGGTGGCTCGGGCCAAGTGAAGCGAAACGTCGCTCCCGCTCCGACCGCTGACTCCAGCGTGACAGATCCGCCGCGTGCCTCGACGATCTTCTTGACGACCGAGAGTCCGATGCCGGTCCCTTCGACCTTATCGCGGGCTTCCAGCGTCTGAAAAATACCGAAGATGCGGGCGTGATATTCAGGTGCGATGCCCGGTCCGTTGTCGGCGACCGAGAACTCCCACGTGCCGTCGGCCACCGTCGCGCCGACGCGGACAATCACATCGGGCCGCCGCGTGTACTTGATCGCATTGGCGATGAGATTGAGAAACACCTGCTGTAATGGTACCCGGTCGGTCAGCAGCACGGGGAAATCGGGGGCGAGGGCGATCGTAACCTCGGGTGGTGGGGAGAGCAATTCGATGATCTCCCGGAGCAGCGCGCCCACGTCCACCTGCACCGGCTCCGTGCGCACGCGTCCGGCGCGCGAGTATTGGAGGATCCCGTCGATGAGCGCCTCCATGCGTTGGACGCGTCCACGGAGGAGCGTCATGTGCTCGTGCGCCGACGGCGTGACCGCGTCACCCAGATCTTCTTCGAGCCAGGTCGCGAGATTGGCGATCCCACGGAGGGGGGCCTTCAGGTCATGGGACGCGACGTAGGCGAATTGGTCGAGCTCTTCATTGCTTCGTTGCACGCGGACGAGGGCGATGCGGTGTGCGCGGAGCGCGCGTTCCGTGCGAGTATTGGCGAACTGTAAGTCGTCATTCGAGAAACGAAGGTCTTCGGTCTGGGCCTCGAGCTCGACCTGTTGCGATTCGAGCTCCGCGGCCTGGTCCTGGAGCTGCGCGGATTGCGCCTCGAGTTGGACCCGGTCCAGTTCCCGTTGCTCGACATCGACGCGAATCGCCTGTGTGATCGACGCGGCGAGGATAAACGCGATCACGCTGCCGGCCCCGATGATGACGAACGTGATGACGGCATTCCGAAATCGCGAGCTCTCCCGTTCCGCGAGCAATCCCAATTCCTCCGCCTTCATCTCCGTCACCAGCCGGCGGGCGGCGGTCATGTAATTCCTGCCGCGGTCGGTGATCACGCTCGCCTCTGCCTGCGCGAGCCCTTGGGTGCGGCGCAGTGTGATCGTAGTGTCCAACTCCGCGAACTTCGCGGCGGCCAGCGTGGCCAACGTATCGATGCGAACCTGCTCGACCGAGTTATCCGACGTGAGCTGTCGCAACTCTCTGAGTGCCGTATCGGCCGCCGGCCGCCCGGACCGATAGGAGTCGAGGTATCGATCCGCGCCGGTGAGGAGGTATCCGCGCTGTCCGGTTTCCGCATCGGTGAGTGCGGCCAGCAGCGCATCGGCCGCGCCCATCACCTGGTACGTGTGCTCGACCCATCGAAATGCGCCGCGCAGAGACGCGACGCTCACCAGACTGGCGGCCCCCACGACCAGCACGAGCACCGCGGTGGCGAACGCGGCAACAATCTTCCTCCGTAGGCCCGTGATGGGCGAGCCGATCCGACGTGGACGCGGGATCATGTGGCAATACTAACGCGCCTGCCCCGCAGCCACGCCCTCGCGGATCGATTGGTGTCGCTACCGAAGATCCTCGAGCGTGTGCCCGGCGGCCGCGGTCGGTGTGGACCGTGGCGCGCCGAGCGATCGCGGTGGTGGCCGTCGTCAGCCGCCGAATCGTACGCCGAAGGTGATCGGGATCATCTGGAGGTGCGTGCCGCTGGAGAAGATGTAGTGGTACCGAGCTTCGCCGAATATCCCGATTCCGCCGAAGTTGACGCGGACACCGCCGCCGCCGTTGACGCCGAGGTCATTGTCGTTCGTCGATCCGTTGCCGGAGAGAGAGTTGTTCGACGCGGAGAGGTTGAAGTTGCTGTTATAGAAGCCGACACCGGCGATCAGGTAAGGCACGACCGGACCTCCCGGGACGAGCGAGGCCAGGAGATTCGCGTTGGCGGTCCAGATCTGCCTATGAAACGACGTCCCACCGAATAGATCCGGCCGGTCGGGGAGTTGGTTGAACATCCCGTCGAGCCGGATACCGAACGGAGACGTCGGGATATGGACCCCGAGAGCTGCCATCACATTGTAGCCCGTCGAGTAGGTGTCGTTCAGGTTGCTTATGGGGAAGGTTGGGCCGCCCCCAAGGCTGAGTGAGACCTGAGCACGGGCGGTGGCCGGCGCGAACGTGGACACGCAGAGGGCGGCGAGGGCGGCCGCAGGGAAGACATGAGAGAGACGCATAAACACTCCGACAGTAGTTGTGGACGCGAATCGCGCGCTGTGGCGGATGGAGCCCGGCCGGGATCCGGCGCGCAACGGAGTCAAACGCAAGACCCATACTAGATCATGGCGATTGCTCGAGCTCGCTGTGCAAGCGTAGTCATGGCATGCAGATGGGGGCAAAAAATCACCGGGAGGTCCAAAGCGCGGACGGGGAATGGAAGTGGCGAACCAATTGGTCACCAAATGTGTCAGAGGTGGGTTAAGCCACCTCATTCTATGAGTTCCGCCGCCGTGGTCGGGATTCGGGTTGCCCGGGGCCGGAGTTTGCGAGCCTCTAACATCACACTGCCAAGTGTCGCGCCAGCTGTGCCGCGGGCGGAGTGGCCATGACGCCGCCAGCGAAATCACGGACCGGGGGCGTGCCGGTGGCGCGTCCAGTGGGTGGGGCGCCACCCGCACCGGCGCGACTGCTGGTGGTCGAGGACAACGTGCATTACGCATCCGCGCTGCGAAGCAATCTCGAAGTCGAGGGGTTGCCGCACCATCACCGCGCAGTCATCGCTGTTCGGGCATCTACAATTTCCAATTGGTTCTGGTCAGTGCTCGGTACCGTCGGCCATTTTGTCGCAGGTCGAGCGCGCAGATACTGATGCGGGAGATATGGAGTGGTAGCCTGTCTCGCGTTTGAGGGTTCACGTAGCTGGTCACCGGTCGCGTTGCTGATCGCGAGCATTCTCTCGGTCGGCATGTTCGACGTCGTCCTCACGTCGAAGGGGCGAACGGACGATCCAGCATCCGACACCCCAGTAAGTGGCCGGCGGGTGATCTACCTGCTGCCGCTGCCGCCGGGCCGCACCTCGCGACCGCGGGCCGAGGAAATTCACTGGTCGACATTGACCCAGCGGGTCGGCGTGGGGCCGCCGGGGTCGGGTCCAGTTTCACGCCACGGTGGGGATGGTGGCGCGAGCATCCCGGTGCGGGCGCCCGCACCGGAACCGGCGCGTGAGCCCGGCGATGGTGGCCGCGTATACATCGAATCCGAAGTGGGCCGTCCGGTCCGGCGGGACCCATCGAGCGCCGCGCCGGCGTATCCGGATTTCCTGCAGCACGAGGGCATCGAGGGCGTGGTGTCGGTCGAATACGTCGTCGATACCACGGGGCTCGCGGACAGCGCATCGCTGCGTATCCTCCGCGCGTCGAACCCCGCGTTCTCGGAAGCGGTACGCGCGGCACTCCCCGGGATGCGATTCATCCCTGGAGAATTGGATGGGCGGCCCGTGCGTCAGCTCGTCACGCAGGAATTCCGGTTCGTCATCACGATGACCGTGCAGGCTCCGCAGCCGGCGCGACGGAAGGGGCATTGAGGAGCCGGGGATCGGCCGTTCTCGACCGGCCGCCACCGTCGTGCCTGGCGGTACCGATTGGCGCCCGCGTACTACGCTTCGTTTAGAATCGCCGCCAGCGTCGTCGGCGCGATGTGCGAGCCGCTGAGGACGAGCACCACGGATTGACCGTGGTAGGTTGGTGCGGCGTGGACGAGGGCGGCGATCGAGAGGGCGGCCGCGCCTTCGATCAGCAGCGAATGATCCGCGAGGGCGAGCCGAATCGCGGCGCGGATCTCAGATTCACCGACCAGGACCCAGTCGTCCACGCACGTCTGACAGATCGGAAAGGTGATCGCTCCCGGTTCCACCAATCCGACCGTCGCATCGGAGAGTGTCTCGACATAGGGCATGTCGAGCAACCGGCCGGCATCGGTGCTGCGGGCGAGGATCGGGGAGTTCTCGGGCTGGCACCCGACGATCCGACACGTCGCATCACTGGCCGCGAGATAACCGGCGATCCCGGCGATGAGACCGCCGCCACCCACGGGGACGAACACCGCATCCATGTGTTCGGCTTGGCGGAGCAGCTCGACGGCGATCGTGCCCTGTCCGCCGAGGACCTGGGGGTCGTTGTAGGGCGACACGTACGTGCGGCCGGATTGCTCCGCGTGTCGTCGCGCGATGATCTCGACCGTGCCCGGGTCCTCGTCCACGAGCTGTAGCGTCGCGCCGCGAAGCTCGAGGCCCGCGATCTTGATGGGCGACGCCGAACGGGGGAGGAAGATCTCGCCGGCAATCCCCAGCACCGACAGCGCGTGCACCGTCGCGAGCGCGTGATTCCCGGTCGATGCGGTGACGATGCCTCGCGCGCGGTCGGCGGGTGACAGCGAGAGCAACTTGTTGAATGCACCGCGAGCTTTGAACGAGCCCGTGACCTGCGTGTTCTCGAGCTTGAGGAAGACGCGGGCGCCCGTGCTGCGGCTCAACGACGGCGAAAACTCGAGCGGCGTTTCGCGGATGTACGGCCCGATGCGTGCCGCGGCGAGTCCAACCTCGCGGGCGACATCGTCCGCGGAGAACGATCCCGGAGTGTCACTCCTCACGCGCGGGCCGCCCCGTCCGCGTGGCGAGTGCGCGTCACCGCCAGACCTCGACGACATTTGTCTGCGCGCTCCCGGCCTTGGGGCCGCCGCCGATGACGAAGATGCGGTCGCCAACCGTCACCGCGGCCATCCCGTGCCGAGCGGTCGGCAGCGGCGCCGCGACCGTCCACGCATCGTGCGCCGGGTCATACACCTCGTGGTTCGCGAAGACCCCGTCGCGTCTCTCGCCGCCGAACGTGTGGATCTTGTCGTCGAGCACCGCCGACGCGAGCCCTCCTCGCCGACTCGGCATCGGCGACTTCGTCGTCCACCGATCGGCCGCGACATCATACGCCTCGACGACATCGTAGTTGCGAGCTGGGTCGAGAGGCCGGCCGCCGATCGCGTACACCGTGCCGCCCACGGCCTCCGCGGTGAGGTGGTCGCGTTTCGTGGGGATGGGCGCACGATTCGTCCAGTGATTCGTACCGGGGTCGTATACCGTGATCGAATCGAGCAGCGTGCGGTTCGTGCCGAAGCCGCCGACCACGACGAGCTTGCCGTTGACGACCGCGGCGGCGGCGGCGCCACGTGGCGCGAGCAGCGGCGCACGCGATTCCCATCTGTCGCGATCGGCGCGGTAGATCCAGAGCGTCGTTTGCGGGATGAACTGTTGACCTTCCAAGCCGCCGACCGCGTACAACGTGTCACCGAGCACCACGAGCGGCATGTGGTGACGATCTTCAGGGAGATCGGCGATCCGCGTCCACGCGTCGCGGCCGGGGTCATAGCGGAAGGCAACCCTGGTCGGCGAGTCGGTGGAGTCGAAGCCACCCGCGATGTAGATCTGCCCACCAAGCAACGCGCCGTGGTGTTCCTGCAGACGCGCCGGAATCGGCGCCGCGTTGGACCAGGCTCCAGGCGACGTTAGCCCGAGCGTGAGCGCGAAAGACGGTATCGACACCAAGACGGCATAACGCATGGACGGGAGGCTCGACAGAATAAGGACCAGAATCCTACACCATCGGACCCAGCAGGGAAGCGGTTGGGCAGCGCTCTCAGCGGGTATCGCGGACGCAAACTTGCATCACTGACATCGCTGGGCACCGAGTGGCCATAGACCTGCCACGATAGGTGCTCGGCCATACCGCGTGTCACGAACGTGTCACGGCCGGACAACGGTCTCCCGGCGTGCACCACGATCGGTATCTTCCCCCTCCCCTCGGAGTGGAACGCGTGATGGATACTGACGACGCCGCCCCCCAGCAGTTAGTGCATGCGCTTGGTGCGCTCCTGCGTTCAACCGCCTCGCTGATCGAGCGGCAGTCCGTGCGCGCGGAAGCGCGAAGCGCCGTGACAGCGTTCGTGCGACGTCGCCGATCGCAGGGTGAGCGCGCCGATCGCGTCTTCGTGCGGGTGCGTGAAGCCTGGCGGAGTGCACAGAACCTGCACATGGGCACCGTGGACCGGCTCGCCGAGCCCTGGCGCGCGCTTCGCGAAGAAGTCGTGCGGTGGGCGATGCGCGCGGACACGCCGGACGTATTGCCGCGGAGAGAGTTGCCTGGCCATCACGAGGTGCCCGCGGGGTTGTAAGCGCGGTGACCCGGACGCGGGGCCGCTATTCGTCGGCGGCGTCCTGGTTGATGGAGCGCGGGGGCGGGATGGTGAGGCGGCCGCGCGGCGGGGGCTCGCCGATCCGGGGAGTGCCGGGGTTGGGGCGGCGGGTGCGGCGGCGTCCCGCGTAGAGGCCTGGGCCGCGCTCGGCCAGCTGGGCGGTGAGCATCTCGACCAGGCACATGCTGCCGCCGCGCTCGCGGACTTCAGCGGGCGAGAGGCCGGTGTAGCGCTTCAGCATGTTGCGGAATGCGGACCCGGATGGAAATCCCATTTCAATCGCGCCGTGCTCAGTCGTGCGCCCTGGATCTTCCAAGCGATGCGATGTGAGAATGAGGCGCGCCCAGCAGCACAGCGCACTCGGGCTCGGGAGCCGGACCCGCGCGCAGTGCAGCGCCAGCGTTTTCCGATGCACTTGGAGCGCCGCGGCCGCGCCCGCGACAGACGGTGGCGTGCGTGCATGGCGGAAGAAGTACTCGAGCATCTGCGCCACGGGGAGCGGCACGAGCGTGGCCAATCGTTCGACGATGCGATCGGCGAGCGTCGTCGCTTGCGCGGACGCGAGGCGTCGGCCGAGCGTGATGCCGACATCGTCGAAATTCGCGATGATCACATCGACCGCGCCGGCGCGTGCGGCGGCGAGCATATCGTGCGCCCCTTCGGGCGTCAGCGGCGCGTACACGAGCACCGGGACATTTGGATATTCGGCCCGCATGGCACGGATCGCGCTCTCGATCGTCGTGCCGGAGTCATCGCGCCACTCCGTAACGACGGCCGTCGCGGCTCCGTCCGCTACGGTACTCGCGAGCTCTGCGGCATCCTCGCAGAACGTGAGCTTCGCGTAGCCTCGCACCGCGCCTCGCAAACGAGCTCGAGCGGTCGAATCGTGAACGAGCACGGCAATTGTGACCACTAGCAGCGAGGGCGCAAGAGTAGACAGGCCTGGAGGGGGCCACGGCGATACTCACATGGCCCCCACGTTGCCCGGAACCGCGCGAGCCGTCAATAGCCCTGCCGCATAGCGACGATCGACGAGCAGTTCGCTAAGCGGGCCTCCACCGGTCAGTTACGCCTGACTTGTTACATACAGTATCATCGGGTGACATCCAACTCCATCGCCCGGTATAGTCGGTTTGGCTGACTCCGGTCCGGATCGAGTGGGGATTCCCCGCTAGCGTGGAGGTTGGCTAGCGGGGTGCGTGGGGCGGGAGCGCTATCCCTCCGAGTCTGCCGCGTCCTCGAGGCGGAGCTCCTCCACGGCGCTACGCAACTGCGTTGCGAGCTGGCACTGAGTGCGCAGGCTGTCGCTCACCGCTTCGGCCTGCTTGAGCTGCACCGCGAGTGCGCCCGTCCGATCCAACGCGTCATCCATCACGGAGCGCTGCGCCGCGATCACCTCGGCCGTCGAGCGGACCGTCGTGGCCAGCGCATCGGCGCGAGCGAGTCGGCGCTCCAACTGCTCCACCTGTTGCTGGCGGCCTTCAAATTCCCGCATCGCGTCGGTCGCGCTCTTGAGCGCGTCCTGCGTCGTATCGAGCAGCGTGCGTGTCTCCTCCACATCGCGCCGCGCGACCGCGATCGACCGTACATCCTCCGCGGTCCGCTCGGCGACCTCGCCAAGGTGCGTGATCTGGCCTTGGACTGCGTCGATCATCGCTTGGCGGCTGTTGATCTGTTCGAGCGCGTGCGTGGCTGCGGTCTGGGCAGTCTCCCACTGGCCGAGCAGCGACTCGAAGCTCTGCATCCGTTTCTCGACGTCACCGAGTGATGCAACGCGTCCGCCCAGGTCATCGAGCACCTGCGCAATCGTCGCCGTGCGACAATCGGCCGTCTTGAGTTGCGCCGTGATCGTGCCGCAGAGGTCCTCCAGGTGTTGTGCCGCGTCGGCGGCCTCGCGGCGGACCGTGGATGCGTGGGCGAGGTGCACCGTGGCCTTATCGAGCGCGCGCTGGCGTTGCTCCAAGTCTTGGCCGAGGAGTCGCATCCGGTCGTCGATGCCATCGAGCGCATGCGCGCGCGTCTCGAGCGCGTCGATCGTGCCGCTCACGGTACCCAGGCGGCGTTCCGCCACATCGACCGTCGCGGCCACCGCCGCGATCGTCGCCGCGACGCGTTGGGCGTTCCCCGCCTCGCGGGACAGCTCGCCGAACCGCGACTCGGCCGAATCCATCCGGGCGCGGACCGTCTCCCCGCGCTCGATCAACTGTGACACCGTCGTATCCAGCTCACTCAGTCGCCGATGCAGCTCATCGATCGCCGTGCCCCGCAACTCGATCGCGGTGACCGACGCCGTGACCCGGTCCACCTGTCCGCGTAGCGCGTCCACGAACGGCCGCATCCCTTGCAACTCCGTAGCGTGGGCGCGGAGCGCCGTGAGGCGCCGATCCGTGTCCGTCAGCCAGGCATCCGTCTCCGTGTGGCGCTCCCGGAGCCGAGTCATCTCGTCGTACGCGAGCCGGACCTGCTCCAATCCATCGTGCACCGCCTCGTGCGCGCCGCTGAGCATGGTCAAGTCGTGGGCCACCGAGTCCACGGTCGGGCGTGCGGCCTCGATCCGCTCGATCCGGGCCGTCATGGCGGACACCGACTCGTTGAGCGCGCCGACATCATCGCGGACCACGCGCAGGCGTTCGGCTTGCGCGGTGATGCGCTGCACATCCTCCGACACGCTCGTCACCTGTGCCGCGAGCGCCCGGGCGCGGGCATCCGTCTCGGTGACCGCGACCGCCGTGACCGCCGCATCCGCGAGCCGGACCTCGCAGTCCTTGACGCCTCCGCGCAGTGACGCGATGCGTTCACTCACCGCGTCCAGGCTTCGATTCTCGAGCTCGAAGCGCTCGGTACTCGTCTGCATCTCGGCTCGCAGCGCATTGAGCGCCCGCTCCCCGTCGCGCTCGGCCTCATCGAGCAGACGTTGCGTGGCCGCGATCTCCGTCGTGCGGGTGATCACCGCCGCGTGTTGCGAGTGCAGCGCGGCCAGCTTCGTATCGATGGTAGTCAGCGCGCCGGCCTGCTCCTCCTGGCGGCGGAACGCGGATTCCAGGTCCGACGTCAGGGAGACCAGGTGCGCGACCTGCGCCGCGACCCGATCCACGCTTTCGCGCTGCCGTTCGACCATGGCCGTCTTCTGCGTGACCTGGTCGGCCATCGCTTTGAGCACCGTGAGCTGGTGGTGCACCTCCGGCACCCCGCGGGCGAGATTCAGCAGTGTGGTGAGCGCCTGCTCCGAGGACGACGCCCGCCGTTCGACCGCCTCCATCTTGCTGGCCGTCGCGTGAAAGCGCTGATCGATGCCGTCGAGGCGAGATGTTGCGTGCTTGTGTGCGCGCACCGCGTCATCGTGCACGGACCGCAGGCGGTCGATGTTATCCGTCAGGTCGCGGGTGCGGGAGGCGATGGCGTCTGCGTCCGTGCGAAGGGCCGCGAACTGGGGTTTGAGCGTCAGGAACCCATCGAGCTGCGTGCCGAGCTCCAGTGCCGCATCGACCTTCTCCAGCAGCTCGCCGCACGACGTCCGCACGCGGTCGATCTCGGCCCCCGACGCCGTGACGCGTTCCGCCACCTCTTCCTGCGAGGCGGCGAGTCGGCCGGCCATCTCCTGCGCGGCCGCGGCCTTTGCGGCGAGCAACTCACTGTTCGCGAGGGCGCGCTCGAGACCGGTGATGCGCTCGTACAGGGCGGCGAACTGCGCCGCGCGATCGGTGACCGTGTCGAGGATCCGCAGCTGTTCGGCGGCGCGTTCGGCGCGCGAGACGAGCAACTCGAGGGCGCCAAGGTCGTACGGTGCTGGCGCGGGTGCGGGGCGGGGCTGATCCACGACCCCCGAGCGTCGTGACGAGCCATTGGAAGCCCGCTTCGTAAACGTCGAGAAGTCCAGCATGGCTCGCCCCCAATTTTTTTTGTTGTGTCCGCGCGATTCCGTCGGTGTGCAGAGGAGACGGCCCGTCGTGCGTGGAGTCACGAGTGGTCGCCATCCGATGATTGGTGATGCGAGACGGAATGACCGGGACATCGCGCGGGGGCGCGGTGAGAACAAATGACTGCACCGGAACTGGGCAATGGATTGGCGAGGTGAGGAGTGGGGGCGGTGTGATCAGGGGGAATTGTGGCGGCGGATGGTGGGGGCCATTCTCGAACGGCCCCCGCTGCGCAGGTGAAGGGGCATCCGAATGGAGAGGCGGGAAATTGGTGGGGATGTTGGCGCGACATGATCAGGGGGAATTGTGGCGGCGGATGGTGGGGGGCGTTCTCGAACGGCCCCCGCTGCCTAGGTGAAGGGCATCCGAGTGGCGAAGCGAGAATCGACGGGGGAGCGGCGGTGCGGGCGATTCGGGAGGAGGCGCAGGTGGCCGTCCAGAAATCGCACATTACGCGCGACGTAAGAAAACTCGCGATTGACGCGGTGGGAGCGTTGGCGCGGCGTCCCACGTTTGGCGCGACGGTCGTCGTGGACATCGTGCGTGCCGCCGGTCGGGCGGTCACGTCAGGCGGGACTACATCGCGGGCATCAGCACCCGGTCAACCACGTGGATCACGCCGTTCGACTGGCGGACATCGTACGTCGAGATGTCGGCAACGTGGCCCGCTTCGTCCTTTACGACGACATTCATGGGGCCGTTCATCATAAACGTGAGCGTGCCGCCACTGACGGTCGGGAGCGCCCGTGCACACACCGGGGCGCTACCCCGTGAGCTGACGCCGGGGGATTGGGTCGTCATTTCGTGGCGCCTTCAACCCAGAAATTGCCACCCCGGGCCCAACAGGTACGTGTTCCGGCCCATAGTCGCTGGCGACGGGGGCACAGCCTAATATCATGTGTGGCTGTCGCGGGGCGGCCGGGCGTCACCCCGACCGCCGGCGTGTATGCCGATCGCCGCACGCGAGATCCCTCTTTCATTAGGAGTGCCGGACATGGGCCACCCAGCGGACGTAGCGGTGCAACACGATGTACGGGACGAGATCCCAGCGGCCGACTCGGCCGGTGTCCAACCGGACCGTCGCGCGTTCCTCGAGCGTGTGACCCTCGGGGCCGCAGTGCTGGCCGCGTCCATGACGGCCGCCCCGCTGGTCTCGGCGATGGCCGAGGGCGGTCCGATCCGTGGAGCCGGTCTCCGTGGGCCGTGGAGCGATGCGTGGCTCGACGGGATCCGCGGCACCCACAAGCAATTCTTCGACGCCGTGTCGCCCAACGAGGGATTTGCGCTGGCGTTCGCGATGAATTTCCTCAATTTGAACAAGGAAGCTTATGGACTGGGCGACCACGATCTCACCGCGGTCGTCGGGCTTCGCCACATCGCGATGGTGATGGCGCTGTCGGACGCGACCTGGCAGAAGTACGACGTCGGCCACGCGTTCAACATCACCGACGCGGCGACGAAGGCGATCGCGACTCGGAATCCGTTCCTCCACCCCGACGGTGTGCCGCGGGCCGGCGCGGAGATTCCGACGTTGGTCGGCCGCGGCGTCATCTTCACCGTCTGCAACGTCGCGTTGACGGCCTTGAGCGAAGTGGCGGCAAAAAAGGCCGGCGTGTCCGTGGACGCGGCCAAAGAAGAATGGAAGGCTGGCCTGGTCCAGGGGATGACCATCGTCCCGGTCGGCGTGCTCGCGGTCAATCGCGCGCAGGAGAAGGGCTGTACCTATTGTTACGGCGGCTGACCCAGGCGCCGAGCACACGCGCGCGGAGGCGTTCGTGACCTTGCTCGGCCTCGGGCTGGCATTGGTCGTTGGGTTGTCGTTGGGACTTCTCGGGGGCGGCGGCTCCGTGCTGACCGTGCCGATCTTCGTGTACGTGATGGGATTCGAGGCGAAGCAGGCGATCGCGATGAGCTTGATCGTCGTGGGCGCGGCGAGTTTGGTGGGCGCGGCCCGGCATTGGCGTGCGGGCCGCGTGGATCTGCGGGTGGCGATCATTTTTGGGGTGATCGCGATGGCTGCGTCGTACGCGGGCGCGCGGTTAGCGAGACTCGTCAGCGGACCTGTACAACTTCTGTTGCTGGCGATCGTCGTCTGCGTCGCGGCGATCAGCATGCTGCGGCGCGCGCGCCCCGATCCGCCGCCATCGGCCGACGGGCCAGACATTGATGTCGTCAGCCCATTGTCCGTGGTTCGGCTGATGCCGGTCGCGATCGGCGTTGGGCTACTCACGGGGTTGGTGGGTGTCGGCGGCGGCTTCCTCATCGTGCCCGCGTTGGTGCTCCTGGGCCGCGTGCCGATCAAACTCGCAATCGGGACGTCGTTGTTCGTGATCACGATGAACTGTGCCGCCGGGATCGTCGGCTATCTTGGGCACGTGACGATGCCGTGGGGTATAGTCGGGATGTTTACCGCCGTGGCGATCGGCGGGCTCGTGGCGGGGACGCACCTCGTCGGCATCGTCTCACCCGTCGCGCTACGGCGCGGGTTCGCCGTGTTGTTGATGTGCGTTGGGACGTTCGTGTTGGCGCAGAACCGCCGGGTCATCGCCGACGCGGCGACGATGGGACTCAACCGAGTGACGGTGTGGCGCGCGGGTCGGGCGTGATGCTCGTGCGCCGTTCGGACCAGCACGCACTCAGCCACTCCCTCGCGGGCAGCGGCGGGATGACGGCGTGGCAGCGCGTGGGGCACCGCATCGCCACCGGCTGGACCGCGTGAGCGCGGGAGACGGTGTACCGCGGCGTCCATCAGTCGTCGTTCGCGTGGTTGCCGGCGTGCTGGCCATTGGGGCGCTCGCATCGGGATGCGAGCCCGCGGCATCACCGGCGCCGACGCGCGCGACGGCGCGGCAGGTAGCGACCGTCGATTCGATCGACGTCTCGGTGGTACCGCCGGACAGCGCGATGCCGCACGACTCGTTGGGCGCCGCCATGCGTCGCGGGCTCGCATTGCTTGCGCACACGGCGGACAGCCTACCCGGGTACGCGGAGTCCAACCTGCGATGCGTGAGCTGCCATCTCGATGGCGGGCGGCGGCCGCTCATCTCACTCGTCGGATCGTTCGTCCGGTACCCGCGGTACGTGGACCGGAGCGGCGTCGTAGTCTCGATCGAGGACCGCATCAACTCTTGCCTCACGCGGAGCCTCGGTGGGCGAGTCCTCCCCGTGGGGAGTCGCCAGATGCGGGACATGGTCAGCTATCTCGCGTTCCTCTCGACCGGCGTGCCGGTGGGCGCACACGTTCGTGGCGAGGGAACGCCGCGGATCGTGCCGCTTCGCGGCGACATGGGGCGTGGCACTCACCTCTACGCAGAACGGTGCGCCCAGTGTCATGGCGCAACGGGCGGGGGCACCGCCGTGGCGCCCGCGCTGTGGGGATCTCGATCATTCACGATCGCCGCCGGGATGGCCCGGGAAGAGCGGCTCGCGTCATTCGTGCGGCACGCCATGCCGTTCGATCGACCGGGCACCCTGAGCGATCAGGACGCATTCGACCTCGCGGCGTACGTGATGTCGCATCCGCACCCTGATCTGCCGGGCAAGGAGCGCGACTGGCCGGCGGGGGGCGCGCCATCCGACGTGCCGTACGCGACTCGTGCGCACGCCGCGTATCATTCCGCGCCGGTCATTGCCCGCACGGGGGACACAGCCGCAATGATCGTACGACCGCCAGTGGCGGTGTCGCCCGCACGGTAAAGCGAGCGCCACTGACGCGCTCAGTTGTATCAGCCGCGGTCGCTCGGTCGCTCGGTCGCGACTCGTGGTTCACGCCCGCGTCTCGGCCTCGGTCCGCGGTGTCGTCACCGATGCCGGGGCATCCGCGAGCTCTGGTGGGTCGTCGTCAGCCGGCATGTCGGCGGGTCCGTGCGCGGCCCGGTGCCACGCGCGGCGGCTAATGGCGGCGGCCCGATCGACCAAATGAACGAGCACGGCCACCGCATCGGCGTTTCCGGTCCCCGTGTCGCGGGCGCGGGCTCCCACGGCGCTGGTGAGGATCTCGCGTAGGATTTCGAGATCGCGGCGGAGCGCCTCGATGCTCCAGCCCAGCGCGAAGCGCCGGGTGCCGTGAGTGTCCGCGACGACGCGTTGGATCGTGCTCCCGTCTCGTAACAGCCCCGCGGCATCCGGGCCGGCTTCCCCGATGATCACCAGCGTCTGGGCGAAGTCCGCGAGGAGCGTCGCCGCGTGATCTTCGAGCGGTGCCGTCCGCAGCCGTTTGGCGCCGGGGATCAGCGGATCGGCGCGCAGGCGATCGACGTACTGTTCGCGGAGATGCTCACTCTCGGTATGCAGGAAGTCACCTAACTCGCTGAGCCCTGGTACGCCGAGGACCGCGTCCACGCGTTCGAGCCGCGCGGCGCGCGCGGCGGCGGACTCCCTCTGCCCGTCCGCGGAGACGTCGCTCGCGGGGAGCCACACCGTGAACACCGAGCCCTTGCCCGGCGTGCTCTCGAGGCAGAGGTCGCCGCCCAACAGTCGGGCGAGGCGGCGGCTGATCGTCAAACCGAGCCCCGTGCCACCGTATGTGCGGGTTGGTCCCCGATCGATCTGGTGAAACGCTTCGAACACTCGGGCCTGATCCGCGGGGGCGATGCCAATCCCGGTGTCTTCGACACGAACGAAGGCCCACGGTCCGCGGCCGCGGAGCCGCGCGCTGGGCTCGGCCTCAGCGCGGGTGTCCGACTGCACGGTGACGGTCCCTCCGCCATTCGTGAACTTGATGGCGTTAGTCAGCAGATTGATGAGGATCTGACGCACCCGGTGTTCATCGCCGACGAAACTGACCCGTGAGCCATCGGGCCGGTCATCGACGATCCGGACGCCGCGGGCGCTCGCGAGTGGTCTCGTGATATCGAGCGCCGTGTCAACGGCTGGTCCCGTGTCGGCGAGGTCATGCGCGACCTTCATCTCTCCGGCGTCAACCGTCGCGAGATCGAGCACGTCATCGACGAGGCCGAGCAGGTGGTGGCTACTGCTCGCGAGCCGGCCGAGGTACGTGCGCTGGTAGTCGGTCACAGGCCCAGCGAGGCCGAGCTCCAAGAGTTGTGCGTAGCCTTGGATCGCGTTGATTGGCGTCCGGATCTCGTGACTCATGGCGGCGAGGAACTCATTCTTGGCCGCGTTCGCGGCTTCCGCATCAGCGCGGGCCGCCTCCGCGTCGGCGCGTGCCCGTCGTTCCGCCTCGTACAGCCGGGCGCGCTCGACCGCTTGCGCGCACTGTTGGGCAAGGGCCAGCATGAACGCGCGCGTGTCATTATCGAATCGTGGCGTCTCGAACGACGACGGATAGTTTCGCTTCTTGAAGCTGACCCCGATCGCGCCGAGCACCCGTCCTTCGGCGACGAGCGGGAGCGCGGCCCATGCGCGGCCCTCGGGCAGAGTGCGCAGGGGATCCCCGTCACCGTAGCGCGCCTTCCAGTCCGACCTGGATTCGAGAAAAATCGATTCTCCAGAGCGGACCGCGTCGGCGATCGGGACTGGTGCATTCGTCGCGACCTGTTTCCACTGCGTGATGTCGTCCGATGGGTAGCCGATCGCGCGTACGAGCTCGAGCGTCGTTCCGTCATCGGCCAGCCGGTAGATCACACCGGCGGGCGCACCGAGCGCGGCGACCGCGTGCTCCACGATGACCGACGCCACATCATCGGGCGTGATCGCGCTAGCGAGTGCGGCAGCCACGTGCTCCAGCCGACGAGTGCCGCGGGTGGAGCGGACCCGAGTGGTCACGTCCTCGACGATGGACACGAAGTGCGCGGGCTGGCCGGCGTCGTCGCGGATCAACGTCATATTATTGCGCGTCCAGACCCAGCCGCCGGACTTGGTGACATACCGCTTCTCGATGACGAAACTCACATGCGCGTCGGCCAGTGCGCGATCGACTTCCGCGCGGGTGCGGGGCAGGTCATCGGGATGCGTGATATCGAAAAACGTGACGCTGGCGAGCTCAGACGAGCTGTAGCCGGTGATCCGCGAGAACGCCGGATTGACCCAGAGAAATCGGCCGTGCACGTCGGTCATGGCCATGCCGATCGTCGTCGTCCCGACGCTGGTCAGGAGCGCGGCGTCGCTCGCGAGCGGACCCGGCGTTGGGGTTGCCGGAAGGCACCCCACGGGCGCGCGGGCATCCTCGGGCGTCGCATCGGGGTCTGGCTTGCGGCGTTCCTGGCCCAAGTGCCCTCCTGCGCGCGTCGGGGAGTGGTCTGGATGACCGGGGCCGGGGGTAGAGGATCTCTGACCCCGGCATGGGCACGACGGCAGGTGGCCGCGTCATCGGCGTACAATGCATTTCTGCTGCCAGCTACCCACGAACCCGCGAAAATTACCGCGTTCTAATCTCGGGATCGTCTGCGCGCGCGTGAGGCTCGTCAGCTGCCGTTTCGCATGACGTGCGCGTACACCAGGCGTGAGACATCGGCGATCAGCGACCGGGCGACCTGTTCCTCCGGGATCCCGCGGGTCAGGACCACCAGGACATATGGTGGGGCGTTGGCCGGGTACACGATCGCCGCGTCGTGGAGCACCCCCGTGATTTGGCCGGTCTTGTGTGCGACACGCGTGCCGGGCGGGAGGCCGGCGGGAATCTCCGTATTGAACTCCTGGCCGAGGAGCACATCGCGCATGGCCGCGCATCCTGCGGGCGTCGCGGCCTGATCCTGTTGAATCGCGACCAGCAGCGCGGCGAGATCCCGTGGCGTCGTCGTGTTGTTGAGCCCGCGTTCGAACGCCTTGCCGTCCTCGACACCGCGGAGCACCCGGATGTGCGTTGCACCGAGCGTGTGCGCGGTCGAGTCCGCTCGGGCAGCGCCGACCAGCTCGATCACCGAGTTCGTGGCGAGGTTACTCGAGCGGCGAATCATCCGCAGCATGAGATCACGGACCGTGACCGTGTGGCCCACGGCGTCATACAGACTGCTATCGGAATCGTCCTTCGGGTCGAGTGCATAGGGCGAGCCATCGACGATGCTTGCGAACTGATTGCGCAGCGTCACCGACTGATCGAGCGAGAGCCGGCCGGCGTCCACATCGCGAAAGAGTTGGATCATGACCGCGATCTTCATCGTGCTCGCGGCGTGGAAGCTGGTGTCCGCGTCGATCGCGAGTGTGTCCGCGGGCGCGGCCAGCGGCCGGAAGTAGATACCGACGACCGCGCCGGGGACGGCGGCGATGCGGTGCTGGACGGCGGATGTGAGGGACTCAGTGGGGGAGGGGGGAGAGCGGGGAGGGGGGGTGGCGCAGGCGGCAAGGGCGAGTGAGAACGTGGCGAGGGGGGAGCGGAGGAGCATGGGGGGNNGGGGCGAGAGTAGCAAAGTAGAGAGGAGATAAGGGCAACAAAAACAAAAACGCGAAAGGCGAAAGGCGACAAAAAAACAAAGGGGGAGAGTAGAAAGTAGAAGGGGGGATCGCGGGGGATTGGGAGGGGGGGGCAAATTGGGGGATGGCGATCTTTCTTCCTTGGAGTTATCGCGGTGCTAGCGCGGGGGTCGTGGCTGGCGTTGCGATTATCCTCTGCGTCGGGTTTCGTGTGAATTCTTCGAACACCAGCAATCCAATAGCGAACAGTGGACCTGTCTCGCGCGGGGAGCAGGGACTCGGCGGCAGGCAGTCGGTGACCGCTCTATCATTACCTAGTCGGCGATCCACCTAGTCGGCGACCCGGTGGCGGGCAGCCGGCGCGGCACCACCTCACACACCATTGGAGCGAGCGGCACATGCGCGCGAGCGTCACCTACGTGGCAGGGATCGTCGTCGGGCTAGGCACAGCGGCCTGCACGCCTTCGGGGACCGCATCCGGAACCACATCCGGATCGACGGGAGCGGCGAGCGGCGGATCCGCGGGCACGGTTGCCGACAGCGCGCACGCCGCGGCTCCGGCGCCCGCCACGACCGCGCGACCGTTCGCCGCGCCGGCGAGTCCGTCGAGCGCGACACCGATCACGGTCACGAGCACCACATTTACGTCGGGCGCGACACTGCCCGTGACGACCGCATTCAATGGATGTGGCGGGGGGAACAGCTCACCGCAGCTGTCGTGGACCGGAGCCCCGCCGGCCGCGCAGAGCTTCGTCGTCACGTTGTTCGATCCCGATGCGCCGACGAGCACTGGGTTCTGGCACTGGACCGTGTTCAACATCCCGGCGACCGTGACCAGTCTCGCGGCTGGCGCGGGATCAGGCGCGAGCCCGGTCAAGGGTGCCCAGAGCGGCTACACCGACTTCGGCTTCAGCCACTACGGCGGCCCGTGCCCGCCGAAGGGTGATCAGCCGCATCACTACATCTTCACTGTGTACGCGTTGGACGTCCCCACGATCAAGGGGTTGAGTGCGCAGTCCACGGCGGCATATCTCATGTTCTCGATGCGCGGCCACCTGCTCGCCCAGGGGTCGCTCGAGGGACTGTTTGCTCAATGAGGCGCGGCATCATCGCGGCCGCGTGATCGGCGGCCGCCGCGTGGGTTGGATCGTCGCGCTGACGGTGGGCGCGGGGGTCACCCTCGCGGCCGGACCGGCGCGGGTAGCGCTCGAGGAGAGCGTTCCAGCGCGCACGGACATCAGCGTACCGGCTCGTGGGGCAGGGCCCGGGTTTACCATCGAGCAAGTGCTCTCCGCACCGTTCCCGAGCGAGCTCGTGGCCGCGCCGACTGGCGGAGCCATTGCGTGGGTGTTCGACAGCGTGGGGGCTCGCAACATCTGGGTCGCGGCTCCGCCCACCTACGCCGCGCATCGGGTGACGGCGTATACGGGTGACGACGGCCAGGTGATCACCGACGTCCGGTGGATTTCAGGCGCTCGGGGCCTCGTGTACGTCCGTGGCGGCAACGCCAATGGGCGGGGGGAGATCGCCAATCCGGCGCTCATCCCGACCGGTGTCGAGCAGGCTGTCTGGACGGTTGCACTCGGTCCCGGGATGCGGGCCATTGGGGCGCCGCGGCGGCTGGGCGAAGGACACTCCCCGGCCGCGTCATTGAGTGGTGGCCGAATCGCCTTCGTCGAGAAGGATCAGATCTGGTGGACGACGATTGACGAGCGGACCGCCGCCGCCCAACTGCTGCACACGCGGGGAAAGGCATCCACCTTGCGCTGGTCGCCGGACGGCGTGCGGCTCGCATTCGTGAGCGACCGGGGCGCGCACAGCTTTATCGGCGTGTACGACCTGTCGGCCCGGGCGCTGACCTACCTCGCGCCCTCGGTCGATCGGGACGGGGATCCGACGTGGTCGCCCGATGGACATCGCGTGGCATTTGTTCGGCGTCCCGCACGCACCCGGTCCTCCGTGTTTGGCGCGCAGCGAGTCGGGCAGCCGTGGTCGATTTGGATCGCGGATGTGGCGACCGGCATCGGGCGTGGCGTATGGCGGGCGGGAGACGGCCGAGGCAGCGTCTTCCGAGAACTGGACGACGCAGACCAACTGTTCTGGGCGACGGGCGACCACATCGTCTTTCCGTGGGAGCACGACGGGTGGGAGCATCTCTATAGCGTGGCCGCGGCGGGTGGCGATGCGACGCCGTTGACGCCGGGCGACTATGAAGTCGAGCAAGTGGCGCTCACATCGGATCGTGCCGCTCTCATCGTGAGCAGCAACCGGAACGATCTCGAGCGCCGGCATCTGTGGCGGGTTCCCGTGACCGCCGGATCGTCGGTGGAGCGTGTGGTGCTTGATCCCGATGATACGACACGACGCGATATCGAGTGGTCGCCGACACCGCTACCCGACGGCAACGGCGTCGCGTTGCTCTTTTCCAATTCCGCGACCCCCGCGCTGCCTGGCGTGGTGAAAGAAACCCCAGGACCGATCGTGGATCTCGCGCGCAGCGTGGTGCCCGCGAGCTTCCCGCTGTCGTCGCTCGTGGAGCCCCAGGAAGTGACATTCACGGCCGCCGATGGCATGGAGATCCACGGGCAGATATTCCTGCCGCCGGGCGACGATCCGGCCCATCCGTCGCCGCATCCCGCGGTCGTGTTCTTTCACGGGGGGTCGCGCCGAGAGATGCTGCTGGGGTGGCATTACATGCAGTACTACTACAACGCGTACGGCATGAACCAATACCTGGCGAGCCGCGGCTACGTGGTGTTATCGGTGAACTACCGCAGCGGCATCGGCTACGGATTGAATTTCCGGGAGGCCCTGAACTACGGCGCGACGGGCGGGTCGGAATACAGCGATGTGGTGGGGGCGGGGTTGTTTCTTCGCGGGCGGGGGGACGTCGATCCGGCGCGCATCGGCGCGTGGGGCGGCTCCTATGGCGGCTATCTCACCGCGCTCGCATTGGCGCGGTCTTCCGACCTCTACGCGGCGGGCGTAGACTGGCACGGCGTCCACGACTGGAATCTGGAATTCGACGCGATGATCCCGGGGTGGGACACGGAGCGTGATCTTCAGGCGCGGAGACTCGCCTATAGCTCCTCGCCGATGTCATCGACTGCCGCGTGGCGGTCTCCGGTGCTGTTGATCCAGGGGGACGATGACCGGAACGTGGTATTCGATCAGACCGTCCAGCTCACCGAAGATCTACGTGCGCGCGGCGTGCACGTGGAGACCCTGGTGTTCCCGGATGAAGAGCATGACTTCCTGCAGCATCGGCACTGGGTCGAGGCGTATCGGGCGACGGCGGAGTTTTTGGATCGGATGTTGGGGAAGAAAGAGTAAAAACGATCGAGAGTCGAGCGTCGAAAGTCGACAAGAGCGATGAAGCGATGACCGGTAGGCATATCTACCTATAGATTTCCGACATGGATCATCCTGCGATTCCGCATCTCAAGAGTGTCGATCCGGTCATTGGGGGGCTCATCGACCGGGTCGGTGTGTTGCCGCCGGGGCCGCGGGGTGAGGGGACGCATCTTGGGGCGTTGGCGCGGGCGATCGTGTACCAGCAGCTGTCGGGGCAAGCGGCGGGCACGATCCATGGGCGATTCGAGGCGCTGTACGGGGGGCGGGCGCCCACGGCCGCGGAGTTGCTCGCGACACCGGACGAGAAGCTCCGCGCGGTGGGGCTATCGCGGGCCAAGACACTGTACCTCAAGGACCTCGCGGCGCACGCGGTCGCTGGCACGATCGCGGTAGATCAGCTCCACGAGCTCGACGACGCGCCGCTGATGGAAGCGCTGACGAACGTCAAGGGCATTGGGCGGTGGACCGCGCAGATGTTCATGATGTTTCGGCTGGGCCGTCCCGATGTGTTGCCGGATCTCGATCTTGGCGTGCGCATCGCGGTGCAGCTCGCGTACAACCTCCGGCGGATGCCAACGTCGCCGGAAGTGCTGGCGCGTGGCGCGGCCTGGTCACCATACTCGTCCTACGCGGCGTGGTACCTGTGGCGGAGTCTCGAGTTGCCGGAAGGGGTAGACGCGCGGCGGAAGTTGGTCGCGAATGCGGCGGCGACGCGGAGCACGGGGAAGAAGACGACCGCGAAGAAGACGACCGCGAAGAAGACGACCGCGAAGAAGACGACTGCGAAGGCCGCCACTGCGAACCGGACCGCGGCAAAGAAGAAGACAGCGAGGACGAGGATGGCGAAGAAGCGACCAGCGACACGAGGTGCGGCGCGCAAGGCAGCGAAGCGCGGCGCTCCAACGCGATGACTGCAATGAGACCAGACTGATGTCGAGTGACGCCGCTCCGCTGAGCGGGCCGGACCTTCGCGCCGCAGGAATTGCGGCGGCTGATCTCGCCGATGGCGCGATGGTGCTGGGGCATGCCGGCGGCGAGCCCGTCGTGCTTGCCCGGCGAGGAGATGAGGCGTTCGCGGTGGGCGCGGCGTGTACGCACTACAGTGGGCCGCTGGCCGAAGGGTTACTGGTCGGTGAGACCATCCGGTGCCCGCTCCACCACGCGTGCTTCAGCCTGCGCACCGGCGCCGCACTTCGCGCGCCGGCGTTGAATCCGATCCCGTGCTGGGACGTCGAGCGACGAGACGGGCGGTGGTACGTCATGGCCAAGCGGGGAGAGCGGGATCCACTGGCGCCAGTCCCCGGGGGTTCGGCACCTCGGGGAACGCCCCCCGCGTCAGTCGTCATCATCGGCGCGGGCGCGGCGGGGAGCGCGGCGGCGGAGATGCTCCGGCGTGAGGGGTATAGCGGGCCGGTGACGATTATCGACGGCGAGCCGGACTCTCCATACGACCGCCCCAATCTGTCGAAGGATTATCTCGCGGGCGCCGCACAAGAAGAGTGGATGCCGCTGCGTCTGCCCGACTTCTACCGTGAGCACACGATCGAGATCGTGCGCGGCCGCGCCGCGTCGATCGATGTGGCACGGTCAGAGGTCCTGCTCGAGGGAAATCGACGCGTTCGCTACGGCGCGCTGCTACTCGCCACTGGCGCGGAGCCCGTGCGTCTTCCCATCTCGGGCAACGATCGTTCATTCGTCTTCACCCTCCGGTCGTGGGCCGATAGCCGTGCGATCATCGCGGCGGCGCCGGCCGCACAGCGGGCGGTCGTCATCGGGGCCAGCTTCATCGGCCTCGAGGTCGCGGGCTCGCTCCGGCAGCGAAACATCGACGTGCATGTCGTCGCGCCCGAGTCGGCGCCGCTCGACCGGATACTGGGCGCGCAACTCGGTGCCCGGATCCGAGCCCTGCACGAACAGCACGGCGTCGTGTTTCATCTCTCGACCAAGCCCGCCAAGATTGACGACGGCTCGGTGATACTGGAGAACGGAGAATCGCTGGCCGCTGATCTGGTCGTGATCGGCGTCGGCGTGCGGCCGCAGCTCGATCTTGCCACACAGGCCGGGCTCGCCATCGATCGGGGCGTCACGGTCAACGAATACCTCGAGTCGAGCGTTCCGCGAATTTTCGCGGCTGGCGACATCGCGCGGTGGCCTGATCCACATACCGGCGCGCGCATCCGGGTCGAGCATTGGGTGTTGGCGCAGCGTCAGGGGCAAACGGCGGCGCGCAACATACTCGGCGCCAACGAACAGTTCGATGCCGTGCCCTTCTTCTGGAGCCAGCACTACGACATCGCCGTGCGCTACACCGGTCACGCGGAGCAGTGGGATCAGATCGATGTCGCGGGGACACTCGCCACCGACTCCGCCTCGGTCGCCTACCGGGCACAGGGCAGGACCCTCGCCGTGGCGAGCCTCGGAGCGGACCACGCGAATCTCGAGGCCGAAGCGGCGCTCGAGCGGAACGACGAGCCCGCATTGCGGCGAATCGTCGGGGGCGCCGCTTCGGGCTGAGCGCGAGATCCCGGGCCCTAGGTAGGGCCCGGGACGCAGTCGCGTAATTCGGCGCGGCGCAGTGGGTGCCGACGGCGGGGAGCCGGTGTAACTTCGGGCATTCCAATTCTCCCTTCAACTACGCCCATGTCGCCCATGTCGTCCATATCGCATCTGCACACTCGGTGGATCCGGGCCGCGCTTCGCGGCGCGCCGTTCGTGCTCTCCGTCCCCGTCATGATCGCCTGGGCGCCAGCACTGGCACCCGACAGTCCGCTGGCCGGCTATTCGCTGCTGGCGTCCCGTGAAGAACGCCGGTGGGAGTCGCAGTTTCAGGCGATCCCCGAGCCGCAGCGGATGCGGGAATCGATGCGGCGACTCAGTGCGCGCCCACACAACGTCGGGACCGCGTACGACCGCGACAACGCCGAGTGGATTTTGGCGCAGTTCAAATCGTACGGGCTGGACGCGAAGATCGAGACCTTCGACGTGTTGTATCCCACCCCGCGCGAGCGGGGAGTCGAACTCGTCGCGCCGGGGCATTTCAAGGCGGCACTGCACGAGTCCGCGGTGGCCGGCGATCCGACCTCCGCGCAGCAGACGGAGCAACTGCCGACCTACAACGTGTATTCAATCGACGGTGACGTGACCGCGCCGCTCGTGTACGTCAACTACGGCGTGCCGGCGGACTACGAAGTACTGGCGCGGCATGGCGTGAGCGTCAAAGGCGCGATCGTGATCGCGCGGTACGGCGGCTCGTGGCGCGGCATCAAGCCCAAAGTGGCGGCCGAGCATGGCGCCGTCGGCTGCCTCATCTACTCCGATCCGCGCGACGACGGGTACGCCGTGGGCGACGTGTATCCTAAGGGACCGATGCGTCCCGCCGATGGCGTGCAGCGCGGCAGCGTGATGGAGATGGAGATCCATCCGGGCGACCCGCTGACCCCGGGAGTGGGCGCGACGGCCGGCGCGAAGCGGCTCAAGCTCGCAGAGGTCACCGTCTTCACCAAGATCCCGGTGCTGCCCCTCTCGTACGGCGATGCGCAGCCGCTGCTCGCGGCGGTTGCTGGTCCGGTGGTGCCCCCTGAGTGGCGTGGCGCACTGCCGATCACCTACCGGATGGGCCCCGGTCCGGCGCGCGTGCACCTGCATCTCAAGTCCGATTGGGGGATGAAGACACTCTACGACGTGATCGCGCGCATCCCGGGCACTGGCGCGCCTGACGAATGGGTCGTGCGCGGCAACCACCACGACGCGTGGGTGAACGGCGCCGACGACCCGCTCGCGGGCCAGGTCGCGCTCCTCGAGGAAGCGCGTGCGTTGGGGGCACTCGTATCCAAGGGCTGGCACCCGCGGCGTACGATCATCTATTGCGCGTGGGATGGCGAAGAGCCGGGACTCCTGGGGTCTACCGAGTGGGTGGAGACGCACGAGGACGAGCTGCGACAGCACGCGGTGGCCTACTTCAACACCGACGGTAACGGACGCGGTTACTTGGGCGTCGGCGGCTCGCACATCCTCGAGTCGTTCCTCAACGGCGTGGCGCACGACGTCCAGGACCCGGAGAGCCAGCTCACGGTGTGGCAGCGGTTGCAGGCGGAGCGCATTCGACGGGCCACGTCAGCGAGCGAGCGAAACGACGCGCGCACGCGGGCCAACCTCCACATCGACGCGCTGGGGTCGGGGTCCGACTACTCGCCTTTCTTGCAGCACGTCGGGATCGCATCGGCGAACCTCGGCTACGGCGGCGAGGATGACGGCGGCGTCTACCACTCGATCTACGATGACTTCGCGTGGTATACCCATTTCGCGGATACCAACTTCGTGTACGGACGCGCGTTGGCGCAGACCGTCGGCACCGCCGTGATGCGGCTCGCCGACGCGCAGCTCATTCCGTACGACTTTACCGGGCTGTCGGAGACTGTGACCCACTACGTGGGGCAGCTCGATACCCTCGCGAAGCACGAGTCCGACTCCATCGTGGAGTTGAACCGGGAAGTCCGAGACGGCGTGTTCGCGGCCACGAACGACCCGCGGCGCCCGACCACCGCGCCCGACACCCTGGCGTTAGCGCCGCACTTGGACCTCGCGCCGATGCAGAACGGCGCGGACGCGTTGGCGCGGGCGGCGTCGGCCTACGCGCAGGCGTTGGCCGCCGTGGAGGCGAACGACGGCGTGGCGCTGGCCCAACCAAACGTGGCGGCAGTCAATCCCAAGCTGGTGCAAAGCGAGCGGGCGCTGACCTCACCGGATGGATTGCCGGGGCGCCCATGGTACCGCCATCTGCTCTACGCGCCGGGGTTGTACACCGGATACGGGGTGAAGACGGTGCCCGCGGTGCGAGAGGCGATCGAACAGCATCAGTGGGCGGATGCGGACGCGCAGATCGTTCGGGTTGGTGCGGTGCTGCAGGCGGAGGCGGCGATGGTTACTGCGGTGGCGACGCAGTTGAGGGCGGCGGCGGCGGGCAATTGAAAAAAACGAGAGTCGAGCGTCGAGCGTCGAAAGTCGACAACGGCAACTGAACAAGGCGAAAGCGCGAAAGGGGCTAGTCGCGGCCGGGAGGGGAGGGGTGGACGGGGTGGTCGGCGGTGCGCGGGGCGGGGTGATCGGCGAGGGGAGGACGGGCGCGGGTTGGCGAGCGGTGAGATGCGGCGTGGGCCGGGAGATCTGCGGGGGCGGGGGAGGTGCCGGTGTCGTTTGCCGCGAGGCGTGTGGCGATCTGCCGGGCCTGATCCGTCAACTCGTGCGAGTGGTCGCCGAGCCAGCGTGACTTGAGCTCGGCGAACGCCGACTCGCCGCGCCGCCGGAGCTGAGTCGCGATCGCGAGGAGACCTGGTCGCGGGTCGCGGGCCTGTTCGTGATGGGCGGCCTCGGCGTCCACCTCGCCTTCGAGGAGCGCGGTGGCGACGCGCCGAGTCTGTTCGGCGCCCGCGCGTTCGGCGGCTTCGATGACCTCTTCCGCCATGACGTGGACATCGTGCATCTCGCCGATCGTGTCCTGGAGATGCCGGAGCCGCTTGACCAGACCTTGGCCGCCTTCGACCCCGGCGGCGATCGGCTCGAGCAAGTATCGGAGCCGTTTGGCGGATAGGCGCGCCGCGTGCGCCACGGCCTGGTCCTGGATCGATTCGACGGCGGCGAGCCGCTCGCCGAGCGCGGCGGCTTCGGCGAGGACGAGCGGCGCGGCGGCGGCCGCGAACACGCGGGTCGGCGTGGCGTCGCGCAGATCGATGCGCCGGTCGTACTCCGCCAACCCATCGCACAGCGCGTCCGTGGTGCGGACAAAGACATCGGCGACCGTGGTGCGGAACTCGACCTCCGACTCGCGCTGCCGATTGGCGACCTGGCGGAGCAACCATTCGCCGCCCGACCGTTCGCGACTGCGGAGCGATTCCTCCACATCCCGGATCCACGCGACATGGACCTCATTATCGCGACAGACGCCGGCCAGTTGCGAGATATCGCGGAGCCGGCGCCGGTGTTTCTTGCGCAGACTGTCGGCGAGATACGGCTCGTAGGCCCGGAGCCAGCTGCGGAGGCGGCGGAGAGCGACGCGGAAATCGTGCAGCGCGGTGCGGTCGTCCGGATCGTCCAGCCTGCCGCGGGCCGTGACCGTCGATGCCAGCAGCGCGAGCGCGACCCGCCGGCACCCTTCGTCCACCGGGAGCGCGAGTAGCTGGTCGGCCGGGGGAAGTGGGGTACCCTGCTCCATCCCGCCATAATAGCGCCTCGCGGGTCGGGCCCCTAATGGCCGACCGGTTGGCCGCGCCTCAATCGCGCCGAAGCCGTGGGCGGCGACCGACGGCGGCGAGCGCGGCCGAGCGGTGGGGCGGGGGGTTGTCTCCTGGCGACACGATCAGTGCCTTCTGGCAGTGAGTTCGATATCCATACGCTTATTGGCATAGGCACTCACAGGTCACCACAGGTGGGGGAATCGTGGTCGCCAACTACGACAGGACGCCCATACATCCGCTGGTCCGGCGAGATCAGATCGCCGCGTTGCTGGAAGGGTACTTCGAGATCATGGACCTGTGGCGGGTGGACAACCGCACCGCGCGCGCCATCCTTGGCTCTCCCGCGGAGCGCACCTTTTTCCGGTGGAAGGCGGGAGTCATCGGGTCAGTGCCGATGGACACGGTCAAACGCATCGGCTACATCAGCGGCATCTGGCAGGGCCTGCAGCTCCTGTACAGCGATCCGCATCACGCCGATAAGTGGGTGAATCGTCCGAATCGGTTTCTGCAGGGACAGGCGCCGATCGAGCGCATGAGTGCTGGCGACGTCACGGATCTCGCGGTGGTGCGCCAGTACGTGGACGCCGCGCGGTCTCCGTGGAGCTGATACCCGTGGGGAGCGACCCCAACGCGTCGGCGAATTCGACGCCGAATACCCGTCTGGTTCGGTGGCGTTCGGCCACGCGGGTGGTGGCCACGCGATTCCCGCCCATCAACCTCTACGAGCGCGTGTCCGCGGACCCCGAGGTGTGGGACGCCCTCATCGCGGCGGAGCAGATGGTCAACCCGCAAGTGCGCGATGCAATCGGCGATCTCCGGCTCGTGGCGCTCGAGGAGCAAGTGAGTGGTCCGGGATCGGCCGCGCTCATGGCGCCGTTCACGCATTGGAATCCCATGGGCTCGCGATTCTCTGATGGGTCCTACGGTGTGTACTACGCGGGCGATGGAGTGGCGACGGCCGTCGCGGAGACCGCATACCACTTCGCGCGCATCGCCCGGCAATCGGCCGACGGACCGCGCTACGAAACGATGAGCGTGCAAGAAGGGCCGATCAACGCGTCGATGCACGATCTCGACCGGACGGATGCTGCCACGCGCGCGGCGTTGCTCGATCCGGATTCGTACGTGGCCTCACGGCAGTTCGGGCAATTGCTGCGGCCGACCAGCGCATCGCTGCAGACTGCCCGCGGCAACGGGATCTATTATCCGAGCATCCGTCGTGCGGGAGGACACTGCATCGCAGTCTTTCGCCCCTCGATGCTCCGCATCCCGGGGCAAGGGCGGTATTTGGGATTCGATTGGGATGGCGAGCGAGTGCGGCGGTATTTCGACTATTACGACAGGGTGTGGGTGACGATTAGGGAATGAGTGGGGGGGAGGT
>PMAE01000017.1 GCA_003152485.1 Gemmatimonadota bacterium | reverse complement strand
CGTCGCCGCGACGGCGAGCGCGAGCAGGCCCGCCGACCCACGGACCGCGAACCCCATCAAGACCCGTAGGGATCGTCAACCGGCGCCGTGCGCAACGCCGGCGCCGCGGGCGGCCGAGTCACGGGTCGGGCCGGAACAACAGCGCGGAATTGCGACTTGAAAAAGGCCCGCACATCGGTCGGACGCGCCAGCTCTGTTTGGGTACGGGCGCGCAGTATCTCGTGCGGCTCGTAGAGGCCGGTCACCTCTTTCACCCATTCCAGCGTAATCGTCGGGTCGAGCGTCCGGAGACTCCGCGTGACGGCCACCTCCAGCGTTGGCTCCGCCGATCGCGGGAAGCGAGCCGCGCCCTCGCGCCCCGAGAGCACGGCCGGCCGCGGGAAGCGGACGAACACGGGTTGGGTGAAATGCGGATGGCGCACCATCAGCTGTCCCTTCTCCAATGTGGCGAGCTTGGTCTTGACCGACGGACTGAGCACTGCGTACCCCGGGGTGGCGAGCTCATCGCCGTCCATGCGGCCGAAGAGCGACGTGCCGGCGTTGCCGATGACCCGACGATGCACCTGTGAGCGGAACTGCTGCGCGCCGAACAACACCAGGCCGAGGTACCGCCCCCGCTCCGCGACGTCGAGCAGCATCTTGCGGACATAGGTATCTGGGCCGTCCCCGGGGGCGTACTTGTTCAACTCATCGACGAACACGATCACGTGATCGACGCCCAGATCGCGTTGTTCGAGTCGCTTTCGGAGGGTGGACACGACACGCGCGAAGATCAGGTCCTGCGCGTCCTCTTCCAGATTGGCGACATCGATCACATACACCGTCCGATCCGCAAAGCTCCCCCAGGGTAGGTCCCGCGAGACGCCGTCGTTCGTCACCAGCCCCGCGCAGCGTTGGGCGATGTTGGTCAATCGGTTGCGAATCTTTCGGATCGTCGCGATGTGGTGCGTCCGCCAGCTCTCCGCGTTCGTCTGTTCCATCATTCGCAGGACGTCGGCGAACCAGGCATTGAGGTCGGAGAACGATTGCACTTCATAGGCGCGCGGGAGCCGGTCATCCGCGAATCGGTGGCCAACGACGGCTTCGCGAATGAAGTCGATCAGGGCGTCTGCTTTGGCATCGATGTCTTCCCGGGTGAGCAGCACGTCGGCGAACTCCATGACGTCTTGGAGTCCCCACACGAGCGGCATCGTGTTGTGGGCCAACGCTTCGTGCGTGCGGAGGGTATTGAGCGCAAAGCCGCGCGCCGTGTAGGGTGCGAAATAGTGGACGTTGGCGAATGGTCGCGCCGGCACGCCGAGCTTGTCGTAGAGCGCGAGGTCGGCATCGCTGAGCTCCGCCGCCGGCTGATCGAGGAAACAGAGGTCGGGGCCCTTTACGTTGAAGCAGACCGCGGCCACCGTTCCCTTCGCGGGTGGAAAATGCGCGAAGATCGACGCCAATAGCCACTCCACCGCGCTCGTCTTGGTCGCCAGCCCCGAGACGCCGGTCACGGTCACGTGCGCGGCTTCCGGCCCCAGCAAGAAATCGGCATCGACGTAGATGGCGGCGTCCGTGCCACCGGCGTGATAGACACCGACCGGTATCCCGGTGTTCGTCCCATCGCGGAGGAACGCGTCCATCCGCAATGCGCACGCGACGTCGGCGTCACCGGCGAGGAAGACCTCCCCCATCGGCACCGGCTGCAGCGGTTCCTCCGGTACGTGGCGCAGCACGGCCGCGGTATAGAGGCGGATCTCCGTGCGCTCGGTTGCGGCGAACGCGGCGCGCGCCGGCGACCCATCGTGCCCGAGTACGTCGTGCAGCGGAGACTGCAGATCGGTGTAGCTAAACCCCTCGACGACGACGCCGTACACCATGGGCAACTGGCCGCCGACCGGGTGGGCGCCAACCACGCGGACGATGGTCCCGATGCCGACCATCGCGTCGAGCGCGGTCCAAAAATGAAATTCGTGCGGTGTGTTGGGCCGCCGCTCGGTGGCGACGACGCGCCCGAGTGGGGTCACCGCGTCGTGCCCAGCTATGTGATCGCTCGTAGAAACTCCTCGCAGTCGCGAATACCGTAGGCCATCGTGTCCCACCGGGGATCGGGAAGCGCGATCGGCGCGGTCTCGGCCAACACCCACCGAGAAACCTCGTCGGCGCGCTCGGTCACGTCGCCCGGCGCCGATTCGGCCACTTCGATGCGCACCAGCCCCCACGTGGGGTCGCGGCCGCGGGCATCCCGGAGCCGAAGATACCAGCTCGTCACCGCCGTCCGGCGCGCGGGCGCGATCCGGAACGCGGTCGTGCGGTCGCCGCGACGCAAGCCCGACAGCACCGGCATCAGGTCCGCGGACACGTAGAGGGTCCGATGTCGTTTTACGACCCCCACGCTGCACGGCGCGGTCGCCACACGGGGACTGCCCGCGAGCCCGCCATCGATGTACAGCGGCACGCGCTCCCCGAGACACCACCGCTCAGCGAGCGTGTGCTCCAATCGCTCGCGCGCCGCCCTGACGAACTGCAGTGCACGCTCGATGAGCGCGGCGGGGTGGCGGCTGTCGATTGCCGGGTCCAACCCGTCGTCGCCGCGTTCGGCGCCCGTATCGACGACGCGATACCCGCCAGTACACGCGGCGTCCCACAACCGGTCAGGCACCAACGCCCGGGGGACACACAGACAGCGCTCGACCTCGGGCTGCTGGCCGTAGGTAACCAGGCGCCGATCGCGCCGGACCCGAATCACCGCGGCGACGGTCGCGAAGATGATCGGAACGCCCTCGTGATAGGTCACGATGCGGCTCGCTTGCGTGCCGTCGAGAAAGCCGCCGAACGCGGGCCGCGGGTCGCCTGGTACCTGGCGGGTGCCGAGCGACGGTCCCTCGACGGCGCGGGCGGTCACCAGCCGTGGTGACTCGACGGCAGCAGGAAGCGTCTCCAGCGTGGGTCCCGGACCGTAGATGGCTCGGGACTGCGGGATCCACTCACCAAGCAAGCGCTGGGCAGTCCGGAGGCTTGCGTCCATTGACCCTACTCGACGCGTGATGACACGAGATACCGCCGCCGGCATCGCGACACCCTTGGCCGGTCTGCGATCGCTGAACCGCATGACAAACCGCATGACAAACCGCGTGGCAAGTCGCGTCGCAAGTTGCGTCGCAAGCGGTCCGGCAAGCCGCATCGCAGCGGTGGGCGCCGTGTGGCTAACGGTAACGGTGGCCACTGGGTGCGACAAGGCAAAAGCGATCTCATTGGTCAGCACCTCGCCCACCGCGGAGGTCGCTCCCCGAGAAGAGCTCGATCTGTCGAAACACCCGACCATTTTGTTCGAGGTGTTTGGCGAGCGCGCGAACCCGCAGATGGTGCCGATCGGCGTGCTGGAGGGCGGAAAACTTCGCGCCATCCAACTCTCGACGGCCGGGTGGAAGAACTTCGACCGCATCTACCACCACCCTGGGACGACGTACAACCTGTATCAAGATGGCCGCGCCGTTGGGACGACGACCGTCAAACAGGGGATGTGGTCCAAGCCCGATGCGCCGCTCTATTCCCTCCCCAACTGTCAGTCGCTGATCCCGTTGGCCGCGGTCAGCCTCGACAGCAGAGTGCCGGCGGGGATCACTGTCGAATTTCTGGCCACGAGCGCCGCCCTCACCCACCCTGCGGCCGCGTCGTCGCTCACCCCGAGCGCGGTGGCGTCGCTGTCGCGCGAGATCGGGATGCAGCTCGCCGAGACCTCGCACATTCCGCGGGCGCGACTCGACTCGCTCGATTTTCACGCGCAGGCGATGACGACCGGCGCCACACCAAATCCGACGCTCGTCGTGTCGTATGTCGATCCGAATGGCGAAGAGGCGGCCGCGCACGGGGACGAGACGTCCTATCTCTTCGCCATCGCGGACAAAGCGGGCGGGGCCTATACGCCAAGCTATGCGCGGGTCGTCAACGGATCGGGTGCCCATGCTGAGTACCGCCGATTTGTCGACCACCTGGATCTCCACGGCGACGGCGTGGACGAGATCATCCTCGAGGGATGGCAGAATGGGGGCGATACGTACCTGGCCGTGATGCGGTACAAGGCGGGGCACTGGCAGGAGGTCTTTCGCGGCGCCACGAGTTGGTGCCTCGACCCCAAGCGGGGCGGTACGCTCGACCCCTGAGCAGGACCGTGAGATCAGTGCGGTCGCGCCGGGACGCGCGACCGCGGTTGGTGTCAGCTAGCGGCTAGCAGGTAGCGGCTAGCAGCTAGCACCCGCCCACCGGCCCGTCCGACATCGTGATCTACAGCGCGGCCACGAGCCGCTGCACACCCTCAACCACGTGCTCGATCGGCGCCGCGTAGGACACACGGACCCATTCCGGCGTCAAGAATGCGGAGCCGGGCACCACCGCGATCCCGGCCGAATCGAGCAACCGTGTCGCGAACGCGGCCCCGTCTCCACCCACGTTGATGTACAGGTAGAACGCGCCTTCGGGCCTCACGTACTGTACGCCTGCCGCATCAAGCACGGTCATCGCCGCGTCCCGGCGCATCTTGAATTGCCGGACCATCTCCGTGATGGCCGCCTGCGCCGCCGGGGTGTCGGTCAGCGCGGCCACGGCCGCGTGCTGCGAGACCGCGGCGGGATTCGACGTGGTGTGTGACTGCAGCGCTGTCATGGCCGCCGCCACCGCGCGGGGCGCGATCGCCCAGCCGATGCGCCAGCCGGTCATGGCGTAGGATTTCGCCACGCCGTTGATCACGATCAACCGTTCCCGATCCTGGACGAGCGATAGGACGGACGTCGCCGGCGCATCGTACGCGATGTGGAGATAGATCTCGTCGCTGATCACCCACCACCCGCGGTCCGCGGCGAGTGCGAGAATGTCACGCAACTCCTCCGCGCTATACACGGCGCCCGTCGGGTTGCACGGTGAGTTGAGCATCACACCGCGCGTCCGAGGTGTCGCCGCCGCCGCGAGCTCGGCGGCCGTGACTTTGAGTCCGCGCGACCGGGCGCCGAACACGGGAACCGGCACGGCCTTGGCCAAGGCGACCATTTCGTAGTAGCTCGTCCAGCCGGGCGTCGGCACCAGCACTTCGTCGTCCGCGCCGAAGAGCACGAAGCAGGCGTTGAAGAGTGACTGCTTCGAACCGGTCGAAACGACGATGTCGGCGGGCCGCACGGGGTCGCTCCCGCGATACACCGCATTTGCGTGCGCGGCGATCGCCTCGCGCAACGGCAAGATCCCTTCAGTCGCGGTATACCGCGTGGCGCCGGCCTCGATGGCCCGCTGCGCGGCCTGCCGAATGAACGCAGGCGTATCGAAGTCGGGCTCACCTGCGCCCAGATCGATCACCTGCCGCCCCGCGGCTTTCAGCGCTCGGGCACGGGCGGACACGGCGATCGTCGCGGACTCTTTCAGCTGGGCAATGTTGGGCGATGGAGTGAACGGCATCGCGGGCGCGGTGGCAGTGGTCACGGTAGGAAGTGTTGGAGGCTGAGTCGCGGGCGGGTAACTTGACCCTCAACGCAATCATATCACATCACAGGGGAAAGGTGGAACAACAACCGCCGGAAACGGCCGCCGTCTCGCGCGGCCAGAACGCCGTGCATGTCGTCCCAGGGGACTGGGCCGCCGCGCCCGCCGCATTGGCACGCCTGATCGACCGCGCAACCGCTGCCTCGGATGCCGTGCAGGCGGTCGTGCTCGTCGCCGACGCCGAAGCGGCGGTCGGCGTGGTGGAGGCGCTCGTCGCCGCGCGCGGCGGGGTGCCGCCGCGCGTGGTCGCCGCCACGGGGGCGGCACGCACCGCCCGGCTCTTGCGGGCGGGGGCGGCGCCAGTTGTGGTCG
>PMAE01000098.1 GCA_003152485.1 Gemmatimonadota bacterium | reverse complement strand
ATGGCGTCGTCTGGTCCAGCCGTCTCCGCCGTCATCGGCGGCGCGCCACCACTCATTCGAGCGTCCCAGAGAGCTCGTCGCGCCGGAATCCGTGCTTCTCCATCAAGCGATACAGCGTCGTGCGATCGATGTTCGCCAATCGCGCGGCCCGCGACATGTTGCCCCCAGCCCGTACGACGAGGCGCTGAAGATATTCCTTTTCGAAATGCGCGACCAGCTTGTCTTTGGCCGAGTGGTAGGCGTCGGTCATGATCGCGGCCGACACGGTATCGGCCGGCGGGTGCGCCACCGCATCCTCGTAGACGGGGATGTCCTCGGGACGGATCGATTGACCCGGCTCGGCGATCACCGCCACGTGTTCAATGACGTTCTGCAGCTCGCGCACATTGCCCCGCCAGGGCCGGCTGCGCAGAAACTCGATGCACGAGTCGGTGAGCTTGGGCGCCGCATCGCCCGCCGGGCGGTGCCGCTCCCAGTAGTGGGCGAGGAAATGGTTGGCGAGGAGCGGGATGTCTTCGAGCCGTTTGCGGAGCGGTGGCAGCTTGATGGGCACGACTCGCAACCGGTAAAACAGATCCTCACGGAGCACGCCCGCATTGACCGCGTCCTGCGGCTCGCGGTTGGTGGCCGAGATGAACCGCACGTCCACGACCGCGTCTTGCTGTTCGCTTCCCACGCGTCGTACTACGCCGTCCTGCAGGACGCGCAGGAGTTTGGCCTGCAGCGGGTGCGACATCTCGGTCAGCTCGTCGAGGAACAGCGTGCCGCCGTTCGCCGTCTCCAGGAGCCCGGGCTTGTCCCGATCCGCGCCCGTGAATGCCCCCTTGCGATGGCCGAACATCTCCGACTCGAGGAGGGGCTCCGGGAGCGCGGCGCAGTTGATCGGCACCAGCTTGCGACTCGCCCGCCGGCTGTGCCGGTGGATGAACTGCGCGATGAGCTCCTTGCCCGTGCCCGACTCGCCGCTGATCATGACGGACGCATCGGTGGACGCGACCTTGCGTGCGAGCTCGACCGCCTGCCGGAAGGCCGGCGACACGCCGAGCAGCGTAATCCGATCGCTGTTCCCATGTTGCTCGGCGAGCGAGACCCGGAACTCTCGCGTCTCGCGGGCCACCATCACGGCATGCGAGGCGCGGCCGAGCAGGATTTGCATGTGCTGCGCCGAGAACGGCTTGGGCAAATAGTCCCACGCGCCAGCCCGTAACGCCTCGATGCTCGTCGAGACACTGGGGTTCCCGGTCATCACGATGACGATCGTCTCGCGATGCGATTCCAGCGCCCCACGGAGGATGTCCATCCCGGTCACCGGGGTCATATACAGGTCGACGAGGATGATGTCGAACTTGCGGCGTTTGAGCAGTTCGAGTGCCTCATCGCCCCGGCCCGTCGTCGTCACATTGTAGCCGTCGATCTGGAGTACGCTCGCACACCCTTCGCGTAGTGTCCGATCATCGTCGACCAATAGAATGCGCAGACTGGAGCGAAAATCCGGCGACCCCATCATCGCGTCGCGTGCCGCGAGCGCCGCAGCCCCGTTTCCCACCGGGACGGCCGGCGTCGTCGTCGGACCCCCACCATACCCGCCAGAAGGCCGCGCCACCGCATCGGGCGATATTTCGGGTGACATGCGACGGTCCGCGGTCATATCAATCTCCCTAACGTTAACAAGCTCAAACGTCGTAACTTTAATTAGCGTAGATTGTTGCAGGAGTCAAGACAGTTCGTTGCACCAGCGACACACAGATGTATCGTTGTTACGACACGGTGTAGCGTAGACTCCACATAATAGACGATTCACCATAGAGTTCGCCTCTTATTGATCACCTTGCTTGCTGGACACGATCTTGCGCTGCCGCGGGCGGCGAGAGAGGTCGCGTCCGGCGCCCGCCGTCCTAGATTCCAAGAACGACTCGGCCTCCGCTTCCCACTCCGCGATTCCGCGAATGAGCCACTCGCAACTCCCCGTTCCTAGCCGGCCCCGTGGACCAACCGACCCGGGCACCGATATCGCCGTGCACGGAGACTCGTGGGGAGCCCCGCCGCCGATGGTATTGGGGGACCCCGAACCGCGGACGCCGTGGCACCGCTACATCTCCGCGTTACGTCGGTTTCGGTGGCTGATCGGCTCCTGCGTCGTGGTCGGCATCGCGGCGGGGTTCGTCACCACGCGCTTTGTCGCGCCCGAATACGAAGTGCACGGCACGATCTGGATCTCGCAGTCCGACGACCGGCGTCAAACACAGGGCGGGCCCATTCAGGCCGACCAGTTGCTGAACTCCGGCACCTGGGAGCAGTTGTTCACCAGCCTTCGGGTGGTGGATTCCGTCGTGCTCAAGCGGCGGCTGTACGTGCATTTCCCCCCCACCGCGACCTCGCTGTTCATCGGCTTCGATGTGGCCCCCACGTTCCAACCCGGTACGTACGAGTTGGCGGTCAACACAGCCGGGAGTCAGTACACGTTGTCGGTGGTGGCCCCCCAAGTGACGGTCAGCGAACGCGGCGCGTTTGGGGATTCGATTGGCCGGCCGCTGGGATTCAAATGGCGTCCGTCGCCCGCCACGCTCCGGCAGTCCGGGGTGGTGCGCTTTTCGGTTCAGCCGATCCATGAGGCGTCGCAGGCGCTCGTCGATCGGTCTACGGCCGCGCTCCCGGACAATAGCCAGTTCATGAAATTGACTTTGGTCTCGGACCATGGGTACGACGCCGCAGCCAACCTCAACGACTGGATGACGCAATTCGTGGCCGTGGCCGCGGATCTCAAGCGACGAAAGGTGGTGGATATCACGTCGATCCTCGGCACCCAGCTGCAATACGCGGATTCTCGACTCAAATCAGCGGAGCGGGCGCTCGAGGTGTACGAGACGGGGAATGCCGATGCAATCGCCCGCGGCGAGCCGGTCGTGACGGCCACCGCGCCGCAGGTGACATCCGGCGGACTCGGTACCGCGCCGCTCGCGACGGCGGTCGGTCCCGGCCAGAATCCGATGGTCGCGACGTATTTCACGAATCAGGTGCAGCGGGACAACTTGCGCCAGGATATCGCGCGCGTGCAGTCGATTCTCTCCACGGCGGGCACTCCGGAGTTCAACCCGGAAGACCTCCTGTCCGTCCCCGCGCTCATGCTCAACGCCGATAACCTCAACAACTCCATCAAGTCGTTCAGCGCCAAGCAGAACGAATTGCGGGAGCTTCGGCTGAAGTACACGGACGACTACAAACCGGTGCGCGACCTGCAGACCGCGGTCACCACGCTGCAGACGCAGACGATACCGCAGTACGCGCACCAAGCGCTGGCGCGGCTGCAAACGAGTGAGCAAGCGGTCGCGCAGCGCGTCACGACCGAGTCGCGCGACATCACGCAGCTCCCGCGGGCCGAGGTCGAGGTCATGCGACTTCGCCGCGAAGTCGATCAGGCAGCGCTGCTGTACAACACGTTGCAAAGCCGCTACGAGGAGGCACGCCTGGCTGGCGAGAGTGCCATCCCGGACGTGCAGATTCTCGATCGGCCGGTGACCCCCACGAGTCCGACCCGCAATACCAAGCCGCGCATCATGCTCATGTCGCTCATGGGCGGCCTGGGCTTTGGCTTGGCTCTCGCCATTCTCATCGACCGGCTGGATCGCCGGATCCGCTATCCGGAGCAAGCGACTGACGAGCTAGGCCTGCCGATCATCGGGACGGTCCCAATGTTGCCCGCCGGTAAGCGGGAGGTCGATGATGAATCCTCCGCGCAGGTCGTGGAAGCCTTCCGCACGATCCGTCTGAATATCCTGACGCTCTTCGACCCCAGCGCGCCGGTCGTCTTCACGATTACGAGTCCTGGCGCTGGCGAGGGCAAGTCGCTCATCTCGTCAAATCTCGCGATGTCGTTTGCCGAATCGGGACGACGCACGCTGCTCGTTGATGGGGACATCCGCCGGGGACAGCTCCATTCGACGTTCGGGGTCCATCAAGCGCCCGGCGTGCTCGACTACCTCACTGGTAACGCGTCGTTGGAAGAAGTGCTCCAGGCGACGGACTACGAGAACCTCACGGTCGTCTCCTGTGGCGCGCGACGGCATCGCGGGCCGGAATTGCTCGCGTCGGAGCGCATGCCGCTATTCCTGAACTCACTGCGCCCGCACTTCGATACGATTTTGGTCGACAGTCCACCATTGGGCGCTGGCATCGACCCGTTCGCCCTGGGAGCGGCAACCGGCCACCTGATGGTCGTACTCCGAGTCGGCCGGAGCGATCGCCAAATGGCGCAGGCCAAGTTGGGTGTCGTTGATCGCTACCCGATCCGTATCCTGGGATGCGTGCTCAATGACGTGAAGGCGGAAGGCGCCTTCCGCTATTACTCGTACCTCTATGGCTACAACCTGGACGACTCCGAACGCCAAGCCCAGCTCCCGTCGAAAGTCGGCGAACTCGGCACCCGCGAGGAAGTCAGCGGCTAGCCGTTGCGGCAAGAGGTGGGCAGTTAGCAGTTAGCCGTTGCCAATAACGATTTCGGGGGCCCGCTGCGACACGCTGCAGCCGGCCCCCGAATTTTGTTGTCAACTTTCTACGTTCTACTTTCGATTCCCTACCCCCTACCGCCCCACGCTCGCGAACGCCTGAATCGGCGCCGACGAACCCGCCCCCCCGCGTCCGGAACTCTGGCGCAACGCCGAGGCCGCGCGGACGAGCATCTCGACCGCATCCACCGCCGATTCCGCGTAGTCGGGCACCGCGTAATAGCCGGCCCGAATGCGGACCCGCTCAGCGCCGTCTTGGCCACGCGGGATGACGATGCGTTCGGCATCGATCGCTTCACGGACCCGCTCCGCCAGTCGCTCCGCGCCAGCGGCCTCAGTCGCCGGGGCGACGATAGCGAATTCCGTGGGACCGAGTCGGCCCACCGCGTCCGACGTCCGCCCCGTGCGCCGCAACACTTCCCCCAGTTGCTCGGCGACACGCACCACGGCGGCATCGGTGGCCGCATCATCGAATCCCGCGCCTTCGGGCGCGGGTGTCAGCGCCACACAGGCCAGCGGCTCACGCCGTCGTGCGGCCGCGGCGCCAATCTCCCGGGCGCGGCGAGCGAGTCCGCGAGCGTTGTACAATCCAGTCGTGGGATCGAGCAACCCGTCATCACGGAGACGGTCGGCTTCACGCTTGGATGCGGCAAATGTGTCCAGCTTGTGCAACAGCACGTCGCCATCGAGCGGGAGCACCACGTAGTCCCACGCCCCGCTCTTGTAGGCCGCGACCTGCTGACCGCGCTGGCCAGGATCCGAGGTCGTGACGATCATCGGCGTCGCGGGCCCGAGGTAGTCCTCGCCGCGCAAACTGGCGCAGAGCTCCAGGCCGTCCCCATCCGGGAGCCGGGCGTCGAGGATCACGGCGTCGGGCCGGATCCGGCGGGCCAGGTCGAGAGTTTGGCGCGCGTTGTAGGTCCGAAGGACGGCGTAGCCGTGCGGTCCGAGGATCGTTTCAAGCGACCGGGCAGACCACTCCTGATCGTTCGCGATGAGCACAAGCAGCGGGCGCGTCGCGCGCGACGAGACGGCTAATTCAGCGTCGGCCATGCGGATGCGGCCATGCAGGTCTCGTGCGGGAATTTGAATTCGCCGTAACTCTCACTAACAGAACGACTTGCCTTTTTCAGCCATACTCAGCCATTGTCGCCCGGTGCCGCGCGCGCTCTACAGCTTCGATGCCACCGAGTAACACGGGCCGTGCAGTGCGTCACCCTCTGATCACTCTACGATCGGCGCGCGGTGCGGGTCACCGTGGGGGTCACGGCGAGGGTCACAGCGAGGGTCGCAGCGGGGGTCGCCGAGGGGAGCATTCCCGGGGTGACCAGGGGGGGCACCGAGCCTGCGCGGATGTCACTTCAGAGCGCGTTGGCTAGTCGTTATTGGAGACCGGACGCTGATGGGTGGGAGACATCGCGCTCATGTTGCAACATACGTGTAGTTTCTGCCCTACAGTTGGCGCATTTCGACGACATTGACCCGCGAACGGCATCTCGCTCAAGCACCAACGCTACAACACGTTACCGAATCTTTGGCGGCACTCGGCCCGTAGCACGTTGGGTGCGTATGTCGCCGCCGACGCCACGCTGATCCTCCCGCCTACCGTGATTGCAAATTTGCCGACCGCTTCGCCCTCCGATGCTGACTCCTGCAGTCCCCACTCGTCCGCCTCGTCCTTGACCGCCGTCCAATGGCGCCGATGGGGTGGTGGATCGATTGGCGGGCGAAGCCGTACACGACGCAGCGTGGTGGCGTTTCACCTCGCGGTGGTGAGCGCGTTGTCCCTCGGCGTCTCGTCGCCGATGATCGGCCAATCGACGACCACGGTGCCTCCGCAGAGCACGCCGGTCACCACGCCCGGCGCCACCGGGCTTGGAGCGGTTGCCACGCGCGCGGATTTGCAGGCTGCCGCGGCGTCCGCCGACGGGCCGCAGGCGGCGGCCGCCCGGGAACGTCTGGCCAACGGAGATTTCCGAGCTGGGGACCGGATCGCGATGTTCGTGCAGGGCGAACCGACGCTGACCGACACCCTGTCCGTCCGCGCCAATCAGGTCATTCACCTCACGAATCTGCCGGATATCTCGCTCCACGGAGTCCTGCGATCGGAATTGCAGGACTTTCTGAGACAGCAGCTCGGCCAATTCCTGCGAAACCCGGATGTGCGGGCCGTCTCGCTCGTCCGGGTCGATGTGCTCGGGCCGGTCAATCGTCCTGGCTTCTATTCCGCTCCGGCCGATGAACTGGTCAGTGACGTGGTGATGCAGGCGGGCGGGCTGACATCCAACGCCGAAGTCACGCGGACGACGGTTCGGCGTGGCGACGTCGTGGTGCAATCGGCGGAGCGCGTGCAGGCGGCGTTCGCGCGCGGTGAGACGCTGGATCAACTCGACGTCCGGCCTGGTGACGCCATCGTCGTCGGCGAACGTACACCGGGCGGGAATTTCTTGCGGGTCCTAGGCGTGGTCGGTGCCGTCGCCGGTATCGCCGTCAGCATCGTCTTGATCACCCGTCACTAACTCAGACCAGGCCAGACCATCACCGCCCCAATGGACTCCTCTCGCGTTCCCACCCGGCCTGCTATTCAGGCGCTCCCAGACGTGCGCGGCGTGGTGTCAGCGGCGCGTGCCACCGGCGAGTTCCGAGTCACGCGGACGTCCGCCGCGGCGGCTCGCGCGATCGCCGGATTGGGAAACGTGGATGCGATTCGTCCGACGCGGACGTCTGGAACGCACGCCGCCCGCGGCCATGCGCCACCGCGAAGCCGATCCGAGTCCGCGAACCGAATCGCGAACATCGTGCTGGCCAGCGCCGCGCTGGTCGTGCTCACACCGGTCTTCGTCGTCATTGCGATCATCGTCAAGGTCACATCGCCCGGACCGATCCTCTACACCCAAACCCGAGTCGGCATCGACCGACGGTCGCGCCGAGCCCTCGCGCTCTACGACCGCCGGGCACGCGACGTCGGAGGGTTGGTCTTCACCATCTACAAGTTCCGGTCGATGTACATCGACGCCGAGCGGCTGAGCGGTGAGGTGTGGGCGACCAAGAACGACCCGCGGGTGACACCCGTCGGTCGGTTCCTACGCAAGTCGCGGATCGATGAGCTGCCGCAGCTGTGGAACGTGCTCAAGGGCGACATGAACATCGTGGGTCCGCGTCCCGAGCGTCCTGGCATCGTGGTGCGTCTGCGCGAAGACATCTCCGACTATTCGCTGCGCCATCGCGCCAAGCCGGGTATCACCGGACTCGCCCAGATCAGTGCGGCATACGACGCGTCGGTCGACGACGTGCGGGTCAAGGTGCGCTATGACCTCGAATATCTTGGGCGCCAGGGCATGGTCGAGGATGTCCGCATCATGTTGAAGACCCTCCCCGTGATGCTGTTCAAGCGCGGCGGCTGGTAGTCGCCGCCAACGCCGGCCCCGCTTGTGACCGCACCCCGCGCTCCGGGGGCGGACCCCACCCAAGGGGCACGACCTGACGCGGATCCCGCGTCGTCCTTGGGGCCGTCACCGGTGTCCGCTCCCTTTGGCCATTCCTCTCCCTCTGACAGTGCGGCAGAATTGACTGTGCAAGTCGAGCCGGATGCCACATCCGACACATCGATCCCGCTGGTCGGGCGAGACACGCCCGTGCGCGGCGTGATCGCTCAGGGGTCGATCCGCCCCGGCCGGGTGTGGGCATTCGTGCGACTGCTCCGCCCCCGTCAGTGGATCAAGAACAGCTTCGTGCTGGCCCCGTTGATCTTCTCGGGGATGTTCATCCACGTGATCTCCGTAGAATGCGCGATTCTGGCGACCGTGCTGTTCTGCGTCGCGTCGTCGGCAACCTATGTCTTCAACGACCTGATCGACCGAACGGCCGATGCCGCCCATCCGACAAAATCGCGCACGCGGCCGATCGCCAGCGGCGAGATCACTCCGGCGCAGGCGAAGATCCTCCTGGGTGGACTGTACATCGTGATCGCGGCCGCGGGACTGTGGAGCCTCGCGACGACCGGCGTCGCCGTCGTCTATGTAGTACTCAATGCGGCGTATACGCTCAAGCTCAAACACATCGCGGTCGTCGACATCTTCTCACTGGCAGCCGGATTCGTGCTCCGCGTCTTCGGCGGTGCCGTCGCGATCAACGTCCCGCTATCACTCTGGATGCTCATCACGACGCTCTGTCTCGCGCTGTATCTGGCGGCCGTCAAACGGCGCGACGAGCTAGTCGCCACCGGTGGGTCCGGACGCTCCGTGCTGCGCCTCTATACCGTCCGGCTCTTGGATCGGTACGCCGAGATGTCGGCGTTGAGCGCCGTGGTCTTCTACGGCCTATTCGTGATAACCGTGCGCCCGGGCCTCGCCGTCACCGTGCCGCTCGTATTGTTCGGCCTCTTCCGGTATTGGTACATCGCCGAATCCGGCGTCGCGTCGGAATCCCCAACCGACGCCGTGTGGGCCGATGGCCCCCTGATCGCGACCGTCCTCGGCTGGGGCGCCCTCTGCGGGGCCGTACTCCTGAGGCACCGGTTTATCGCCGGGTAGCGAGTAGCCGGCGAACAACCGTTACGCAGGTCTTCGCGTAGCGGCGAACAGTCGCTACGCCGGTCTCCGCGTCGGCTCCCACATCGGCATCCGCTGGCCTCGGAAGAACGTCACCCACGCCAGCACGCCGGCCGTGATACTTCCCACCACGTAGCCGCAGAGCGCGATCGGGCGCGGCAGCGAACGCCGTTCCCCGGCGCGCATGGCTCCGAACCCGATCCAGGCGCCCACCACCGTCGCCCCCAGTAGAACCGCCGCCGGCTGATACGCGACGGCAAGCACGGCGAGCCCGACGATCGCTGGCGGGACCGCCAGATACACCAGCCAGCGGCAGAGTTTGTGGCTGAACAGCATGAACGCAAAGACGCCGTACTGGCGCACATCGAGCAGCGCACGTTTGTACCACAGCGTCGCGAGCCCACGCGCCATTGTGCGCACTTTGCGGCGGAACTCGGCACGCAGCGACACCGTGCGAGGAACGACACACCGCGCCGCCGTGACCGACACCGACCGAAAGCCACGCTCGCGCGCGATCAACACGCTCGCGAAGTCGCGGCTCAGCGCCTCGGGGAAATCCGGGGCGTAGACCGCGCGCCGGAACCCGTAGTAGCAGCCACTGGCGCCGATGATCGAGCCCATGCGCGTCTCGAGGTCGCGGACCGCCATCTCATATCCCACGTAGCCCGACTCACCTCGATTCCCCTCCGCTTCCACGTCGCCAACACTCACGTCCCGTCCCGATGCGACGCCGACCGTTGGGTCATCGAACGCACGCACCAATGGTTTAATGGCGTCCGGCAGGATGCGCACCGACGCGTCAGTATTGATGATGATCTCGGCCCGCACCGCCGCCGCCGCCGCGTTCTCGGCGCCCGTCTTTCCGCGACGAACCGGTAATCGGAGCAGCTCGACGCCGCGTGCGGCGTACCCCTGCACCACGGCGTCGGTGCCATCGGTTGATCCGTCGGACACGACCAGGATCTGCCGGCGGTCGGCCGGGTAGTCGGCCGCCAACAGGTTTTCGATGGTCGCACCGATCGAGCGCTCTTCGTTGTACGCGGGGACGGTGATGCTGATGAGTGGCCACTCGGTGGACCCCTGAGGATCGGGCGTCGCTGGCCGGGCACGCGCCAATACCGACAAGAGCAGCGGATACACCACGTAGGCGTATCCCACGAGTATCACCGGAGCGAGCACCAGCGCGACCGCCCACCAGAGGGCGCCCAGAGTCACGCCGCACCTCGGTCCGCACGACGCCCTTGCCGCGCGGCGATGAGCGTGGTGTACAACCGGTCGTACCGGTCGAGCCAGGGTCCCACCGCGTATTGGGAGATCAGCCGGGCGCGGGCGGCGGCGGCGTGAACGCGCCCGGTCGCGCGGTCGTCGTACGAATCGCGAATGGCTTTCGCGAGCGCGGCCGGATCGCCGGCGGGCACTAGGTAGGCCTCGGCCGGGGATACCACCGCTGGTACCCCGCCTACTGCGGTCGCCACGACGGGAATCTCCGCGTCCATCGCTTCGAAGAGCGCGATCGGTGTGCCCTCGCTACGGGAGCTCAAGACAAAGAGGTCGAAGCCGCGGAACAGGCGCGGCGCATCGTTCACCTGACCCAACCACCGCACGGCTTTGGCGATGCCGCGCGTCGCAGCGTCGGTCTCGAGCGCCACTCGTTCGCTGCCGCTGCCAATGACGGCGACCGTCACCGGGCGGTCACGCAGCTCCGCCATCGCCGCGAGCAGCACGTCCATCCCCTTCTCGCGAGAGAGACGCCCGACCCAGCCGACGACGTACGCATCGCCGTCCACGCCAAGTCGCCGGCGCGCATCTGTTCGGGAGAGCGGCGGCGCGATCTGGTCGTAGGCGTTTTGGATCACATGGACCCGATTGGCTGACACCCCGAAGCGCTGCAGCGCGTCAGCCACCGTGTCGGAGACCGCCACGACTCCGTCGAACTGCCGCAAGGCGCGACGCTGGAGCGCGGCGTTCACAAAGGTGCGCAGCCCCATGCCGGTAAACCCGTGGACCGTTGTCACCGCGGGAATGTTCCGCGCGCGCGCGATCCCGGAATCCACCACGTCCGGACGTCGGCCATGGGTGTGCACGATGTCCACCGCGTGCTGGTCCGCGAGTGCCCGGACCACCATACGCTCGCGCCAGTAGTGGCGCCGGGCGACGATGACCGGCACGGCGAGCACGTTGGTCCCGGCGAAACTGGCGATGAAGGGATGTTCGTACGCCTGGGCCGCCGCCTCGGAGGCACTCGGTACGCGCCGCTCCAATACCGCCGCCACCGTCACCACGTGACCACGTGCGGCTTGGCCTACGGAGAGCGCACGCACCACTCGTTCGAGGCCGCCGGCCGGAGCCGGCGCCAGCACGTGGATGATCGATCGCGGCGATCCCGACTCAACGACGGACACATCCTTAGGCTAGTCGGAACCTCCTTACCGGAATAGGGGCGCCATCCCATCAAACCAATCGCTCGTCCCCCTTGTTCGGATCCGTGGTAAACGAACGGTTGGGACCGCCAGCCGGCACTGCCTGACCGCGTCGGCGCGCTAGTTTCCAGTGGCGTATCGCGGCGCCACGCGTCGATTGTAGAGAACGCGCTACATGTGTCGACGCGGACGTGGCCGGACGCTCTGTCGATACCGCCCGCGAGACGTATTTCTCACCGATTTACCACTAGTAACTCATTGTTCCACATAGGCTTACGAATGATCCCCGACTATAGGAATTCAACCCAGTGGTGTCGCCGTTCGTGGCCACCGGCTTGCTGAGGTGTGGACGGCGTGGATCCAATCGTGAGCTCAAAGATCGCGGCCGCCTTGGCGCGGTCCGCCCCGCCATTGCTTGCACGTGAGTACCGACCTGTGAGAGTGACCGCACAGACGCCGAGTGGAACGGTTCCCGTTCGCCGCTCGAGCTTGGAGTTGGATGCGTCCGCCACCGGGCCCCACATCCTCACCGTGGCGCTCGAAGACTACTACCATGTGGGCGCCTTCAACCGCGTCATTCAGCGCGGCCAGTGGTACCGGTTCGAGCGCCGGATCGAAGCGAGCACCATGCGGACGCTCGACCTCTTGGACGAGTCCCAGTCGCGCGCGACGTTCTTCGTGCTGGGCTGGGTCGCGGACACGATGCCGGAATTGATCCGCGTGGTCGCCGAGCGCGGACACGAAATCGCGAGCAAAGGTTACTACCACCGAAATATTCGCCAGTTGACACCCGCTGAGTTTCGGGATGATCTGGCGCGCGCGCGCGAAGCGCTCGAGCGCGCGGGCGGCCATCGCATTCTCGGGTATCGCGTCGCCGACGACTGGTTCCAGCCCGCGGACCTCTGGGCGCTCGATGTGTTGGCCGATGAGGGCTATGAATACGACTCCAGCGTTGGTCCGATTCTGCGGTCCTATGCGTCGGAGCCCTGGCGCCGATTCGCGCATCTACACCGGTACGGCGACCGGACGCTCTGGGAGCTGCCGATTTCGACCGCCGATATTTTCGGATTCCTCGTGCCGATCGCGGGCGGCAACTATTTCCGGCAGTTTCCGCATCGCCTCGTCCGTCGGGCCGTCGCCCACTGGACGCGCACGTACACGGCTCCCTACGTCATGTACTTTCATACGTGGGAACTCGATCCGGATCAGCCGAAGATCAATTCCGCCCCGTGGTTCTCGCGCGTGCGCCAGTACCGCCATCTCGATCGGATGCCGCAAATGCTCCGATACTATCTGAAGCGGTACCAGTTCACGACGGCGGCGAATTATCTCGGTCTGACGCCAGCGGCTATTCGGCCTGAAACGCGGGAAGTAATCCTCCCCCGCGCGCGGATCTCTGGTGGCGTGATGGTGCTCAAGCCAGCCGGCACGCCTGATGGCCAGGGCGCAGGCGCCACTGCGAAGGGGCTACTCGGTACCGGCACCAACGATGGCACCGCGGTCGTGGGCACCCCCGCCGTGCGCACGAGTGTCTCGGTCGTCATCCCGTGCTTCAACGAAGAGCTGATCCTCCCCTATCTCGCCAATACACTGGCGAGCGTGGAGGCCCATCTCACGTCGTACGCCTTCACATTCATCTTCATCGACGACCATAGCTCCGACGGCACGAACGAAGCGCTGCACCGGATTTTCGGCGACCGCCCCAACTGCATCATCGTCCGACACGCGACCAATCAAGGCGTGGCCGCGGGCATCGTCACCGGCATCCAACGCGCCACGACGGACATCGTGTGCTCGATGGACTGCGACTGCACGTATGACCCCCACGAGCTCGCGAACATGATCCCGTTACTGACCGACGGCGTCGATCTCGTGACCGCATCGCCCTACCACGCATTGGGCAAGGTGCGGAACGTTCCCCGGTGGCGGCTCGGGCTGTCCAAGTCGTTGTCGGGGCTCTATCGCATCGTGCTCCATCAACGCCTCGCGACGTATACGAGCTGCTTTCGGGTCTACCGGCGGAGCGCGGCGGCCGCGGTCCAGCTGGACAACAGCGGATTCCTCGGCGTCGCCGAGATGCTCGGGAAGCTCGACCTGGGCGGCTCGAAGATCGCGGAATACCCGACCACGCTCGAGGTCCGAATGATCGGGCGGTCGAAGATGAAGGTGCTGCGCACAATCGCTGGCCACTTGGGTTTGTTGACGCGGCTCGCCTTCCAACGCCTGGCGTCGCGCCGCTCGTCGTGATGTCCGCTGATCCAGGAATTCCGAGCGGGACGCCACCCAGCGGCCCGATGTCTGGCGCGCGTCCGCACGTCGGGATCGTCGGCGGGGGGATGCTCGGCCTCGGGCTCGCATCCCAACTGGAGAAGAGCGGCCACCGGGTCACGGTACTCGAAGGCGCGCCCGCGGTCGGCGGCCTCGCGGCGGCCGACGAGATCGGCGGGGTGACGTGGGATCGCTTCTACCACGTGACACTCCTGTCGGATTCCTACCTGCGCGCGCTGCTCGACGACATCGGACTGGGCGACAAGCTGCAGTGGCGCACGACACGAACGGGATTCTTCACCGATGGACGGTTGGTCTCGATGTCCTCGACGCTCGACTTCCTGATGTTTCCGCCACTTGGACTCGTCGCCAAGGCGCGCCTCGCATGGACGATCTTCTACGCGTCGCGGATCACCGATCCAGACCCGCTCGAGCAAGTTACGGTCGTGGACTGGCTCACCCGCCTCTCTGGGCGCAACACCGTCGAGCGGATCTGGCTCCCACTGTTGCGCAGCAAACTCGGTGAGAATTACCGACTCGCCAGCGCGGCCTTCATCTGGGCGATCATTGCGCGGCTCTATGCCGCGCGGCGGTCCGGCCTCAAACGCGAGATGTTCGGCTACGTCGAGGGTGGATACGACTCGGTCCTGACTCGTCTGCGTGCGTCCCTCGAAGCGAGAGGCATCGAGATCGCCACCGGCCGGCCCGCGACGGAAGTGCGGGGCGACGCGGCCGGCGCCGACGTGCAGCTCGCGGATGGATCGGCCCGCCGGTTCGACGCCGTCGTCCTCACCGTGCCCTGTGGGCGCGTGGCAGCGCTGTGTCCGCAACTGACCGCGCCCGAACGCACGCGACTCCAGGGCGTCGTCTATCAGGGCGTGATCTGCCCCTCCCTGCTGCTCGCCCGTCCGCTCGCCGACTACTACGTCACCAACATCACTGATCCCGGTATCCCCTTTACCGGCGTGATCGAGATGACGACACTCGTGGACCCCGCGGCGTTCGGCGGCCATTCATTGGTCTATCTCCCCCGGTACCTGGCGCAGGACGACCCCACATGGAAACGGAGCGACGACGATCTGGTCGCCGAAACCGTGGCCACGCTCGCCCGGATGTACCCGCAATTCCGCCAGAGCGATGTCTTGGCCTCGCGGGTCGCGCGCGTACGGGAAGTGCTCGCCGTGTCCACGATCGACTATTCGCGGTCGCTGCTGCCGCCGCTCGAGACCTCCGTCGATCGCGTCTTCGTCGTCAACTCCGCCCAGATCGCGCAAGGCACGCTCAACGTCAACGAGACGCTCTCCCTCGCGACCCGTCAGGCCGCGGCGCTCGGCCCAATGCTCCGGCCCTCCGATGTGGCGGGACGACCAACCCACTCCCACAACGGAGCCACTGGCTCCGCATCGGGACACATGGGCGCGGTCGCCTCTCGGTCGCCGGCCGTCGGCGCTCGCTCCTAGGCACGCACCCACCGCCCCTGCCATGACTGACCCCCGCCCCTTGGCGAGCGTTTCGCTCGACGTGGACAATCAGTGGTCGTACATGAAAACCCACGGCGACGCCGGATGGGAAGCGCGTCCGTCGTACTATGATGTGTTCTTCGACACCACGTTGGCCGCACTTCACACGCTGGGTCTCCGGATCACGTTTTTCATCGTGGGACGGGACGCGGCCGTCGCGGCCCATCATGGCCCACTGCGCGCCGTCGTCGCCGCCGGTCATGAGCTGGGGAACCATTCGTTCGAGCACGAGCCCTGGCTCCATCGCTACACCCCCGAGCAGTTGGCCAGCGAGATCGGGAACGCCGAGGACGCGATCGTCGCGGCCACGGGTCACCGGCCGGTTGGATTTCGCGGGCCGGGGTTTAGTTGGAGCCCGACGTTGTTCGAAGTGCTCGTGGATCGTGGATACATCTATGATGCCTCGACGCTGCCGACGTATCTCGGCCCGCTTGCCCGCGCCTATTACTTCTGGACCGCGCATCTGACGCCGGCCCAGCGGGAGGAACGCGCCGCGCTGTTCGGATCCGCGCGCGATGGGTTCCGACCGGTGCAGCCGTACCGCTGGTCGCTCCCATCCGGACGGACGCTCCTCGAGATTCCAGTGACCACCATCCCGGTGGTCAAGACCCCGTTTCATCTCAGCTATCTGCTGTATCTGAGTCGGGTGTCGGAAGCCGCGATGGTCGCGTATCTGCGCTTCGCGATCACGATGTGTCGTCTCACGGGGACTGAACCCAGTTTCCTGCTACACCCACTCGACCTGCTGGGTGGAGATCAAGCCCCCGCGCTGCAGTTCTTCCCCGGGATGGATCTGCCCGGCCATCGGAAGGTGGAGCTGTTCACCCGTGTGCTGCGGATACTGGGCGAGCACTTTCGATTGGTTGACATGAGTACGCACGCCCGCGACATCCTGAGCCGGCGCGCGCCCGCGCTCCGGCCCGCGCTGCCCCCGGTCGCGGCAACCCCCGCAGCTCGCGCCGCGGCGCACTCACCGTGAGCGTCTAGCGATGTGCGGCATCGTCGGCGTCATCAACCGCGATGGGCTGCCCGTGGAGCGCGCCGTGCTCGCGGACATGGCCAACGCCATCCGCCATCGCGGCCCGGACGGCGAGGGGTGCTACATCGATGGCTCGGTCGGCTTGTACCACAAGCGACTCGCCATCATCGATCTCACCACGGGCGCCCAGCCCATGACTGCGGGGCCGCTGACCATCATCTTCAACGGCGAGATCTACAACTACGTCGAGTTACGCGCCGAGTTGCAGCAGCGGGGATTCATCTTCCGGACGACCTCTGACACCGAGGTCATCCTGGCGATGTACGCCGCCTATGGCCCGGAGTGCGTGAAGAAGCTCAACGGGATGTTCGCGTTCCTGCTGTACGATCGTGACCGCCAGACGCTGTTCGTCGCTCGCGACCACTTCGGCATCAAGCCGTTGTATTACTTCGTGTCCGACCGCCATCTGATGTTCGCGTCGGAGATCAAGGCGCTGCTCCAGCACCCGGCGGTGACCGCGATCCCGGATCACGACGCGATCCGCGAATACGTGACGTTTCAGTTCGTGACCGGCGAGAACACGATGTTCTCGGGGATTCGCAAGCTGCGCCCCGGCCATTGGCAGCTCATCGATCTCAAATCCGGTGACCGGCGCACGGAGTGTTTCTGGGAGCCGCGCTTCGAGATCGACCGCTACCACACCGAGGAATACTTCGTTGTCGAAGTGCGCCGGCTCCTGGAAGACGCGATCCGGATCCAGCTCCGGAGCGATGTTCCCGTCGGTGCCTATCTCAGCGGTGGCACTGACTCCAGTATCGTGACGCTCTTGGCCGCGCCGCACGCCGCGCAGCCGTTCCACACGTTTACCGGTGTGTTTCGCGAAGGCCCGGAATTCGACGAGACGCAATACTCGCGGGAGGTCGCCAACAGCTGCCACGCGATGATCCACGAGATCGTGCCGACCGAGCAGCAGTTCGTGGACCTGATGCCGAGCATGGTCTACCAGATGGATGAGCCGGTCGCGGGACCCGGGCTCTTCCCTCAATTCATCGTCGCCCGATGCGCGGCTCAGCAGGTCAAGGTCGTGCTCGGCGGACAAGGCGGGGACGAGATCTTCGGAGGCTATGCGCGGTACCTGGTGGCCTATCTGGAGCAGGCCATCAAGGGCGCGATCTTCGAGAGCAATGAAGAGGCTGAGCACATCGTCTCGCTCAAATCGATCATCCCGAATCTGCCCGCCCTGCGGCAGTACGCCCCCATGCTGCAGAACTTCTGGCGCCAGGATGTCTTCGAGTCCATGGACCGGCGATACTTCCGGCTCATCGACCGTAGCGGCGGCGCGCTCCAGCTCTTCAGCGACGATTTCCGGTCGACCTACGATCGCGAGGAAATGTTCGCGCGCTTCCAGTCCGTGTTCAATCACCCGGACACGCAGTCGTATTACAACAAGATGACGCACTTCGACCTGGTCACGGGTCTTCCCGCGCTCCTGCACGTGGAAGACCGCGTGAGCATGGCCGCGTCGTTGGAATCCCGAGTCCCGATCCTCGATCACCGGGTGGCCGATCTCGTGACCAGCATGCCCCCTCGGATGAAATTCCGGGGCGGCGAACTGAAGTACATGCTCCTCCGGGCCACCGCCAATCTGTTGCCTCGGCGTATCGCCGAGCGTAAAGACAAGATGGGGTTCCCGGTACCGCTTCATATGTGGGCCAAAGGGGCGTCGCGCGATTTCTTCGCCGACGTGCTCCTGTCTGCACGCGCCCGGGAGCGGGGTATCTTCGATACGCGTGAGGTCGCGAAACTCATGGATGGCGAGTCGGCGTTTGGCCGGCGTCTATGGGGGCTACTCAACCTCGAGCTCTGGCACCGGCAGTTCATCGACGCGGCCTAGCGCCCACCGGTTCGATCCGTCCTGACTACGTTCCCGCATTTCACGCCCTTCCGACAACACGAGCGATTCTCCCGTGCCTCTCTCTCTCGGCGACCGCGACGTCAAATCCTGGCAGGTCCGCAAGATCGCGGTGATCGGTCCCGGCATTGTCGGGATGCCGATGGCCGCGCTCCTCGCGCATTCCCGCATCTGCGAGGGGAGTGACACGCCCGCCCACGTCGTGGTCGTCCAGCGTGATTCGCCCACCTCGGGCTGGAAGGTCGACTCCATCAACGCGGGGAAATCTCCGATCGGTGGCGTCGAGCCGGACCTCGACCGCGTCGTCGCGGAGTCGGTCGCCGCGGGCCTCCTCAGCGCGACTCGGGACTACGCCGACTTGCGCGACGCCGATGTCATTTTGGTCTGCGTGCAGACCGACAAGGCCGGGATCGCGCCGGACTACGGGCCACTCTTCGAAGCCCTGACGCACGTCGCCGAGACGCTACGCACCCGCCCGACTGGCAACGTCCCGCTCATCGTGTTCGAATCGACTCTCGCGCCGTCGTCGATGGCCACGGTCATCCGCGACCATTTCGCGCGGTACGGACTGATCGAGGGCCGCGACATCCTGCTGGGCAATAGCCCCAACCGAGTGATGCCCGGTCGGCTGGTCGAGCGCGTTGCGGCCTCCGACAAGCTCGTGGCGGGACTGCATCCGGCGACCCCGCAGCTCATCAAGCGCCTCTATGCGCGGATCGTGACGCGCGGGACGTTGTATCCGACCAACAGCATGACCGCGGAAGTCGTGAAGACACTCGAGAACGCCTATCGGGACGTCCGCATCGCATTCGCGGCGGAAGTGGCCCGGGATTGCGACGCCCACGACATCGACTTCTATAAGGTGCGCGACCAGGTGAACACGCGACTGGCACAGCCCGACGGCGCCAGCGCGGACCCGAACGCGGTACCCAGCGGCGGGCTCCTCATCCCCACGGTCGGCGTTGGTGGCCACTGTCTGCCCAAAGACGGCATCCTCCTGTGGTGGCGCCGGCTCGAGAGCCGAGCCGATACGAGCCGCAGCCTGATCCTCGAGGCCCGAACGATCAACGACGCATCGCCGGCCGAGACCGTCCGTCTCGCGGAACGCGTGCTTGGTCCGGTGGACGGCAAGTCGATCGCCCTGCTCGGCACCGCGTATCGCTTCAATTCTGAGGATACCCGCAACTCGCCGACGCTCTCGCTCGGCACGCTCCTGCTGGCGCGTGGCTGCAAAGTCTGGCTCCACGATCCGTACGTCAAAGGCGACGACCAAAACCTGCGCAAGTTCGGACTCACCGACCACTTCACGCGCGACCTCGGGAAGGCCGTGAAAGACGCGGACTGGTTGATCATGTGTACCGCCCACCGCGACTACGTGTCTGGTCGCGACGCGATGCTCGATGCCGCACCGAAAGCCCGCGGCGTCGTCGATGGGTGCAACGTGTATCACGCAGCGGATATCACCAAGCGCAAGCTGATCTATACCGGCATCGGTCGCGGCAAACGTGCGCCGACGGCCATCGAGATCGACTCGGTGACCGCCGCGTTTCGAGCGGTGGAACGTGGATTGGCAAACGAAGTACGCGATGTCGTCGACTTTCTCAACGAGCGATACGCGGCCGATGAATTCAATCGGGTGAAATTCAAGGACGTCCAGCAGCTCGCCGGCACCTGCGTCACCGGCTGCGCGATCGTCGATCCGGGTCCGGTGAAGGCGATCCCTGACGGTCTGGGCTCCGGGTCGGCGTTGCTGGCCCGCGCCGTTGGTAGCCCTCCTCCGGTCGCCGCGGCTGCCGTTTGAGCTCGGGCTGACGCCTCGCCGTCACACTTACCTAGGGACTACCACGTGCCGACCGTAGCGGCGGGACCGCCGCCCCAGCAGCCGGTCACGGACGATGGCGAAGCCCCATCGGCGGGATCGGTGTGGGTTCCGATCGCGTCGGTCGTGGGCGTGATCACCTTGGCGATCTGGAACTCGATGCACAAGAGTCTCTGGATCGACGAAGCGTACTCGCTCCACACGGCCCACCGCAGCTTGGCCGCGACGTTGCATCAGGCGCTGCATTTCGAGCTGCAGCCGCCCCTCTATTTCCTGCTGCTCAACCTGTGGATGCGGATCGGGTCGCCGACCGTGAGTTGGATGCGGGTGCTATCCACGCTCTGCGTCGTGGGGTGCGTGCTGTTTCTGTGGGCGACACGCGCGCGATACGCGCCCCGACGCGGCGTGCCGCCGTCGATCCTGGCGGTTGTGACCGGGACCGTCGTGTGGGCCGCGGCCGAGGCGCGCCCATACGCACTCGCCATATTTTTTAGCGCGTGGACGATGTACTTCTTCGTGCGCATCCTCGACCGACGGCACAGCCGATCATGGATCGACGCGACGTTGTACGCGATTGGCGCCATTGCCGGAGTCCTCACGTTCTACTACGTGGGGTTTCTGCTCGCCGGGCAGTGGTTGGCGGCAGCAGCGGTCCAACGCGGCCGACGCTGGCTGACCATCTCGCTCGCCGTCGTCGGCATAGCGCTCGTGCCGTGGCTGTCCGTGGTCCAAGAACAGCTGACATCGAATATCAATCCGGCGCCGGCGGTCGTGCTGCAGCCTGCCATGCAGTATCTCGCGGGCGACCCGTCGATCAGTCTCCCGTCGGCGTTTCTCGCCGGTGTATTCGGCGACGCGCCGGTGTTGACACAAACGTCGTTTGGCACCGTCATCATCGGCACCCTCCTCCTGTTCGTCGTCGCGACACGGTTCCTGATCCCGGATCGGAGCGACGCGGCGACTGCGCCACCGTTGGTGACCGCCGCGGGCGAAGATACGAGTCATCGATGGCTGGAGCCCGCCCTGTTTGTCGCCCTGGCCGTCCCGACCGCCTGTCTCCTCGGGATGCAATGGTCGAAGGTCGTGTCCGTGTACCCGCGGCACCTGGTGTGTCTGACGCCGGCGTTCATCTTGATGGTCACGCTCTGGACGGGCAAGGTCGCGCCCGGGATCCCGCGGTGGGCCGCGAGCGCCGCCGTGGGGGCCGCCGCGGTGCTCACGCTCATCAGCTATGAACGCCACGTCGACGTCGCCGACTCGAGGGGTGCGGCGGCCTACGTCGCCGCGCACGGCTCACCGAACGAGCCGATCCTCGTCGTCGGCCCGGAAACGGTACTGCCATTCCGGTACTATTACGGCGACATCGATCAGGGACGCGCCACCGTGCTGGGCGTCCCCATCGATGCATCGTTGGATGTGTACGATCCGAATCTGTTCGAGCTGCGCGATACATCGCAGATCGGCAGCCAAGTGCGCGCGGCCGGTGTCCAGAATCAGTTCTGGCTGGTTGTCGCACAAGGGTTCGTGTGGCACACCTTGCCCGCCGACTCGATCGTGACCAGCTATATCCGGAACCGCACCACCGTGCTCGATAGCACGACCTTCACGAACATGTACGTCATCCACGCGGTGAAACGGTGAACGGCCCCCCGCGGCCGTCAGCACCACTCCTGGCGACCGCGGGGGGCACCGCAGGACGACCCGCCCCGGACCGCCCGGCCGCGATCAAGGTCGATTGGCTCGACCCACTCAAGGCGTTCGCGATCCTGGCCGTTCTCCTCAATCATCTCGTGGAGGCGTTTGGCCCCGGGCCCTGGTTCACGAATCCGAGTAATAACTGGCCCGACCTGGCCACTCGGTTGCACACGTTCTTCCCGCACGATCGGCTGTGGCCGGTCGCGGCGGTACGATCGCTCGGATGGCTCGGCGACAGCGGACCAGGCGTGTTCATCTTCGCGAGCGGCGCCGGACTGACGCTCGCGGCGCTCCGCCACGCGAGCAAAATCGACTCGACCGTGTCGTCGTTCTACCGCCGACGGCTCGCCCGGCTGTATCCCTTGTTCATCGCCATGCACTTCGTCATCCTGGGAGCCGCACTCGCGATTCCCGGGAACAGGCTGACGTTCGGGAGCCCGGCGACCCTCCTAAGCCTCGTTGGATTCCGCGGGTCGGAGAAACTCTTCTTCTACATCGCGCCCGCGTGGTGGTACATCTGGCTGATCGTTCAGCTGTACCTGGTGTTCCCGTTTCTGATGCGATGGTTGGAGCGCAGCGGGCCGATGTGGTTCTTCACCGGAACGCTGATCCTCACCGTCGCGTCCCGAGAAATCGGCATTTTGTATTCGCCGCACCTCTACGTGTGGATGTCGGGGATGTTCGCCGGGTCTCGCCTCGCGGAATTCACGGCGGGAATGGCGGTCGCGTGGTGGCTGGCCGTCGCGCGACAGGCAGGGCGCAACGATCCCCTCCCCAGTCGGATTATGCTCTGGGCGGCCGCGGTCTACGCGGCGGGTCTCGCGTGCTCGGTCACGCTCACCGGTTCGCTCGTATCCAATCTGCTCGTGACGTTGGGGCTGTCGGGATTGTTCTTCGGCGCGTGGCGGCTCATCCGCACGTACGTCCCGCCGGCGGCCACCGGGCTCGCGGCCATCGGTGCCAGCTCCTACGCCATCTATCTCGTACACCAGCCCCCACTGAGCTGGACGGGCGTGTTTCTGGAAAGTCGTCCCGGCTGGCACCTCGTGGCCGCGGTGGCCGTGCTCGTCGCTTCGTTTCCTGTCGGCCGAGCCATCGAGCGCGCGACCAGCCATGTCGTTGGCCACGCCCCCGCCTGGCTGGCCTCGCACGCCAACCTGCTCTCGGGCGCCGTCGGGATCGCGGTGACGCTCTCGCTGCTCATCGTGGAACCGTTCGCCGCAGCCGTCGAGTTCCACGAGCGCGCGGCCGCTTTCGCGATCGCGGTCGGGACGGCGACGCTGCTCTGGGTGGAGTGGTTGAAGCGCCCCGGCGCGTCGGGCCCCGCCATGGCATTGGAGCCTGCGTGGTGCGCGGTTGCACGCCGCACGGGACTCGCGGCTGGTGTGACAGGCCTGTTCCTGATGCCCCCGGGCTACGGCTACGTGGCGGCGGTCGTCGGGCTCATCGTGGGCACGCTCACGACGGCGGCCGATGTGATGGGCCACGGGGCACGACCCCGTAAATGGGCATGGGCGGCAGGTATCGTCGGCGTATTCGTGTTGTCCGGAGCGGCGGAAGCCGGCCTCCGTGTCGTCGCGCCTCGTGAAATCGGTGGCTGGGGCGAACGCCCCGCGTTGATGGTGCACCCCACGCGGGCCTTTGGGCTCATCCCGAACCGCGTCACGCGCCTTCGCTACAACGACTACGACTATGTCGTGCACACGAACGGACTGGGACTCGCCAGCCCCGAGATCCCGGTTGCGCGGCCGACGGCCAATACGCTGCGCGTCCTGACTACGGGCGACGCGTTCACGATGCCGGAAGGGTTGAACTATCCGCAATCGTTCCCGGCGTTACTCGATTCGGCCCTCGCCTCCTGTCTCACTCCGCGAACCGTCCAAGTCATCAACGCCGGGGTCACCGGCTACGGTCCGCGTGAAGAAGAACCGCAGTTCGATGAGTTGGGACCAATCTTTCGTCCCGATATCGTGGTCCATGAGTTTTTCGTGAATGATTGGTCCGATATTCAGGTCGATGCCGAGCAACGCCGGCAAGGGATCGGCCTCACCCAACGTCGATTGACTCGGGGCGAGCTCCTCGATCACTCGGACCTCGTCGCCAACGCTCGACTCCTCTACGAACGTATCGTGTCGGCGACCACCGGCCGGGTGTCCGCGACCCAACGCTATAAGCTGTTGCTCGAGTACTACCGCACGGGGCCCAGCCCACTCTACGATTCGGCAAATGTCGACCGCATGACACGGTTCATCGCGCATTTTCGCGATGCCGTCCGGGCCAATGGCGGAACCCTTGTCATCTTCTTCACTCCGGGTGGCGTGACCGTCCTTCCGCGCGAGCAAATCGCATATCTCCCGCGGTCGGGAATTCCGTTCACCGATCCGGCTAGCTACGATCTGCGGCGACCGTTTACCGCGCTGCAGCCGATCGCGGACTCGCTTGGCGTGCCGTTGGTCGACCTCACGGGCCCGCTCCGCGCATATCGACCACAGCCCGTGTATTTCCCGAATCAGTGGCATTGGAATGCCGCGGGGCATCGTGCGGCGGCCCAGGCAATCTTGACGGCATTGAGCCAGCGGGGATTGGTCGATTCCCGGTGCGCCGGGTGACCGGGCTTCTCAACACCGCCAATCTCCTGCGCGCGGGACTGCTGGCGACGGTGGGCCTGTGTGCCATCGTCGATGTCCGCCGCCGTCAGCACCACGACGGCGGCCGCTCGGTGGCTCGTGCGGCCCTCGCGCTCTGGTCTGGCGTCGTGGTCGCGTTCACGGTCTTCCTCTGGGCGGACCACCTCCGCTTTCCATTTCTGCTCGACCTGATGGAGGGCACCATCCTCCAGCATGTCGCGCGGGCCGCGCACGGACTGCCCGTCTACCCGTTGCCGACGCCCGAATACGTGCCGCTTGCGTACAATCCGCTGTACTACTTTCTCAGCGCTCCCGTGACATGGGTGCTCGGCCTCAATTTGCCGGCCCTGCGGCTCGTCGCAATCGCGGGTATGGCGGGGAGTGGCGCCGTGATCTATGCGGCGGTACGCAAGTGGACCGGGTCATGGTGGTGGGGCCTGATTGGCCTCGGCCTATTCGCGACGGCCTACCGGGTGATGGACGCCTATCTGGACACCGCCCACTCCGACTCCTGGTTGCTGTGTGCCTCGCTGCTCGGCACGTACGTGATCGACCGGGCATCGACCCGCGCCGGACGCGTGAGCGGCGTGGTCATTCTCGTGCTCGGGTTTTGGTTCAAGCAGCACGGCGCGCTGTTCGCCGCAGGCGGCGTTGCATTCCTGACCTTCCGCGAGGGATGGCGGGCATCGCTGCCGTACTGGCTCGCGGCAGGTGTGTTGGGACTCCTGCTGTATGTCGCCGCAGCCCCGTGGCCGTTCGGGCCGGCGTTCCACTATTTCACGTGGGATGTCCCGCGGAAATGGTCCACCGTCGATGCCGGCGCAGTCATGCGACTCATGCGGTTTACCGCGCGCAGTTATCTCCCGCTCGTGGTCGCCAGTGCGATCCCGATGCTGCGCGTCTGGCGCGGGCGAACGCCCCTACGCATCTGGCACGTCCAATGGTTTTGTGGCGCCGCCAGCGCGCTCCTGGGGGCGTTCGATGCCGGGTCGTCGGACAATGTATTCATTCCGTTCGGCGCCTTCGTCATCATCCTGGGCACGGTGGGGCTGGCGGAGTTCGTGCGGGCGGACGCCGGTGCGTGGACCCAGGCGGTGCAGTCGGCCGCCGTCGCGGTGGCGTTCGTCCCGCTCATCTACGCACCTCAGACCGTGATCTTATCGCCGCACGCACCCGCGGCGTACGCGGAGTTCCTCGGCGTCGTCCATGGATTGGACGGACCGGTGTATGCGCCCGACATCGGGGAGCTCGCCGGACCACCGTTGTTTTTCCCCGGCGCGCATTGGGTCGCGCTCGAGGACATGGGTCGCGGCCCCGGACACACGACGGGCGACCGCGCGCAGGCGTACAGCCTCATGGGCCCCGCGGAGCATCCGACGGGCACCGCGTACCTCATCACGAACCTCCCGCTGCCGGCTGAACAGCCCCCGCTCTCGTTGCTCGCCAGCTCTTACGTGCTCCAGACCGATTTCGGCGACCGATTTGCCGCGCTCGCCGGACTGCCGAAGCGGTACAACCACCGGTTCCCCAGATTCTTGTACCGCTTCGCGGGCCCCGTGACGACCTCCGCTCTGCCGCCGGGCGTATGACGACGAGGCGGTACAGCTGGCTGCGCGCGCATCGCCGATGGTTGTTCGCGGCCATCCTCGTCCTCGGCGCGGGCGTCCGCGCGATCGACCTCTGGCATTCCGTCGACGGCCGGATTCGGGAGAGCTGGCGTGAGAGCGACGAGGCCGCGATCGCACGCAATTACGTCCGCGAGGGAATGAACATCCTGTATCCGCGCATCGACTGGCGAGGAGACGGGCCCGGGTTCGCCGAGATGGAGTTCCCGCTGTTTCCGTGGACGATCGCGGCGCTCTACAAAACGTTCGGCTTCTACGAGGTCCTCGGTCGGATCCTCGCGTACACGTTCGCGCTGGCGACCCTCGCAATCTTCCTGGCCCTCGCTCGACGGCTGTTGCCCTGGCGTGGCGCACTCGCGGCGGGACTATTCTTTGCTCTGAGCCCGCTCATCGTTCGGATATCGAATGCGCTGCAGCCCGAAGCGCTCATGCTGCTCGCGTATATCGCCGCCGTCTACACGTTCATTCGGTGGCTCGATGCGCGGGCGCCCGGCCGGGAGGCCGTCGGATGGTGGCTGCTCGCGGCCATCGCCACGGCGCTCGCCATCCTCGCGAAGGCGACCGCGGCGCACATCGGTGTCCTCTTTGCCGCGCTGCTCTGGCGGCGGTACCGCTGGGCAACCGCTCGGGATCCGCTCGTGTGGCTGTTCGCCGTGATCGCGCTCGTGCCCTCAGCGCTCTGGTATGGTCACGCACACCATCTGTGGGTCACCTATGGCAACTCCCTCGGACTCTCCAACGAGGATCACTGGATCGGACTCGATGTGTTTCGGGAGTCATCGTTCACGCTCGGGCTCATCACCGCGGAGCTGTTTTACGTGTGGACGGCCGCCGGCGCGATCACCGGCATCTACGGGATAGCCGCCGCGCCCCGCGCTCCCGCCGCGCGGGTAGCGATTCCGTGGCTGATCGGCGCGATGCTGTTCTATGTGGCCGCGATTCGCACCACCGCCAATTCCTGGGCCCTGTATTACCACGTGTTCTCCGTCGCGCCAGTCGCGCTGCTCTTCGGGCTCGGCGTGTCGCAGTTGGCGCGCCTGCGCTGGCGCGCCGGAGCGTTGCGTGCCATCGCCGTCGCGATGGTCCCCTGCGCGGTCGGCCTCGGCTACGTCGTCGCGCACGACCTGCCGATCGGGTACGGATCCTCACGCGCCGTCAAGTTGGGCGCGATCGTCGTCGTCGCCGGATTCCTGTTGGCCGCCATACGGCGCGGCCGGGATCGGGCGGCCGGCATCAAACGGTCTCCAGTGCTCGCGGTGCTCGCTGCCATCGCCGCGCCGGCCGCACTGCTCCTGCTCGCAGCCCAGGTGGCCGCCGACGTCCATCCGCACCGCGAAACCGGCAACTACGAAGCAGCCACGGTGTTCGCACCGCGGATTCCGGCGGGCGCGCTGATCCTATCGTCCGGCGGCCCGTGTCACACCGTCATGGCCCACCACGTGGCGTACAACCAATCGTACATGTTCTATTGGGTCGACCGAAAAGGCTTCGATGTGTGCGTCGAGCAGCAGTCGATGGCACGCGTCGACAGCATCGTCGCGCGCGGGGCGCAATTCTTCGTCGCGAACGATACCCTCGTGCACTCCCAACCCGGGTTCGCAGCCGACTTGGACCGCCGATTCCCGGTGGTCGCCACATCCAACGGATGGTCGCTGTACGACCTCCGCCCTGCTGAGATTGGAGCGCATGGCCACTAACTCGCCCGGTCCATCCGGGACCGACACCGCCCGGACCGCGGGCTCCCGGGCGTCAGCCCTTGCGGTCGTCGCGCTGGTCATCGTCGTGCACACCCTGTGGCTCGGTCGATATCCGATCATTGCCGCCGACGAAGGCGGCTGGCCACTCGCTGTTCGGAACTGGATCGAGAACGGGCGGGGGACGTTCGACTACTACCAGGCGCCCCTCTACCATTGGATACTCGGATCTGCATTCCGGTGGTTCCGACCCACCGTGGTCGTTGGCCGCGACACTGCCGCGCTCTTCAATCTGCTTGGCCTTGCGTGCTTTGCGGGCGCGGCCTACCGACTCACCGGCGACCGGCGCACGGCACTCTGGGCGCTGCTGCTACTTGGCTTGGATTACGCGGCGGTTCTCACCGACCGCCGAGCATACATCGAGCCGCTCCAGATGTTCTGGATGAACGGCCTCGTCTTCTTCTTCCTGGGCCGCACACGGTGGGACCGTCTAGGCGTTGCCGCAGCGACGGCGGGCCTCCTGCTCACGAAGGCCAACGGCGCGTTCATATTGGTCGCGCTGGTGCTGGCGAGCATCACCGACCAACCGGCCACTGACCGGGCAGATCGGCGGCGCGCCTGGATGGCCCTTGGTGCCGGGACCGCCGCGGCGGCGTTCGTATTCGCCCTTCTCTGGCTGCACGACCCGAGCGAATTCATGAAGGGCTGGATCGCCTCGACGCGGGGAGTCCCGGTCCGGCCCGGAAATGGACCCGGGGTCCTGCCGGCGGTCTTCCGCGTGGGGTTCATCGTTATCGATCCGAGCTTCGGATTCAGGATCCTCCGCGTGCTGTCCACCGACGCGCCCTTCGGTGTCGTCCTCGGCGCGGCCGCGGCGATCAAGTCGCTCTTCGAGCGGCGGGCGACGCTGATCGGCTGGTGGTTCTTCATTGGCCTGGCCGCCATTCTCGTGCAGGCCGTGTGGCTCGAGAACCACCTCGCGGTCCTGTACCCGGCAATGGCGCTGGGGAGCGCGTGGTTCCTGGCCGAGATGGATCGCACGGCCCTCACCCGGCAGCGCTTCGGCGTCCGATGGACATGGGCGTCACTCCTCCTCGTGATCCTGTTGGTGTACGACGTCGCTCGCATCGCAGGGGGCGTGGCGACCACGAAAGAACCATCGAGAACCACCGTTCAATGGCTGGATCGGCACACACAACCGACGGATGTCGTGCTGGCCGCCCCCTATATCGTGATGCAGCGCGTGGGCCCGGAGAAGTCATTCTGGGATCTGGCGCCTCCGTACCTGCCGACCGGTGACAGTCTGCGCGCGTGGCGCGTACGATGGGTCGTCGTCGATCGCAAAGAATGGGTCGGCGCGTTTCGAGTGCAAAACGCCGATCTCGCGGACTTAAATCGAGCGCTGGCCGCATGCTGTACCCCCACGGCGCCCGACACGCAGGCCGTCGATGTGACGTCGGCCGCCATGCCGCCCTTCGAGATCTACGAGGTCCGGACCCCGTGAACACCGGGCGTCGTCGGCCGGCCACGAGCGCAGACCGCTCGCCGCCGGCGCATCTCGTGGACGACCCGGTCGAGGTGTCGTCGCAGGACGAATCGGTAACGGAACCAACCTCCGACGCGCCGGCGCCATTCCGGCTCGCCTCGCTTGGCAGCTACTCGCTGATGTTCGCGGTCGTCACGGTGCTCACGAAGGCCGTGTCGTTCATCATGCTTCCGGTCTACACCCGGTACCTGCTACCAGCGCAGTACGGTGCGATCGAGCTCATCGAGATGAGCTTCGACCTCCTCACGATGGTGGCCGGGGCCCGACTCCTCGGCGGCGTCTTCCGATACTACTACAAGGCGCAGACGGAGACCGAGCGGCACGCCGTCATCTCCACGAGTGCCCTGATGATCTGCGGCGGGTACGCAGTCGTCGGCATCGGGGCATTCCTCGCTGCCACGCCGCTCGCCCACATCGTCCTCGGCGACGCAAGATTCGCGGGGCTCGTGCGCATCGGGGCGCTCGCGCTGGCCAGCCAATCGCTCACCAGCCTGCCGCCCGCGCTGCTCCGAGTGCAGGGCCGCTTCCGCGTCGTCGTCGTGGTGCAGTTGGCTCGACTCGCGATGCAGGTCGCGCTCAATGTCTTGTTCCTCGTACACTTCCGGCTAGGACCGAGCGCCATCTTCCTCAGCACCCTGCTTGCCAATTTGTGCGTCGGCGGCGTGGTACTGGCGATGGTCATACAACCCGTCGGGCTTCATTTCTCGCGCCACGTGGCCGCGGCCCTGTATCGATTCGGCGTCCCGTTGATTGCCGTACAGGCCGCGACATTCATTCTGACCTTCGGCGACCGGCCGTTCCTCCGCGCGGTGACGAACCTGACCTCGGTCGGCATCTACACGATGGCGTACCAATTCGCGTTTGCGTTGGCCTCCCTGACACAGACACCGTTCAGCCTCGTGTGGGAACCGAAGCGATTCGAAATTGCGACCCATGCGAATCACGATGCGATCTATGCGCGGGTGTTCGTCTACTTCAACGTCGTGCTGCTGACCGGCTCATTGGCGGTTGCGATGTTCGTGCACGATGTGCTGCACGTTATCGCGACGCCTCCATTCTTCGGGGCTTCCGATTACGTCCCGGTGCTCGTGCTGTCCATCATCCTCCAGGGGTGGGCCTCCACGCAGGACATTGGGATCCTGGTATCCGAGCGGACCGGGTACCTCGCGGTCGCCAATTGGGTGGCCGCCGGGGTCGCGTTGGTCGGCTACGCGATACTGATCCCGCGGTACGCACTATGGGGCGCCGCCATCGCGACCGACATCGGCTACGTCGTCCGCTACGCCCTCACGTACTGGTTCTCCCAGCGGCTGTGGCCTGTTCGCTATACGTGGGCGCCCGTGATCCGGCTCCTCGGGATCACGGCGATGACCTACGCGTTGAGTGGGCTCATCCCCTGGGGGCCACTCGTCTACATGCTCCCCGTGCGGATCTCGCTCTTCGTCGTCTATCTCATCGTCGTGTGGTACGCGGGAGTGCTCGATCCCAGCGATCGGGCCGCCGCGCTCCGGATGATCGCCCAGTTCTTGACTCGGACCGCCGACGCGGCCGATCGGTCGCCGCTGATCGCCAGCGCCAATGGCAGGCCGACTAGCGCGGCGTGACCGTCACACCCCGGTAGGCCAGCTGCCGGCGCGATTCCGCGTGGACCCGCGCTCGCGCGGCAGCGATCCCGCCTCGCTCGTGCCTGAATGCGTCCGGTCGTTGACGTCAGCCCGGAGCGCGGTACAGCGCTTCGTACTCATCGGTCATGCGGTCCATGGAGAATTTGGCGCGCGCGCGCGCCAGGGCGGCCGCGCCGAGCCGAGCCCGTTCGCCGGCATCCGGTAGCAGCCGGGCCAGCGCATCGGACAACGCCATCTCATCACCCGGAGGGGTCAGCAACCCATCGACCCCATCGGTGATCGCCTCTGGGATCCCAGAGGTACGCGATGCCACGATTGCGGTCCCAGCGTGCATGGCCTCGAGGAGCGCCAGCGGCAGCCCTTCCCACAGCGAGGGCATCACGAAGATGTCGGCTGCGGCGTGCAGGTCGAACACATCCGCGCGCTGACCGAGGAGGTTCACGCGATCGGCGACACCGTATTCCTCCGCCACGGCGAGTAAACGATCGCGCTGGTCGCCCTGCCCCGCGATGGCCAGCCGCCACGGAACGTCCGGCGTCGGCCGCGCATTTGCCAATGCCCGAATGAGCTGGGCGTGGCCTTTGCGCACGATGAGGTTGCCGACCGCCAGTAAGAGGATCTCGTTGTCGTCGACGCCCAGCGCGCGCCGGGTGGCCACGCGATTGCCCGGTCGGTAGGGCACACCGTTGGATATGGTCTGGATCCGGTCAGGCGGCAATCCGAGTCGTGAACGCAAATGCGCCGTCGTATCGTTTGACACGCCGACCACGTGCGCACTCGCCCGGAACGCCCACCGGAGGGCGATCCGCCGACGGCGTTTCGACGTGACGTATTGACTCCCGTGCATGGTGATCACGTGCGGGATCCCCAGCCATCGAGCGGCGGCCGCGCCGTACACCGCCATGGTGAACTCATGGCTGTGCACCACCTCGATGCGCCGTGACCGCAGCACCTGGATCAGGCCGCGGAGGCACCGCCAATCGATCGGTCGTCGGATCGTGAAGGTCGCGCGGTCGAACCCCGCGGTGCGGAGTCGCGCGGAGAGCCACCCCACTCCGTGCGCGGGTCCCACCGGACAGATGTCGTGGCCGCGCGCCCGCAACGCCTCAGACAGGCTGACCAGCATCGTCTCCGCGCCGCCCGGCCCGTCGGACTCCAGCATCTGCGCAATGCGCAACGGACGCGCGGGACCGGGGGCTGTCATATGACTGGCGCGGCAATCTGCGCGACCATCAACGAGACCGCAACCAGGACCTCATTCATGATCGCGCGGTCGCGTCATTGACCACGGAACCACGCCACCGTCTCGGATAGGAATGGGCGGGGATCGTCCCGGCGCCACACCGCGTCGGCGTCGCACCGGACGCATGCCCGGAAGAACTCACGCACCGCCGCCCCGCGGGAGGGTGCACCGGGCGGCAGCGAGAGGTCGGCCCGTGACCCTCGCAGTCGCGCCAGAAGATGGTCCACGTCGCCCCACCACCATCGGCCTCGGACCCCCGCCTGATACGCCGCGGGCGCGGCGGTCGGCCGACCGACGGCACACTCCACCAATAGTCGCGGAAAATCGACCCCGGCATCGATGGCCAGTTGCAGTGAACCCCAAAAGCGGCCGTTGATCTCCATAAGGTACGGCGTATTGGTCGCTTGGTCGATCTTGTACTCCACCATGGCCACGCCATTCCATTCGAGATCCCGGAGCAGCGCGGACGACCGCTCAACCAGCCCGGCGGGCGGCACGATGCTCTCCGCGTACACACTCACGCCCCCCGAAGGTGGCTTTTCGCGAAGCCGGCGGTGCGCGAAGCTCGCGACGATCTCGCCGCCCCACAGCAGCAGGAAGATCCCGACCCCCGGTCCGATGATGCGCTCCTGGATCAGCAGGGGGTACGCGGCGCGAGGCATCGACTCGGTGAGCGCCGCGAGCTCGACCATCGTCGCCGCGTGTCGGACGCCGAACTTGATCGGTACGCCCGCCTGACCGCCATCGACGGGGTCCGACACGGCCACGGTGCGGGCCGGCTTGACGACCGCCGGCATGTGGACCTGCTCCACGAGCGATTGGTGCCGCGCGGACCAGTCCAGCTCCAGTTGACGCGGGAATGCAATGCCGAGGCGACCCGCCCGCTCGCGCAGTCCCGCCTTGTCGGCGAGCGCAACGAACGAGTCGAGCGTGCCACAGGGGATCGTCGCGCCCCCGAGTCGATCGCGGACCGGTAACAACGCCAGCATAGAGGCGTCGGTCACAGGCACGACGATATCGATGGCGTGCGAGGCGACGTAGCCCACCACGGCATTGCCGAATGCCGCGGGTTCGCGGAGAGGGTCGGGCGTCATGAGGACGCCAGTCGTCCACCGTGATGCGGCCGCGATCGCGCTCGTGCCGCGCACGCTTGCGCGCACGCTTACGTGTACTCGATACCCAGCGCGCCCTAACGACCGCACGACGGCGAGTGCGGAACGCTCCTCGCCATCAGTGACGAGAATTCCGGGCGCCGGGCGCGCCGGCGGGGCGTCGCGTTCGCCGGTGCACACCCCTCCGGGCACGCCCGTCACAATCGCTGAACTGCAGACGACGCGGGGCTGCGTCCCCTCACCGCCAGAGTTCGCTAACGTATCGTGCAGCACAATGTTATTCGCCACCGGGTGAACATGGACCGCGGCTCCCTCGGGGTGGTGCCGCGAGGATCATATCACGATTGCCGGACGCGCGGGCTGTACACGCCCGAGACTCGCAGCGCGAACCCCGACGTGCTCAACCCGGCCGGAATGTTCACGCGCGGGACGGCGAACAGGTCACGGATTGGCGGCCGCGCCCAGCCGCCGGCCACTAGCACGGCCGCCTCGTACCCCGCGTCCCGCGCGGCCTCCGCGGTTCGCGGGCTCGACAGCCCGTACGGATAGGCGAGCCACGGGATCACCCGGTCGAACCGCTGCCGCAGCCACTCGAGCGGCGGTCGCATTTCCTCGAGGAGTTCGGTCTCCGTCGATCGCGTGAGGTTCGGGTGGGACCAGGAGTGCGAGCCCAGTACGAGACCGCTGTGCCGGCGCAGGGCGGCGGCCAGCTCGTCCTCCGTGGAGGTGAGCGCGACATCGGGGAGACTGCGGCCCGGCCAGCCTTCCCGCGCCGCGCAGTCCCGGACGCGTGCATCTCGGCCGCCACACACCGTCAGGGCGTGGTCGCGCACACCAGGTGCGGGTCCCACCTCACTCGCCGTCGCATGCGGCATGAATGAGTCCCACCAGAGTGGACGGCGGCCAAGTAGCGCTGGCGGAACGAACATCGTCGCCGGAAACCCGCGGCGGGCGAGCTCCTCGACGCCGATCGTGACGGCGCCGAGATACGCATCATCGAACGTGATCGCCACCCGCGGCCGATGGGATCGCGGTGGCCCGGCCAACACATCAGTGAGCGGCACGACGTCGAATCGCCGTCCGATCTCATCGAGCTGCCGCCGAAAATCCCCCTCGCGCAGATGCAGCGATACATCGCCGACGGCCGTCAGCCCATCCGGGACGATGTTGTGATACGCGAGAATGGCGATGCCCCGCCGGCGATGGTGCGCGGCCCACGCCGCCGCGCCGCCGGCCACGAGGGCACGCTCGACGATCGCCTTCGCATGGCTTCTGGCGGTCACGAGATCTTCAGCTCCGGGTGTCGCGAGCTACCGACTGGTATCACGTACTCCGTGTGTGTCTCGATCGTCTCATCTCGGCGGCACCGGTCAACGGGGCCAGTCGGGGGTGCCAGTCGGCGGTGCCAATGTCTCACCGGAAAGATGGCGCGCAACCCCTGGCCGCCATAGCCCACGGCTCGCGCCGCCCCGCGTCCACTCAGGTTGGTTCCTGTACTTTGCGGACCAGTCGACCCAGATTCGAACTATGATGCCGCTCGCGATCCTAGTGTCGTGCATATTCGCCGTGATCGCGGCGGTATTTCTGCTTCCCACGATCTCCGATCTGCTGAGCATCGCCCTGAGGCCGGCATCGCACGACGTGCCTGTGCCGGGCGCGCCGGTCGAGACACCGCGATTTCTCATCCTCATTCCCGCGCACGACGAGGAGATCCTCATCGAGGCGTGCCTCGCGTCGCTGCAGCGACTCCACTACTCTGGCGACCGGGTCGAGACGCTCGTCGTGGCCGACAACTGCGCGGACGCGACCGCGGAGCGGGTACGAGCCCGCGGCATCCGCTGCCTCGAGCGAACCGATCTCGTCCAGCGCGGCAAACCGTGGGCGGTGGCGTGGGCGCTCGCGCGGATCACGCTCTCGGACTACGACGCCGTGGTCGTCCTGGATGCCGATTCGATCGTGGATCCGGGATTTCTGCGCGCGATCGCGCGTCGCGCCCCGCTCGGCGGGAAAGTGGTGCAAGGCTATATCGACGTGAGCAATCCCGACGAGAGCGCCGTCACCCGGATGGCCCGCGTCTGGTCGGCCGTTCGCTTTCAGGTGGTCAACAACATCAAGGTGCACGCCGGCCTGAACGTGCCATTGGGCGATGGCCTGTGCATCGGGACCGGTGTCCTCGGCAAATTCGGGTGGTCGGCGTTCTCACTCTCGGAGACGTGGGAGATCTACGCCAGCATGACGGCCGCCGGGGTGCGGTGCGTCGGCGCGGAGGACGCACACCTGGGCGCTCAGGAGGCGCGCTCACTCCGCCAGAGCGCGAGTCAACGCAAACGGTGGACGGCCGGTCGCCTGACGGTACTCCAACACTATGGCCCGGCAATCCTCCGAAGTCACCAGATCGGCGCGCGTCAAAAACTCGACTGCCTCGCGGAGCTGACCGCACTTGGCCCCGCGGCACACTTGGGTACGGCGGTGTCGATGGCAGCCGTCGTCGGGTTCGGGGGACTGCCGTGGGGCGTTCCGATCGCCGGTGTGCTCCTCGCATCACTGGTGCGACCGATCGCCTATACCGCCGTCGCGTTGACTCGAGACCCGTCACCGTCGCGTGCGCTCAGCGCGTTCGCGTTTCTGCCGTTCTACGTCCTGTGGCGTCTCGGTATCCAACTCGCATCGCTGACCCGCCTGGGAAACAAGCCGTGGGTGCGCACCGATCGGCACGAGCCGACAGCGCCTCCGACCGGTCCAACAACCGACCTTGACTCGGCCAGCGGTCCGCCGCACGGATAGTGCCCCACCTGGCTGCCCGTGGCCAGAATTCTACGTTGACCGGTAGACACCGAATCGCCAGCGTGCTGCGCAACTCACACATGGCGCCACTCCGGTGGATCAGCCGCTACTGTCGCTCGCACACTTTCAATGCGACCTGGCGGTAAGCGGCCGTGGATGCAAGACCCACACACTCTTTGTAGGCGGCGCGCGACCAATCCCGATACGCCGCGAACTCGTTCTGGAGGTCGTAGAATTCATCAAATACCACAATGACGCCCGGCACGAGCCAGCGATCGAGGGCCATGAGGCAGAACAGCGCTGATGAGTAGAGATCGCAGTCAATGTGGACGACCAACTGACCACGCGTCTGAAATTCGGCCAGGAACGGGTAGAGCGTATCATGGAATAGCCCCATTAGAAGGCGGCAGCGGTCGTCACCAATCTGCGGGACCCCGGTCGAAAACGTGCCCGCCGGCTTGTCGGCCGTCCAATCCTCAGGGAGGCCCTGAAAGCTATCGAAGCCGAAGAACCGACTCTCCGGATTTCGGTCCATGGCACACCACATCCGCAATGATGCACCCTGGTACACCCCGAACTCGAGATACGTGAGCGGTGTGCCCGACACGCGCTCACGATGGATCCACTCGTACATCGCCTGCCGCTGCTGGAACTGAGGAGCCCCATGCAGCGTACGCACGGCCTGGCGAAACTGCACGTTGGCATTGAGCCGGTCGAAGAGGGGGATCGGCCGGCGGTACAACAACCCAGCGAGTGTCCGAAAAGCGCTCATTGCGGCTCACCTGATTCGTGGACAGGTAAGGTAGCTGACTCTCAACACTCACAGTTCTGCCTGGGCCCGGCGACTGACCTGGACCGCTATCCCGCTGGGGTCGTGGGGGCTCAAATGCGTGAATCGCGGCTGTCGATACCGCCGTTGCACGACCCGCGATTTGTCGACGAGACGAATTGCCTGGCGTTACGGCGAATAGCCAACGGCCCCGCCAATTACGACGGGGCCGTCAGCGCGCGCATCGAGCGCACGCCTTACTGCGGGCGCACCATTACTTCACGGCAATCGTTACCTGGTCGAGGTCCGTGTACGTGGTCTGCGCTTGCGTGCCAGAGTAAACCGAGCGCGAGAGATATTGTTCCGTTGCGGTCCATGCGCTCGCATTGGTGATACCGGTTGCCGTGCCGACCGGCGCGCCATTGACGAAGAATGACACCTTGCTTGTGCTGGTCGTTCCGTCGCTTACGATCAGGATTTCCTCCTGATCCCACGCGCCATTCCCGGCCGCCAGGCCTGGCAACCTCATCGCGCTCGTGACAGGCATGGTGCCCGAGCCACCGGTCTGGTTGACGTCTGGAATAGCGTGATCATCGACACCTTGAAAGTCTAGGCCAATGACCGGCGTACTGCTGGACCCCATCCACGACATAATCGTGAGATCGCCGCCCGATGGTCCCTTGGGCGCCCATGCCTTACTGTCGCCACTGTTCATGGCTCCCAGCAGGGCGCCATAACTGCCGCGCGGCTGCCACCGCTGTTTCCACCCGATGTAGTACGTCCCGGTGCCGCCCGTATGATCGAAGTACATATCCCACGCGGGGTCATTCACTTGGCCCGCCGGGAACATGACGCGGTAACCCGAGGCTCGCACATCGGTGTTCCTTGTACCGTCAGGATTAGTCGCCGCCGATGCGAGTCCGATCCTGCCGTTCCCGCCATTGCGGGTCCNNCCAGCCGGCATCGAAAAGCCAGACGACGCCGACGTCACGGGACCGGTCTGGCAGAGCACCCTCATCCCAGCTGGCAGATTCCATCCGCCAGTCGGCGATTCGACCACAGGGGTCGTCAGGGCACCGGCGCCAACTGTGATCGTCAAGGATTGGGACGTGTTGCTCT
>PMAE01000052.1:28702-54180 GCA_003152485.1 Gemmatimonadota bacterium | reverse complement strand
CCCGCACCAGGCTGGCCACCACCCGCACTGGCGCGGCGGCCAGAAATCCGGCGAGAAACCACCACCCGCCGACGTTCTTGATGGTGAACAGCACGTGATTCCGCGCGAGGAGCGTTTGGAATTGTGCCTCGCGCGTCAGGTCACGCATTGTCGCCGCCTCCCGATGGTAGATCACGCTGGCCGGCTCGAAGATGGTCCGCCACCCTCGCATCCATGCCCGGTACGACAGATCCACGTCCTCATAGTAGGCCGGGCGATACAAGGGGTCGAAGCCCCCCAATTCGACGAAGCGGTCCCGCCGAAACGCCGCACACCCGCCGCCGGCGTCGAGCGTGTATGTCGGCTCGGTCACCGTCAGATCCCACCACTTGTAGAACCACCACCGGCGCAGCGCCATGCGACGCTGGCCCGTCGTTCGACGCACGCCGTCCCAATCGAAGACGTTGGCCGTCACCGCGAAGACCGTCGGGTCGTCGAAATGGCGCACGAGCGGCGCCACGAAATCAGAGTCCACGCGCATGTCGTTGTTCAAGATAATCACGATCTCTTCCGGACACGCCGCGACGATGGGATTGAGCGAGAACAGAAAGTCGTTGTGTGCCGCGACGACGACCTCTACCTCCGGAAACTCCCGCGCCACCAGGGCGACATCCGGCTCCGTACTCCGGTTGTCAACCACGACAATCCGTGTGGCTGCCGGGTAGTGGGCGGCCGCGATGCGCAGTGATGGCAGCAACAGCCGCAGATGCGCCATCCCGTTCCAGTTGAGCACCAACACTGCGCATCGTGGCGCCGTCATGCCACGGCCACCGTACGCCCTGCAAGGGCCTCAATGGCTTCGACGACCGGCTCGAATGTCCGCGTGAAATCGAGATGCTCGGCATAGTACCGTTGAACGGCCGCCACATAGCGGTCGTAGTCGGCGCAGATCGTTCGCGCCGCGGCGGGGATGTCGTCGATGGTCGCCACGCGCACGCCGCACCCCTCCCGCTCCACCCAGTCGAAGCACGCGAGTCGCGTCGTGATGACGGGCAGCGCGTTCTTCATGTAGAGACAGACTTTGCCCGACGCCGTGCCCATCAACCGGTCGTTCGCCTTCTCGTCGTCGTAGAGCGCCAACCCAATATGCGCCGACGAGACGGCATGATCGAGGAGATGGGACGGAAGGGTCGTGGGGCTATACCAGACGGCCCCCCGAGACTCACGCGCCTGCATCTGCGAGGGGAGCCGCCCCTGGAACACGATGGCGGGCGCGGCACCGTCCCATGTCGCCGCCGCCGCCGCGAGTGCCTCGGCGGGGCGCCACCCCATCCCGCCGGCATGCAGGAGAATGCACCGGTCCGACGGGAGTCCCAGGAGATCTTGATAGAATTGCGACGCGAGCCGGACCGCCGGACCAGGCGCGCTGTTCGGGACGACGTAGATCGGATGCTCGCCCGGCAGTCGATTCAACCCCCGGAGAAAATCCGCCCGGTCCTGGGACAGCGCGATCGTGAAGGCGCACCGGTGATGCATTCGCCGCTCACGGGCCTTCCGCCGGCGTTGGGCCGCGGTCGTCAACTCCCGGTCGACGATCAGCTCGTCCGAGATGTAGGCAACCGGCGCCCGCGATACTGCGGACGCGGTCACCGCCCAATGCAGTCCCCATTGAGGAGCCGCCAACACGACCGCGTACCGCGGTCGGTGTGCAGCGAGTCGGACCGCGAGTCGGACTGCCCCGCCATATGAGACGTCGAGCGGGATCACCCGGATGTTGGGGTGCGAAAACGCCGGCGGCGGATGGGTCGCCGTCAGCCGCGTGTAGAGATCGACGCGCGCGCCGCGCGCGGCGAGGGCCTTGATCGGCTCCCGGAAGCAGGCGAGGGCATCGACGTACGCGTGCTCGATCACGAACGCGATGTGCAGCGGGTCGCGCACGTTCACGGACCGCTGGCGGCGGCCACCGAGCCCGTCGCCTCGCGAATCTCCCACGCGCAGTCGAGCCGCACCATGCCCGCGCCGGCGGTAGGCTCGAAATGCTCGCCTGTGTCCGCCCGAATGGGTTGAATGTCGAAGAATCCCGCCTGGGGTAGGAAGTCGAGGATGCGAGCGCCCGACAACACGGCGCACGATATCGCGTACCGCCCAGGATTGAGGACGCACCGCGGCACACAGAGGTCGAGCGTGTAAATTCGGTTTCGATCGGCCGTCAGGGTCACGCCCACTTCGTCGCTGTTGAACGTCGCGATGCGGGCACCCAGCAAATCGTCGATCCCGACGCCGATGGCCGCGTGCTGGATGGTGCTGGTGGCCAGAAAGGTGACCGACAGCCGCAGGTCGTCGCCGAACCGAAATTCAGGCACCGTGCCCGCCACGGGCCGCACCTCGACCACGGTGAGTCTCGCCAGCTCGCCGTATTCTTCAAGTCGGCGCGGCAGGCCCGCCGTTTCCCACCGCAATGCGTCCGGCCGCCGTTCCTCGGCCAGGTATCGAGTCACCGCCTCCAATGTCGATCCATCGAAGTCGAGTCGGCCATGGCTCAGCAGCAGCGCCCGCGAGCACAGCCGCGTGATCGCCGACATGTTGTGGCTCACGAACAGGACCGTTCGACCACCCCGCCCCACGTCCTGCATCTTGCCCAGGCATTTCTGCTGGAATGCCGCATCGCCGACCGCCAACACTTCGTCCACGATGAGAATTTCGGGCTCCAGATGCGCCGCGACCGCGAACGCGAGCCGAACATACATCCCGGATGAATACCGCTTCACCGGCGTGTCTAGGAAGGCTTCGACTTCCGAGAACGCGACGATCTCGTCGAATTTGCGCGTGATCTCGGACCGCCGCATGCCGAGGAGCGAGCCGTTGAGGTACACGTTCTCGCGCCCAGTGAGCTCGGGATGGAATCCGGTCCCCACTTCCAACAGACTCGCGACTCGTCCGCGGATCGTAATCGTCCCCGAGGTCGGCTCGGTGATGCGGCTCAGCGCGCGCAGCAGCGTGCTCTTGCCCGCTCCGTTGCGGCCCACTATACCCACCACTGAGCCGCCATCGATCGAGAACGACAGATTGTCGAGCGCCCGGAACGGGCGGCTCTGGACGTCCGATCCACCCCGCGCCAATCGTTGCACGCGGCGGAGCGGAGCGCTCACCGCCGTCACGGCGGCTTCACGCAGCGTCGTATAGCCGCGAGTCCGCGTGCCGAGCACGTACTCTTTCGTCAGACGGTCGACGACGATGACCGGCCCGGCGGCGTTAGACGACATCGACAAATCGCCGTTCGACGCGCTGAAAGTAGGCGATCCCGACCACTAGGGAGATACACACGGTGAGCGCCGACACGGCGACCAAGGTCCACGCCGGCGGTCGGCCGAGCACCGAGGCGCGAAACCCGTCGGTCATCCCGGTCATGGGATTCAGCGCGAACGGCACCCACCACCGATTCGGGATGGAGCTCGCGGCATACACGACCGGGGTGGCGTACATCCACAGCTGGATCGCGAAGGGCACGACGTACCGGAAGTCACGATAGGTCACCGTGAGCGCGGCCAGGAGCGCCCCGACGCCGATCGCGGCCAACATCACGCCGACCATGAACAGTGGCCCGAGCAGAATGAAGGGAGTGATCGGCAGACGATACCACACGAGGAGCCCGACCATCAGCACCGACGCGACGGCGAGGTCCACGAGTCCTACGCCGACGGCGGAGAGCGGGACGATCAACCGCGGGAAATAGATCTTGGTGATGAGATTCGCGCTGTTCACGAGGCTCATCGACGCGGTCGTCACCGCGGTCGCGAAGAACGTCCAGGGCAGCAATCCCGCGTAGACGAACACAGGATAGGGGACGTGCTCGGACGGGAGATGCGCCAGCCGGCCGAAGATCAGGGTGAACACGATCATGAACAGCGCCGGCTGCAGGACGGCCCAGAGGGCGCCGAGCACGGTCTGCTTGTAGCGCACTTTGATGTCGCGCCACACCAGAAAGTACAGGAGTTCGCGAAACTCCCAGAGTTCGCGCAAATCCACCATCCGCCATCCATCGTGGCGGCGGTACACCCGCAGCGCGGCTCCTGATTCCGGCGGCGCCGCCCTCGCGATCGGAGCGGACCCGACGGTGACCGACACCTAGGCGATGGGGACCGCGGGGCCGGACCCCGTCGGCACACGGTCGCGAGCAAGCGTCCGATCCACGGGCGGGACGCCGAGCGATGCGGGGTGTAGTCCGCCCGCCGACGCGGTCACGTTGCTCCGGAGTGCGCCCACAGGCCAGAGCGCCAACAGCTTGCCTTCGATCTGGCCCCTCAGGTCGCCCGAGATGGCGTGGAAGTGCGGGAATGGCGAGCCCGCACCGACGCCATCCTCCCACATCACGAGCGACCCGAATCGCCGGCCGTCGTGATCGAGGAACGGCAATGTCACGTGCCACCAGTTGGGCTGCATGACCGGCACGTCGGGCGCACTCCATGCCCACACCGCGACGTCGTCGTCCTCGGTCGCGTCCTGCCGGTGCGGCCCGTGACCGCCGATCGCGCCCCGTCGCCCGTCGAGGAACGCGGCCCGAAGGCGCACTTCGGCGCGCGGACACCCGTCCTCCGCAAACGTTTGGCCGATCGCCACGAACACCGCCGATAGATCGTCGAGCAGCGAGATGCGGGCGCTTGCCTCGCGGATCCGGACGCCGCGCTCGATCGTGTGCCGCTGCTGCACGCCGCGGCGCAGCAGCCGGGCGACTTCCTGAAATTCGTAGATCCGGAGCCGTTGTACCATGAACCCGACGCCAATGCCGATCGTCACCAGTACGAGCGCCACGTGACCGCCATCGTTGACGAGCAGCATCGCGGCCAGCGCGAGGAGCGCGCACACACCGTACAGGGCCAGCACGACGGTGCGCGGGGAGTACCCGCGGCCGAGTAATCGATGATGGATGTGCCCACGGTCGGCGGCGAAGATCGGCTGGCGACGCAGGAATCGACGGGTCACGGCGATCAACGTGTCGAGCACGGGCAGCCCGAGCGACACGACGGGAATCGCCACCGCCACCACGGTCGGCGACTTCTGCGCGCTCAACGCCCCGATCCCGGCAAGCATAAACCCGACGAACAGGCTGCCGGAATCGCCGAGGAAGATCGTGGCCGGGTAGAAATTGAAATAGAGGAACCCCAGCATCGCGCCCGCCAATGTCAGCGTCACCAGCCCGGCGCCATAGCGGCCATTCGCGATCGCCACCACGAACATCGTGGTGAGCGCGAACATCGCCGCACCGGACGCCAATCCATCGAGACCGTCGATCAGATTGAACGCGTTGGTGATGCCCACGAACCACAGCACGGTGAACAACAGGCCGGCGACGGTGCCCAGATCGACGACCCGCACGAAGGGGAGCGATAGGGTCGTCATGCGGACGCCCGCCGCGAACACGAGCACGGCGATCAGGATCTGCGCTAGGAACTTCCACCGCGCGTGGAGCTCAAACAGGTCGTCGTACAGCCCGACGCAGTGAATCGCCAATCCACCGGCGAAGACCACCAGGAGGCCCTGCCCACTCCCCGCGAACACCCCGGTGCCGAAGAGCAGCAAGAGGATGATCGTGGTAATCGCCACCGCCAGCACGATACCGACCCCGCCGACTCGCGGGATCTCGGTCCCATGCACCTTGCGCGCGTCGCTGTGATCGAACAATCCGGCTTGGCGGGCCCTCGTCCGCACCGCGTAGGTCGCGATCAACGACGTCACGGCGGCCAGAACGAAGGCGAGGGCAAAAACGCCCACGCTGGGACGGCCGCGGACCGCGCCATAGGTCGTCCCCATGGCGCCGCTGACGACGGTCGCCAGACTATTCATGCTCGACCCCGGCACTCACTGTCGCACCGGCTCGGCGGAGGCGCCCGACCATCGCGTCGTCCATGCGCGCCCGAACGACCACGGCGGATCCTTCGCTCCCGACGTTCAGCACCTCGGCGTCGCGATAGAGATCGGCCAGGAGCTTCCCGGAATCCGCGGGCAGATGCACGACCGACAACGGCCGCAACGCGCGCACTGCGGTCGCCAGTTCGCGACGCAGCGAGTCGAGCCCACCGTCCGTCACGGCCGATGCGAAGATGGAATCGGGCAGCAAATTGCTGACCCGGGCCCGCAGCGCGGCCGCATCGGGCTCGGCGAGCTGGTCCATCTTATTGAAGACGTGTCGGAGCGGTGTCCGACTCGCCCCCAGATCAGCCAGAACGTCCTCCACGACCGCGCGCTGGTCCTCCCAAGCGGGGTGGCTGGCGTCGATGACATGCAGCAATAGATCGGTCTCCGTGACTTCTTCGAGCGTGGCCCGGAACGACGCGACGAGATGGTGCGGCAGTTTGCGGATAAACCCTACGGTGTCGGTCATGAGCACCCGTCCCCCCCCGCCTCCGCCGACATCCACATCTCGCGTCAATGGGTCAAGGGTCGCGAACAGCCGATCCTCGACCACGACGTCCGCGTCCCCAGTCATACCTTTGAGGATGGACGACTTGCCCGCATTTGTGTATCCGACCAGGGCCACCCGGAACGCACCCTGACGCCCCTGCCGCTGGACCGCCCGGGTGCGCTCGACCTCTTCCAACCGCTCGCGCAGCAGCTTGATCCGGTGGCCGATCATCCGACGGTCCGTCTCCAGCTGCGTTTCGCCGGGCCCCCGCATGCCGATGCCGCCGCGGACCCGCTCCAGGTGGGCCCACATCCGGGTCAGACGCGGAAGCATGTACTCGAGCTGGGCCAATTCGACCTGCAGCTTCGCCTCGCTGGTCCGCGCACGCGTCGCGAAGATGTCCAGGATGAGCTCGGCCCGGTCAATCACCCGGCGGCCGGTCGCCACTTCGATGTTCTTCCCCTGCGCAGGGGTCAACTCGTCATCGAAGATGACTACCGTCACCTGGAGCTCCTCGATCCGCGCGCGGAGCTCCTCGATCTTGCCCGTCCCCAAATACGTAGCGGGGTTCGGACGATCCAGCCGTTGGGTCACCTCGCCGACGACCACCGCCCCAGCCGTGTCCGCGAGCTGGGCAAGCTCACCAAGGTGGTCATCGACCAGATGACGATCGCCCGAACGCTTCAACGGGGCACCGACGAGCAATGCGCGCTCGACCGGCGGTGAAAGAGAGATCAGCTCGCGCGAGATGCAAGCTCCGGGATCGTAGATTCAGTCATTCGTGTGGCCCCAGGTTGTACGTGCCGGCCGGTCCACGCGGTGGACCCGGACAGTCCGCATGCGCTCACGACCCTCCGTCACCGCGGGCAGCCTGATCATCGTCAGAGCCAATACCCCCCGAACCCGCTCCCGGCTCCGGCGCCTGTCCACGGTCGATCTTGGCGCGCAAATCCGCCCACCAGGCCAGCCGCTTCGCAATCTCCTTTTCGAACCCGAATGGCCCCGGCTCATATAGCCGGCTCCCCGCCGCGGCCGCCGGCAGATAATCCTGTGGAATGTATGCTTCAGGCACGGCATGCGCATATTGGTACCCCCGTCCGTACCCCAGCTCTTTCATGAGGCGCGTCGGAGCGTTTCGGAGGTGGAGTGGCACTCCCTCCGCAGGAGTCTTCCTCGCAATGTCCAAGGCGGCGCTCCAGGCCCGATAAACTGAATTCGATTTTGGCGCGGTGGCCAGGTAGACGGCCGCCTCGGCTAACGCTAGTTCGCCTTCCGGCGACCCCAGAAACTGGTAGGTGTCCCGGGCGTCGAGCGCGACACGCAGCGCCGTCGGATCCGCCAACCCGACATCCTCGGCCGCAAATCGCACGGTCCGCCGCGCGATATACATGGGGTCTTCGCCGCCCTCGATCATTCGCGCCAACCAGTACAGCGCCCCCTGCGGATCACTGCCTCGGAGCGCCTTGTGGTATGCCGAGATGAGGTTGTAATGCTCCTCCCCCGATTTGTCGTACCGGGCCACACGAGCCTGCAGCGCGTCCCGGACACCGGCCGCCGTGATGACGCCACCCGCCACCGATCCGTGCTGACGCGCCACGTGCGCGGCAGCCGCCTCGAGCGCGGTCAGCGCCCGCCGCGCATCGCCGTCGGCCTCGGTCGTGATGAGGTCCACAGCTCCGTCATCGATCGTCAGCTCCAATCGCCCGAGTCCCCGGTCACGATCCGTCAATGCCGTCCGCACGACGGTCGTCAGCTCGGGAATCCCAAGTGGCGCAAGCACGAAGACGCGGAGCCGTGACAACAGGGCCCCATTGATCTCGAATGACGGGTTCTCCGTCGTCGCGCCGATGAGGGTCAGTGTCCCATTCTCCACGTGCTGCAGGAATGCGTCCTGCTGCGCGCGGTTGAACCGATGGATCTCGTCAACGAACAACACGGTGCCCCGCCCCTGGGCGCGGCGTGCCTCGGCCTCGCCAACGATCACGCGGACGCGCGGGACCCCCTCGGTCACGGCCGAAAACGGGACGAACTCGCGGTCGGTGTACTGTGCGACAAGTCGCCCAAGGGTCGTCTTGCCGGAACCGGGCGGACCCCAGAACAACATCGACCCCACCGCCCCGCTCTCGATCTCAGTACGGAGTGGGGTCCCTGGACCCAGCAGCAGCTGATGGCCGAGGAATTCGTCGAGGGTCCGCGGTCGCATCCGCGCGGCAAGTGGTTCGGGAGGCGCGCCGGTCGCGATGCCACTGAGCAGATTGGGCGTGTCTCTCGACGGCGACTTCATTGCTCCACGACCCGGCATGTGCGCGTCCCGCGCAGAAGACACCGCTCGATTGGCCACGATGCACGCCATGATGGGCGGCGCCCGAGCATCGCGCTAGACACGGTCGCGGCCAGCGCGCCCGCGGCGAGCGCGGGCTGTCTCACGGCGCACGTCGTCGGCCGATGGTCACGCGGGGGTGAGCCCGAGCAGCGATACGGTCGCGTCCAACGCGTCGGACAGCTCCGACGAGGGCTCGAATTCGTGTCGATTGAGCTTCCAACTGCGCGTCGCCACGACTCGGCGTTCCTCGAGCCCGAGTCCCAACAGGAGGTACAGCCACCGGTCGCTGCGTCCATAGATGAACAGCTCGAGGTGCGGATTGATCGTGAGCTGATCCTCCGTCGTGTAGATCGCGATCTCCGCCCCACCGACCGCCGCGAGCGGTACTTTGATGCGGCCGATCGCATCCTGCAGGTCGGGCAGCGCCACGTTACGTCCCGCCCAGCTGCGTTGCCGGCGACGATCCTCTACCGTGACGTCCACGGCGGGCGGGAAATGCTCCAGCATGACATGGAATAGGTCCACACCACGCTCCGCGGTCGTCACTACGTGGGCCGCGTAGAAGTCAGCCTCACGCACGAACGTGAACCCGTCGAGCCCGGACCGGAACCGCCGCCACACCGACGTCGCCGGCTGCCGCCCACGAAAAAACACCACTCGGATCGCTCCCGGTCCCGGGTTACGTAGCGGCCGCGCCGCTCGCTGGTTCTGGCCCGCCGTCGCCCAGCGCCAGTGCCAATGCGAGCAGATGCGCGGACGTGTTCTGCGTGGGATCGACGAGCACCACGGCGAGCAGGTAGCGCAAAATCTCACCTATCCGGCGCCCCGGCGCGATCCCCGCCGCGATCAAGTCATCGCCATCGATCACGAGATCAACGAGTTCGACTGCGTCCCGGTACGCGCTCCGCACGGCCCGCCGGTAGACCGCCGCCACCGTCCGCGGCATCGGTGCCGGCGCGCCACTGGCGCGTTGCGCGCCCCAGCGCGCGGATGCGATGCGAAGCAGCGATGCGATGCGTGTGCGGCCCGCGTCCGCGACCCACCGTCGGATCGCCCCATCTGGTACTGGATCGCCGGTGAGTAACGCATGTTCGATCTCCGGGCCGAGGGCTTGCCAACCAGCGCCAAGGCTGGCGATCCACTCCGCGTCGGCGTTGGAGAAGCGGAGCGCTTTGAGTGTCCGGCGCGCGACGTCCGGCGCAACTTCGAGGAACAGCGCCGCCAATCGGCGGAGGCGGCGCGCATCCGCGCGAGCCGTCGAGCTGGCTGCGGCGGGAGTGTCGCCGTCGATCGTGCGGCCCGGTTGCGCCAAGCAGTCGATCGATGCCACGGTGACGGCGTCCACCCCGGCCAACCCCGGTACCAGGGCGGCTAGTGCGCCGCTCTCACGCCAGAGCACCAGCGCGCGGCTAGGTCGCGCCACCTGGACCATGGTCTTGGTCAGTTCTTCTTTCACGCGTTCGGCCGACAGATGGCCGAGATACGACGCGCTCCCGACGATCGCCGCCCACGTCGCGGGCTCGATCTCGAAATCGAACCGCGCCGCGAATCGGAGCGCCCGCAGCGCCCGCAGCCGATCCTCGCGCATCCGGTCGGCGGGCGTCCCAACCGCGCGCAGCAGGTGTCGGCGTAGGTCGCCGCGCCCATCGAACGGATCGTGGAGCACGTGCCGGCTCGGCGAATACGCGATGGCGTTGACGGTGAAATCTCGACGCGCGAGATCCTCGTCCAACGATGCCCCGAACTCCACCTCCGCGTGCCGGCCATCAGTGCGGATATCGCGACGGAATGTCGTGACCTCGTGCATGACACCCGCCGGGTCGAGCACGCCGACCGTGCCATGCGGGACGCCGACCGGGATCGTGCGTCGCGGAAACAACTGCATGACCTGCTCGGGCGTGGCCGCGGTCGCGAGATCCCAATCGCTGTGGCGTTGGCCCACCAGCGCGTCGCGGACCGCACCGCCAACGCACCACGTCTCGAATCCGGCGCGTTCGAGCCGCGCGGCGATGTCGAGCACGGACGCCGGCGGATTGAGGTCCGCCGGTCGGCTCGGGCTAGACGCCCGCTCCGACTCGTCAGAATCGCCCGCCGCATGCATGTCAGGTCTCGAACACGGCGGCCAGCGCCGCGCCGGTGAGCCCGGACCCGAGACCCAGCATGAGGTCGATGCGCGCCTGTTGTGGTCGGAGGTCGCCGGCGAAAATAGCGCCGGCGTCGAACAGCGACCGGCCACCCCCGGGAAACCCATACGTGGGCCCGACGCGTCCACGGTGCGTGCGCGAGGTGATGACAATTGGCTTACCCGTGGCCGTCCACCGCTCGACGGCCGCGAAGATCGGGGGATTCGTATTGCCGCGCCCCAGCGCCGCGAGGACCACGCCCACGCTGGACTCCCGAACCGCATCGAGCAATCGGCCGTCGGCCCCAACGTACGCATAGACGATATCGACCGGCGACGCGAGCGCGGGCGGGGTCAACACGGGAGCGCGCGTGATCACGGCACGGTGGAACACCACGGCGTCGCCATCCACGATGCCCAACGGGCCAAGGCCCGGACTGTCGAACGCCTCCAACAAATGGGTGTGCACCTTGGTGACATCCGCGGCCGCGTAGATCTGCCCAGCGAACACGACCAGCACTCCCTGGTCGCGAGCATGCGGGCTTGCCGCGACTCGCACGGCGGCGAGCAGATTCGCCGGCCCGTCCCAGCTCAACTCGTCTGACGTCCGCATCGCGCCCGTGAAAATGATGGGCTTGGACGTGGAGACCGAACGCGCGGTCAGATAGGCCGTCTCTTCCAGGGTATCCGTCCCCTGCGTCACGATGACGGCTTCGACATCGGGCCGGGCCACATGGTGCGCGACGCGCGAGCGCAGCGCCCAGACTTGGTCGACTGTGAGGTGCGCACCCGGCATCGTCGCCCACTCATCGATCTCGATCGCAGCCAGACGATCGATCCCGGGGACGGCGGAGAGGAGCTGCGCGCCGCGCAGTGTCGGCACCGCACCGCCGCGTTCCGTATCGACGCGCATCGAGATGGTTCCGCCCGTGAACATGAAGACGATCACCGGCCGCGCCCCCGACCCGAGTGTGGCATCATTGGCGGCGCCGGCCGCGCACGAGCTCTCGCAGTCGCGCGAGCAGCCCGTGCCCCACACGGACGGGAGGGACCGGGAGCACGCTGAGGTTGCCCAGGACGCGACGCGGATTGATGTCCGTGAGGAGGGTCGCGTGTTCCGCGGCGCCCTGCTCGCCAAGCCAATCGCGTATCGCCGATAACGACCGCCGATCGCCGTGATTGTCGCTGGCCAGGCAATCGACGAGCCCCTCCTCGAGCAACGCCAACGCCAATTGCCCCATGCGACCGCCCGCGAGGAGTGCCGCGGAATCCACTTGGATCACGGTCCCCGATTGGCGCCACGATCGGACCAACGCGCTCGTGCATCCCCAGTAGCGCTCGGGATGGGCGAGCACGGGCACGAGCCCCGCCATGCGCAATCGAAAGAGCTCGTCGCCGCCTCGGGCCGGCACACCGGTGCGTGGGAACTCCACCAGCACCGCCGACGACGAGCCGAGCGTGAGCCCGGGGATCGTAAGATCCACGCCTGGCACGTCCAACATGATCTCCCACCCCCGCTGGAGCGTCGGCCCGCCTGGAGTCGCGGCCGTGAGCGTGTCGAAGATCGCGGCGTATGCCGCGTGCGGTGCATCGGCAACCTGTGAGGCACGAAGATGCGGGGTGCACACGACCGTCTCGACGCCCTCGCTCGCGAACCGCCCGAGCACTTCCACCGACACGTCGACCGAGGGCGAGCCGTCATCGACTCCCGGCAGCAGGTGCGTGTGAATGTCGATCACGACGAGATGCGGCGTGTCGTTCGCGCGACCGTCCGCCGCCGGGGGCGCACCGTCACCGATCTGACGACGGCGCGCTCGCCAAGGCCGCCAATCGCGCGGTGGCAAGCTCGGCCCGCGCCTCGATCCGGGCGGGGTCATCGCCCGCTAATTCGAAAGCGAGCGTCACGAGCGCGTCCGCGGCCAGAAGATCCAGCGCGCAGTCGCGCGAGGTAGGGTCCGCGCAGAGCAACTGTGTGAGGAGCGCCTCGGCGGCGCCAAGATGGCCTTCAGGCGTCAGAACATGAGTCCCCGCATCAGCGCCTGCATCTCGGCCGGCGCCGGCCGCGGCGCGGTAGCTGTCGAGTGCCGCCCGCATGCGGCGCGCGAGCGCGGGCGGCGGCAATTCGCCGGGCGTGTCGCGCACCGACGATGTCCCGACGCTCACGGATGGGACCGAAGGGTCGGCCGGCGGCGCGCGGTCAGGACGCAGTCCGCCCAGGCTCCAGCACGCGGCGCACCATCGGCATCACCGCGTCGAGCGCGGCCGGGATACGCGATGCATCCGGCAACCCCGCCTGGGCCATGTGTGGCTTCCCGCCTCCCTTTCCGCCAGCGATCGCGGCCAGCTCGCGGACGATGACGTCGGCGCGCACGTCTCGCGCGCGTAGGTCATCGGTGACCACGACGAGCAACGTGTGCTTGCCGTCCTCGAACGAGGCCGCGAGCACTCCGATCCCCGACCCGAGGCCGTCCCGCAAGGCATCGCCCAACGCCTGCAGCGCCTTGACGTCCGCCGTCTGCACCGTGGCCGCCACTACCCGCGTGCCGTCCACCGCCTGCGCGCGGCCAATGAGGTCGACCACCTGCTCCCCGGCACCGCCGGCCATTGCACCGCCGCGCAACGCGTCGGCCATGCGCTTCTCCAGGGTACGCCGCTCCGTGACGAGTTGATCCACCCGGGTGGCGAGCGCCGTCGGATCCGCCGGTGCCCGCAACGACTTCGCGATCCGATCGACCGCGTCGTCGTACACGCGGGTCCGCGCGTACGCGCCCCGCCCCGTCACCGCTTCAATACGACGCGTTCCGCCCCCGATGCCGGTTTCCGCGATGATCTTGAACTGGAGGATCTCGCTCGTGTTGCGCACGTGCGTGCCACCGCACAGCTCGGCCGAGAATCCCGGGACGGTGACCACCCGCACAACGTCGCCGTACTTCTCGCCGAAGAGCGCCATCGCGCCGCTGGCGACCGCCTCCGCGTACGGTCGCTCGGTCCAGGTGACGGGCAGCGCGCGCGCGATCTCGCGGTTGACGAGCGCTTCCACAGCCGCCACCGCGTCGGGGTCGAGTGGATTCGCATGGCTGAAGTCGAATCGCAACCGGTCCGGCGCGACGAGCGAGCCGCGCTGGTGCACATGCTCACCGAGGACCTGTCGGAGCGCAGCCTGGAGCAGATGGGTCGCAGTGTGGTTTCGCTCGGTATCCTGTCGCGTATCACGCGGAACGCGCGCCGTCACCGGACCCCACTGGAACGCCCCTTCCAGTCGTCCGATCATGGCCACCCGACCATCGGCCGTCCGCACCTCTTCCACTTCGACCCGCCAGCCCGGGCCGACGATCTCGCCGCGATCGGAGATCTGCCCCCCGGATTCCACGTAGAAGGGACGATCATCCAGGATGAGCGCGACGCGGCCGTCACCGAGGTCGCGCTTGGCCACGACGAGGGCCGGGGTCTCGAGCTGGTCGTACCCGACGAAACGCAACCGCGCAGCGGTCGCGCCCAGATCAGCCGGCGTCTCCCACGTCTCCCGATCCAACCCGTCGAGCGACACCGCGATCCGACGCCCCCGGCGCTCGTCCTTGGATTGCGTGCGCTGGACATCGAGGGCGCGTTCGAATCCCGACGTATCGACCGTGTATCCCCGCTCCCGCGCCATGAGCTCCGTGAGATCCAGCGGGAATCCAAAGGTGTCGTACAGTCGAAACGCGTCCTCGCCACTGATCGAGCCACGAATCGACGGCGATCCTTGTGTGGTGCCACCGACTGGCGCGAGTTGGTCGAACCGCGACATACCACCTTCGATGGTCTCCAGGAACCGCTCTTCCTCGGCTCGGGTCGTATCCATCAGGTGCTTGGCCCGCAGCCGGAGTTCGGGGTAGACCTCACCCATCGTATCGATCACCGTCCGCACGACATGCACGAGCGTGGGCTCGCGACGACCGAGCAGCCAGGCGTGACGGACGCCGCGCCGGAGGATGCGGCGCAAGACGTAGCCGCGTCCCTCGTTCGACGGGAACACGCCGTCGGCCATCAGGAAGGAGACCGCGCGCGCGTGGTCGGCGAGCACCCGAAACGCCGCCGGATCGGCCCCGCCGTCAACCGCGCGGCTCGACGAGCCCGGCAGCGCGAAATCATTGTACCGCTGGCCGACCGTGTCCTCGACCGTCTTGAGCAGCGGGAGAAACACGTCAGTGTGGAAATTGTTGGTTACCCCCTGCATGACGGCGGCGATGCGCTCGAGGCCAGCGCCGGTATCCACCGATGGCTTGGGGAGCGGTCGCAGCTCTCCGTCCGGCTGCCGATCGTACTGCATGAACACGAGGTTCCAGATCTCCAGGAACCGTCCCGCCTCCGCCCCCTCGATGAACGCCGCCTCTGAAAACTCGGTGCGCCCGAGATCTGTCCATTCGCCGGTCGCTCCGGGCGGGAATCGCCAATCGCGCGCCACGTGCGCGAGATCGACGTAGAGCTCCGAACAGGGGCCGCACGGCCCCGTATCCGCCATCTGCCAGAAGTTGTCGGCCTCGCCGAGCCCGTAGATGCGCGTATCCGGCAGGCCGGCAATCTCCCGCCACAGCGCCCGCGCCTCGTCATCGCTCCGGAAGACCGACACCCGCAGATGCGCCGCGGGGATCTTCAGCTCTTCGGTGACGAACTCCCACGCGAACCGGATGGCGTCGCGCTTGAAGTAGTCGCCGAACGAGAAGTTGCCGAGCATCTCGAAGAACGTGTGATGCCGCGCGGTATGACCGACCTGCTCCAAGTCGTTGTGCTTGCCGCCGGCGCGCACGCACTTCTGCGACGTCGTCGCCCGACGGCCAAACTCGGGCTCCTCGAGCCCGAGGAACACGCGCTTGAACGGCACCATCCCCGCGTTGACGAACAGCACCGTCGGATCCTCAGCCGGCACGAGCGATGCGCTCGGGCGAATGGCATGCCCCTGCCGCTCGAAATAGCGGAGAAATCGACTTCGGATGTCACTCGCATTCATCGCCGGCGGCATGATCGAATATAAGGCGATTGGCGACTAGCGAACCACTAACGTCACCGCCCGCCGAATATCATCCGCGCCATACCCCCGTCGCGCGAGATACGCATACAATCGGCGCCGTTGCGTCGCGGGGTCGAATCGTGCAAGTGTGGCGATCCGGCGGCGGGCGAGCTGCTCGGCGAGAGCCGTCTCATCCACGGCCTCCTCGTCCATCACCTCGGCGATCGCCCGCGTGGCGACCTGTATCCCGACGCCGCGCGCCGCGAGTTCACGATGGACACGGCGCGCGGCCGCGCCGGCCCCCAACACTTTCGACCGCGTGAGCTGCCGCGCGTAGGCGGCATCATCGAGTAAACCAGCCGCGGTCAGCCGAGTCAGCACGGCGGCCACATCGTCCGCCGCAAACCCCTTCCGCGCCAACCGTCGGCGCAGGTCTTCGGTCGCATACCCCCGCGCCGCCAACATCGCGAGGGCACGGTTGTACGCACGCTCATCCGTCATGTGGCCCTCCGGACGAACACTGGACCCCCTGGATGAAAAGAGACCGGGCGGTCGCGAAACGCGCGGGATGGGGATCCGGGCCCCATCCAACGCATATCGCTACCGCCCGTCCCTACCATCACACCCGCCAACGCGCCGCGAGTGGGTCGTTACGAATTGCCCGCGACCGCCTCCGCCGCATCGGCCGCCTGCCCTGCGTCGCTCTTCACGCCGAGTACGACCTTGACCTTCTCTTCGACCTCGGCCATGAGCGCGGGGTTGTCCTTCAGAAACATCTTGGCGTTCTCACGGCCCTGCCCGATCCGCTGCGCGCCATAGCTATACCACGCACCCGATTTCTCGATGATGCCGTTCTCGGACCCAATATCCACGAGCAGCGACGTGTGGCTAATGCCCTCGGAGTACATGATGTCGAATTCGGCCTGCTTGAACGGCGGCGCCACTTTGTTCTTCACGACTTTGACCCGCACGTGCGAGCCGATCACGTCCTCCTTCTCCTTCACCGGCCCAATGCGACGGATATCGAGGCGGACCGACGCGTAGAACTTGAGCGCTTTCCCGCCGGTCGTCGTCTCTGGATTGCCGAACATGACGCCGATCTTCTCGCGTAGCTGATTGATGAAGACCACGGCGGTCTTGGACCGCGCGATCGCCCCCGTCAACTTCCGCAACGCCTGACTCATGAGGCGGGCCTGGAGTCCGACGTGCGAGTCACCCATCTCGCCCTCGATCTCCGCCTTGGGCACGAGCGCCGCAACGGAATCGATCACCACGACATCGACGGCCCCAGATCGCACGAGGATTTCACAGATCTCGAGCGCCTGCTCACCGGTGTCCGGCTGTGAGATCAGGAGGTTCTCGATGTCGACGCCCAGCTTCTTCGCGTACTCGGTGTCGAGCGCGTGCTCGGCGTCGATGTAGGCCGCCACGCCGCCCCCACGCTGCGCGTTCGCCACGACATGCAGGCAGAGCGTGGTCTTGCCACTCGATTCGGGACCGTATACCTCGGTCACGCGGCCGCGGGGAATCCCGCCCACGCCGATCGCGGCGTCGAGATTGATCGCGCCCGTCGAGATCGACTCGACGATGATTCGTGGTGCGTCGGGGCCCATTTTCATGATGGATCCCTTGCCGCAGCTCTTCTCGATCTGCGCGATCGCAAGATTTAATGCCTTCTTGCGATCCTCTTGCTTGCGATCCTCTTGCACGGTAGAAGCCGCCATCGCCGGCCCTCAGTTGAGCGTAAAAGTATAATACCCGAACAAAATACGAAGCCGGCTTCCGAAAATCAACGCACGCGATCAACCGAGAACGCGTCTTCGACGTGTAAAACACGGATGAGTCCGCCACCCACGAGCACCCCGATTACATCGAACCGGTACTCGACGCCGGCGTCGCCGTAACGGTCGATCCACACGGTCGCCGTTCGCCACAGGTGCCGACGCTTCCCCCTCCCGACGGCACACACCGGCCCGCCAAACGCGCTCGAATACCGCGTCTTCACCTCGACGAACGCCACGGTCTGGCCCCGCTGCGCGATGAGATCGAGATCGCGGTGCCCCACCCGGAATCGACGAGCGAGGACACGCCACCCGCGCCGCACGATCCACCGCTCAGCGAGACGTTCCCCCAACTCCCCCAATTCTCCGGCGGCCATGCCCACGCAGCGACGTTTGCCGGGCGACGTGCCGATCGCCCCATCGATTCACAGCGCCTGGCGCTCCCGAACGCACCCGACGAGGGCCGGGATCGCGGGGACCAATCGCGTCGCCGCGCCGCCCCTCAGCGAGCCCCAGGCCCCACGGTCGATGTCGCCGGCCGGACCGAGTCCGCGCCCGCGTTCGCGTCCGCGCCACCCGGGGCGAGCGTCCACACGACGCCGTCGTCGAAGTGCGCGCGCACCCGCAACGGGAGCGCCGCTTCCAGCTTGGCGGGCGTCGACGCCCGAGGCAGGAGGTCGGCCGCCACGTAGCTAGCCGCCGTCCCACCCCAGAACCAGACGACGAGGCCAGGCCGCGCCCGCAGCACGCGGTCCAACGCCCGGACGGTGTCGGCATCCAACACCCACGGAAGGCCGCGCGAATCACGGTGCAGCTGGAAGTAGATCTTCGCCGGCTCGTTCGTGTAGATCGGCTGCCCGCCGCCGTTCGTCCGGAGCCAGCGCATGGTCGGTGACGCACGCTCGGCGAGGTTGGCATGATCTAGTCCGACCGTGACCGCGGTCCGCAGTGCGGTCGACGTCATGGCGGCCGAACCGACCGCCCATGCTGTCCCCAACGCCGCCACGACGGCCCGCACAGGAGCTGCTAGCCCCTCCCATTGGCATCCCACCAGCGTGACCACCGCCACGTCCGCGAGGTAGTGGACTGGTGCGAGGACTCGGTCGTAGAGCGACACGTCGGAATAGATCAATCGGGCGGCGATCAGCGCGGCAACATGACAACACGCGAGCAGCATGCTGGCGGCGAGCAGCCGGCCTGCAGGACTGCCGATGGACGTCCACGGATCTCCCGCCCCGATCCCAGCCGTAGTCGGGCGACCGGACTCCCGCCGCGCTGCTGTCCACGCGCGAAGCTCAGCCCCGAGTCCGGCGGCGATCGCGATTCCCAAGACGATCTTGAGGCCGCTCCTCGCGACCGGGCTCCCATCCCACGGTGCGAGCCACGCCGCCGTGGAGCCGAGGAGCGCTCGCACGGCGCTCCCGACCTGGTGGTCCAGGTGTATCGGCCGCATCGAGGCCCCGGTCCACCGCGCGTATGCGGACCACAGTTCCTGCGCCACGAGCCCTGGGGCGATGGCCACCGCGGCCCGACGCGCGCGCAAGGTCGCGCGGCCCGGCTGCAGAAGGCCCCAGACACCAGCTCCCGCGACTGCCGCGACCCCGAGATACCGGACGAGCACCGCGGCCGCCGCCGCCAACCCGTATCCAAGGGGGCGGTCACCGCGCCCCACCATGGCCGTGAGTCCGACCGCGAGGCAGAGCAGATACAACGGCTCGCTGACGACGTTGAGATGCGCCGCCACGACGGCGGGGGTCGCGAGTATCGCCACGGCGGTGAGCGCGCCCCACACCGGTGCCGTGGCCATGGCGACGAGCACTGCGGTCAACGCGACCGTGCACGCACCCACGGTGGCCTGCACCACGCGCACGGCCGTCTCAGGCGACGCCCCAGCCCGCAGCGGCGCACTGAGCACCAGCGAAAACCCCGGAGGCCACTGCCCCAGGGGACTCGTGCTGTCCGCGCTTGCGTAGCCGGCGTACGGCACGCGTGGCCCGCCGCCGCGGGCCAGCGACTCTGCCGCACCGAGATATCCCGCGCCGTCCCCGTAGAGACCGGGACCGGGAAACTGGGTTCCCCACCACACGAGCGCAGCCGTCACGCTCGCGCACGCGAGCGCCAGAATCACGAGCGTGCGCCACGACGCTTTCGATCTTTGCCGCGGGGATGACACCCGCGCCACGTTCATAGGGAATCCGCCGACGCCGGCGGGGCCAACCTGGGGGCCGCCACCCGCAGGGAGCCCCCGCCCCGGCTATCCATTCCGGCAGATGCGGGTCAGCTCGTCCAGTCCGACGAGCACATCCCGTGGCTTCGATCCGTCCTGCGGTGAGAGCACCCCGGCCGCTTGGAGTTGATCGATGATCCGCGCTGCTCGGCCGTAGCCGACTTTGAGTCGGCGCTGGAGCAACGACGTCGATCCCTGCTGGTGATGGATCACGACTTCCGCGGCTTCGCGGAACAGCAGGTCGCGGTCGCCGACCCCGCGGTCGTCGGCAGCACCGCTCCCTTCGGCATGCTCCGCCTCGTAGCGACGCATGGTCTCCAGGATGTCGTCCTCGGGCGGCACTTCGGCGACCGCCGGTTCGGGGACATGGGTCCGGCGCCACGCGTCGCGCTGCGTGCCGTACCACCCGATGAGGCGTTCGGTCTCCTCGCCGGTGATGTATGCCCCCTGGATCCGTGATGGCTCGGACTTGCCCGGCGGGATGAAGAGCATGTCGCCGTTTCCGAGCAACGCCTCGGCCCCCACCCCGTCGAGAATGGTCCGGCTGTCGACCTGCGACGCGACCCGAAACGCGATGCGGCTGGGGAAATTGGCTTTGATCAATCCCGTGATGACGTTCACACTCGGACGTTGGGTCGCCAGGATGAGATGGATGCCGATTGCGCGCGCCTTCTGCGCCAGGAGCGCCAACGGCGTCTCGATCTCACCCTGCACCGTCATCATGAGGTCCGCGAGCTCGTCGATCACCACGACGATATACGGCAACACCCCGCGCCGATACGTGCGCTCCTCGAACGCGACGTCCGGACGCGCGGGCGTGAGCAGCGCCGCCCCTTCCCGGAGCCGGTGATTGAATTCCTGAACGTTGCGACAGCCGTTGGCGGCCAACAGCTCGTAGCGCTCCTGCATCTCGATCAGCGCCCATTTGAGCACCGACGCCGCGTCCCGATTGTCGGTGATGACTTTGTGTCGCAGGTGTGGGAGCGCGTTGTACACGGAGAGCTCGACCATCTTCGGATCGACCATCAGGAAACGCAGCGTCTCCGGCGTATGGCGATAGATCAAGCTCGTGATCAGCGTGTTGACACACACGGATTTGCCGGAACCGGTAGCGCCCGCGATCAACAAATGGGGCATCTTCGCCAGGTCCGCGATCACCGGACGTCCCTCGAGATCCTTCCCGAGCCCGATCGGCAGCGCCGCACGCGCCGTTTGGAACTCGCTCGACTCCACGAGCTCGCGAAATGTGACGACTTCGGGCGACGGATTGGGGACCTCGATGCCGACGGCCCCTTTCCCCGGGATGGGCGCGACGACGCGAATGCTGGGCGCGCGCATCGCGAGCGCGAGATCGTTGGCGAGCGATGCGAACTGCCGGACCTTGACCCCCGCGGCGGGCACGACCTCATACTGAGTCACGACCGGACCAGTCGTCCGGCCGATGAGCGCCCCGTCGACCCGAAAGGTGCGGAGTGCCTCGAGCAACTTGGCGCCCATCGCATCGAGCTCCCGACGGTCCACGTCCGCGTTCCGCGAGGGCGGTTTGTTCAGGAGGTCGAGTGGCGGCAGCTCGGCGTCGGCGCCATCGATCCCCATCCCGTCATCGGCGGGGGCTCCGTTCGACGACCCCACGCCGTCGGCGGTCGGTTCAACCACCTTGGCGGCTCCGCGCTTCTTCCGGCCGAGCGGCTCGAGTTGACCGCCCGGGTCGAGCCCCGGCATCTCCGCCGCGGAGGGCGCCAGCGCGAGGGCGGCTGGGAGCGGCCCAATCGCGTCATCCCGCGAGGCGCGGGTGTCGGCCGTGGCCGTGGCGGCAAGTGGGTGCACGCCCGTGCGCGCGCCCGGACCGACGACGACGCGTAAGGGATTCCACGCGAGCGTCGCCGCCGTCAACGCACTCACCGCCAACGCGACGACGATCCATGCGCCGGCCACACCGAACGCTCGGACCAGGTAGAAGGCCGAGAGCGCGCCCCACAGCCCATTCGTTCCCGTGATGTCCCGCCGCGCGCCCATGGCGAGCGCGAGACCGAGCGGTAACAGCACGACCATGCCGAGGAGAAACACGAGCCACGACCGGTCCGCCGGCGCGCGCAACCGGCCGAACAGCCGAAGCGCGTGCACGAGCGGCACGATCGCCAGCAGCCAGGCGGCGGGCGCACCGAGGCCGGACACGAGGAGCGCGTTCAGGCATCCCCCGACGGGACCAAAGACGCCGCCTGCGGCGCTGCACCCCTGGCCCGGTAGCGGCGACCGCAGCGCGCCCGCGGCGAGTGCGCCGACCAGAAAGACCGAGAACAGCAACAGCGCGGTTCCCGTCAACTCCCGTTTGACGTGCGGCGACAACAACACTCGCGACATGTAGCCGGACACAGTGCTACCGCTCCCGGTCGGGGCCAACCTTGGTAATCTGGCGGTCTTGATAGATCGGCACCACGGGGAAGGCGTCGAGGGACGCGCACAGATCCAGATCGGCCCCGAATCCGGCATCCCGCAACGCGCGCCCGTGCTCGGCGTCGAGGAACAACCGTGGGAGGTCGTCCGCGTACCGGCGCTCCAATACGGCCGCCGTCCGGGCGGCGTCGTTGTACGCGAGCGCCGGGTAGTGCTTCGCCATGAACCGAACGTACCGCCCCGCGCACGCCGCATCCTCGAGCGAGAACTGCCGGTCACGCCCCGCGCAGACGATCGTGATATCGGTACCGCCGCGCAGCGCCGCACGCAGCAACGCCGACACCGCGGAGAAATTCACGTATGCGCCCACCACCACCTCGCGCGCGCCCTGCACCGCCAAGAGCGCCCCCGTGCCATTGGTCGTCGCGAAGAGGACCGTCTTCCCATCGAGCACCTCGCGGGTGAATTCCACGGGAGAGTTCCCGAGATCGACCCCGGGCACCGCCAGCATTTTCCGCTCCGCCGCCAGACGGACCTCGGATCGCTCGAACGACTTCGACCGGAGGACGACTTCATCCGCGCTGTCGAATGGGATGACCGCCCGCGCGCCATTGGCCAACGCCACCGCGATCGTCGTGGACGCCCGCAGCACGTCGATTACGACCACCACGCGCCCCGTCAGATCCGCGGACGTCGCCTCGGCGGCTCCGAACAGCACGTCGATGCGCACTATTCCGCTTGCCCGGGTTGCCGCGCCACGCTACTCAGGCCGCGCCTGCGGGTGCCGGCTCCTTCATCAACTCGCTTTCCCGCTCCAGGAATTTCGTGTCCACGTCACCCGCGATGAATCGGGGGTTGGTCATCACGCGGGCAAGGAACGGAATCGTCGTCGGGACGCCTTCGATGATGAAGCTCTCGAGCGCGATCTGCATGCGGCGGATCGCTTCCGGTCGCGTCCGCGCTTCGCAGATCAACTTGGCGAGTAGCGAGTCGTAGTACGGTGGCACGGTGTATCCCGCATAGACATGGGTATCGAGCCGGACCCCGGGCCCTCCCGGAGGGTGGAACACCGCAATCTTGCCCGGAGCAGGCTGGAAGTTACGAGACGGGTCTTCGGCGTTGACTCGACACTCGATCACGTGCCCGCGCAGCGGTGGGATCGCCCGGACGGATAACGGTTCGCCTCCCGCGACGCGGATCTGTTCCTGCACCAGATCGACGCCGGTCAGCATCTCGGTCACGGGATGCTCGACCTGGATCCGGGTGTTCATCTCCATGAAGTAGAACGTCCCGTCGGTATCGAGCAGCATCTCCACCGTCCCCGCGCCAACGTACCCGATCGCGGCCGCGCCCAACACCGCCGCGTCGCCCATCCGCTGGCGCAGATCGCGGGTCATGACCGGGCTGGGCGCCTCCTCGATCAACTTCTGGTGGCGTCGTTGCACCGAGCAATCGCGTTCCCCGAGGTGGATCACGGTGCCCTGCGTGTCGCCTAAGATCTGGAACTCGACGTGTCGGGGACGGGCCAGATATTTCTCGACGTACACGTCGCCGTTGCCGAACGCGGAGAGGGCCTCGGACCGCGCGAGCTGAAACGAACGGCCGAAGTCATCGGGATCGCGGGCCACTCGCATGCCCTTGCCGCCACCGCCCGCGACCGCCTTGATGATCACCGGAAAGCCGATCTCCCGGGCGAAGATGAGTGCTTCGTCGGAATCTTCGATCGGACCGGTCGTACCCGGAATGATCGGCACTCCGGCCGCTGCCATGGCGTTCCGAGCCGCAGCCTTGTCGCCCATCACCCGGATCTGTTCCGGGGTGGGTCCGATGAACGTCACGTTGGACGCCGCGCACGTCTCGGCGAACTCGGCGTTCTCGGCCAAGAAGCCGTACCCGGGGTGGATGGCGTCCGCGCCGGTGATCTCGGCGGCCGCAATCAGCCGCGGGATGTTCAGATACGAATCGCGCGACGGCGCCGGCCCGATGCACACATCGTCATCGGCGAACCGGACGTGCAACGAATCGCGGTCCGCTTCTGAATACACGGCCACGGTCTGCAGACCGAGCTCGCGGCACGCCCGAATGATGCGCAGCGCGATCTCGCCCCGATTGGCGATCAGAACCTTGTTGAACACGGGGGGAAGTTAAGGCAGGACGCTCCTAACGGCAGCACCCGGGCCGGGTGATCCCCTAGGAATTCGCGTCCGCCTGGAACGCATCCCAGGACGTGTCGCTCGAGCTGGCCACACCCTGTATCCGCAATGCGAACTCGCTTGGGCTGGTCGCGTAGAAGACCGCGTTCTCGTAGGAAATGATCCCCTTGGTATACCACCCCATCAGCGATTGGTCGAAGCTTTGCATCCCATACTGCACCGTCCCTTCCTTGATCAGGTCCGGGATGTTGAGCGACTTCGTCATGTCACGAATGTTGTCCCGGACAGACGCCGTGTTGATGAGTACTTCGCACGCCGGCACGCGCCCGGCCTTATCCTTCCGTGGCACGAGTCGCAAGGAGATGATCGCCGCCAGCGCGCTGGAGAGGGAGAACCGCACCTCGGCCTGCTGGTGCGGCGGGTAGAACGACAGGACGCGGTTGATGGTCTGCGTCGCATCCGTCGTGTGCAGCGTGGAGAACACGAGGTGACCGGTGTCGGCGGCCTTGAGGGCGGTATCGAGCGTGTCGAGGTCTCGAATCTCGCCCAGCAGGATCACGTCGGGGTCTTGCCGAAGCACACGGCGAAGCGCCTGGGAGAAACTCCCCGTATCGGTCCCGACCTCGCGTTGATTGATGTGACAGTTGATGTCACGGTGGAGGAATTCGATCGGGTCTTCGATCGTGATGATGTTCGCGCGCCGCATTTCGTTGATGTGCTGGATGATCGCGGCCAACGCCGTCGATTTGCCCGATCCCGTGATCCCGGTGACCAGCACCAGTCCGCGCGGACGCATGGCAATGTCCTCGACGACCTTCGGGAGATTGAGCTCGCTGACGGTGCTCGTCTGGTACGGAATGGAGCGGAGCGCGTACGCGATCGTGCCGCGCTGCTGGTAGACGTTCACGCGGAACCGCCCGATCCCCGGTACGCCGATCGCGAAGTCCGCTTCCTTGTTCTCCGCGAATTCCTTGACCTGGCGCGGCGACATCACTTGCTCGGCCAAGGACTTGAGATCTTCGGGCCGCATCGCCGGGTGGACCATCGGCGCCAGGGCACCCTGCACCCGCAGGGTCGGCGGCCGGCCGACCTTGAGGTGCAAGTCGGAGGCG
>PMAE01000052.1:0-28693 GCA_003152485.1 Gemmatimonadota bacterium | reverse complement strand
GTCTGGCGGTGCCACTGACGTGCCGTTAGCCATGGTCAATCGGCCCCCGCCCCGCCGTGGGCGGGGCTCTATCCGTTGGGATCTATTCGGAGCAGCACTTGTCCGTACTCCACCGGGTGCGTGTCTTGGACCTGCACTTCACGCACCACGCCGGCGAACTCCGACTCGATCTNNATCTTCATCGCCTCGATGATGCAGACGATTTGCCCCTTCGCGATCCGCGTCCCCTCGGTCACATACGGCGTGCCGCCCGGCTCGGGCGCCGAATAGTAGGTGCCCACCATCGGCGACTTCACTTCCAAGAGCTTGGGCTTCGCCTCGGCCTTCGACTCGGCCGACCCCGACGCCCCTGCCCCCGTCCCGTCGCCATAGGCCGACACGCCCTCGCCCGGCGTCATCCGCGGCCCTGGTGCCGGCATCAATGCCGGCATCGACACCGGCGTCGCCACCTGTACCGTCCCCCGTTGGGACGGTGACTTGGACAGGCGGATCTTCATCCCCTTGTCAGTCGAGATTTCGATTGAGTCAACGGTCGACCCATCGAGGATCTCGATCAGTTTTTTGACGTATCGGAGATCGATCATAAAGATGGTGAAGGGTGCCTTCGCGTCACACCAGACTTCCCACAAGGCGTCCCATCGGCCCGTTGACCGGCGCTAGTCGACGACCAGCAGTTCCCGCGTAAACTGGGTCAGCACATCCGCCACGCCCGCGCCCAAATGGACATCGTCTTCGATCCGTACGCCACCCCACCCCGGTCGGTAGATCCCGGGCTCGATCGTAACAACCGCCCCAACCGCCAACACCGCGTCGGCTGTCCGCGACAACCGAGGCGCCTCATGCACCTCCAGCCCCAACCCGTGGCCGAGACTGTGGCCGAAGGCGTCCCCGTAGCCGCGGCGATCAATGTAGTCACGCGCGACCGCGTCGGCATCCCTACCCCGCATACCGGGCCGTACGCTCCCTGCCGCCGCCTCGTTGGCCGCGCGCACGATACCGTAGACTTCTTGCTGCTCGTCGTCGGGCGGCCCCAAGACCACCGTCCGGGTGATATCCGCGCAATACCCCGAGACCGAGGCACCGAAGTCGAGCAGGAGCAAGTCGCCCCGATGCATCTCGCGCGCCGACGTCGCCGCGTGCGGGAGTGCCGATCGAGGACCGGATGCCACGATGGTCGCAAACGGGAACGTCTCCGATCCTTCCGCCCGAAGCGCATGCTCGAGGAGCCCGGCGACCTCTAGTTCGGTCAGCCCGGCCCGCACCTGGGGCAAGGTCCTCGCCAGCGCCCGCGTCGCGACCTGCGCCGCCGCCGTGATGTGCGCCAACTCATCGGCGTCTTTGCGCTCGCGCAGCGTCTCGACGAGATCCACCGTCGGCCGCCACTGCCACCGCGCGCCAGCCTCGAGTAGCCGCTGAAAGTCACGATGGACGAGGTGCGCAGATTCGAATCCCGCGACTTCGACGGCCGGCAGCGATAGGATATGCTGCCAGAGGCCAGTCCACAGACTCTGCCCTTCCACCACCAGTCGGGCCAGGTCGCCAACTTCGTCCGCGGCCTGCGTCTTGTACCGGAAGTCGGTCACCAGCAGCACGTCGCGGCGGGCCGTGACGAACGCCAGGGCGCTCGATCCGGAAAATCCGGTCAGGTACCGGATGTTCGGCGCGCTCGTGAGGAGCACACCATCGAGCCCCATCCCGGCGACCGTATCCGCCAGCGCCGCCACACGCTGGGGACGCCGGTCACCCATGGCGCGGCCGCCGCGCACGGGCACCGGGGCGGGCGGGCGGTTCACCGGGACCGTCGCCTGACATGCCGGCGGCGGGTGCTCCCAACGACTCGACAAGGCCGCGCAACGCCAACTCGTATCCCGCCGCGCCAAACCCGCACAGCACGGCGCGGGCGGCCGGGGCCAGCATCGAGTGCCGTCGCTCCGGTTCCCGCGCGTACACGTTCGTCACGTGCATCTCGACGAACGGGAGATCGACCCCCACCAGCGCATCTCGGATCGCGAGGCTGCTGTGACTGTACGCACCCGCGTTGATGATCACACCGGCCGCGCGCCCACGTAGCGCGTGGATCGCATCGATGAGACCTCCTTCGCCGTTGTGCTGGCTAAACGACAGCTCGACTCGGAGCTCACGGGCCAGCGCCCGCATGCGGCGTTCGACGTCGGCAAGCGTAGCGGAACCGTAGAGGGTCGGTTCGCGCGTGCCCAGCAAATTGAGGTTGGGCCCGTTGAGAACCGCGATCCTCACTTCTTTTTGAGTCCGGACAGCCAGTTGCTGAACTGCTCGGCGTCCGCGGACGCGAGATCCAGCGAGTCGCCCTGTGGTGCATCGGAGGCGACGACCGCGCCCGGCTGCGGCGCCGGCGGGCTCTCACCGAAGAATTGATCGAAGGAGAACGCGGTGGATTCACGCCGCGGATCGATCGCTGCCGCTGGCGACTCGCGAAAGACGCTGTCCAGCGACAACTCGCTGCGCGCCGGGCGCGCCGCGCGGCCACCCTCTTGAGGCTCGGTCTTGCCCGACGGCCCCCCGAACGCGCTCGACAACGCCGCCGCCGCCGCTTCATCCGGAGCCGACACCGGGTGCTGCGGGAAGAGCACATTGACGGATCCTGTTTGCATCGCCGCCCGCACCGCCCCAGCCGTCCCCCCGACTGGGGTGCGCTCGCCGGCCGGCGACGCCGGCTCGGCGGGCACGGCCGCCTCGACTGGCGCCGAGCTCGCGGCCGCCGACGAGCCCTCTCCTGCGCCGCCGGCAACTCCGCCGTCCCGCTCGCCTACGGCGGCTGTCTCGGTGGCCGCCGCGACGTCCGACGAGGCCGATGCAGACGGCGACGACTCCTCGACGCGCGGCTTGCGACCCTCGATCGACATGTCGCCCGCATCGAACGCCGTGACATCGAACTCGCTCGATTCGCTGACCGTAAATCCGGAGGCGCGGCCGATCTTGCCCAGGGCAAGCGGATCAGTTTCCCCGCTCGGACGCACGATCAGCGACTCGACGCGATCGTCGCTCGTCTCGAGGAGCGCCGACCCAGCGTCGCCGTCGGAGGGGATGACGAGTGCGCTGGCGCCGAATTCCGCGCTGTACGTCTCGTGAAACGGTGCGTCGGTCGATCCCATGTCCGCGACGCGCGGTAGAGACGTGTCGTCAGCTGGCGTGAACGAGTGAGCGTCCGGTGACGCGACCGGCGCCTCGAGAGATGGCTCAGCGGGTGCCGTCGATTCCGCGGCTGTCACCTCGGCCGACACGTCGATCGCCGGCGCGGCGCTCGGCGACGATGGTACCGCGGTGACCGCGTCCGATGGCGCACCAGCGATGGCCTCGGGCGCCGCGCTCAATGTCGGGGCGTCGATCGGGGCGTGGCTCGAAATGGTGCTCGGGGCGTCCCTCGAGATGTCGCTCGGCGTGTCGCTCGGCGTGTCGCTCGACGGGGATATGGCTACTGCATCAGCCCGGACCCGAGGGCGACGGAGCGCGAGCTCGCTAAAGAATTCGCGCACGGAGTGCAGGGTCGGCACCGCAGGCGTGGCCGTCAATACGTTGAACGGGGAGGCCGCCTGAACCGGCGTGCGAGGCGGCGTCACGGCGGATTCGCGTCGCAGCTGCTCGATGCGGTCGGCAAGCTTCGGATCGCCGGGATGCTGCGTCAACAGGTGCCGATACACCGCCAGCGCCTGGTCGTAAAAACCCTGCTGTACGTAGAGCTCGGCCATCGTTTCGGTGGCGAACGTCGGGATCGTCCGCGCCGCCTCGTCGGTCACGAAGGTCGGAATGGTCTGGGCGGCCTCATCGACCACGAACGTCGGAACCGTCTTGGCCGCCTCATCGACGAAATCCCCCGGACCCGGCGGCGGGGCAAACGTCGAGGGCAGCGCGTCGGCTGAGTGCAGCGACGGCTGCCCAAACTCGGCCGACGCCAAGCCAATGGCATCCGCTGGGTGTCCCGCGTGATGCGCGCTCGAATCGTCGGCGAACAACTCACCCATTGAGCCGGCGCCGTTGGGCTGGGAGAGCGGCAGTTCATCGCCGCCGAACCCGAGTTCCCGCGACGCGGCCGCCAACAGATCCGGCGGCAGCTCGAGTGTTTGCTCCGGGTTGATCTCCATCCAGGTGGCCGGTTCGTCGGCGGCGGCGGCCTGATCGGCTTCAACGGACGTCAGGAGCGCCGCGACATCGTCGTTCCGGGGATCGGCATTGAGGACCCGTTGATACCACGACCGGGCCGCGTCGATCTCACCGTGCTCGCGCGCGATGTCACCGAGGTGCCGGAGGGCGATGAGGTTTTCCGGGTCGAGGCCAAGGGCCGCCTCGAACACTCCGCGGGCCTCGTCGTGATCGCCGGCTTCGAACAGCGCCTGACCAAAGACAATGTGACCGCTCATGTGTCCCGGCTGTTGCGGGACGTACGTGCGGCAAATGGCGATGGCTTGTTGTACGTCCCCCGCCTTTCGGTATTCGTTGGCGAGGGGCGCGAAGTACCGGCGCGGATTCTCGTTGAACTTCTTTTCGAGTTCCTCTATCCGGGCGGAGCTGGCCATCGAATGCCCTCGGGTACGCCGCGCGCCGGCCGGCCACGGCGGGGGTGAAGATACACTTCGAAGACGACCGGCGTCAATCGGCGTGACAGCAGAAGTGCCGCGCTCTCTTGACCTTAGCCGTCAGCGGCCGGTAGCTTGCGCGTTGCGCTTTAGAGCGCGGCGATGCGTCCAAAATACCGTGACGCGGCGCGTCGAGCTATCAGTACAATAACGTCGAAGGAGTTTCGCGCCGTGCTGAAAACTATGCGGAACGCGGCCAAGTACATCTGGATCTTTGTGGCCGTGCTCTTCGTTGGCGGGTTTCTGCTGTATCAAACCTCTGGCCTATCCGGTAGCACCGCTACCAGGAACACTGCCATCGCCTCCGTCAATGGCCGCGATGTCACGGTCACCGAATGGGTCCGCGCGACCGAGCAACGGGCCACCGACGCCTCGCAGCGTCTTGGCCGGCCGCTCACCCTCGAAGAGCGGAAGCAGGTTGAGCAGGAAACCTTTGATGAGCTCGTCTCGAACATCCTGCTCGAGCAGGAACTCGAGCGGCGCGGGATCCGGGTGACGGACGCCGAGGTCATAGAAGCGGCGCGCACGAGCCCACCGCAAGAGTTCATGAATGCCCCGCAGCTCCAGACCGACGGCCACTTCGACCCCGCGAAATACCTGCGCTTCCTCGGCAGCCCGATGGCCAAAGAGCAAGGGATCTTGGCCGGTCTCGAATCGATGTACCGGACCCAAATCCCGCGAGAAAAACTCACCGATCAGATCGCGGCGGGCGTCTATATCACCGATCCGGAGCTGTGGAGCCTGTGGCGAGATACTCACGATACCGCGCAGGTCACGTCCGTTCGGTTCGCGCCTGATTCGGCGACCACGTCCAGCGTGCACCCAACCGATGCCGAGCTCCACGACTACTACGACCGGCACCACGACGAGTTGACGAGGAAGGGGCAGGCGTCGATCTCCCTGCTGATCATCCCGCGTACGATCACTGCGGCCGATACCGCGGCGGTCCTCACGCACCTCCTGGCGCTCCGCCACGATATCACGACCGGCGCGAAGTTCGAGGATGTTGCCAAACGGGAGTCCGCCGACTCCGCGTCGGCTGTCAACGGGGGCTCGCTCGAGTGGGGCAAGCGAGGCCGATTCGTCCCGCAATTCGAGACCGCGGCATGGGCCCTCAAGCCCGGCGAGATCTCCCCGCCGGTGCTCACGCCGTTTGGCTACCACCTCATCAAGATGGATCAGCGTCAGGGGGACTCGGCGCTCTTTCGCCACATTCTGCTTCGTGTCCTCCAAAGTGATTCGTCCGCGGGCCGCACGAACGCACGCGCGGATTCCCTCGAGCGCCTGGACGCACAGTCGGAGTTGCCTGCCCAGTTCGATCATGCCGCGAAGATCATGGGGATCACGCCCGTGACGCTGCACGTCGCCGAAGGCAGCAGCGCATTCGCGGCCGGCCGCCAGGTACCGAGCGTCGGCGCGTGGGCGTTCAGTGGCAGCAAGGTCGGTGAATCGAGCGACCTGTTCGAGTCGGAGAATGGCTACTATCTCGCGCGCCTGGATTCGCTCACAACGGGCGGACTGCCATCCTTCGAGGCCGCCGCGCCAGAGATTCGACGCGCGATCGCGACCGAGAAAGCCATCGATCTGTTGGCCATCAAAGCCAAGCAGCTCGCAACCCAAGCCGCGTCGTCGTCGCTCGAGCAGGCCGCGCAAGCTGAGAAACTGACGGCCGTCAAGTCGCCCCCCTTCACGCGGACGAGCTTTGTCCCTGACCTGGGGCAGATGAACGAAGCGATTGGCGCCGCGTTCACCCTGGCGCCGGGAACGGTGAGCGCACCGATCAAGACGTCAACCGCCGTCTACGTTCTCCGCGTGGACCGCCGCGTCGGTGCCGACAGCGCGGCATGGGTCAAACAGAAAGACACCCAACGGCAAACCGTGCTGCGCACGCTTCGCCGAGAGCGCGCCGACGAGTTCTTGGCAGACCTCCGGCAAGTGGCCAAGATCGTAGACAATCGGAAGCTGATCGAAGCCACGACCCGCCGCACCGCGGCGTAAGGTCGGGCGGCACGCGAATCGATCACCGATCGGATGCAAAACGGGCCGGCTCCCAATCCAGGAAGCCGGCCCGTTTTTGCATCTCGTCGTTGATCTCGTCGTTGATCTCGTCGCGCCCGCGGGTTGCCGCCGGCAGCGGTCGTGGCTCGTTAGCGCAGCAACCGCTTGGGCTCTTGGTCCGATTCGTCGCGGGCCACCGGAGTGGTCGTATTCGCGGGAGCGCGGTCGAGCGGGACATCGGGTCGCGCTGCCGGCACTTCAGGGTCGCGCGTGAGTCGATCCGGATCGGACAGGCTGCGCTTGAACTCGCGAATGCCCTTGCCCATCGATCCAGCGAGTTCGGGTATCCGTTTGGCGCCGAAGAACAGGAGCACCACTAGCAAGAGCAGTAGGATCTTTTCAATGCCGATTTCGCCGAACATGCGTGTATCCTCCTGGGAGGTATCCCGCGTCTGCGGGCGCGATCTCCCGACGTCAGAAGAGTGAACGGGCGATCAGATAGGCGATGAGGACGCCGAGGAGGCTCAACAACGACACGTCGAGGACCACCGGCCCGACCGCGAACTTCAAGATAACGAGATCCACCTGCAATGGCCCAAACGACGGGGCGACCCCGGTAGTCAGAAACTCCTTGACCGCTCCAGCGGGCAGGAAGCGGCGCGCAAACTGGGTCATAAATCCGCCGACGATGAAGCCGCTGGCGAGCACAGCCGCATGGAAGACAGGCCGATGCTTCGACGATCCGCGAGGGGCCATTATTCGATCTCCGTCAGGTGGCGTTTGGCGGCCATACGGCCGCCCGGTTCGACATCACGATCGCCGGTCCAATACGTACCCGATCGCGCGGTGCAGTGCACCGCGTGCCGGGGTTGCGGGGAGACCGGCGATCGCCTGCTCGGCTTCTTGAGCGTATTGGGCACCTCGACGCAAAGCATACTCGATCCCGCCGTATTCAGCCACCAATGCGATGACATCGTGGATGTCCCCGTCGGAGGGTGCCTCAGCGGCAAACAACCCTTCCACGCGGCTCCGGCCGGCCGGTCCCATCTCCCGCATCGCGGCGATCAGGGGGAGTGTCATCTTCCGCTCGCGAAGGTCCAGCCCACCAGGCTTGCCGGTCACTTGGTGATCTGAGGTATAGTCGAGTACATCGTCAATGACCTGGAACGCCATACCCAGGCGCTCCCCGTAGCGGGCTAACTGAGACCGGAATTCGGGCGCCCCGCACAGCGCGCCGACTTCGCACGCGGCACCGAACAACGACGCCGTCTTCGCCCCAATCAGTGCCTCGTAATCCCGCTCACCGAACGCCAGCGGATCGGCATATGCCAACTGGCGCAGTTCGCCACGCGTCATCTCGACCGATGCCTCGGTGAGCACTCGCAACGCCTGGAGGTCGCCCAAGCGGGCCAACTCTCGCAATGCTCGAAGGTACAGGAAGTCGCCCGCGATGACCGAGATCTGGTGACTGAACAGGGCGTTGAGCGTGGGCATCCCCCGGCGGAGCGCCGAGTGGTCCACGGCATCGTCGTGCACTAGGGTGGCGAGGTGCATCAACTCCAATACGGCCGCCAACGTAGTCGCGGTGGGCTCGGGATGCTCGACGACCGCGCTCGACAGCAGCACCAACGTCGGTCGGAAGAGCTTGCCCTTCATCCCCAGGAGATGGTCGCTGACCCCAGCAATGAGCGGAGAGTCGTCGTCAACGATGCGCCGAAGCTCGCGCTTGACCTGCTCCAACCCCTCACGCACCGGCCCCTGCACGTCAGCGAGCGACACCGCGGTCGCGGGCCGCGATCGAATGCCACTCGGGCGCGCACTCCCCTCGGCGGACGCGACTGACGTCTCGGATGCGGGCAGCATCAGCGGGGCGCCCGCTCGAGTCTGGTCAGCCTCTGGCCAGCGTCTCGGAACTGGATGTCGACGGCGAACACACGTTGATAGTAGCCGATTGCCATCTCCCAGCGCATAAGCGCCTCGGACGCGTAGCCCAGCAAGTACAGAACTCCTACCAGCTGGTCGTCGGTCACATTGGGCTCGTCCAACGCCCGGCCCAGGATCGTAGCCGCAACCTGGAACTGCTGCTTCTCGATGAAGCACTGCCCAAGTGCTTCATACGTCCGGACGCGGTGCCCGGGTCCCCGAAGCGCCTTCTGGAACTCGGCAATCGCTTCATCCAACAATCCCATCTCCTTGTACGCGACGCCGAGATCGTAGTGGCTTTCGTGATCCTCGTCGGCCACGTTCTGCGCGATCCCATACTTGAACTGACGCAGCATGTCGGCGAAATCCGCCTCGGGATCGCCGGTCTTCTCATCGTCGATCACCATGCGAGTTGAACGGGGCGCTTCGTCATCGCGCAGCCAATCGCCAAGGTTGACGAAATCTCCGCCCTCTCTCGACGGCGCTGCATTCTGAGCCGCGCGAGACCGCGAGCCCGAGTCGCGCCGAGCCCGGCGAACGGTGATCGGCGCCTCGCGGACGGGCAGTGCCGCGGCCGCCGGCGTCGATTCGCGTGTCGGGATGGGCGGTGTGGTCGCGACGATGTGCGGTTCCGGCGACACGTCCGGCGGTGATACGGTCAGTGGCTCAGGGAACACGCTGAGTGCGGCCTGGGCGCGGGCATCCATCGGGGCCAGCTCCAACACGCGCTGATAGACCGCCCGGGCCTTGTCAGGCTGACCGGACCTGAACAGTGCGTCTGCGAGCTCGAGATATGCCTCGGGGAGGCGCGCGCGGTCGCTCGTGCGGAACGCGTATTCGACTCGCTTCTGATGGTGCCGCACGGAATTCGGATTCAGCCGGATGATCTCGTCGGCCATCGACCGAGCACCCTCGAGATCCTGTCCGCGCTCGAGGCCGATCATGGCGGCTTCGAGTTCGCGCAACCCACCGTCGCGGTCGCCGTCGTCGAGCAGCGCTTCCGCGAGCTGTCGGCGCAGTGGCCAATCTTGCGGGCTGGCCTCGACCTTGACGAGCAACGTGTCCACGGACCGAGCCAGCACGGAGTTCGAACGCCGGCGCGGCGCGCCGGACGAGGTCCGGCCGCTGACTTCGTCTGTGGCGGGAGCCTCCTGGCCACCAGCGACTGCCGGTGACGCGCCATTCGCCTCCGCATGTCGCTCGCCGGCGTCGCCCGCGTCGGCCGTCAGTCCGAGGTCAATATCGGCGCTCGCCAGGGCGTCGCCTGCGACCTCTTCCTCGGCGCTTACGTCGGCCTCTGCTTCGGCGTCTGCCTCGGCGTCGAACCCGCTGCCGGCCTCGTCGTCAGCGTCGTCGGCGGCCCGAAGCTCGGCCCACACCTCGGCACGCGTCGGCGAGTCTCCGGCCATGAACTCGATCGCCTCGTCAACCTCCGAGTCGGTGGTATCCGGTTTGATCCATTCGGGGGTCGCGGCATCGAAGTCCACCGTCTCGGCGTCGGCATCGTCAGACGTTGCGGCGCGCGGCTCGGAGAATTCCGCTGCGGCCGCCGACTCGATCGCGTCGAGATCCTCGGCATCCGATCCGTCCGCCGTGTCAGCCTCGTCCAACTCCTCACCCATTTCGGAGTCATCCAGTAGCTCGGCACCGCCGATGAGGCCGAGCGGTCCTCCCTCGACGCGTGGCGCGGCGCTTCGCGGGCGCGGGGCATCGAGCTCTGGGAGATCCATATCGAGAATTGGGAGCGCGATGTCCGGCTCGCGATCACGATGGTGCGAGCGAGTGGCGGCGGACGACGGACCCCGACCACGATCAGACGAGATTCGGCGCGACGGTTGCGGCGTCGGGAATTCGTCCTCGCCGTCGGGAATGATCAGCTCCATTTCGCCCGTAAAATTCACCGCGCACAGGAGTGCGCCGCCGAGGGGCGGAAGCTCGCCCGGGAGCGCCAGATCATGGGCCGGAGGCGCGATGACTGGGACGTAGTAGGGCGTGGCGAGTCGAAGCGACGCGAACTGTTCCCCACTCAGGGGCGGGTCCAGTCCGGGCAGCATCGGCACGACGTCATCCGCATCGTCCACGCGCTCCCCATCGACTGTCGAATCCTCGAAGCCAGCGACCGAGGGACCGTCGTCGAGATCGTCCACCGACGCGGTTTCGCCACTCATGAGCCCCGCGACGGCGAATGCCGGCTCGTCGGTGCGGGACGGCGCACGCGGCTCCTCGATCTGATCCGCGCTCTCCACCGGCGGCGGCAGCTCGGTGTCGATCAGCGGAAGATCAGGGGCGGGCGCGGGCACCTTCGGGACCGGTCCCCGCGCGGGTGCCGCGGCGCGTGGGGACACTGCCGCTGGCGCAGCTGGACTTGGCGGAGCGACCGCGGGGCGCGGCTTGAGCGCAGCGGGCGATGCGGCCGCCACCGTGGGGGCGTTTCCTTTGGCCGGCTTCGCCAGGGGCGGCGTGACGGCGTCGGACAGATCGAGGAAGACGAGATCGCCGGATTTGGGATTCCGCGGACCGCTGCCGCTCTTGGGCTCGGCCGCGGGGTCGATCGCTTTCATGCGGTCGATGGTGGCGCGCATGTCTGCGCCCCGCCCCTCGTGCTCGAATTTCTCGTACAGTAGCTGCAGCTGTTCCAGCGCCTCGCCTTTCCGGTCCTTCTTCGACAACTGATCGGCCAGCATCAGGCGGATGTCGTCCTGATCCGGGCACAGGTCCGCGAATTCCTTGAGCGCGCGGAATGCCTCGTCGAGTTGGCCGCCGCTCTGCATGCGGCTCGCGTACTCGAGGAAATTTTGCTTCGCGTCGCTGATGAAGCCCTTCTTCGCGCTGATCTTGCCGAGCTTGTAGTAGATCGAGATCCGGCCCGGACTCTGGCGAAGGATCTTGTTGCACAGCGCGATCGCGTTGTTGAAAAAGCCGCTCTCGGCGTACAGATCGACGGCTTTTTCGTAGTACGTCATCGCGTCGCCGACCGTGCCCTGGCGCATGAGCAGGTCACCGACACGATTGTACAGCGCGACGTCGGCCTGTTCGTCGTCATCCGCCCCGGCATCCAGGATCTGGATGTACAGCTGTAGCGCTTTGTCGAATTGCTTCTTATGCTCGAACTCGGCGGCCTTTTTCTTCAGCTTGGCAGCGTTCGACATCAGCTCGAGGGGTGCGGCGGATAGTGGCGGGGGCAACACGCACGCCACATTATCGAGACCTCACGCAGTCTCGTGCGGCGTACTGGCGGTGGGCAGTAACGGGCGACGCGCCCCGTCTCGGAAAAGACTGCTTAAGGTACCGGTAAGTCAAATTGGTGACAAGCTTTGCCCCGTGCCCACGTGGCTCGGCATCGCCGATCACCGTACCAGTACGGCAGCTCTCGCACATCCTCGATGTCAAAGAGCGCGAGATCCGCGGAGAAGCCGGGCGCGATCTGCCCGGTTTCCCCGGCCAGGCCGAGCGCCGCCGCCCCGTTGACGGTCGCGGCCACAACCGCCTCAGCGACCGAAAGTCGGAGCTGGCTGACCCCCAGGGTCAGAATCAAGGGCAGATTCGGCGTGGGCGAGGTGCCCGGGTTGAAATCGGTCGCCAGAGCCACCGCCGCGCCCGCGTCCAGGAGTGCGCGTGCCGGCGCATGCCCCGATTTGCCGAGAAAGAGCATGGTGCCAGGGAGGAGGGTCGCAACCGTCGGCGCACGCGCGAGGGCGGCCACCCCGGCTGGCGAAATGGTCGCCAGATGGTCGGCCGACGTCGCGCCTAACTCCGCCGCGAGCTCTGCCCCGCCCCCGGGCGTCAACTCGTCCGCATGGAGCTTCAGCGCCAGCCCGGCTGCTCGGGCCGCTGTCAGGATGGTCCGGGTCTCGTCCACGGTGAAGACGCCGGGCTCGCAGAACACGTCCGCGAATACCGCCAGCCGCTCCGCCGCCACTCGGGGAAGCATCTCGTGGATCAACAGATCGACGTAGGCGGCACGCCCCTGCGCTGTAGCGCGATGTTCGAGCGGGATCTCGTGTGCCCCGAGCCACGTGGGCACCAACCGGAGTGGTAGCTCTTGAGCGAGTCGTGCGATCACCCGCAGCGTCTTGAGCTCGTCCTCCACTGTCAATCCGTAGCCAGATTTGACTTCGACCGTCGTGGTGCCATACGACGCCAACCGGAGGAGCCGAGTCCGCGCCAGAGTGGTCAACTCCTCTTCCGATCGAGCGCGGAGATCGCGGACCGAGGCGTGGATTCCCCCGCCCTTCGCCGCGATCGCGAGGTAGTCCGCGCCCGCAGCCCGTTGCTCTTGCTCGTCCGACCGCGGACGGCCGAAGATCGCGTGCGTGTGCGAATCGACGAGCCCCGGCATGAGCACCCGGCCCCCACAATCCACCCGGGTGGCACCGGGAAGGGCCCGATCCAACTCCGACACTGGGCCCACGGCCGCGATCCGGTCGCCGACCACGGCCACCGCGACTTCGCGATGGATCCCCGCGTCGCGCATCTCCGCGCCGCGGCGAGCACGGGCCGGTCCCGCACACGTCACGACCTGTGCGGCGTCCACGAAGAGGAGATTCACCTCGCCGTGGCGCGCGGCGTTCGCGGTCACGCCATCACGTCCTGGACCCGCGACCACTGCATCGGGGCTTGAGCCTCACCTCGACACGCGTAGAAGCACGCGTGACACGCGATCGGTTGGTATTCCCGAAAGGCAGTCCAGTGAAAATCCGTCGGGAAGTCGGGGCACCGTTTGACGTGGCCCGTGGGATCGATGTGTATCGTACGGATCCCGGACCGACACGGCTCTCTGGCCTCTCCACGAACGTACCGCGGAATCTGCCGGAGGTAGTGGTCGGAGCTGGTGATGACACCCCTCCGCCGCCGTTTGTATGCCAGGAGGGCATCGATCACCGACTGCAGTTCCGCGCCGCGATCGGGGCCCAGGAGCGGGTCGCGGTTCCCGTTCTTGGCGTCGGTATAGAGGCTGAAATTGACCCCGCACCCGACGGCCGCCGCCCGGTGCACGATCGGCAGCAGTTGATCCAGGTTGTCGGCGCGAATCACGGTGTTGAATCGAATGCTGTCGATGCCGCGCGACCGCATACCGTCCACGGTGTTGAAAATCCGATTCGTGAGCCCCGGGATCCCCCGCGCCACATCGTGTCGTCCGTCGAGGTAGTCGAGGGAGATGTTGAACTGGTTGATGCCCGCTTCCCACAACGACAAGGCCCGATCGGGGGTCAGCATGCCGCCGTGGGTAATGACGGTGATGTACTTGAGCCGGACCGCGCGGGCCACGGCGCGCACCAGGCTTTCGAGATCCCGTCGCAGCGTCGGTTCGCCGCCCGTGAATGTGATCATGAGCGGATTGAAAAAGCGCGCCGCGTCCGCGAAACTCGTGAGCTCGGCGTCTCGCGCCGACGGGTCGGTGTGCCAATAGTCGCAGAAGCCGCACCGCGCGTTGCACCGCAGGGTCACTTCGAAGTGCACGAGGATCGGCTTGCGCACCGCCACCAGGTACGCGTACTTCGCGATGAAGGCCGGGACATGCCATGGACTGAACCGCGCTGAGAGCATGCCGTCAGCGACGCTCGCGCCCGGCGCGCCCCACCACGCTACGGACGGGAACCCATCGGCAGGTCGAGACGCTGCGCGTGCGCGGTCTCGATAGCTAGCTCATAGCCCGCGTCCGCGTGGCGAGCGACGCCCAGGCCAGGGTCGTTCGTCAGCACGCGCTCGAGGCGCGTCCGCATAGCGGGCGTCCCGTCCGCGACGATGACCTGTCCCGCGTGCAAGGAATTCCCGATCCCGACGCCCCCGCCGTGGTGGAACGAGACCCACGACGCACCACTCGCGACGTTGAGCAGCGCGTTGAGAATCGCCCAATCGGCGATCGCGTCACTGCCGTCGCGCATCCCCTCAGTCTCGCGGAACGGAGACGCGACGCTGCCGGTGTCGAGATGGTCGCGCCCGATGACGATCGGCGCCGAGATCTCACCACGCGCGACCAGGTCGTTGATCGCCATGCCGAACCGGGCCCGCTCGCCCTGACCGAGCCAGCAGATCCGCGCCGGCAGTCCCTGGAACTGCACGCGCTCGCGCGCCAGCGTCAGCCATCGTTGCAGGTGCGCGTCCTCGGGGAACAGTTCCGCCGCCAGCGCATCGGTGCGGTAGATGTCACGCGGGTCGCCCGATAACGCCACCCAGCGGAAGGGACCCTTTCCCTGGCAGAACAATGGCCGCACGTACTCGGGTACGAATCCGGGGATGTCGAATGCGTCCGTGACGCCGGCATCGAATGCCACGGTGCGTACGTTGTTCCCGTAGTCGAACGTCACCGCGCCCCGCCGGCGGAGCTCCAACATCGCGCGCACGTGCACCGCGGCGGTGGCGGTGGCCCGCGCGACGTAGGCAGCGGGGTCGGCGAGACGGAGCGCCGCGGCCTCCGCCATGGTGACGCCGGTCGGGACGTAGCCGTTGAGCGTGTCGTGCGCGCTCGTCTGATCGGTGAGCACATCGGGGACCACGCCGCGCCGCGCCAGCTCTGGCAGCACGTCCGCGATGTTTCCCACCAGGCCCACGGATAGCGCCGTGCGTGATCGCTGGGCTTCGCCCACCCACGCCAACGCCTCATCGAGATCCGCGGTCATCCGATCGCAGTACCGGGTCGCCAACCGCTTCGCGATGCGCGCGCGATCCACATCGATCGCCAACATCGTGGCACCGAGCATCGTGGCAGCGAGTGGCTGCGCGCCGCCCATCCCGCCCAATCCGCCCGTGACCAACAATCGCCCCGCGAGCGACCCGCCGAAATGGCGATCGGCCACCGCCGCGAATGTCTCGTACGTCCCCTGCAGGATTCCCTGCGACCCGATGTAGATCCATGAGCCAGCCGTCATCTGGCCGTACATCGTGAGGCCCAACGCTTCCAGCCGCCGGAACTCGTCCCACGTCGCCCATCGCGGGACGAGATTGCTGTTCGCGATCAGCACCCGCGGCGCGCCGGCATGCGTGCGGAACACCGCCACCGGCTTGCCGCTCTGTACGATCAGGGTCTCGTCATCGGCGAGGCGTTTGAGCGTCGCGACGATGGCATCGAACGCCTCCCAGCTCCGGGCGGCACGACCCGTCCCGCCGTACACCACGAGGTCGTCCGGCCGCTCGGCCACGTCGGGATCGAGGTTGTTCATCAGCATGCGAAGCGCCGCTTCTTGGTGCCACCCGCGGCAACTGAGCGTCGAGCCGCGGGGCGCGGTCACCCGTCGCGACTGCTTGGCAGCGGCGCCCGGAGGGGCGATCATGGTACCGGTCGGCGCGGTCATGATGATGGGCCCGAATGCGATGGCGCGCGTCGAGAGCCCGTCCCGTCGCAGCCCGTCGCGTGCTGAAGTCCGCCGTGTGCGGTCGTGACTTCATCGAATGTGCCGGCCGCCACCGCGACCGCGAGCGCGCCAATGTCCGTGCTCAGCACCCGATCGCCCGCGAGCGGCGCGACGACGCGGCGCACCAATCGGTGGGCGTGCGCGACCCCCGCGCCTGGCTGGAGCGGCTTGCGGTAATCCAGGCCCTGGGCCGCGCACATCAACTCGATGGCGAGCACATGCTGCACGTTGTGCACGACGCGTCGGAGCTTCCACGCCGCCGCCATGGCCATCGGGACCACGTCTTCCTTGCTCCCGTCCGTCGGGATCGTGTCCACGCTCGCCGGATGGGCGAGGACTTTGCACTCCGACGCCAATGCGGCCGCGGTCACCTGCGCCATCATGAAGCCCGAGTGCAGCCCCGCGTCTCGGGCCAGAAACGGCGGCAGTCCCTGGTTGAGATCCGGATGCACCAATCGGTCGATCCGTCGCTCGCTCATCGTGGCCAGGTTGGTGAGCACGATCGCCAACACGTCGAGCGCCAGGGCTACCGCCTGGCCATGAAAGTTGCCGCCGCTCAGCAACGTGCCATCTTCGAACACGAGCGGGTTGTCGGTGGCGGCGTTGAGCTCCCGCGACACGAGCGATTCCGCGAACCGGATCGCGTCCATCACCGGCCCGTGCACCTGCGGGATACAGCGTAACGAATAGGCGTCCTGCACCCGGGGATCGCCGGTGCGGTGCGATTCGCGGATTTCGCTGTCCGCGAGCAACCCCCGGAGCAATGCCGCCGACTCTTCCTGCCCCACCTGCCCACGCGCGCGTTGCAACCGCGCGTCGAACGCCACCGGTGTCCCGAGGAGCGCCTCGACCGTCATCGCGCCGGCCACGTGGGCCGCGCGCCACAATCGTCCCGCGTCGACGAGCGCGAGGGCAGCGACGGCGGTGTGGGCCTGCGTCCCGTTGATGAGCGCGATCCCTTCCTTCGGTGCGAGCACGACCGGCGTCAGCTTCATCTCCCGCATCATCGCGGACGCGGCGCCCGTGCGGCCTCGTCGCGTCAGCTCGCCTTCACCGATCAGCGACAACGCGAGATGGGCCAGCGGCGCCAAATCGCCGCTCGCGCCCACGCTGCCCTGCTCGGGGATCTCGGGGTGCAGCTCGGCGTTGAGCATGCCTACCAAGAGATCCACGACGTCCGGCCGGCAGCCGGAATGGCCTTTGGCAAGCACGTTGGCACGCAAGACCATCATCGCGCGCACTTCCCGCATCGGAAGTGGCGGCCCGACGCCAGCCGCGTGGCTTCGCACCAGATTGACCTGGAGCTCTGCGAGCCGGTCGTGGGGGATCGCGACGTCGGACAGCTTGCCGAACCCGGTGGTCACTCCGTACACGACGTCCCGACGCTCGACAATGGCGTCCACGATGGCCCGCGTGCGCTGCATGCGCGAGCGCGCGGTCGGAGCCACACTGACCAGGGCGCCATCCGCGACCGCGAACACGTCCTCGATCATAAGCGAATCACCATCGAGCACAATGGTTGCCGTCATCCTCACAATGTCGGACGACACACGGAGTGATACAAGTGTGCGGAGGCAGACGCACGAACGCCCGGGGTTGCCCCGGGCGTTCATGGAATCGGTGTCGTGTCGAAGTGCCGGCAGCTCCGCGTCCGGCCCGGCCAACGGTAGTCGCTGTTGGCCTGGCTCGCGCGGTTCGCATTCAGATGTCAATTAGGCTGCCGTCACCCATCGCCTCATCGGCGAGCGAGGGTCCGCACCCGCCGCAGTGGTTTCGGACTGTGCACCACCACGGTGGCGCTTGGCGCCATCGCCACGGCAAATGCCCCCGCACCGAGTGTCGGCGTATCGTTGGCCCACGCGCTCAGCACGCTCTCGTGTCCGTCCAGGGTGACTGTGGTGACGGCGTAGCACCACGTCGTCCCATTGGCAAGCCCAGTGACGACGAAATCTTCGGATACCGAGGACCCCTCCACCGCGAAATCAGGTCCCGTGGTGGGACACGAGGCGGTCATCCCTGAAATCACCGCGGTCTCCGAATACACCCGGTAGTAGGCGAACAGCGCCGGATTCAGCAGCCGGGCATCCGCCGACCAATGCACCTTGGACGCCGAGTCGAAGCCCGTCGCCGTGACGCTATTGGGCGGCGGCAGGGGGGGCGCGGTATCGACCGAGATGATCGCAGTCCCGCTGCTGATGTCGCCGAACTGGTCTTCCGAGGCGACATAGTACTGTGGCAGCGGCTCGCCGGCCTGATGAAAAGAGGTCGATACGGTGGACCCGAGCTCGCCGAACTGCCCGGTGTCGGCCAACCGCGCGAACGCCACGTAGTTCGTCACGTTCGGGTCCGTGGCCGGCGCCCAGCTCAGGAGAATGCCGTTCGGCAGATCGGGACCGCCCGGCAGCAGCAGGTAGGTCAGGCTATCGGGATTGCCCAGGGTTTCGGCGGGCGCCGAGACGTTGTTATTGTTGTTGCCACAGGCCGCGACCGCCACCGTCGCGAGCGCCATGGCGGCGACTGTCCACACACGTGTCGACATGTAATCCCCTGATGAAGATGTCCGCCCCCATCCCACAATACGCACCTCGCGGACCATGTGTTAGTGAAAGTTAAGTGCCGTTACCTGTGCGCTTTATATACCACCCCACTCACCCCATGTCCTCTCTAGTGGACACCATTCTGTCGCTCTTTTGACCCTCCACCCCTGTCGACTCACGCTCCGCCCCCTGTCGACTCTCGACTCTCGACTCTCGTTTTTTGCAGTTGTCACCTTTCCACTCTCTACTTTCGCCCTTCGTCTTTATTGTCTTTGCCGTCGTCGACTCTCGACTTTCGACTCTCGTTTTGTTGTCGTCAATACGTCTGCCCCGCCGCCTCATCACCCGGCGATCGGAAGGTCTGCTTGTCGTAGTTGAACTTGAGCGCCGGCTCGGCCTTGAGAGCCACGAAGAAGCTGAACGCAAAGCTTCCGGTCGGCGACTGGGTGAAGGAGAAGATCGCGCGCCAGTCGTGCAGGTCGCGCTGCAACGACACGATGTGGCTGGCGAAGTTGCGGGCGCGGAAGTCGTACGTGGTTTGCCATTGTGCCGACCACTTGGGTGTGATGTTGAAGCTGGTCGATGCCTGGAGCGTGGTAGTCGCGGGCACGATGACGAACGGCGCGGCCGCGGTTGTCGCGTTGAAGTTGGTGTCGGGAGTCGAGGTACGCCGCGACAGGATGCACTGCTGGTAGTAGATCGGGTTGACGTTTTGATACGCGGCGCAGACGACTGCCGGATTGTATTGGATGACGTTCGACAGGTTCCCGACCGGCGGACGCTGGCGATAGGCGCTGAAGGTGAACGATGTCGTCCATCCCTTCCCCGCATTCGCGATCGCGTAGGGCGTGATCCCCGTCTGTCCCCCCACGACCTGCTGCGCGGCGAGCTGCTGCGCGAGGAAGGGATCCGTGCTCAACGCGCTGTCGGCCCCCGGGGTCTTCACCGGCGGCGTCAACCCCAGCAGCTTGGCGATCGCGGACACGAGCCCCGAGTTCCGGTTCAGCGAGAACGACGCGGCGATCTGATTCCAGTACGGGCTGAATCGCGCCGTGTCGCTCAACGGGTCGCCCTGGAATAGAGAGTACGTCTGGCGAAAGTCGAATCCGGGGATCAAGTCTGAGCGAAGACTGTACCCCCATGAGCCGGACGTAAACCCGCTCAGCGTGCGGTGCGTGACCTGGGCGCGAACGAAATCGTACGCCAGCTGGTCGAAGTTGAGCGACAATACTTTGACCTTCTTCGCCAGCAGCGGGTCGGCGTCGGGCGCCTGCTTCATCTTGGCTTCGATACTCTGCGACACCGTGAGCGACACCGCCTCTTGCCGCAACCCGGCCAACGAACCAACCGGTGATTGCCCAGCCGCCGCGTAGAACTCATCGCTGATCGCCGCCGGCTGGGCGTAGTTGAACGACAGCACCGGGGTGATCGAGTGGCGGAACCGTGCGACGTCGCCGATGCCCGGGAGGAGACCGAAGAACGTCGGCGAGATGCTGACGCCGTACACGAGTCGCTTCGGCTGGGTCAGGAAGTCGGCACCCGTGAATTGCGTCCGAATCATCCACGCCGCGCCGGGGTCGGCGTTCTCGATCGATACCTGCGGCACCAGATTCCAACTACCCTGAAAGAGGCTCGGCAGGTCGATCCCAGTGTCCCAGTCCAGACTCGTGTTGTAGGTCTGCGAATAGATGCGCTCACTCGGGACCGCGGAGTCGGCGCTCACTCTGGTATACACCAGGTCCTGCTCGGGGAAGTTGTTTTGTTGGTCCGACACGCGGAACGAGTTCCGCCAGTTGAAGCCGAAGATCTTGATCGGCGTGTCGAACGACGCCGTGGTCGCCCGCTGGTTCCGCTGCACCTGCGAGCTGTCGATCACGCCGGCGCTGTCGTGAAAGAGATATCCGAAATTGCCGAACTGGTCGACGTTCAGCGTCTCGCTGTTGCTGCCCGAGAAGCTCGGCGTCCAGGTAAACCAATGGCCGATACTGATGGGTTTCGACGACAAGCTCAGCGTCGGGAAGACGCGGTCGACCTCGGATCGACCCGGATACTGCTTCTGCGTCCCACCCAAACTGAAGTTGAACGGGCCGACCGCCTGTTGATAGTTGAGCTGCGACGAGATCACGGCCAGCACGGCGTACGGGTCGAAATACGTCGTCTGTTGGATCGCCGTGCTGGTCTCGTAGTTGATGTTCATGTTGAGGTGCGACGTCAGCGAGAAATCCTGCTGGTGCTCCCAGGAGATCGCGCTGTTCGTCGTCCCATTGCTCAACGACTGGTACGACAGGCCGAAGCTCCCGACCACGAATCGGTCGAGCCAGTGGTAGCGGAACACGCCGCTGTAGCGAGTCCACCCGGGATCGTCCACCGAGGAGCGTGCGCTGCTCCGCCAATCCAACCAGGTCGTGAGATCGGTGTAGTCGTTGAGCGCGAAATAGTACCCCACGTTCTCGACGTGGCGGCGATACGACGGGCTGTTGCGGACCAGCTCACTGATCCCGAAATGCGGGGTCAAGAAACCGCTGCGGCGTCCCGTCCGGAGGTCTTCGAGTACGAACGGCAGCCACATCACGGGCACGTCGGCGATGTAGAGTACGGCCGGACGCCCGACGAGCGTGTGCTTGGTCACGAACTTCAGCTCGTTCACCGCGAAGTGGTAGTCCGGAAAGCTGTCGTCGCAGGTCGTGATCGCCCCGTCCAAGCCGTAGAAGGAGTTGGACGGGTTGTCGCTTTTCAGCGTGTCGCCCGCGTACGCGCCCGAGGCAGCCGACACGATCCATCGGTTCCCCCCGCTCGGAAAGACCGTGCGCACGCTCGAGGTGATCGCCGTTCGGGTCTTCACATCGTAGATGACGTGCCCGATCGACACGATGTCGTCACCGTTGCGCGTCGGGTCTCGCACGGTCACCGTGTCCCCGTGCGCAGTCACGACTCGGATTGAATCCTCGTAGACGATCGTGTCGCCAACCACCATCGTCTGATCCTGGTTCACCGCCGCCCGTTCGCCATGGTGCGGACCGATGAGCGTCAGTTGGTGCTCGTCGGACTTGTAGACCGCGTGCCCACCTTGGTACTTGGTCACCGAATACCCATCGCGGGCCAGCAGGGCCTCGGTCACGGAGTCGGGTTCCACCCAGTGCACCAATATCTTGCGCGCCGAATCGCGGGTCGCGGAGTCCTTCGCCGCAANNAGCCTTGCGCGCTGAATCCAACGTCGCGCGCTCGCGAGGGGTGAGCTGGCGGCCGGGCGTCGTGGGTTGCACGACCGCGCCGCCGTTGCCCCCCACCCCACCGCCGACCCCTCCCACCTGCGCCGTGGCCGGCCGAGCCACCGCGCCCGCGATGACCACGCCGAGCGCGAGTGTCCCGAGCCGTCCGGCCCGGAGCACCGTGGCCCACGTCGCAGGTCGCAACCGCCGTCGGGTGGCCGCTACCGCCACGCGGCCCCACGGGAGCGAGGGGCGCTTGAGTGTCGCGGATGCTGGCGCGCGCGCGGAAAGACGCCGCCCCGCGCGTCCCGGGCTCTCACGCCGGCGCCCGGTACCCGTCGTCCGGCAGCTCGGCGGCGGCGCGCGACCGCTGCCGGCGTCGGTACATAACCGCCGAGAGAACAATGCTGAGCTCGTACAGCAGATATAGCGGCACCGCCATCGCGATAGTCGTCCAGATCAAGTCGCCGGGAGTCAGAAACGCGCCGATGAACGTACAGAGGACGATTGCGTGGCGGCGATACTTGCGCAGAAACGCGGGGGTCACGATGCCGACCGCCGTCAACACCAGGATCACGATCGGCAGCTCGAAGCAGAGTCCGAACGCCAGCGACATCGAGAACAGGAAGTCGAAATATTCGAGTCCGCTGATCATCGGCTCCATCGACGCCGTCTGAAAATCGAGCAGCCACCGCAACGCCAACGGCATCACGGCGAAATAGGCGACCGATACGCCACCCATGAACAGCAACGCCGCGCCGATCGTGACCGGCGCGACGAGTTGCTTCTCGTGGCGATGGAGCGCCGGCGAGAGAAAGCCCCACGCCTGGTAGACGATGATCGGCAGCGCGAACACCACCCCGGCGGTGAACGACATCGTCATGTAGATCGAGAACGAGTCGGTGGGGTGCGTGAAGATCAGCTTGTGCCCGTGCAGCAGGGGCAGAATCGGCCGTGCCAGGATGCCGATCAGGTCGATCCGCGTCAGCGCCCAAAACGACAGGATCACCGTGCACGCGAGCGCCCCGAGCGCCTTGATGAGCCGCCATCGCAGCTCCTCTAGGTGATCGAGGAAGGGCATCTCCGCTGTCGGCGGCGTCGGCATCAGTCAGTGGCTCGGACAGCTACAGGTGGCGGGCCCGGATGGCGGCCTCGCGTCGCGGCCCGGTGGCCTCCAGCGGCGACGCCACCCGCCGGAGGGCGGTCAGAGCGTGTCGCTGAACCCTATTTCAGGTCCCGGAGCCGGTCCTTCGCGAGCACCGCCTCATCCGAGCGCGGATACTTTCGGATCACATCTTGGTACGCGTCTCGTGCGGCTTGCGCCTTGCCCGTCGCCGACAGCACGCCGGCGTGCCGGTAGAGCGCCGTCGCCGCGATCGGCAGCGTTGGATACCGAGCACTCACATCCTGGTAGCCAGAATCCGCCACCGCCGCGTTCCCCTCCTGCGCATACGTCTCGGCCAGATACAGGTGCGCGTCTGGCGCCACGTCCGAATTGGGGTACTGCCGGAGGAGGTCCGTCAAGCCAGACCGCGCCGCGCCCGTACTACCCCGCCGGAGTTGATCAAGTGCCAGCTGAAAAAGCTGGTTGGGTCCGGGCCCGCCAGCCCCCCCCCGCGCCGTGTCCGGCTGGCTGGGCGACGACGGCGATCCGATCGCCGGCACCGGGCCGCTAGACGGCGTGGCCACCGTGGCGTGCTGTGCCTCCAGCGACGCGCGCATGACGCTGAGCTGCTTCTGGCTCTGGCCCGTCAGTTCTTCGACTTGGATCAGCTGTTGCCCGATCGAGTACAAATTCTCGCTGACGTCGCCCTGCCACTTCGTGGTCCGCGCGCTCAACGTCCTGAGCGTGTCATCCGCTCGGCCGAGCTGCGCGATCACCCGCTCCAACTCTGCGCGGTGGGCCGAATCGGAACTCTGCTGCTCGGATTGCATCCGTGTCAAATCGTCCTGCAGGATGCGTACGTCCTCACGCGTGGCGAAGCAGCCGCCGGTGGCCACGAGCACCATCGGCAGTACGACGCGCAGCCGGCGACCCACCCGCGGGCTCACGCGTGCCCGCCGCGACGCGACACCCGCATCACTGCGCCGCGACCTTGAGGTTGTCGCCACCCGCCACGATCACGAACTCGTCGCGTCGGTTCTGCGAATACGCGTCCTCGGCGTCCCCTTCCGCGACCGGGCGCTCGGCGCCGTAGCTGATGATGTCGAGGCGCGACGCGTCGATCCCGTGTTCCGTGAGATAGCGCTTCGCCGACGCCGCCCGGCGCTGGCCGAGGGCCAAGTTGTATTCATCCGAGCCCCGTCGGTCAGTGTTCCCTTCCACGCGGATTCGAATGCCCGGATTGATGTTGAGAATCGGGACCTTTGCGTCGAGGATCGCCTTGCCCTGGTCCGTGATGTCCGACTTGTCGTAATCGAAGAAGATTTTCGCGACCAGCGCGCTCCGAGCCGCGGCCACTCCCGACGCCAGCCGATCGCGCTCGGCGGCCAAGCTGTCCGCCATCCGCTTCGCATTGGCCAACGAATCGCGGATACGACTGCTGTCGACCGTCGGCCCGGCCCGTACGGGCGACGGAGCAGGTGCGGGCGGCGTCTTTGCGCACGCCGCAGCAACGGCGCCAGCCAGAATCAACAGCGAACCAATACGGGACCGACGGCTCATGGCGGACTCTCCAAAATGAATAAGAAACTCGGTGGCGGGCAGGTTAGGGCGTGGCAAGCGATCGCGACCACGAGGGGAGCCGAGCCGGACCGCCAAAGGTCAACTGCCGCGTGCGCCCCGATTCCGCATCGAGAACGAATAACTGACGCACGCCGGTGCGATTCGACGTAAACACGAGATGTCGGCCGTCAGGCGCCCACTTCGGATCTTCGTTGATCCCGTCGCTCGTGAGCTGCTTGACCGTGTGGTCGCGCAGCGCAATGGTCTCGATCTGGAACCGCCCGTTGACCCGGGACTCAAACGCGACCAGTCGCCCGTCTGGCGACCAGTTGGGACTCGCGCGGTAGATGTCGTCCCCAAATTGAAAGGGTGTCAGCAGATCGGGCTCCGTGCCATCAATATTGACAATATACACTTCTGGGTGTCCAGAGCGACCCGAGGTGAATGCCAGCCGCCGGCCATCGGGACTGAATGTGGGCTGCGTGTTGTCGCTGCCGTGCCCCACGGTGATGCGCCGCGCCGGCTCGGCGCCGAACGCTGGCACGAGGTACAGGTCCGTGCCGTTCTCGTCGCCATGCGTGTACACGATCGAATTCCCATCAGGCGAAAATGTCGGCGTTGAGTTCAATCCCGTCGGCGTAGCGCTCAGCGCCCGAGCGCTCCCGGCCGTCAGGTCCAGGACCGCGATCTGCGTCCCCCGCGCGCCGAAGAAGCTGTACGTAAGAAACCGTCCCGTGGGCTGCCACGACGGGGAGAGCGGCCCGCCCCCCTTCTGGGTTACCGGCCGTGTGTCCGCACCATCCGTATCCGTGATGTAGACCTGCCCATCACGAATGAATGCGATCCGGCTCGCCGCGATGCCGCGGGATCCCGTAATCGCTTGCTGGGCCCAGTCGGTCGCGTCGTGGATCGCCATCCGCCACTCCGCCGAGCCGACCGCCGCGGGCAACGCAAAATCGCGCGTCAGCAGGACCCGGCGTTTGACCACGTCGTGGACGATCACGTGGAGCGACGTCGGCGCGAGGAACGCCTGCACCACCGCGGCGGCGCCCAGCTTCTCGAGCAGAGGATAGTTCACGGTGATCGATCCCAAGCCAGGGTCGATATCCGATATCACGTTCAACGCATCGGCGTAGTCGAGATCCCGCTGGATCATGGCATGAGCGGTATCCCCACCCGGGCCCACGATCGGCAATACCACCACCCCAGGCTTGGTCCCGGGCTGATAGTTGAGTCCGATGTGCACGCCAGTGCGGGACGTGTCCTGCCCCATCGCGGGCACCGCGGCAGCGATGACGCTCGCCGCGGCTGCGATCCTCGCCAGCATCCTGATCAGTGGAGTAACCTCGGGTCAAAGCTAAAGACGACTGGTAGCACGTCGTCGTGAAATCCATCCGGAAGCGGGCCGAAGGCCGGCCCCGCCTTTTCGATTGCTCCCTGTGCCTCGAGGTCGAAGGCATAATCCCCAGAGCGGGTCACGAACCGAAAGCCGACCACCGTGCCATCCCGTCGGATGAGAAACGCGACTTCGGCACGGAGCTCCGCCGACGGATGGTCCGGCGAGAAGTTGAGCGCGACCTGCCGCACGATGTTTTCGAGGTAGCCGGGGAACGGGAAATCGATACCCTCGATATGAACCGTCGCGACGTCCGAGCCTGTGCCGCCGGTGGGCCCCCCGCCCGCTTTCGCTACCGGCGTCTGCGGCGGTGCCGGCTTTGGTTTAGCCGTGGTCGGCGTCGCTTTGACCGGCGGCGCGACCGGAGGGACTTTATGGGTCGGCGTGGTGACGGCCTTGGGTGCGACATCGTGAGCCGGTGGGGGCGGGGTCACGATCGGCGGCGGCGGCGCCGGCGGCGCCTCCGTCGGCGGCACGATGCCGATGGCCCGTTTGCCGGGCGGCGCGGCGACGATGTCGACGCGGTAGATCGGAGGACTCGGGATCGGCGGGCGCGCCGTATAGACGAGCAGGATGCTCACCACCCCGACATGGAGGAGCGCCGAGGCGCCGATGGGACCGGCGAGTCGCGGCGCTTGTGCCGCCACTACTTCGCGTCCCCGGTTTTGATGTCTTCCGGTTCCGCCACCAGCCCGACATTGGGTGTCCCGGTGCTCCGCATCACGGCCAGTACCCGCACCACGGTGCCATACGGCACCCCTTGGTCGGCGCGAAGATACACCCCGTCCTTGGCCCGTTTGGACGCGAGGGCGCCGAAACTGGCCCTGAACTCGTTGTAGGTCAGCTTCGTTTCATCGACGAAGATCGCGCCCGTCCGATCGACCGTCACGACCAACCCGCTCTTCGGCTCGAGCGGCTGGGCCTCTGCCTTCGGCAACGAGACGTCCACCCCGCCCTGCATGATTGGCGCGGTGATCATGAAGATGATCATGAGCAGCATCATCACATCGATGAGGCTCACGACGTTGATCTCCGCATTGAGCGCAGTGCGCACTCCACGCCGGCGACGCATGCGTCCCTCAGGCCCGGTCGCGCACGATCAGCGCGATCACGTACGAGCCGAAGCCTTCGAGCTCACTGTCGAACCGATTGAGCCGATTGGCGAAGATATTGTAGCCGAACACCGCCGGGATGGCGACGGACAACGCGGCCGCCGTCGCGATCAAGGCCTCCGCGACGCCCGGCGCAACCGCCCCGATGTTGCCCGAGCCCTTGGTGGCGATCCCGACGAACGCGTCGATTATCCCCAGGACGGTCCCGAGCAATCCGATGAGCGGGCTCGCCGACCCGATCGTCGCCAGCGTCGGGATGAATCGCGACAACTGATCGCGCTCGGCGTTCGTCTCCGAGTCGAGAATCAACCGGAGCGCTTCCACCTGCGCTCCACTCATGTCCGGCGCACCCGGGCGCGCGACACCCGACCGCGCCCCTGGACTGTCGCCCCGCTCCAAAAACTCCGCGGCCCGCCGCAAGATCCGCGTGAACGGGTTGGGCGTCTCCCGAGCCGCCACGCTCAACGCTTGATCGAATCGATCGACGTTTTCGAACTTGGTCAGGAATTTCGCCGAGCGCCGGCGCACGCTGCTGAACTCGACCCACTTGGCGAACATCACGGCCCAGCTGAACACCGAGAGGACCGCGAGTAGTCCCACAACGATCTTGGTGGCCAACGTCGATCCGATCAGCAGCCCCCAGGCGGATGTAGGAACCGCCGTCGCCACCTGCGTCAAGAGCTCTCCGGTCATGCAGCCACCGCCCACCGGTCGTCACGCCATCTGAATCTGCGATACACAGTCCTCCCGCGATGATGCGGTCGCCGGCCGCGACGCGGCGTCAATGCGCCGCCCCGGGCGCCCGTCGCTCGGCAAACCACGAATACGTTTTCGCCAATCCTTCCGCCAATCCGGTACGCGGCTGCCAGCCGAGCACCGCCGATGCCTTGTCGATCGTCACCGACGACCTGAGCTGCTCTCCCGGTCGGGCCGGTGCGTGCTCCACCGGCACGGGGCGACGCGTCGCGGTGCCCAGCGCCGCTGCCAGCGCGGTGACCGACGTTTCGATGCCCGTGCCCACGTTGAAGGCGCGTGCATCGAGCCGCCCGGGCGGTGGCAGTTTCGCTCTCGCGGCCGCGACATTGGCCCGCGCGACGTCCGTCACGAAGACATAGTCGCGCGTCTGCCGCCCATCGCCAAAGATGGTGACGGCGCGCCCATCCAACACCCGTCCACAGAAAATCGCCACTACCCCGGCCTCGCCATGTGGGTCCTGCCGCGGGCCGTAGACGTTCGCGAACCGCAGCGCCACGGTATCCACACCATGCAGTCGCGCGGCGTAGGTGAGGTAGTACTCGGCGCTCAACTTGGCGATGCCGTACGGCGATTCCGGGTCCTTCGGAACGGTTTCGGCATTGGGCGGCGTCGCGAAATCTCCGTACAGCGCCCCCCCAGTCGATGCGAAGACAACGCGCGTCGCGCGTCCAGACGCGCGCACGGCTTCCACCACACGCAGAGTGCCCAATACGTTGATCGTCGCGTCGGCAATGGGGTCGGCCACACTGCGGCGGACGTCGATCTGCGCCGCGAGGTGCGTGATCACGTCGAACTGCCCCTCGCGAATCAGCGTGCCGGCGTCGGGCGTCGTGACGTCGCCCAACACGAAGGTGGCGGCGGCCGGAATGTTGTCGTTTCGGCCGCTGGAGAGATTGTCGAGGATGGTCACCGCGTAGCCGTCCGCGATCAAGAGCTCCGCGACATGCGACCCGATAAATCCCGCCCCGCCGGTGACGAGCGCGCGAAGGCCACTCATGGCGCCCCCCGCTCGTCGCGCGACTCACTGATCGCACCCGGCGCGCTCGGGCGTTTCTTCGGGCCGCCGTCACCCTCGGCTGTCCGCTCGGATGCGTCATCCGATCCCGGGCCCGCGGCAGGCCCGGCGGCCGCCGGA
>PMAE01000080.1 GCA_003152485.1 Gemmatimonadota bacterium | reverse complement strand
GACTCGCCTTGCGTCTCGCTCTCGATCCGCTTCAGGCGATCCTCGAGCCGATGCAGTGCCTCGGTCTCAGTCTGGAGCTCGGTCTGCGCCTGGGCGCGCCGTTCCTCCAGTTCGAGCAGATTCTGCGCTTCGTACCGGCGGATCTCGCCCTGCAACTGGGCGATATGCGTTTGCCGCTGGGCGATGTCAGCCAACAGCACGTCGCGCTGCTTCCGCAGTGCCGCGGCGCGGTTCTCGAGCACATTGCCGCGCAGGAGCGCGAAGATGTTGCTCTGCCAGCCGAGGGTGAAGTTGACCTTGGGGTAGCGATAGAGCGCGGAGGCGGGGTCCGCCGCCGTGAGGTTTGCGCTACCGGCCGCGAGCTCCGTGACCGCGACTCCAGCCCGGATACCGCGGTAGGAGAGCGCGGCCCCGACGTTGAAGTCCCAAGCGTTGTTTTCGGCCATTACGGAGATCATGGTATTAGTAGACGGACGAAAATCCGTCTTGATACCATAGAAGAGCCCTCCGGTGGCATCGGCGGCATAGTCTCGGAGCGGAATCGACCCGTGATTCGAGAACAATCCGTTGCCATATCCGACCGTCAAACTGACCCCGATGTCGGGCCACGCCGACCGCAGGTCGGTGAGGGAAAAGCTCTTGGTCGCCACTCCGTAGAGCGTGTTTCCGGTCTTGAAATCGCGGTGCAGTGAGTCGGGGACGATCACCGGCGCACTCCCCCCGTCGCTGGGCAGCACCTGCTCATAGCCCAGGCCGAAACGATCGATATGGCTGTAGGGGCCGACGTTGCGCACCCCGAAGGCAATGGAGGGGAGGAACGCACCCGACTTGCCCCGGAAGTCATTCTGGTCGAGAAGGAGCGCTTGGCCGTAGAATCCGTGCTCGAAGTCGCCCGCGAGCACCGACATCCCCAGCTCCGCGCGTCCGAACAGCGCGACCTGCAGTGCGCCCTTGGCGGCGAACGAGTTGTCGTACTGCGGGATCGCGGGACTCGTCTGCAGCGACTTGGCGGACCAATTGAGTGCGAAGTCGCCGGACAGCGGCGCGACCCACGCCGTGGGGATGTCGATCAGCCCGGAGCCCCAGGTCAGCGTCTGTCCGAACTCCGTCTGTGCGCGCAGGGGTTGGACGAGTAGCAACGCCGCGCACACCGCTGTAGTCGCGGCGACTGCCAGGCGTCGCATCCCGTGCTCGCGAGCGGTGGCGGGCGTCACTGTGGCTTCTCCCCTTGGATTTGCTTCAACCGATCGTTCGCGCGCTGGATGGCTTGCCGCTCCTGTTCGAGCTCCTGCTCGAGTAGCTGGCGCTGCTTCGCGGCGTCACCCCCGCTGCCCTGCTGGAGCTTGCCGAGCCGGGTCTGGAGCCGTTTGATCGTCTGCTCGCGCTGCGCGATGTCGGCGCGAAGCAACTGTTGCTCCCGCTCGAGTTCCGTGATCTGGGTACGCAGAAAATGTCCGTGCGCGACGTCGCGGAAGTTGCCGCTATAGCTGAACGAGACATTCACCTTGCGATAGTTGTAGATGTCGAGGCTCGACGCGCTGCGGGTGGTCCCGTCTTCCAGCTCCGACCCGTAGACCCCGAGCGACAGTCCGCGCCACCCGCCGACGACGCCCGCGTTGTAGTCAAAGCCATTGTTCTCGCCGACGAGCGAGATCGTGGTGTTGGGTGACGGGTGCGAGACCGTCCGCGCGCCGAAGAACATGCCGCGCACGACGGTGCCCGACTTGTTGTACTCCGCGCCGAGATCGCCGTCCTGGCTGAACAGCCCGTCTCCGCCGCCAAGCGTCAGGCTGACGCTCGACAGCACATTGGAGTGGAAGGCGATGCTCTTGGTCGCGACGGCATAGAGCGTCGGCGAGGTGTGGAATTCCTTGAAATAGAACGGCGTGATCTCGTGCTGGTGCCCGAGGCTGTCGACCGTGACATCGGTGCCGATCAGGAACCGCTCTTCATGGGTGTCCGGGCCGACATTGCGCGCGCCGACCGCGATCGCGGGGAGAAACGACGCGAACTCGCCGTCGCGCAGCAGCAGCACCTGGCCAAAAAGTCCCCATTCCGGGTTGTTGCTGTAAACCGATACACCGGCGTCGAATCGGTTGAGCCAGTGGGTGTCGAGGGCGACGTTGCCATTCCAATACGAAAAGGCGCCTCCCGTGACGACCTTCGGCGATGGGATCCGCTTGGCGCCATAGGACAGCGTGAAATCCGATGAATTGGGGGAGACCCACGCCACCGGGATGTCGATCAGTCCAGACCCGAAATCGAGACTGGCGGGGTACGGATCGGGCTGCGGAGTGGTGGTCGCACCCGCTGCTGGAGCCGTTGACTGCGTCGGAACGGGGGTCTGCGCTTGCATCGTGGCGCAAAACATCCCCATACCGACCGCCACGCTCCCGGCGGCGACCAATATGAACTCCGCCGCACGGAAATAGCCGCGCTGCAGCGTCCGCATTACTCCTCCTGCTCCGCACCGCGGAAGCGGGGTTGTGGGGCGGGCGCAAGTGCTTTGATTACTTGCAGTGACGATCGGTTGACGCCTATGATGTTCGTACTGGGACGCCATACGCGCAATCCCGAAATGACCGGAAATGTCCCAAAATGACCGGACCTTTAATCCTCGACCTCCATTGACGACAGACACGCAGCTTTCGTTGCAGACCGGGCCGTCCGCGGGGGCGAAAGGCACTCGACGGTCAGCGCTCGCGCGTGCGGGTGCGCAAGCGGGGGTGGATGCAGTCTCGACCGTATCTGCCACTGTGTTGATGGTGGCCCTCGCGGTCGCGGTCGCGGTTGCGGTCACGGCATGTAGCCGATCGGCGGCCGCCACGGCTCGACCGGCAACGGTCGTCGCTGGGGCCGCCACCGTGGCACCACTCGTGGGCGGCGACACATCGGCCGCCCAGCTCGATCGGTCGCGGATTCTGGGCGATAGCACGGCGAAGGTGTGGTTGATCATGGTCAGTGATTTCCAGTGTCCGTATTGCAAGCAATTTCACGAGGAATCGTTCGCGAAATTGCGGGACGAGTACGTAGCGACCGGCAAAGTGCGGATGGCGTACATCAATTTCCCGCTTTCAATACACCAGAACGCGTGGCCGGCAGCAGAGGCGGCGATGTGTGCCGGTGTGCAAGGGAAGTTTTGGCCGATGCACGACGCGTTGTTTGCGGGACAGGACGCGTGGGCCGAGCAGCACCCGGCGACGCGGGCGATCGATTCGTTGGCGAGCAAGGTGGGTGTCGATACGGTGGCGCTCGATCGCTGTGTGGCGCAGCACGTCACGAAGGCGCTGATTGCCGCGGATGCCGACCGCGGAGACCGTGCCGGAGTTCACTCCACCCCGACCGTCCTCATTGGTGGCACCCTGCTGCTTGGCGTGCGTCCGATCGAGGACTACCGCCGCACGCTCGATTCCGCGCTGGCCGCGGGCAAGTAGCGACACGCGGCGCGCGACGCGCGGCGTAGCACCGTGAACGCCGCGCTCCGGGGCGCGTACCGTCTCGCGGGCGCGGTGGCGACCCGCGCCACGGATGTCGCGGCCCATGTGCCGGGCGAGGCAAAATGGTTGCGGGCGCTGCGTGGGCGGCGCGGGGTGCTGGCCCGATACGCGGCGTGGGGCGCGACGGGACGAGACGCCCGCCGCCCGTTGCTCTGGATGCACGCGCCATCGGTCGGTGAAGGGTTGCAGGCCAAACCCGTATTGGAGCTCGTGCGGGCAGAGCGGCCGGAGTGCCAGATCGCGTACAGCCACTACTCACCAAGCGCGGAATCGCTCGCACGCGGCTTCCGCGAGACCGGCCTCGTGGACTTCGCCGACTATCTCCCCTGGGATACGCCGGCTGCCGCTCGCGACGGGCTCGCCGCGTTGGCGCCGAGTGCCCTCGTCTTCGCGAAGCTCGACGTGTGGCCCGAACTCGTCGATTGTGCGGCGCAGTCCGGCGTGCGACTGGGACTCATCAGCGCAACCCTGAGCGAGCGGTCAGGTCGCCGGTCGCCCTGGGGGACGGCCCTCTTGCGGAGCGCCTACGCCCGCCTCGACGCGGTCGGAGCCGTCGACGCCGACGACGCGGGCCGGCTGCGCGAACTCGGTGTGCCGCCCGCCGCTGTGACGGTGACGGGCGACACCCGGTGCGACCAGGTCTGGGCCCGAGCCGCGAGCGCGCCACGTGACGGTGCGATGCTCACCGGGCTCGCCGCCGCCCACCGGCCGACGATCGTCGCCGGCTCGACCTGGCCACCGGATGAACGGGTCGTGCTCGACGCGTGGCTGGCGACGCGGAGCCAGATGCCGGCCGCGCGGCTCGTGCTCGCACCGCACGAGCCGACGACTGACCGGATCCAAGCGTTGGCACGATGGGCCGTGTCCCACGGCGTGGTGGCCGCCCGCCTCGATGCCGCGGTCGGCGATCTCGTGTCAGATCTCGTGCTCGTCGACCGGATCGGGGTGCTCGGCGATCTCTACGCGATTGCCGACATCGCCTACGTGGGCGGTGCGTTCCACGCCGCTGGGCTCCACTCGGTCCTGGAGCCGGCGGCGTACGGCGTACCAGTCATCGTCGGGCCGGACTACGCGGCCCACCGGGACGCGACCCACCTGATCGCGGCGGGCGCGGCGGTCAGCGTGCGCGACGTGGTCAGCTGCGCGGCGGCGCTGACTGCGTGGCTCGCGGATGGCCGCGCGCGTGGACGGGCCGGAGCGGCGGCGCGCGGCGTCGTCGCGGCCGGACTGGGAGCCGCGCGGCGATCGGCGGCGCTGGTGGGACGGCTACTCGACCGCTAACTACGGCTTCGCCTCGTTCAGGAAGAATCCCTGGACGAGGTGGACGCCGAGGCGTTTGACGGTGTTGAACTCTTCGGCGCGCTCGACGCCCTCGGCGATGACTTTGGCGTTTTGGTGATTCGCGAAGCGCACCATCGTCTCGACCAGGCGCTGCTTGATCGGATTGCTGTCGATCCCCGTGATGAGCGAGATGTCCAGCTTGATGAAGTCCGGTTCGAGGTTCGCGATCGACCCCAGGCCAGCGTAGCCGCTCCCCGCGTCGTCCACGGCGAAGCGGTATCCGCGCTCGCGGAACGCACGGAGGCGCTCGCGGAACGCCGGATAGTCCTTGATGGCGGTGCGTTCGGTAATCTCAATGACCACCTGTCGAGGATCGTGCGACGCCCCATCACCGTCGCTCGGCACGTGCAGGACCGCGGGGCCGTTCGAGAATTCCGGATCGGAGAAATCGTGGGGGTCCACATTGAGGAAGAGGAGCTGGCCCGGGGCGACGCGCGCACGCATGCCCTCGAACGCCTTCGCGCGACAGAGGCGGCTGAGCTCCCAGACCAACTTCGCCTGGGCCGCGATCGCGAACATCACCTCGGGACTTCGGAGCGAGCGGACCACGCCGCGGGCGAGAGCTTCGTAGCCAAAGACGGCGCCGGTTTCGGCCACGACGATCGGATGGTAGTCGATATAGACCGCGCGCTCACGAAGACTCACGCGAAGCTCAGCCACCGCGCGGGCCCGCTCCCGTTGCTCGACGCTACGGGCGGCGGCGGCGGCTTCGCGCACCCCGCGATAGATCTGCCGGTCGAGCCGGGCCTTGGGGTCCACGATCACCTGCGCGCGCCCTACGAATACTTCTACGAGGGCCGCGATCTCATCGCCGAACGCGCCCTCGACTCGGCCCGAGACTGCGCCCTGCAGTCGTGCGACGAGGCCCGACACATCGGGTACGCGATCGGTAGCCGCGTCGGCGGCCGGCGCCCGCGCGGCAGGCACGTGGAGGCAGACGATGTCCTCGTCGTGCGGATAGCTCACCGCTGGGCGCAACTGGTTTGGCCCGCTGGCGATCGGCTCGGCGCGGAGCGTGTCCGCCACTGCGGCCGCGGCGGCCGCGAGCACGGCGTCCAACTTCTCCCAGCCGTAAACCTCTTCGAGCTTCGCCAACCGGCCGAAGGCGAGGTACAGCACGACGACCTCGCCGCGCGCGGTGATGAGCGCGCGTGACTCCTCGATGGCGTCGGCAAGGGTCGGCAGCACGATCAGCGGCCGGTCATGCGTCGATCCCGTTCATCGGTCCGACGGGCCCCTGGTCGCGGGCGCACCGATCCGACGAGCGCGACAGCGCGTCGGGCCGATTGTGGTGGTGTCCGCTATGGCTGTTTCCGGAGTCCCATCGGCGACCACGCCAAGCCGAATCCGACGGATGCGTTCGACGAGCCGAACGACGACGAGCCGAACGACGAATCGAGACGCAACGCGATCTGCCGCGTGACCTCGAGATTCACGCCAAAGCCGATGCCGATGTCGAGGTTGGCATCGCCCGTTCTATGGATCGGGCTCCCTGCCAAGCCCCCCCCGGACAGGCCGCAGTCGCTACAGATGGCGAGGGCGATGTCTGGGTGCACATACGGCGTCACAGCGAGATCGCCCTGCAGCGGAAAACGGTGGCGGACCGAGACGGCCACGGGGACCCGGAAGAGGACGCCGCCGCTGCCGAACGCGAGGTTCGCGCCGCCGGTGCCGAGGAGTTCCAGAGGTTGCTGTGCGGTCTGCGAGATGAACTGCACCCCGTACGTCCCGCCGAAGAATCCGATCGCGTTGCCGTTGTTGGTCGCCAGGCCGGCATCGAACGAGAACTGCTGTTTCCCGGGAACGACACCTTCGCGCCACTGGACGAGAAAGCTCGTCCCGCCGTCCGATCCCGATGTGGCCACGGCGAAGTTGAACTCCCGGTCCACGACGTGCGACTGCTGAAAGGTCGGATACGCCCACGCCTGGGCATGTACGGGAGCGGCAAGGGCGCCCAGTGCCAGCGCGGCCGTGCCGGCCATGATCCATGCGGCCGCGGCGCGCCGCAGCGTTGCGCGATCGTGCATTTATTCTCCTCTCGTAGTCGTCCCCGCGGGCGCATGCATCGGTGGAGCGGGCGCCCACGGGCGGGTCCGTGTGCCGGGGTCTGTGCGGGCCACTGTGCCAGCCGGCCCCGCGGTCGTGTAACGAACAAGATGGTTATCGGCAAGGCATGACGCTACGGGGGCTCGGGTTCGGCCCCCGGAAGAATAGAGAACGGGGCCGGCTGCGGTACATCGCAGCCGACCCCGTCCGTTGTTCCTACCACGAACCACGTGCCACGGCCTTACGCACTGCGGTTGAGACAGCCGTGGAAGTTCGGGTTGTTGTCCTCGTCCTGCGAGACTTCGAAGTTGACATCGGATCCGTACGGAATGCCATTGGCGTCGATGCCGATGGGGAACACCTCGAGGGCCGTGCGTCCGTACTGGCGGATCAGCCGGCGGAGGTCACCCTCCCGGTGACCGGTGAGATACATCCAGAACGCCCGCTCGTGGAAGAGGAGATTCTGCTCGGCCGCCGGGGTCCCCGGATCGACGAGCGGTGCCAGACCGGGCACCGTCGTGCGAAGTGCGTTCAGTGTGGCCAGCCACCCGCCGCCGGTCTTAAGCAGATTCTCGGCGATGATCAACTGGGCCTCGGTGTACGTGGCCAGCGGAATCGGCGTCGTTTGCGCCGGGTAGAGCAACTGCTGTATGAACGGGCCCAAGGTGCGATCGACGCCCGGGGCCCCCGTATTGAAGACGGGTATGCGTGGGTCGTTGTTGGCCGGGGTGAGTGTATCAGTAAACGTCAACCCGTTCGTCCCCTCATTGTCGGAGACGCTGAACCCCAGCTCGCCGAACGTGTATTGCCAGATCCCGTTGTTCTCGACCGCGCTGTTGGTCGAGGCGCCAACATTATAGAGAAAGCCCGTCGGCACAGCGGCAACGGCGGCCGCGGCAGCGGCGTAGTCATTGCTGTCGAGTAGCGTCCGCCCCAGCCCCACGCGAGCCAGGTTGAGCGTGATCGCATCGCCGTCTGTCGTGGCCACAGTAATGGCCGAATCGAAGCGCTCGACGGCGATCTCCAGGAGCTGTTCTCGGGTCAGCGGCTGGCCGTAGGTGATCGACCCGTTGGCGTTCAGGGTGCTGACCGGAACGCCCTCACAGAACCCCTCGGCCAACATGATGTAGGTGTAGCCGCCGAGGGCCAGCGCGACTCCGTGGCCCACGGAGTCGGGCGCGAACTGGTTGTACGCGGCGTCCGCTTTGTCAGCGATTGCACGCGCGGACGTGAGATCGATGAAAAACCCCTTCAACGTCACGTTCGTCCCCAGCGCCACCCGCCCATCGATGGAAATGCGGGTCGGAAACGTTTCCATGCTGACCATCTCATCGGTGAACAACCCTGTCAGATTGATGTATCCTTCGTGTCCACCGTTGCCCTCATCGCCCGCGCCGCTGTAGGCGATCTGGAACGCGCTCTGCGCGCCGGCCAGCAGGGCGGGTAGAGAGGCAAGGGAATTGATGCTTGTCGACGTGACATTGTCCGGCTGTGGAATCTTGAGAGCATTGTCCGGATTGCAGGCCACGATGCCGGCGAAGAGAGTCGCGAGAAGCGAGCCTGTCACCAGGAGAGAGCGCCCCCGCGGTGCCTTTGCAGAGGCCGCTCGGTCGCGAGCGGGTGCTATGTCGTATGTAGGCATGAGAGGGATGGTCAGAAGGTGATGTCGAAGCGGCCGGTCCAATACTCGACCAGCGGCTGCGTGAAGAACTCCGACTGGGCCTGTTGGTTCAAGCCAACGAGGCCAGGAGTGGAGTTGATCTCCGGGTCTGCCCCTGTGTATTTGGTCCAGGTGCGGAGGTTACGGCCGGCAATCGTGAAGCTGAGTGCCGATATCCGGAGCCGCCTCACCCAGGCGTCGGGTGCTGAGGCGCGCACCGACAGCTCGCGCCACTTCCAGAACGAGGCATCCTCGAGGAAGCCCGAGAAGTCCCCACCCGCCGCCACCGCGGCGACCTTCGCCTGGTTCCTGACGGAAGTGTTCGGATCGTAGTTGTACTGGCAGTTCTCAAAGTCTATGCAGCGGAACGCCATCGTCTGGTTGGCATCGACGAAGCTGCTCTGGTTGTCGAACAACGTCGAGATCCTGAAGTACCTGAGCAGCGTGAGCGTCGGGCTGATACTGAACAGCTGCCCCGGATCCCGATTACCCTGGAAGCTGGGAGTGGACGCCACCGTCACGTCGCCGGGCGTCACGATCCCGTTGGTGGACGTGTAGCTGTAGCTCGGCGAGTACCACGCGCCGAGCGGGAGCCCAGCCTTGATTGTTTGGAGGTTCGGCCCGAGCCCGCCGTTGAAGAAGATCGGCGCCACGCCGGGGCCCAGCGAGATGACCTTGTTCTTGTTGTAGGCTTCGTTGACCGTCAGGTCGAGTCGCACGTTGCGGCCCTGGATCAAGTTCGCCATGAGGCTCAATTCCAATCCGCGGTTGTCGATCTGTCCGAGGTTCTCGAACCGCGTCGATGTTTCGGCCGCGGACCCGACGTTGATCCCACCGATCGATGGCGCCAGGTTGACCGCGACGAGAGCGTCCGTCGTGGTCTTGCTGTAGCCGGTCACCTGGAAGTTGAGGCGGTCGTGCCAGAAGCCGGCATCGAGCCCGCCCTCGAACTCCCCGGACCGCTCGGGTTTTAGTTGGTTGTTACCGATGCTCCCCAGCGTCACGGCTGGGGTTTCGGTGCCTTGGACGTTGGCGGTGACGCTGTTGTAGAACGTCTGCGCCTGCTGGAATCCGGGGTGCTGCCCGCTGAAACCAAACGCGGACCGCAGCCGGAGTGAACTCATGATGGCGCCCTTCGGGAACCACGGCTCTTCGCCAATGACCCAGGAACCGCTGACCGACGGGTAGAAGGCCGGCGTGTAGACCTGGCCGAACGAGCTATTGTCGTCGAGCCGGAGCGCGCCGGTAAGAAACACCTTGTCGCGCCAGCCGAACTGCTGTTGCGCGTAGTACCCGACGTCCACGACCTGGTTGTTCCCAACCTGAGTCGCGGAGAACTGGTCGGTGGCGCCGGCAACCGAGCCGGTGCCCGCGATGAGCCCGAAGCCTGCGGCCTCGGTCCCCCGCAAGACGGTGTTCGTGTATCCCGTGCCGACCGTTGACGTCCCGTGGATCGACGAGCCGATGCCGTACTGCGCGGCGGCGTTGAACTGGGCGGTATAGACGTCGGTCTGGAACGGATTGGATGCGGCGTTCCCGGTGTTCCCGGTGGCTGAGAAAACCCCTTCGGTGCCGACCGGAGCGAGGAAGAAATCGGCGCGGTTGGTGACGTCGATGCCGCCGACGCCGGTCAGCGTCAGCCATCCGACGGGGCGGAAATTCCCCGTGGCCCCGCCTGTGAAGCGCTCCACATTCTGCGACGTGGTGAATTGGTTGGTCGCAGCCGGCGTCAGGAAGCTGTAGCCGTGTGTCGCGTTGTTGACCGGGGCGCCCAACTCGGCGCTCGCGATCGGACTGAACTCATTGTTGTCGTTCTGAGGAAGGTCGAGCCGGCTCTGGAGATAGCCGGCGTTGATGCTGAAGTCCGTCTTCGAGTTCGGGGTCGCCTGAATGTTCGCCCGTCCGTTGTTCTTCGTCTGGAAGTTGTTGGAGTACAGCCCGTGATTGTTGTCGTAGTCACCACTGATGAAGTACTTGGTGACATCCGACCCACCCGCGACGCTCCCGCCGAGCAGATCGCGGACGTTGTTCTTGGTGAAGGGGTTGTACAACGACGATTCCAGCGGATTCCACTGCAGGAGAGAATCCTTGTTGGCGACACACCCTCCATTGGCCAAGCTCACGGCTTGGGACTGGAGCGTGCAAAACGTGGTCTCGCCCCCGCCGGCCACCGTGCCGACCTGGCCGAAATTCGCCGGGAACTTCGCGGCGTTGTAGACGCCACCGTAGTCCGCGTGCGCGGTCCACACCGCCTTGCCGCTGGACCCCTTCTTGGTGGTCACCAAGATGACGCCGTTGGCTCCGGCCGACCCGTACAGGGCGGACGCAGACGGGCCCTTGAGGATTTCCACGTTCTCGATGTCGTCCGGATTGAGGTCGTCGAACCGCGATGGCAACTGTCCACCCACACCTATGGTGCTCGATGCGCTGCCGTTGTTGACATAGACGCCATCGACGATCAGGAGCGGGTCGTTGCTCAGCGAAATGCTGTTCGAGCCACGGATCCGGATCCGGGAACTGGTTCCCGCCTCACCCGAGCTCTGATCGACATCGACGCCGGCAGCCTTACCGGCGATGAGGTCAGAGAAGGTTTCGATCGGTCCCTTGCTGATCGAGTCCGTCTGAATGACGGCTACCAGATTCCCGGTTTCGCGCTCCCGCTCGGTCGTCTGCGTGCCGGTCACCACGACCTGGTCGAGGGTGACATTCGTCGCGGTGAGGGTGAAGTCTGCCGTCACCACATCCCCGGTCGGAACACTCACGGTCTGAGTAGCCGCGGCGTACCCGATCCGCGTGACGCGAAGTTGCGTCGGTCCACTCGCTACCACGGCAAGCCGGTAATGACCGTCAGCTCCAGTGATCGCACCCCGCGAGGTGCCGACGATCTGGACCTGCACCGATGGAATCGGCCCCTTGGTCGACTGATCGGTCACGGTGCCAACGATGGTTCCGGTCTGCGCCGACGCCACGCCGGCCACGAATGGCAGAGCGAGCGCCAGCAGGGCGAACGTCACTATCCCGAGTGGGGTAGCGCGCCGCCGTCGTACTTGTGTCAGACGTCGCATGATTTCATCCCTCGCATCCTCCAATGGGTGAATGACAGATGGGCGCCACTCCTGCAGCGTCCACCACAACGGCGCGGTGTTCGTTCGGTGTTCGCGCCGTCCCACTCGGTGCCGCAACCGGTCGTCCGGTAGCGCAGTCCTCCCTCGTCAGGGCCCGATCCAGTCCTAGCCGATCCCCGCCGCGCGGTCAGCGCGGCTAATCGGCCGACAATTCCGTGGACCGAGTGGCTGACGACCTCATCGCCAGCGTCTCCGAAATGTGGGTTTGGACAAAATTTGTCAAGTCACTTAGGGTAAACGGCCAAAAAACGGCCACCGAGCGCATATGCGCTGGGTGGCCGTTCGCGGTCCGAAATGTCCCCCTCGCCGGACTAATTTATGGTTGAGGCCTGTAAGACAGGGCCAGTCATCCCGTGCCTACGCCACTGGCGTCGCCGACTCCGTGACGATGCGGATGACGTCGTCCGCGACCTGGAGGAAACCGCCGGCCACATTGAACCGACGCGTACCCCCGTCCATGGCGTCCAGCCGGAGCACCCCCGTCCCGAGCAATGTCACCATGGGGGCGTGGCGAGGCAGTATCCCCACCTCCCCGTCGAACGCCGGCGCCACAACTGCCCGGACGTCGCCCTCGAACAGCACGCGCTCCGGCGAGATGATGGATGTCTTCATGGGGTCGTCAGGTAGTGGAACGGGTGTCGACTCACGCCGCCGTGGCCAGCCGCTGAGCGTTCGCGGTGACGTCGTCGATGCCGCCCGCCATGAAGAACGCCTGCTCCGGGACGGTGTCAAATTCGCCCCCGACCAGCCGTTCGAACGAGGAGATGGTCTCTTCGAGCTTGACGTACTTGCCGGTGAACCCGGTGAATTGCTCGGCCACCGCGAAGGGCTGCGACATAAACCGCTGGATCCGGCGGGCACGACCGACGGCACGCTTGTCTTCCTCCGACAGCTCGTCCATGCCAAGGATTGCGATGATGTCCTGGAGTTCCTTGTAGCGCTGCAGAATGCGCTGGACTTCGGTGGCCACCCGATAGTGGCGCTCCCCGATGTACTGCGCGTCCATGATGCGGGACGACGACGCCAGCGGGTCCACGGCCGGGTAAATCCCCAGCTCCGTGATCGCGCGGGAGAGCACCACGGTCGCATCCAAGTGCGCGAACGCGGTCGCGGGGGCCGGGTCCGTGATGTCGTCGGCCGGGACGTAGATGGCCTGCACCGAGGTGATCGACCCGTTCTTGGTGGAGGTGATCCGCTCCTGCAACTCGCCCATCTCCGTGGCGAGCGTGGGCTGATACCCGACGGCACTCGGCATGCGGCCGAGTAGCGCCGATACTTCCGATCCCGCCTGGGTGAACCGGAAGATGTTGTCGATAAACACCAGCACATCGGCGTTCTCGACATCGCGGAAGTACTCGGCCACCGTGAGCCCCGCGAGGCCGACGCGGAGCCGCGCACCCGGCGGTTCGTTCATCTGGCCGTAGATCAGCGCACAGGAATCGATGACCTTCGACTCCTTCATTTCGAGATAGAGGTCGTTTCCTTCACGCGTGCGCTCGCCCACGCCGCAGAAGACCGACCGACCGCCGTGGCCTTTTGCGACGTTGTTGATGAGCTCTTGGATGATGACCGTCTTCCCGACCCCGGCCCCGCCGAAGAGCCCGATCTTGCCGCCCTTCACGAAGGGAGCGACGAGGTCAATCACCTTGATGCCCGTCTCGAAGATCTCCGTCTTGGGCTCGAGGTTGACGAAGTCCGGCCGCGACCGGTGGATCGGCCAGCGGAGCGCATCGGCTGGGATCGGCGGGCCGTTGTCGACGGGCTCCCCGAGGACGTTCAGAATGCGGCCGAGGGCAGCCTCACCGACTGGGACCGAGATGGCGGCGCCGGTGTCCACGGCTTCCATGCCACGTTGCATGCCGTCGGTGCTCGACATGGCCACCGCGCGCACCTGATTGCGTCCGATGTGCTGTTGCACCTCGGCCACCACGTTGATCGCCACGCCGCCCGTGTCATCGCTCGCGGGAACGTTGATGCGGAGCGCGTTATAAAGCTCTGGCAAGTGCTCGGCCTCGAACTGCACGTCGAGGACGGGACCGATCACCGTCACCACGGTGCCCTTCTTCTGGTCGGACATGGCTAATGGATAGTGGTTAGTGGATAGTGGTTAGGGAACGGCGATTGGCGAACGGCGATTGGCGAGCCACCACACACCAGCCGCCAACCGCGAGCCACTAACCACGGGTCCGGGCTCATCAGCCGCTCAGCGCGGCGGCTCCGCCGACGATCTCGGCGATCTCCTGCGTGATCTGGGCTTGGCGCGCACGATTGTATTGGCGACGCAGGCCATTGATCACGTCGTTGGCGTTGTCCGTCGCGTTCTTCATCGCGGTCCGCCGAGCGCCTTGCTCGCCCGCGGCGGTCTCGACGAGCGCGCGATACACCGCGTTCCGAACGTACGCGGGCAACAACGATTCGAGAATCGATTCCGCGGATGGGACGAGGATATAGTCGTGGCGCCGTCCCGGCCCCGCCGCGGCCGACCCGCCATCGCGGGCCGGTGGCTGAACGGGGAGGATCCGGTCGGTGGTCGGCGGCGTCGAGATCGCCGACTGGAATCTCGCGTAGACCACATACACCGCGTCGAGCGTGCCCGCGGCAAAGCCCTTGACGGCCGCATCGACGAGATCCGCGGCGTCCTGCGCGGTCGGCCGGTCCGTGAGGTCGGTGCGCGTGCCCGTCATGGGCCGCCCAACGTAGCGGAAGTATCCGACGCCTTTCCGGCCGACCGCGTAGAGATCGACCGCCGTACCCTCGGACTCGAGCCGGTCGATCAGCGTGCGCGCCTCGCGGATGAGATTCGCGTTGAACGCACCCGCGAGCCCGCGATTGGAGGTGAGCGAGATCACCGCGGCCCGCCGCACGGTCGTCGGCTGCCGCAACAATGGGAACTGGGTGGCGAGCTCGGGATCGTACAGACTCGCAATGACCTCGCGGAGCGCCGCGGCGTACGGCCGTGCGGCCACCACGCGGTCCTGCGCGCGCTTCATCTTCGAGGTGGCGACCATCTCCATCGTGCGCGTGATCTTGCGCGTGTTCTCGAACGACTTAATGCGCCCCTTGAGCTCGCGACCTTTGGCCATACCCTCGTCCCGGTCCGGTGGCTAGGCGCGGGGGGCGGCGATCGCGGCCGGACGGGCCGCGACAAAATCGGCCGTGAACCGCTCAATCGCTTGGCGCAGCGATGCCTCGTTGTCTTTGGACAGCGCTTTTTCGGTCCGGATGCCCTCGCCGACCTGCGGCAACTTGGCGTCCATCAGTTGATGGAACTCGCGCTCCCAGCGGCGCACTTCGGCGACCGGGATCGTGTCGAGGTAGCCATTCGTCACGGAGAAGATGCTATAGATCTGCTTCTCGACCGGCATCGGCTGGTACTGCGGCTGCTTGAGGATCTCGACGGTCCGCGCGCCGCGGTCGAGCTGTTTCTTGGTCGCGGCATCGAGGTCGGACGCGAAGGCGGAGAACGCTTCCAGTTCCCGGTATTGCGCGAGGTCGAGCCGCAACCGGCCGGCCACAGCCTTCATCGCCTTGATCTGCGCCGCCCCACCGACCCGGGACACGGAGATGCCGACGTTGATGGCGGGACGGACGCCGGCGTAGAACAGGTCGGACTCGAGGAAGATCTGGCCGTCGGT
>PMAE01000006.1 GCA_003152485.1 Gemmatimonadota bacterium | reverse complement strand
TGGCCGTCGGAGAGCAGGATGTTCTCCGGCTTGACGTCGCGATGGATGACACCCTGTGTATGCGCGTACTGCAGGGCGTCGGCGATCTCTCGGGTGATTCGGACGGCGTCGTCGACCGAGAGCTGGCGTTCGCGGCGAAGCCGATCGCGCAGCGACTCGCCAACGACGTACGGCATCGTGAACCAGAGCCGGCCGGTCGCGGTCTCGCCGGAATCAAAGACCGACAGGATCTGCGGGTGCTGCAGCCGGGCGGCGAGCGTGATCTCACGCCGGAAGCGATCCGGGCGGAGCGAGGCGGCAAACTCGGGGAGGAGGACCTTGAGCGCCACTTGGCGCCCGTGCTTCGTGTCGCGGGCGAGGTACACCGTCGCCATTCCGCCGCGCCCCAACTCGCGCTCGAGGATGTAGCCGTCGCCGAGCGCCGCCTGCAGGTGTTCGAGTTCGGGTGCCACCACCGCGCTACGCTCCGGCTGAGCTAGACAATTCCGAATGTAGACCGGCACACGAGAGGGCGCTAGCGAGACGGGCCCCGCTCTCAGGGGCAAATCCCATTAGGCCACGCTAAGTAGATTATTGCCTCGATAACAGTCCATCTCGAGAGCCGTCGCCGCCGATCGCTGTCCGGAGCAGCAGTCGCCCACACCCGGATGGAACTCACGGAATCGGCCGGACCGCACCAAATGAGACCTATCGCATGAGATCCTGGTCAGCGCTCGCCGGATGGCAGCCGCCCGCCGAATGGCTCAAGATCGCGACGATCGAGATGCACACGGGGGGCGAGCCCCTCCGTGTAATCACGAGCGGATTGCCCCGGCTCGAAGGTCGGACGGTGCTCGAGAAGCGACGATTCTTTCGCGACCATCACGATCACCTGCGCACGGGCCTGATGTGGGAGCCGCGCGGCCACGCGGACATGTACGGCGCCGTGGTCACGCCGTCGCTCGATGCCGACGCCGACGTGTTCTTCGTGCATAACGAGGGATACAGCACGATGTGCGGCCACGCGATCATCGCGTTGGCGACACTCTGGTACCGCACGGGGATGCTCGATATGTCGACCGGCCGAGGCCAGGTCAGCTTCAATGTGCCGGCGGGCCGGATCGAGGCGGTCGTCCACGTGGACGATGGCGGGCTGCGGTCCGTATCGTTTCGCAATGTCCCGTCATTCCTTTATCTGCGCGATCAGACCGTGGATGTCTCTGGAATCGGCCGGGTCGCCTTCGACGTGGCGTATGGCGGCGCGTTCTACGCATTCGTGGAGGCGGCGCCGCTGGGGCTCGACCTCGTGCCGGAGCAGTACGACCGTCTCATCGACGTCGGTCGCCGGATCAAGCACGCGGTGATGGCGCACTTCGCGATCGAGCACCCATTCGAGAAGGACTTGAGCTTTCTCTACGGCACCATTTTCACCGGCCCAGCACGCGAGGCTGGCCACCATAGCCGCAATGTCTGTGTCTTTGCCGAAGGGGAGGTGGATCGCTCGGCGACCGGTTCCGGTGTCAGCGCGCGCGCCGCGCTCCATCATGCGAAGGGCGAGCTTGCTTTGAATGAGCGCATCACGATCGAGAGCATTCTCGGCACCACCATGACGGTGCAAGTAGTCGAACGAACGACCTTCGGGCCGTTTGACGCGGTCGTCCCGGAAGTCAGTGGCACGGCGTCGTTCACCGGACGCAATGAGTTTTGGTTCGACCCGCAGGACCCATTGGGTGGCGGATTTATTTTCCGCTGACGATCTGCGCCATTCGGTGGTACGTGCCGCTACTCTCCCGTCGCGCGCGATGTGGCGAGATGTTGGAAGCGGGGGTCAGCGCGCAGCGGAGCGAAGCCGGGGTCGAGGCGGATGCGGCCGGGCGTCAGGCGGCCGGGCAAATGCAGCAGGCGGTCGAGGAGATCGAGCGCCTTCGTGGTGGCGCCGGCACGAGCGTATACCTTGACGACCGCCTCGGCGTTGTCAACCGCGTCGAGGTAATCGCCATCGATCGGGTGGACCGCTAGGTAGCGGTCGGCGGCCGCGATGGCCGCCGTCCGACGTCCCTGATACGCCAGCGCCTCGCCGTACTCGGTAGCCGAGTCGGCGGCCGCGCCGGGGTGCTCTGCCTCATATGCTGTAGCGGCCGAGTCGGCGTACGCTCTCATCCGCAGCGGATCACCCAGCAGGTCGAACGTTTCCATCCGGATTAACATCCAGTCCGAACGCCCCTGGTCGAACGCGCTCAGTGGAAGCGTCAGGAGCGCCCTTCGCTGCGTCGTATCCAGCACCCATTGGTACGACCCGTAGGTGGCCAGGAACGAGAACAGCGTCATCGAGTCGATGCNNGGCGGCGCGTATCGTGGCGCGTGTCGCGGCAAGATCTCCCTTGGCCAACGGGACCTGGATTAGACAGAAGACGGTGAACAGGTTGTTCGGAACGAGCTGGTCGGCGCGCTCGCACGCGCGACGGGCGTCGTCATACCGTCGGACGAGCAGATAGGTATTGCCCAGTGAATTGATCAGGTTCGCGTTACGCGGATTGAGCTCGACGCTTCGCTCGCTGTGCACGACCGCGGAATCCCACTTGCCGAGCCGCTGTTCCACGCTGGCGAGAACGCCGAGAAGGAACCCGTCGCTCGGCGCCCGAGCGATGCCTTGAAATCCAGCGTAGGCCTTAGGCATGTCCCGCTTGACGACTTCGTAGTAATACGCGCGCCTCAACAGCGCCGCCGACGAGTTCGAGTCGATGGCCAGCGCACGGTTAGCGGCCGCTAGCGCCGAGTCGCCAAACGCCTGCGGGACGGTGTGTCGGCCGGCCCATGAGGAGATGTTCAGCGACAGCGCGTCCCACGCATCCACAAATGTCGAATCGAGCGTCACNNGAAGTATGCCTCAGGGTCGCGAGTCGATGGCTGACTAATCGCGATTCGCTCCTTGGGGTTCAGGGCGACCCGCAGCTCCAACGCGACGCGCGCAGCGATATCGGCCTGCAGCTTAAATACGTCCGCTTGCTGCTCATCAAACGGCTGCTCCCACGTCGTTT
>PMAE01000002.1 GCA_003152485.1 Gemmatimonadota bacterium | reverse complement strand
CCACGGATCGGGTCAACTCCAAAGGGAGGAGTGGAGGGAACGCAGCCGATTGCAATCGCGGCTGCGATCGTTAGGCCGATCGTACGGGTCGAGCGGCGCAAGATCCTCTCCCTGCGTTCGGGGACCCCTAAGAACGCTGGGGACTAGCCAGCCAGCCGCTGTAGCCGAGCTTGCCACACGATATGCTCTTGGCGGCGTCTTAGCAATGCGCACCTGCGCGGGTTGTAACCCGAACACACGCTAGGTAACTCAGGCGGCGCGCATTTGCGTGCGATCTGTGGCAAATGACGAAAGTGTCACGCACGTGCCGCCAAGCCGTCCACATATTGCCGAAGCTAATAGTCGTTGCACGCCCGCGCTGCCTCGGATGGGGCGGTGGCAGATTCGCCGCTATGGCGACGTCTATTCAGGAAAACTCCTGCTCAGAAGGTTTCGTGCGCAAAGTTGTGCTATTTGTCGGGGCTGTGACCGCCGTCGCCTGCAGCCAATCAACGGCAACCCGGGCCGACGGCCAAGCGTCGCCTGTGATCCTGCACCAAAGCGCTGACACGGTTTCTCCGGGACAGCAGATTCAATTTGTCGCTAACGTGAAAGTTGCGGATGGCGTGTACTTAGCGGGCAGACCCTAGTATGGGGCAGCGGCAACTCAGCAGTGGCGCAAATCTTCGTCACGGGTTGGCGACTGCTGTTGTTCCTCCCAGTTGAGCAAGGTGATGAGCACCGAACCGCCAGGGTCGGGAAGTGCGGCCGCGTGCGGCGCGGTGGCGCTGCTGGTTGTCGCCGTCTTTTATCGAGAGCGCCCAACAAAGTCGCGGTCGCACTAATGCTAGTTCGCTCAGCAGGGCCGGCAATACAGCCCGGCATTGTGGTTGAGGACGCAGACGACCAGCACGCGACCATCAGAGGGCTTCTCCGTGTCCTTCGGCGCCTCGATGGCGACTCATGGCAAGCAAACCGATCCGAGTTCGAGAGACTTCGGTGCGACCAGGCAAGCACCGAGGAAACCGATCGATTCATCGAGAAAATGGAGGACAGTATCGCGTGCACGGCGGCTCCGCATTTCGAGCTTGCGTATGAGCGAAATCCGACCACTCGGAAAGCACGGTATCTCGTGCGGCGCGTCGGTCACGAATGCACGGATCAACCTGACGCAAAGTTTGATGCGTTCGACATCCTCACCGGGCTGGCCCCGGTAAAACGGCGCCATCGAACGGACGGTTGTGCGCGACAAAATGGATCAAAGTCTATCGATTGCTCGCACGTTGAACGACGCGGGCCAAGACGCGACGCCGCAAAGTTAGGGAGACGTGTGGCGCCAATACCTGGGGGCCCTGTGTTGCCGCCATCCGCCGTCAGCTTAACCGGGAGGATTGGCGAAGCGCTCGCCAGGATACCTGGATCTAGCGCGCGCGAAATACACAGCTTATTCAGCACAGACGGCGTCTCCCGTTTTGACCGCCGCGCAATCAATCGCGCCCTCTATCAAGATTCTGAGAATTTCACGTCCGACAACGGTGTGCCTCCTCGTTGGCGCCTTCGCGACGGTGCGACAGAGTTGTCCGCCCGCAGCTCAGATATCATCACGAGTGGTAAGTCAAGCGCTTGCAAACTATACCGCTTATTTGCGTGGCAGCAGGAGGCACTTGACGCCTGGCGCACTAATGGACGACGCGGAATTGTTCAGGCGGTCACCGGGGCTGGCAAGACACAGCTCGGGATTGAAGCCTCGAGAGTCGAGATTGCTGAGGGCGGTTCGGTCCTTGTCCTTGTACCTTCCATTGACCTAATGCGACAATGGAAGCGCAAGCTGGCTGAGCAGCTGCCCGACGCTCGCGTCGGTTGTATGGGTGGGGGCATGCGCACGGACGCTGGGCGATGCGATGCGGTCATCGCAGTCGTCAATTCAATCCGCGATTCCCCAATTGATCCTCGTTCTGGGCAAGGTCTTCTAATTGCCGACGAGTGTCACCGATACGGTTCAAGCTGTAACAGGAACGCTTTGAATGAGGGTTTCGCGCGTCGACTCGGGCTGAGCGCAACATATATCCGGGCCGACGACGGTCACTTGGAGGTATTGGAGCCGTATTTCGGAGAAATGTGTTATGACTTGGACTATCGCCGAGCCATCAAGGATGACGTTGTCGCGCACTTCGTCGTCGCCCTCCTCGGGGTTCGATTCGACTCAGACGAACAACAAACATATGACGACGCCAGCAAAGAGGCCGGGCGGCTTCGCCTACAGCTAATCAACCGGTACAATTTCACCGCTGACCCCTTCGGCGTATTTATGGAGGAAGTCGCCAATGGCGCCAAACACTGGGACGGCAGAGTTAGTATCTCGTGCCGGCAGTACCTCAGCGCGTTTGAACGGCGCCGCCGGGTACTCGCGGAATGCAACGGTAAGCGGTGGGTTCTTTTGCAACTAAAGCGAGCGCTTGGCAAGGCGACGGGTACCATTGTGTTTACCGAGTCTATCTGTGGTGCCAACGCGGCGGTAGAGGTCCTTGATCTGATCGGCGTTGACGCGCAGGCGATACACAGTGAGTTGCCTGCGGCCGAGCGTCGCGCGATACTAGAAGAGTTCTCCTCTGGCTCTCTCAGCGTCATTGTTGCGCCCAGGGTGCTCGACGAGGGAATTGATGTACCCGAAGCGGACCTTGGGGTCATTCTTGCGGCGAGCCGGTCACATAGGCAGATGGTGCAGCGAATGGGACGAGTAATCCGTCCGAAAAACGATGATCGACGCGCAAGATTCGTTATCGCATATGTGAAGGGCACGTCGGAGGATCCCGCTTTGGGTGCCCACGAAACATTTCTGCGTGAGCTGACCGGCGTTGCCGACGACGTCCGGGATTTTGGCGCGAGCGCGGATCCACACGAACTGTGTCGGTACCTCAACCGCCTGCACGCCGGGTCGCCAGTTTCACGCCCGCGTCTTGCGGGAGAACCGCCACGGGGCGGTAGCGATGTCGTCCGGCCTGAGGTGAGATCTCACGAAGTGTGGACCCAGTAGGTGACGGCAAACCGCCGTTGATCGGCTGTCACCACCTTCGTCCCCGGACATACTGAGGGGCGAGCTATCGAGCGCGAGGTCGGCCACCATCCGCTTCAAACGTCGACTCTCCTGCTGGAGTTGGTTAAGCCTCGGCTTCTTATAATTTTATTCACTGATACTCAGTCAGCCAGCGCTGGAACGTCTGCTCGGCGATCCGATCTCGGCTGCGGACGTCTGCGCCTTTCCGCTCTCCGCGTCGCCCAGTTTCACATCGAGCGCTGGCGCCGGCACTACAACACGGATCGACCACACGAAGCACTGCACCCCCTGACACCAGCGGAGTTTGCCCGTACGTTCTCTTCACCCACCGGCCTGGGTCCCTGAAAACGCCTCCAGGCGGACTCGCATTTTGACAGCCGACCCGATCGAGGCCAAACTCCCGGGAGGGAGGAGGCCACATGCGGAAGAGCAAATTCAGCCCTGAGCAGATTCTCCAAGCGCTGCGCCAGGCGGAGGCCGGCACGGTCGTCGGCGAGATTTGTCGGAAGCTCGGCGTGACCGAGGCCACGTTCTACCGCTGGAAGAAGACGTACACGGGGTTGGACCTGGGGGAGCTGCGCGAGCTGCGCCAGCTGCGGGAGGAGAATCGGCGCTTGAAGCATGTCGTCGCGGATCTGACGCTCGACAAGGCGATCCTGCGTGAGGCCGTTGGAAAAAAATGGTAAGCCCAGCCGAGCGACGCGCGGCGGTGGTCTGGGCACGGACGACTTTCCGCGTGAGTGAGCGTCGGGCCTGTCGCGCCCTGGTGGTCGAGCGCACGATGGTCCGCTACACGGCGCACGGTCGCGATGATCGGCCCGTGCGCGCGCGTCTACGCGAGCTCGCCCATGCGCGCCCCGCGTTCGGGCACAAGCGCCTGCATGTGCTCATCCGGCGCGAAGGCTGGGTGATCAATCACAAGAAGACGCACCGACTCTACAAGGCGGAGGGCTTGCAGCTCAAGCCGCGGCGGCCGCGCCGCCGCCGGGCGGTGCTGCAGCGCGCGGGCGGCACCGTGGTCACGCAGCCGAATCAGCGCTGGGCGATGGACTTCATGCACGACACGCTCGCCAGCGGGAACACGATCCGCATTTTCACCGTGGTCGATGTCTGCACGCGCGAGTGCGTCGCGCTGATCGCCGCACCGCAGTTCCGCGGGACCGACGTGGCCGCACGGCTCAGCGCGGTGGGCGATGCGCGAGGCGGCCTCCCGTCCGTGGTGCAGTGCGACAACGGCACCGAGTTTACTTCGACGGCACTCGATCACTGGGCATACTGGAATCACGTGCAGCTGGACTACAGCCGACCCGGGAAACCGGTGGATAACTGCGTGTGTGAAGCCTTCAACGGCAGCTTGAGACGAGAGTGTCTCTCGCAACATTGGTTTGCCACTCTCGCAGAAGCGCAGCTGATTCTCGAGGCGTGGCGGCAGGACTACAACAACCACCGGCCCCACACGACGTTGGGGCTACAACCGCCGGCCGTCTACCGACGTGCCGGCATCTTCGAACCTCGATCCGTGCGGGCGCTCAACTAGCGGCTCCATCTGGAGGAGATTCGGGGGACCAGGCCGGACCAGGCCCGGGCGCTCAAATAGCGGCTCCATCTGGAGGAGATTCGGGGGACCAGGCCCGGGCGCTCAACT
>PMAE01000022.1 GCA_003152485.1 Gemmatimonadota bacterium | reverse complement strand
GGGTGGGGGGGGCGGCAACCCTGATCAAGTCCGTACCCGGCTTCGCCCCTGGCGGCGGCATGCTCTATGTCTTCTCGCTCTAGCGGCAAGCCGGTCCTCGGCGGCTCGAGCCGCAGCAGCGAGGTGGCGGCGCTGGTCGTGCCGGCGCTCGTCCTTGCCCTGGCCGTCATCGGCCCTGTTCGCTCGACGTCGCCAATGCGCGACGAACCACTCATGATGCTCGCGGTCGAGCCGGTCCTCCGGGTCTGCGCCGACCCGAACAACCTGCCATTCTCGAATCGGCAGGGCCAGGGATTCGAGAACAAGATCGCGGCGCTGCTGGCCCACAGTCTCGACGAGCGGCTCGTGTATGCGTGGTGGCCCGAGCGGCGCGGTTTCGTCGGGCATACCGTGGATGCTGGTATCTGCGACGTCGTGATTGGGGTGCCGAGCGGCTATCCGCAGTTGCTCACCACCCGACCGTACTACCGCTCCACGTACGTCTTCGTCTCACGTGCCGACCGTGCGCTCCACCTACGCTCGCTCGATGACGCGCGACTGCATCAACTCCGGATCGGCCTCCATTTCACCGGAGGGCGGAGCAACCCGCCGCCCGCGGACGCGCTCGCGCGACGCGGCGTCATCACCAACGTCGTGGCGTACAGCATCTACGGCGACTACCGCACGCCGAACCCGCCGGCTCGGCTGATCGATGCCGTCGCGGCCGGTGACGTGGATCTGGCGATCGTGTGGGGGCCGTTGGCCGGCTACTTCGCCACGCACGAATCCGTGGGTCTCGACGTCGTCCCCGTGTCGCCCGCGGTCGATCTGTTTGCCGGGGCTGCCCCGATGCCGTTCACGTTCGACATCGCGCTCGGTGTGCGGCACGGCGACATCCGGCGCCGCGACCAACTCCAGCGCGCGCTCGACCGTGAAGCACCCGCGATCCGACGGATCCTCGACGACTACCACGTACCGCTCGTCGCGGACACCGCGCGGCCGAGAGACACACCACGTCACGCCGTACCGGGCCCGCGTGTCGCGGGGGAGGCAGAATGAATCGTCCGCACTACCACCCAGAACATCGCGCACGCCGTGCGTACATCTCGGGTGCGGCGTCGGCCGCCCTGGCAGTCGCAGCCGTTGTCGCGTGTACCGCTCACGATAGCGCTCCGAACGGACTGACCGCGCGGGGTGAGGCGACTGGCGCCCCGACGGCCGCACTGCCCGACATCGCGGGAATCACGTCGCTCTCCACCGGTCCTCTAGCCGGCAACGTGATCGACAGCGCGCGGTACGCGATTCACAACCCGTACGACGGGAACAGGGCCGCGATGGAGGAAGGCCAGCAACTCTTCATCCATATGAACTGCGCCTACTGCCACGGCTTCAACGGGGCCGGCGGAATGGGACCCTCCCTTCAAGGCCAGTCCTGGCGCTTCGGCGGAGACGACGCCGACGTCTTCAAGACCATCTACGGCGGACGCGGCAAAGGAATGCCCGCGTGGGGTGCTGCGATTACCGAGGACAACATCTGGAAGATTGTCGCCTACATCAGGACGCTTGGCACGTCGCCCGGAACTGCGGCCGCCGCGGCGCCATCAGGGCGGCGCGGTACGGGCGTCGCGGGCTCGGAGGACACGCGCGAGCCCATGAAGAGCGTCAACGAATGGTAGCCGTCAGACACCCGGTGGTGGCGCGGGACCAGATGAAGCGAGCGCCCGTGATGCGACGAGACGCAGATCGATGCGGCGTGGCAACGACGCGCACGTTCGTCCCACGGGCGGCGCTCGCCGCAGCGTTGCTGTGCGGGGCTATGGGCTGTGCGCGGTCGCCGTCGATGTTTCGCGCCGCGGGGCCGGCGGCCGAACAGATCGCGCGCCTGGGATGGCTCTTCACCATTGTTGCGGCAGCCGTGACCGTCATCGTTACCGGTGTACTGTTGGCTGCGCTCTATCGGCGACGGCCGGATCGTACCAGCAGCGTCGAGCCCAGTGGTGACCCGCGCGGTCCCGTTCGCTGGATCATCATCGGCGGGGTCGTCCTGCCGGCGATCGTCCTCGTGGTGTGCTTTGCCTTCACGCTCATCACGCAGGCCGCGGTTGCGAGTCCCCCGCGACCAACGGTCGCGACCGTACAGGTCACGGCGCACCGCTGGTGGTGGGAGGTGCGGTATACCGGCATGGGAGCGGACCAAACGGTCGTCACGGCCAACGAAATTCACGTGCCCGTCGGCCGAGCGGTGCGCATCAACCTGGTGTCGAACGATGTGATCCACAGCTTCTGGGTGCCCGAGTTGGCCGGGAAGACCGACGTCATCCCGGGGCAGGACAATGCCATGTGGCTACAGGCGAACCGGCCCGGTACGTATCGTGGTGAGTGCGCCGAGTACTGTGGGCTGCAGCACGCGCACATGGATTTCGTCGTCGTGGCGGACGCGCCCACCGATTTCGCCGCGTGGCTCGTGCGCCAGCGTGCGACGGCAGTCGCGCCCACCGATGCCGCCGCCGCCGCCGGCTTGGCGGTCTTTCATCGTTCCGCGTGCGCCGTGTGCCACGCGATTCGCGGCACCGACATACTCGGCCGCGTAGGGCCCGACCTCACGCATCTCGCCAGCCGTCAGACGATCGCTGCGGGAACGTTGCTCAATAATCGAGGGAACCTCGCCGGATGGGTGGCGAATGCGCAGTCACTCAAGCCGGGGAGCGGAATGCCGAACGTCCCGCTCGATGGCCGCGATCTGCAAGCACTCGTCGCGTATCTCGAAACGCTCAAATGACCCAGTCCCGTCGATCGCACGCCGTCCTGTCCGGTATTGCCGTCGATTGCGCGTCCCGTCACCGTTCGTCGAGCCTCAGCTAGGAGCGAAGCACCCGTGGCCACCGTCGTCGCCTCCGCCGATGCCCCGCGCGCGCAACTGACCGAGATCTGGGAGACTCCTCGGGGCCTTCTGGGCACGCTCACCAGCGTCGATCACAAGACGATCGGCAAGCGCTACATCGTGACCGCATTCGTCTTCTTCATCATCGGTGGTTTGGAAGCCGCGGTCATGCGCGCACAGCTGGTGCACTCGAACATGCACCTGGTGTCGCCCGAGGCGTACAACCAGCTGTTCACGATGCACGGCGTGACGATGATCTTCCTGTTCGCCTCACCCATTCTCTCCGGGTTCAGCAACTATCTCTGGCCGCTCATGATCGGGGCGCGCGACATGGCGTTTCCACGCGTCAACGCGCTGAGCTACTGGACGTTTCTTCTGGCCGGGATCTTTCTCTACTCGAGTTTCTTCGTGGGGCAGGCCCCGGATGGCGGATGGTTCGCCTACGTGCCGATGACCGCGCGCAGCTACTCGCCCGGTCTCAACATCGAGTTCTTCACCTTGGGCCTGATCTATCTCGGGATGTCGACCACCATGGGGGCCGTCAACTTCATTGCGACCTTCTTCACTATGCGTGCCCCGGGGATGTCGATCAACCGCGTTCCCATCATTCTCTGGGGGACGCTGACCGTATCGTTTCTGATCGTGGCCTTCATGCCAGCGTTGACGGTCGCGTCCATCTTCCTCTACCTGGACCGCAACATCGGGACTCACTTCTTTGACCCCGCCAATGGCGGTCGCCCGCTACTCTGGCAGCACCTGTTTTGGATCTTCGGGCACCCGTGGGTCTACATCGTCGTGCTACCCGCTATGGGGCTCGCGTCGGACATGATCCCGACTTTTTGCCGTCGCCCACTCGCGGGGTACACCTTCGTCGCGTTGGCGACGGTCGCGACGGGAGTGGTGGGCTCCGGCGTGTGGGTCCACCACATGTTCGCCACCGGGCTACCGCAGTTGGCCATGTCGTTTTTCAGCGGGGCCAGCATGACAGTCACGATCCCAAGCGGAGTGTCGATCGTCGCGTGGCTGGCCACGATCTGGTATGGGCGACCGGTTTTCAAGGTGCCATTCCTCTTCATGGTCGGTTTCATCATCCTCTTCGTGATCGGCGGCGTCAACGGCGTGATGACAGCGCCCGTCCCATTCGATTTGCAGCTCACCGACTCGTATTTCATCGTGGCTCACATCCACTACGTGCTGATCGGGATCAATGTGTTCCCCGTCTTCGGAGCACTGTATTACTGGCTGCCGAAGATGACGGGGCGGATGCTCAGCGAGCGGCTCGGGCGGTGGGTGTTCTGGCTCATGTTCATCGGCATGAACCTGGCATTCTTCCCCATGCACATCACCGGCATGCTGGGGATGCCGCGTCGGATCTACACGTACCCCTCAGGGATGGGATGGGACACCGCCAACCTCATCATAACCGTTGGTGCGTACGTGTTCGCCATCGGCGTGCTGCTCTTCCTCATCGACGTGGTTCGGAGCCTGCGCGTGGGGCCGCTTGCGGGCAACAACCCATGGGACGCCCCGACGCTCGAGTGGTCGACGACGTCGCCTCCACCTCCGTACAACTTCGCGGTGCTGCCCACCGTCCGCAGTCGCTACCCGCTGTGGGAGGAGCGACTCCACGAGCAGGCGACGAGTATCGTGGACCGGGGGCCTGTACTCGACGACGGTCGTGAGACGATCGGCACGTCGGCGCTCGACGCCGAGCCGACGGCCGTGTTGCACATGCCGGCCGATTCTCCGTGGCCGCTGCTTCTGGCGCTCGCGCTCACGGTCGTGTTCTATGCCCTGCTCGCCGTATCGTGGACCTGGACGGGCATCGGCGTCCTGCTCGTCTTCATCTGCCTCGTCGGCTGGCTCTCGCCGTCCCGGACCGCGCCGGCTCCAGGGGAGGCCTGAGCATGGCCACTGCCGCCGCCGTGCTGCCATGCAACGCCTACGCATCGCACTCATCAGGCCGATGGGCGATGCGCCTCCTGATCGTCACCGAGGCGTCGTTCTTCGCCTATCTGTTGTTCAGCTATTTCTACCTTGGCTCCATGGCCTCGACCTGGCCGCCGGACGGGCCGCCGTCGCTCCGCATCGCCGGGCCCGATACGGTTATCCTCCTCAGCAGCAGTGCGACCCTGTGGTGGGCGGAACGGGCGATCAAGCGCGGCGCGCTGAGCCAACTACGCGCCGGCCTGTTCATCACCTTCGTCCTCGGTGCGGTGTTCCTTGGGCTGCAGGCCGTGGAATGGTCGCAGAAGTCGTTCACGCCACAGACGAGCGCTTACGGATCACTCTACTTCACGGTGACCGGCTTCCACGGTGCTCACGTGGCGGCCGGTCTGTTGATGAACCTCGTCGTCCAGTTCTGGGCGTGGCGGGGCTTCTTTTCCGCCGAGCGCCACGAGTTGGTGTCCAACGCCGCGCTCTACTGGCACTTCGTGGACGCCGTGTGGATTGCCGTCTTTGCCTCCCTCTATCTGATCCCGAGGCTAGCCTGATGGTCGGTGCCGCTGCGGCCCCCGGGTCGCGACCCGATCGCGACGCCGCCAGCCACCCCGCGCCGCAGCGCGCGGCTGTGGGTCGCGGCTCGCTCTGGTTCGGACTCTTCGGCGCCCCGTTCTTCTGGAGCGTACAGCTCATCGCCACCTACGCCGTCGCCGCGCACACCTGCTTCCCGCAACGGGTGCCGTTAGTCACGTCCAGCTCGCCGGCCGCATGGAATGCGGTGGCCATCGTCATCGGAGTCGCACTCATCGGCTCGGTTGCCGCACTGGTTACCTCGACGGGAAATTGGCGGGCCACCCGGACCGAGAAGGGGGGCGCGCACGCCGCCCTTCTGGATGGTGGCGATGGGCGCACCCGCTTCATGTCGTACGCCGGGATCATGCTCAGCGCGTTGTTCACCGGGGGTGTCGCGCTCAGTGCTCTAGCCCTCTTTCTCACGCCGGTCTGCTGGTAATGAAAGGATTGTGGGGTGTGTGGACGTGGGAGCCGCTGGTCGTGCTCGGAGTGGGGATAGCGGCCTGCTGGTATGCGGTCGGAGTGCGGCGGCTCTGGCATCGGGCCGGTGTGGGTCGCGCCGTCGGCCGGGGGCACGCGTGGCTCTTTGCCACCGGCTTGCTCGCGGTCGGTCTTGCTCTCGTGTCACCGCTCGACGCCCTCGGCGATGCGTTGTTTTCGGCGCACATGACGCAACACCTGATCCTGATCCTGATCGCTGCCCCTCTACTCGTCCTCGGGCGGCCCCTCCTCCCGTTCGTGTGGGCGTTGCCTCAGTCGTGGCGGNNCCGGCGGCCCGCCTGCCCGCATCGCCCTCGGTGCCATCACACTGCCGAGCGTCGTCTGGGTAGCCCACGTCACCGCCCTCGGATTCTGGCACGTGCCGGCGCCGTACGGATGGGCATTGAGCCACGAGTGGGTCCACGCGATCGAGCACGCGAGCTTTCTCCTCACTGGCTGCCTGTTTTGGTGGGTCGTCTTCCAGCCGACGGGCCGCCGCCGACTCGGTTACGGCGCAGCAGTCATCTACGTCTCGGCGCTCGCGGCGGTCATGGGCGCGTTCGCCGCCGTGCTCACCTTCGCGCGGACGCCGTGGTATGTCGAGCACCTGCACCGCACTGCGGCGTGGGGATTCACCGCACTCGAGGATCAACAGCTCGCGGGCCTCATCATGTGGATCCCGACCAGCCTGGTGTACCTCGCGGCAGTGTCGTTCTGCTTTGTCCAATGGCTCGAGACGGATGGACGCGTCACTTCACAGCAACCCCTCGACCTGCCGCCACCCTCGCCGGAGCCATCATATGTCGTGTCGTCCATGGTCTCCTAGGTGCCGTGCGGCAGTCGTCGTTCCTCTGCTCGTGGTCGGGTGCGTCGACGCCGGACACCAATCGGTGGCGACCGTGTTGGGGGGCGACGCGACGCGTGGCGCGCAGGCAATCGGTACGTATGGCTGTGGGTCGTGTCACATGATCCCGGGGATCAACGGTGCGACCGGTACTGCCGCGCCGCCGCTCACGTCGTTCGCCTCCCGAACGAGTGTTGCCGGCGAGGTCTCCAACACGCCGCCGCAGCTCGTCGCCTGGATCATGAATCCGCAGGCGATCGAACCGGGGACGGCCATGCCGAATCTCGGCGTGCGCGCGGCCGACGCCCGCGACATCGCGGCTTACCTATACACCTTGCGGTGAGAGGCGCGTGACGAGGAATTCGCGCGTTCCGCGCTCGGTCCAAGGCTTGCTCTGTAGCCAACGCATGGCTACCAATACATCGGTGGGGGCCGCCGCGGCAGCGCCGGCGCCCGGTCATCGCTGGCTGCGCGCCGCCGCGGCGCTCGTACTCGGCGTCACGCCAGTGCTCGCCTGCGGCAATCGTGGGGCCGATGCCTCGCGGCAGACCGCGCACGCCGATACGACGCTTCGGCGCGCCATGGCCGATGGGCAGGCGTGGCCGTCCTATGGGCGCGATTACACCAATCGGCGCTGGTCGCCGCTGAGTCAGATCACGACCGCCAACGTCGCGGCGCTCGCTCCGGCGTGGATCTTTCACTCGGGCATCGTGCACTCGTCGGAGTCCAGCCCCATCGTCGTCGACGGTGTCATGTATCTCTCGACCGCTCTCAACCACGTGGTCGCTCTGGACGCAACGACGGGCGTCAAGAAGTGGGAGTACGTGCACAGCTACCGGACGACCGTCGACTGCTGCGGCCCGATCAACCGCGGCGTGGCTGTCTACGACGGGCGCGTATACATGGCGACGGTCGATGCCCGGTTGGTGGCGCTGGATGCAGCAACTGGACAGAAGGCGTGGGATGTCGTCGTCGGTGACAACCTGGCGGGCATCCATCTCGACGGCGCGCCCATCGCCGTCGACGGAAAGATCGTGGTCGGGGTGAGTGGGGGCGAGCAGGGCTGCCGATGCTATGTAGACGCGTACGACGCGCGCACCGGACGGCGCGTGTGGCGGTGGTACACGATCCCGAGTCCGGCGGCCGGCGGGTGGTGGGGGACGTGGCGGACAGCTGACGAGTGGGGCCAGTCGTTCGGCCGCGACGTCGACCGCGAACGCGCAGACAGCGCGCGCTACAGCGACTCGTGGCGGCACGGCGGCGGCCCCGTATGGCACCACCCGGCGTACGATCCCGAGATGCACATGCTGTTCATCAACGTCGGCAATCCTGCGCCCGACAACGACGGGACCACGCGCCCCGGTGACAATCTCTACACCGATTGTATCGTCGCCCTCGACGTCAACACCGGCACCGTCAAGTGGTACTACCAGGAGGTCTCGCACGATCTCTGGGACTACGACGCGACGACGCCACCGATGCTCCTCGATGCGCCCGACGGCCAGGGCCATTCGGTCAAGGCGGTCGCGGAAGCCGGCAAGGATGGCTTCGTCTACGTGCTCGACCGCGCGACCGGCCGGCCTCTCCGGAAATCCGTTCCGCTGGCGCCGCTCCTCCGCTACATGCAGCCCCCCACCCCCGAGGGCGTCATCGAAAACCCGGGAACGCTCGGCGGCAGTGACTGGTCGCCGATGGCGTACAGTCCGCAGACGGGGTACGCATACGCCGAGGAGAACTACTTCCCGATGAAGTACCGGCAGAAACTCGAATCCCTCCAGCCGCCGGCGCAGTGGTGGGACGGCGGCGTGGTAGCGACGCCGGCGAAGGACCGTTACGGATTCTACACCGCGGTTGACTTGGCGACGGGCAAGATCGCATGGCAGGCGCGGTCTCCCACTCCGTTGATCGGCGGGGCAATGGCGACGGCGAGCGGTCTCGTGTTCTTTGCGGGTGCGGCCGATGACACCTTTGTCGCGCTCGACGCCCGGACGGGCCATGAGTTGTGGCGCTACAGTGCGGACGCGGGCGTGAACGCCCCGCCGATCACATACCAGGTCGGCGAGACGCAATTTGTTGCGGTGGCAGCCACCGGACTGCTCAATCTCAATGATCGGCGTGGGGATGAGATGATTGCGTTTGCGCTTCCACCGGCAACCCGCTTGGCCGCGCGCATCGCCCCTTCGGATTCCGCCGCTCGGGGGGGCCCATGACGCGCGGGAGCGTGTTGTGGTCGATGTGCGTGGTGCTCTTCACATCCCTCGGGACCGCGGCCACCATCAGAGCGCAGCAGCAGCGGGTCGCCCCGCACGCGGTCGCACCGATCGCCGTGCCGGACGAGATGCAGCCGGATACGCTCCCGACGCTGCCGCCCGGCATGACGGTCGCGATGCTACAGGCTGGCGATTCGCTGTTTCACGGTCGTGCGGGCTGTTTCGGATGTCACGGCATCGAAGGCCAAGGGTTGCCCGCGGCCGGAGACGCTGTGACGGTCGAGCTCGACTACGTCGCATACAATTGGCGCTCCATTGACTCTCTGATCGCGGCCGGCATCCCCGACGCGCTCACACGGAGTCCGATCGCGATGCCGGCCCGGGGGGCGCGGGGCGATCTCACCGGTGAGGAGATCCGCCGCGTGGCGGCCTACATCTGGGCCATCAGCCAAACCCATGGGGAGCCTTGGTTCGGCGGCCACGCATCGCACGTCGGCATGGTCCCGCCTGGATCGACCTCCGGGACAGTTCCGTTCCAGGGCGGGCCGGTTCCGTCCAACCGCGACTCGGCCAGCCGCCGGGAGAGTGCATTGCCATGAGCCGATTCGCCGCGGCCCGACGCATGAAATCGTCGATCGGATGCGTAGTGGCGTTCGTGGCCGGTCTTGCGTTCTATGCCGGGTGTGCGGGGGCGCCGACGCGCGTCGTGCAGGGGGGCGATGCGCGCCGCGGGCCAGCGGCGATTGTCCGCTATGGCTGTGGCTCGTGCCATGTGATTCCCGGAGTGGGTAGCGCTGTCGGCATGGTCGGACCGCCGCTCACCGCATTTAGCCGTCGCGCCTACATCGCGGGCGAACTCCCGAATACGGCCGACAACCTCGTCACGTGGATTACGGTGCCCCAGGCGATCGAGCCGGGGACCGCGATGCCCAATCTCGGTGTCGACGACCGGTCGGCTCGCGACATTGCCGCGTACTTGTATGCGCCGCGGTGACTCCGGTCGCGTCCGCTCAATCGGATGAACGCGACTCGCCGCGCGACGGTAGTTCGCGGGGCCGTTAATACGGCACACGTCATGCGCTCCATCGGATGCAGCATAGATCGACGGATCCATTCACCGAGAGCGAGAATACTACGATGAGCACCACGGCAGCTGACTTCCTCATGAAGCGCCTCATGCAATGGGGCGTGCGCCGGATCTTTGGCTATCCGGGCGATGGCATCAACGGTCTCGTCGCGGCGATCGCACGGACAAAGGGCAAGCTCGACTTCATCCAGGTGCGGCATGAGGAGCAAGCTGCGTTCATGGCGTGTGCGCATGCCAAGTACACGGGCGAGCTCGGTATCTGCCTCGCGACCTCGGGGCCAGGCGCCATACACCTGCTCAACGGACTCTACGACGCGAAGATGGACCACCAGCCGGTGGTTGCGATCGTGGGCCAAGCGTCGACCATGGCACTCGGCGGCAACTACCAGCAGGAGGTCGATCTCAACGTCCTATTCAAGGATGTCGCGAGCGAGTACTGCGTCACGATCTCCAATCCAATTGCCGTCAGGCACGTCGTCGATCGGGCGCTGCGGATCGCGATGGCGACACGATCGGTCACGTGCATGATCGTGCCGAAAGATGTGGCCGAGATGGACGCGGTCCCCACGCCGCCGCACACGCACAACTCCGTGCACACCGGGATCGGCTTCTCACGACCACGCGTGATCCCGACCGTAGCGGACCTGCAGCGGGCGGCCGCAGTGCTCAACAGTGGCAAAAAGGTCGCGATGCTGGTCGGGGCGGGCGCAATGAACGCGACCGATGAGGTCATCGCCGTGGCCGACCGGCTCGGCGCGGGCTCCGCGAAGGCGCTCCTTGGCAAGGCCGTGTTGCCCGACGATCTCCCGTGGGTGACGGGAACGATCGGGTTGCTCGGTACCCGGCCGAGCAACGACATGATGCGGGAGTGCGACACGCTATTGATGATTGGGTCGACCTTTCCCTATGGCGAATTTCTCCCCAAAGAAGGGCAGGCCCGGGGCGTGCAAGTCGACATCAACGGCAAGAACCTGAGCCTGCGATACCCAATGGAGGTAAACCTCACGGGCGACGCAGGCGACACGTTGCGCGAGCTCCTGCCTCTTCTCAAGCAACAGACCGACCGCACGTGGCGCGAGCAAATCGCCTCCAACCGCGAGGAGTGGAAGCGGGTCGACGCGAGTCGTGCCAAGGTGAGCGCGAACCCGCTCAACCCCGCATTGGTGTTCACCGAGCTCTCGCCGCGTCTGCCCGACAACTGCATCCTGAGCGGTGACGCAGGGACCGCCACGAATTGGTTGGCGCGGCATCTCGTCATGCGGCGCGGGATGAAGTTCTCGCTCGCGGGCAGCCTCGCCACCATGGGCCCGGCCGTCCCCTATGCCATAGCAGCCAAGTTCGCCTTCCCGGACCGTGTCGCGATCGCGATGACCGGCGACGGCGCGATGCAGATGAATGGGCTCAATGAGCTGATCACGGTAGCCAAATATTGGAAACGATGGAGTGATCCGCGGATCATCTTCCTGGTGCTCAACAACCGCGATCTCAACCAGGTGTCGTGGGAGATGCGGATCGAGAGCGGCGACCCAAAGTTCGACGCGTCGCAGGACCTGCCGGATTTTCCGTACGCGCGGTACGCCGAGCTCCTGGGATTTACGGGCATCAGGGTGGACAAACCTGAACAAGTCGGGCCGGCGTGGGATGTGGCGCTGTCCGCCACACGACCGGTCATCTACGAGGCGTATACTGACCCGAACGTATCGATCCTGCCGCCTCACATCAGTTTCGAGCAAGCGAAGAACTTCATGTCGGCCATGATCAAGGGCGACCCCGATGAAAAGGGCGTGATCGTCGAGTCAGTGAAGAGCGTGATGGCCGGAATCTTTCCGGGGAAAGGGCACGGAGAATAGGGAGCACCCCCATGCTCGCCAGCAGCGGCGTTCCCATCGACCGCGTCACAGTGTCCGCGTATCGTATCCCGACCGATACGCCAAACGAATCGGACGGGACGCTCGTCTGGACGGCGACGACGCTGGTAGTCGTCGAGGCGCAGGCCGGCGGCGTCACTGGTCTCGGCTACACCTACGCTGACACGGCAACCGCGCTCCTGATCCACGACGTGCTCGCCGACGTCGTCAGCGGTCAGGACGTGATGGCGAACGGACGGATCTGGGCGACGCTTGTCGCGCAGATCCGCAATCTTGGGCGACCGGGTATCGCTGCCATGGCGATTGCGGCGGTTGACGTCGCCCTGTGGGACCTCAAGGCCCGGCTTCTCGAGGTCCCGCTCGTGACCCTGCTCGGTGCCGTCCGGGATGCGGTGCCGGTCTATGGCAGCGGGGGGTTCACCTCGTACTCGACTGAACAGCTGCAGAAGCAGCTCGCCGATTGGGTCCAGGCGGGGATTCCGCGCGTGAAGATGAAGATTGGCCGGGATCCGGCGCGCGATATCGAACGCATCGCGGCCGCGCGGTGCGCCATCGGCGATGCCGCCGAGCTGTTCGTCGACGCCAACGGGGCCTACACGCGCAAGCAGGCGTTGGCCCAGGCGGAGCGGTTCGCGGAATCGGGGGTGAGTTGGTACGAGGAGCCGGTGTACCACCTGGATTTGGAAGGGCTGCATCTATGTCGCGACCGGGCCCCCGTCCAGATGGAGATCTCCGTGGGCGAGTACGGGTACGATCCAACCGACTTTACCCGGATTCTGGAGGCGCGCGCCGTCGACGTATTGCAGGCGGATGCCTCACGGTGCGAAGGGATCACCGGCCTTCTCGTGGTCGACGGTCTCTGCGAGGCACAATCGGTCCCGCTGTCGACGCACTGTGCGCCATCGCTGCATGCGCATCCCGGCTGTGCGGCGAAGCGCGTTCGACACATCGAGTACTTCCATGACCACGTGCGGATCGAGCACATGCTGTTCGATGGTGTGTTGACGCCAGTGGAGGGGGCCCTCCGGCCCGATCTCACGCGGCCCGGCATGGGCCTCGAGTTCAAGCGGGCCGACGCGAAGCGGTTCGCCATCTGAAACATTTACAGGCGACGAAAGAGGAATGACGATGATCCAGGTGCCGGCACCGAGCGACGGCGGCCGCCGACGCGGGGGAAGGGCTCCGCTCCCAGTCCTTCCGCGGCCGGACGCCGTGACCGCGGCCCAGTCGGGCGTCGACGTCGAGCGTCTGGCGACCGCACTCAGGGCGCGCATCCGTGGAGAGGTCCGATTCACCGATGGCGATCGCGCCCTCTATTCGACCGACGCGTCCAACTACCGACAGGTACCGATGGGGGTGGTCATACCGAGGGATGCCGACGACGTCGTGGCAGCTGTCGCTGTCGCGCACGAGCTCGGGGCTCCCGTGGTGGCGCGCGGCGCGGCGACGGATCTGGCGGGATCGACCTGCAATGCCGCTGTGGTCATTGATATGAGCAAGTACATGAACCACGTGCTCGAGATCGATTGGGACGCGAAGTGGGCGCGGGTCGAACCCGGGACGGTGCTCGATGACCTTCGGGGCAAGGCCGAGGAGCGGCACCTGACGTTCGGCCCTGATCCAGCCACGCACAGCCGCAATACGCTTGGCGGGATGATCGGAAACAACTCCTGTGGGATGCACGCACAGATGGCGGGCAAGGTCGAGGAGAACACCGACGCGCTCGAAATCCTCACCTACGATGGGCTCCGCATGTGGGTGGGCGCCACGAGCGAGGCGGAGCTGGCGCAGATCATCGCCGGCGGTGGTCGGCGAGGCGAGATCTACGCGGGGCTCAAGGGAATACGCGACAAGTACGCGGATCAGATCCGCAAGAAATTCCCGCACATCCCTCGGCTCGTGTCCGGTTATCCACTCCAGGAGCTGCTGCCCGAGCATGGCTTCAACGTGGCCCGAGCATTGGTCGGGACTGAGAACACCTGCGTGACGGTGCTACAGGCAAAGCTGCGCCTCGTGCACAGCCCCCCCAGCCGCACGCTCGTGGTGCTTGGCTTCTCCGACATCTTCACGGCCGGCGACCACGTCACGTTCTGCAACACGCATCAGCCGATCGCGCTCGAAGGGATCGACAGCAGCATGTTCATGTACATGCACGACAAGGGGATGTCGACGTCGGGTCGCGCGATGTTGCCGGCGGGCAACGCGTGGCTGGTCGTCGAGTTCGGTGCAGAGTCGAGGGCGGATGCGGACAAGCAGGGACGGGGGCTAATGACTGCATTCGGGCAGCAGCCGCATCCCCCCACCATGAAGCTCTTCGATGATCCGACGGAGGAGAAGCTGCTGTGGGAGATCCGTGAATCGGGGCTTGGCTCGACGTCCAAGATCCCGCACCTGCCGGATTTCTATCCCGGCTGGGAGGATTCGGCGGTCGCGCCCAAGGACGTCGGCAACTACCTGCGCGATCTGCAGAAGCTGTTCGACAAATACGGCTATACCGCGTCGCTGTACGGCCATTTCGGCCAGGGGTGTATCCACTGCAGCATCGACTTCGATCTTTTCACGGCCGAGGGAATCGATCGGTGGAAGAAGTTCCTGAACGAAGCGGCGCACCTCGTCACCTCCTACGGCGGTTCTCTGTCGGGCGAGCATGGCGATGGCCAGGCGCGTGGATCCTTGCTGCCGATCATGTTCGGCGATGAGATCATGGAGGCGTTTCGGGAATTCAAGTCGATCTGGGACCCTCAGGGCAAGATGAACCCCGGGAAAGTGATCGACGCCTACCCGGTCGACGAGAACCTGCGGTGGGGGACGCACTACCATCCGTGGGAGCCGGATACGCATTTCGCCTTCGCCGAGGATCGCGGGAGCTTTGCGTACGCGGCGAACCGATGCGTGGGGACAGGCAAGTGCCGCAAGCACGACAGTGGGACGATGTGTCCGAGCTACATGGTGACGCGCGAGGAACGGCATTCGACGCGCGGCCGCGCGCGCCTTCTCTTCGAGATGCTCGAAGGCAATCCGCTGCAGAAAGGGTGGCGCGACGAATCGGTCAAGGAGGCGCTCGACCTATGTCTGGCCTGTAAAGGGTGTCGCGGCGAATGTCCTGTCAGCGTCGACATGGCGACATACAAGGCGGAATTCCTCTCCCACTACTTCAAGGGCCGTCCACGCCCGATCGCCGCGTATGCATTCGGTCTCATGTACTGGTGGGCCCGGATTGCGTCGCGGATGCCGCGGATCGCGAATTTCTTCACCCAGACGCCGATGCTGCGTGACATCGCAAAGGCGCTCGCAACCGTGGCGCCGCAGCGGCGGATCCCGGTGTTCGCGCTGCAGACCTTCAAGGCGTGGTTCAAAAAGCGGCCCGTCCGCAACGCGGACAAGCCGCCGGCCATCCTGTGGCCGGACACGTGGAACAACCACTTTCATCCGAGCACACCACAGGCCGCGGTCGAAGTGCTGGAGGCGGCCGGCTTTCGCGTGATCGTGCCCAGTGTTTCACTGTGTTGCGGCCGGCCGCTCTACGACTATGGGATGCTGGACCTCGCGAAGCGCATGCTGCACCAGATACTCGACGCCCTGCGTGCCCAGATCCGCGCCGGGGTCTGTGTGGTGGGACTCGAACCGAGCTGTGTGTCGGTCTTCCGGGACGAGCTCGTGAACCTTCTGCCCAACGACGGGGACGCACGGCTGTTGAGCCAGCAGACCTATCTACTGAGCGAATTCCTCGTCAAGAAGGCACCCAAATTCGTGGTGCCGACGCTGCACGCAAAGGCGCTCGTGCACGGCCACTGCCACCAGAAGGCGGTACTCGACTTCGGGGACGAAGAACAGCTGCTCAAGCAGCTTGGACTCGACTACACGATCCTGGATTCCGGGTGCTGCGGGATGGCCGGGGCATTCGGATTCGAGAAGGGAGAGCATTACGACGTCTCGATCAAGTGCGGTGAACGGGTGGTGCTGCCCAAGGTCCGGGAGGCCGCGCTCGATACGCTGATCGTGGGGAACGGTTTCAGCTGCCGCGAGCAGATCTCGCAAACGACCGATCGACAGGCGATGCACATCGCACAGGTCCTCAAGATGGCGCTTGATGGCGGCCATCTCCAGGCGCGACCGGAGCTCGCGTACATGCCGGCGATCAAAGGGCAGTCGTGAGAGCCATCGCGATCGTGCCAGGCACCGCCGGTTCACGCGTGGTGGATCGGCCCGAACCCTCCATCACGGGGCCGGACGGGATCAAGATGCGGGTGGTGTGTGTGGGGATCTGCGGTACCGATCGCGAAGAAGTCTCGGGCGGACGGGCGCGCGCGCCCGACGGTGCGCGTGAACTCGTGATCGGTCATGAAATGTTGGGTCAGGTCGTGTCCGCCGGGGCCGCGGTCACTCGAGTGGCGAGCGGGGATTACGCCGTGTTTACCGTCCGACGGGGATGTGGTCAATGCGCCTCCTGTCGGATGGGCCGTTCCGACATGTGCGAGACCGGCAAGTACCGAGAGCGCGGGATCCGCGGTCTGGATGGCTATCAAACGGAGTACGTGGTCGACAGCGAGCAATACGTCGTCCGTGTGCCCGCCGAGCTAGCCGCGGTCGGCGTGTTGATCGAACCGTTGTCGATCGTCGAGAAAGCCATCGACGAGGCCCTGCGTCTCCAGATCGTGCGGCGCCCCGATGCCGCGACGACGCCCGACTGGATCGTCGGACGCCGGTGCCTCGTGGCCGGGCTCGGGCCCGTTGGCTTGCTCGCGGCCATGGTCCTGGCGTTACGGGGAGCGAAGGTATATGGCCTGGATGTCATGGACGCCGCGACCGTCAGGCCGCAATGGTTGGGGGGGGTGGGCGGCGAGTACATCGACGGCCGTCGGGTGCCAGCGGATCGAGTCGAAGCCGTCGTGGGCCCGATGGAGGTGATCGTCGAAGCCACCGGCGTTGCGGCGCTGGAGTTCAACCTCCTGGATGCGCTGGCGCTGAACGGCGCCTACGTGCTCACTGGGATCCCAGGTGGGAATCGACCGTTGCAGATCTCGGGCGCGGAGCTCGTGCGCCAGTTGGTCTTGGACAACCAGGTCATGGTGGGCAGTGTCAATGCCGCGACGGGTCACTTTCAGATGGCGGTCGATGACCTACGTCTGGGGCAGCTTCGTTGGCCCGGGCACCTCCCGGCGTTGATCACGCACTATCCATCCAGCCGATTCGGCGAGCTCGTCGGCCATGCCGAGCCCGACGCCATCAAAGAAGTGATTGATTGGTGGTCGCCAAGCGCAACTCCTTTGGAACGTGTCACGCCGTCGAGGAGTCAGTGAGCTGTAGCGCGATCCCATCCCCGAAACGCGGTAGCGGAGTGTGACAGCCGTCGTTGTTTCGTGCGACCTCCGGCGGCCAGGCACGCCGCTCGCCCACGCGTGGGAACAGTGTGTCGGCAGTGGGCATGCGCTCCTGGCACTCCGAGCGGACTTTCAGGCGCAGCTACAGCGGTGTCACGATGAGCTGGGAATGCGGCGCGTCCGATTCCACGCGCTCCTTTCCGACGACCTTGGGACCCTGGTGTGCGAGCAGAACCAGCTTGTCTATTCGTTCTTCAACATCGATACCATCTGGGATGCGCTCCTCGCGATGGGCGTGCGGCCATTCGTCGAGCTCAGCTTCATGCCATCGACCCTGGCCTCGGGGAACACCACGGTGTTTCAGTACAGAGGCAACATCACGCCGCCAAGAGATCGTGCCGAGTGGGCCGCGCTGGTGCATCGGCTGGCGACGCACAGTATCCAACGGTATGGTGTGGATGAAGTCTCGGGGTGGTTCTTCGAGGTGTGGAACGAGCCAAATCTTCCGGCGTTTTGGACTGGGACTCAGGCCGACTACTTCGCGTTGTACCGAGAGACCGCAACGGCGCTCAAACGGGTGTCCGATCGTCTGTGTGTCGGTGGCCCCGCGACGGCGGACGACCAGTGGATTGCCGCGTTCGTCGAATTCTGCGAATCGGGTCACGTGCCACTCGACTTCGTCAGCACCCACCACTACCCAACGGACGCATTTGGGCGCCCGGGGGACGATACGGAAGCCCAACTCGCTGCGAGCAGTCGGAGCGTGCTCCGTGACCGGGCACGCGAGACTCGGCAGCTCGTGGGTGACCGACCGCTCTACTATACCGAATGGAGCACCTCGTCCAATTCACGCGACGTGCTCCACGACGAGCCGTATGCAGCGGCGGTGATCATCAAGACCATGCTCGAGGCACGAGGATTGGTCGACGGATACAGTTGGTGGGCCTTTTCGGACATTTTCGACGAAAACTTCTTTCCATCGGTGCCGTTTCACGGGGGGTTCGGGCTGCTCAATCTTTATGGCATTGAGAAGCCGTCGTATCGAGCGTTCGAGCTCCTCCACCGGCTTGGCACTGACCTCGTTTTCGCTTTGGAGGACCAGCATCCGACCATCGACGCCTGGGTCGTCCGGCAACCGGACGGTCGAGGCACGACGGTTCTGATCACCAATCACGCGTTACCCACCCGCCCGATCGTGACCGAGCACGTGCACATCCAACTCGACGGCGTGGCGTCACCGGGTGCCGTCATCGTCCGGCGGATCGACACGGACCACGCGAACGCGAAGGGGCGGTGGCAGGCGTGGGGCAGTCCGCCATACCTATCGTCTGACCAGGTCGCAGACCTGCGCGACTCCTCGCGACTCGCTCCCGAGCGGCAGGCCTGGACATACGAGGAGGGGTCGCTCCACATCGAACTCGACTTGCCGCCGCATTCGGTCGCGGCGGTGACGATCGACGGTGCCTCAGACACTACGCCTTCGGATGTCGCGCCCATGGAGTGTGTTTGAGAGGTGGATTGGCGCTCATCAGCGAGCGAGGCGACGATGCAATGCTCGATGAGTTTGATGGGTACGCGGTCGATTCGATTTGGCTCGGCACGGCGAGTGCCTAGTGGGGTCGCGCAGCCCAATTCTTGCTCCACTATGTACCTCGGCCTCGATGTGTACTAGGCGTCAACTGTTGTCGAGGGAGGGGCGATCCGGCGCAACGGCCCGCTCATCAGCGCTCGAGGATGGAGGCACGCCCCAACTCGTCGCGTGCCTCCAGCTTTGCGAACGAGCGCACCTCGTTCCCTCCTCGCAGTGGGTTCTCGTGGCGCAAACTCCACGTGCGCCATGCCGCCATCCGCGCGCAGGACGCGCATCTCTTCACGGGGTACGAACGTCCCATCGCAATGCGCCTACTTCTTGCGCTACAGGAGGTCAAGGCGCAACGCGGCGCGCGGGTAAGGCGCTCACCGTTCAGCCGGCCGAGTCCGGCCGGCCGTACAACGAGTCCGATCGACGCGTACAAAATGACACACTTTCACAACAGGGCGGCGCATATGCGTTGGATTTGGGGAGCAGCGGTCGCAGCGTGTGCCGTCGTACTGCCAGGCGCAGCCGTCGCGCAGAGTGGGCAACCCGGGCAAGGGCAAGCCGGCCAGACGACGTCGCGTGACAGCACGGGCCGCATGTCAGACAGCACAACCCACAAGCGACTTCACCGACGTGTGACGAGCAGCGGCGATGTCGCCAGCGACACCACCAAGAACCAGACGCAGTCGGGCATGACGGACGCATCTGGCCACTCGACCATGGGCCCTCGGATGAAGAAGCTCAGGCCAGACCAAGGTCAACCAGTGATGGCGAAGGGCGACACGCTGCGGCGCGCCGGCGACTATCACGCGGGTCGAGAACACGCAGGCCGACACGCAGGCGACTCGGCGGACATGCCGTCCAAGAAGGCGCCCAACGACTCGACTGGCAGGCCGTCCAAGATGTCGCCAAACGGGTCGAAGAGCTCATCCATGGGCAACGCGAGCACGCCGTCGAAGATGTCACCAAACGACACGACGAAGCTCAAGCAACCGTAACACGATTGGCTCAGTAACGCGCTTGGTTCCGCGCGGCATGGCTCGCGCGGCGAGCGTGAGATCGCGCACCAATGCTGGTGGAGTTCATCGGAAACCCGTCGAGCCGACCGAGCCTGGCAGCAGGATGACGGTCGCCGTCCACGGGCCGGATGACACGGGCTGGTCCAGCAATCGCGACATGATATCACGAAACCGGAGGGGGACAGTGACTATGACGACGCGAGGATTCAAGCGCGGCGACCATGTGAGCTGGAACTCGGAAGCGGGCCGTGTGAGCGGCCGGATCACTCGGGTGGTAACGTCGGAGATCCAGTTCAAAGGGTACACGGTCCATGCCAGCAAGGACGGCCCGCAGTATGAAATCAAGAGCGACAAGACGGATCACATCGCGATGCACAAAGGATCGGCGCTGAGAAGGCTCTCACGTTGATCGCCGATGCTCCGCGTGCACGAGCCGCTCCGGTCACCGGACGGATCCGCAACCGTGCCGCTGTCTCGCTATGACAATTCTCGACCTCCACTCTGGCTTGGCGCGACGCCCTTCTCCCACCTGCCCTTCATCTTGGGAGCGGGAGGGATGATCGTCACCAAGCGAGCCTACGAGCCGGCCTCTGCATCGGACGGCTACCGCGTGATGATCGACCGGCTCTGGCCACGAGGCGTGTCGAAAGCCAAGGCACGCCTCGAGGCGTGGGAGAAGGACATTGCGCCCTCACGCGGACTGCGCGAATGGTACGGCCACGATCCCGCCAAGTGGCCGGAGTTTCGGCGGCGATATACGAGGGAGCTGCGTGCGTCGCCGGCCAAGACCGTGCTCGACGATCTAGCGCGACGGGCGAAGAAGGGTCGGGTGACGCTCGTGTTTGCGTCGAAGGCCGCGGACATCAGCGACGTCGCGGTGCTCGAACGGTTGCTCAATCGCCGCCTGCGCTCACCCCTTGATCCGCTGCCGCTGGATAGCGCAGCGTCCCCCCGGCCAGGACGTGCGCACCGGGCGTGAGGGTCGCCGGGACGACCTGACCCAGTCCATGATGTGCTCGACCACCGATCCCCTCTGCGGCGAGCGCATCGGGCAGCCTCTCCTTGTTGAACTGCGGCGTTATCCGCGAGCGTGGGATCGAACGCACGTCCACGAGCAGCGTGACGTCCAACCTGGCGCAGAAGCGCCACGAATTCGGCGAGCGTCCGTGTGGAGTGGCCGATGGTGAAGATGATATCGCCTGCCTGGCGAAGGTTACCCGTGTTCGGGCGGGGTCTCGGGGTCTGATTGTGCTCATTCACGTCTCACTCCGTCGCGTCCTCGACGCCGAGCGCGCCTTAGGGCACGCTGGCGAGCAGTCGTTCCGAGGCGGGTCATGGTCGCATCGCCTCACGGATGGTGAGGGTTCGCTGAGTGGCTTGCGTTACGGGGAATACGGGGACAAGATCGTGGCCGGGCAAGTGGGATGGTAGTGGCACGTTCGTACGGCGTGAGAGATGTGCGTCCCTGCGCGCGGATGGCGGCTTGGCGCCCGTGGGGCTGGGCACGAGAATTCCCTGCGAGGGGCGGGCGAGGAGACCGATGCTCGAAACGGAGCTGTTCGCGCTGCTCGAGCAGACCGCCGATGCCGCGTACACGGTCACCGACAGCGGCGAGATCTGCTCGTGGAACGGGGCCGCTGAGCGGCTGTTCGGCTACACGGCGAACGAGGTGCTCCGTCGCAACATCGACGAGGTGCTCGAGGGGCGGGACGCGCTGGGCACCCGCGCGCTCGCAGGGGGCGCCGACGCGATGATCCGTCGCGGTGGCGGAACGTCCGGTACGATCCCTGACTTCGACTTGGAGGTCCGCTCCCGGTCGGCAGGCCGGATCTGGGTGAATGTCTCGACGATTGTCTTCAACAACCGACGAACCGGACGCCGGCTGTTCGTGCGGTTGGCGCGCAACATCGACCAGCGCCGGCGCAACGACGATCTGCTCAACCGGATGTTGGAGGCTGCCCAGCAACTCGTTTCGCTCGCCCACACCGCGACCCATCACACACCGGTCGAACCGCTCTCCGAGCAGGAGCGTCGCATCCTTCAGCTCTTCGCCCAAGGCACGAACTCTGCAACCATTGCCCGCCAGCTGGCGATTTCTGCCCAGACCCTCCGCAACCACCTCCACCACATCAATCGCAAGCTCCGCACCCACAACCGCCTTGAGGCGGTGATCCACGCGCAGCAGCGCGGGCTCATCGACTAGCCGCCCGCTCAGTTCACACCGGGGGCAGTGCAGGCGAGGGCCCGGATTTACGGCGTTCTCGCAATCCGTCGGTCGAGGGCTCGGGCGAGCCGGGCCACAGCGGTTCGAATCGTGGACTCATCGAACGCCCCAAAGCCGAGCAGGATGCCCCGAGGGTCGGCGCGCTTCGCCGTGAAGCGGTCCAGCGCCATGACGTCGATGCCCTGTGCGGCCGCCGCCGACTCGGCCTGTCGCGAGGTCATGCCGTTCTCGAGAAGCCCCACGGTATACAGGCCGGCCCTGACATCGGAAATCGTCAGCAAGCCACCCAGGTATCGGCGGCCGCCGTCGATCAGCGTCGCGAGGCGGCTCGCGTACAGATCGCGCATCCGTCGCAGATGCCGTCCCAGATGCCCACCTACGATGAAGTCGCAGAGCACGACCTGGTCGAGGCTCAGCGAGCGGAAATCCGTGCGGTGCCGACAGGCCACGAAATAATCGGCCAGGGATGCCGGCAAGACGACGTACCCGAGGCGGAGCGACGGAAACAGGAGCTTGCTGAACGATCCGATGACGATCACGTTGGCACCACGATCCAGACTCTGCAGAGCGGGGACCGGCCGCCCGGTGAAGCGGTATTCGCTGTCGTAGTCGTCCTCGATGATGAAGGCCCCGACTCGCGCCGCCCACTTGAGAACGGCCATGCGGCGCTCCAGCGACATCGTCATGCCCAACGGGAACTGATGGCCAGGCGTGAGGTACACGCCTTTCGGATGCGCACACAGCTTCACGCCCGCGGCCACCGACAGTCCCTGCTCGTCCACCGGCACCGGAACGATCCGCGCGCCGACGCCACCGAAGGCAATGGTCGCCCCAAAGTATCCCGGATCCTCCATCCAGACCGCCTCACCGCGCTTGAGGAGGAGCCGGGCGAGCAGATCGAGTGCCTGTTGCACGCCCGAGACGATCACGACCTGATCACTGCCGCACCGCACGCCGCGGGATGACCCGAGATACTGGGCGATGGCCTCGCGCAGCGGCCGGTAGCCGCGTCCATCATCCGCGCTCGTGGCCCACGATCCGAAGTCCCGCGCCCGCCGCGCCACCAGTCGTGCCCACAGCTTGGCTGGAAACTCGTCCACGGCCGGGGCTTGGATCTCAAAGGGGCGGACGCGGTCAGACGCCTGCCGGCCGACGAACGCCTTTGGCCGAGCGTAGGCCGAGGCGGCTCGGCGGATGAATGCCGGGGGTGTCGGCCCTTTGGCCGGAGGCGGACTTCCGGCGATCATGCGGTGACTCACCCACGTGCCCGATCCGACACGCGAGGCGACGTACCCATCGGCGCGGAGTCGCTCGAACACGCTCACCACGGTCCCGCGCGACAGGCCGTGTAGGCGAGCGAAATCGCGCGACGCCGGCAGTCGGCTCCCGGGCCCGAGGCGTCCCTCGAGCATCGCCCCGCGCAGTTCCCCATACAGCCAGCTCGCGCGCGACTGACGGGGCCCGCGGTGATTCAACGTCAGATCGAACGTGCCGGTCGTCTTGGACACCGTCGCTCCATATGGTACAGTGATAATGACGCAAAATGGCTCTCTTGATTGTACCAATCCGCCGGTCATAATATGCGCAACGGCTGTCGACTGTGCGGCGGCCGAAACGGCGAATGCCCCGACCGGCGCGGCCCACACGGCTGGCGCCAAGGAGACCCGCGTGACGCCACGCGCAGAGTTCTGGCGGTACGTATTCTGTCCGGCAGCGGTCGGCACGTTGGTGCTGGTCGTCGCGCTCGTCGTCCTGTGGCGACGGCTTGGCCGCAGGCCCGAGACGTGGCCGGTGCTGGGTCGGGTGTTCGTGCCGGCATCCCT
>PMAE01000001.1 GCA_003152485.1 Gemmatimonadota bacterium | reverse complement strand
GCAAGTCGACGCTGGCGTTGCATGTGGCGGCGGCCGTCGCCGGGGGCTATGCCGCATTCGGCCGGTTCGCTACCAATGCGCGGCCCGTGTTGTACATCAGCGAGGAGGATGGCCCGGGCATCCTCGCGCACCGACTGGACGCCATTGTCGCGGGGCACGGCTGGGACCGCGGGCGGTCGCTCGGCAACGTGCATTTTTTCGCTCGCGTCGGCGTCTCGCTCACCGACGCCGCATGGCAGGATCAGCTCCGACGCGAAGTGCAACGGCTCGAGGCTGGGCTGGTCGTGCTGGACCCGTGGGCCGACCTATTGGGCGCGTTGGACGAAAATTCGAATTCTGAGATCCGCGGCGTGATTCAATTCGCTCGCTCACTCACCGAGCATGGCGCGACGCCCCTTATCGTGCACCACATGGGGAAACTCAGCGACGGGAAGCGGTCGGTAGACCGCATCCGCGGCGCGAGCGCGCTCAACAATGCGAGTCGCTCGACCTATTTCGTCGAGAATCGATCCGACAGCTTCGGCATCGAGTGTCTCAAACTCTCTCGCGCGCCGCGGCTCCCGACGTTCACCATCACGCGGCATATCGAGGTCGATCCCGATAACCGCGCGATGTGGCGATCGGNNCAACGACAGACCTGAAGGACGCGGCGAAAGGCAAAGGCGTGTCCGGAGAAGACGTCGGCCTCGCACTTTCGGTGCTCCACGAAAGCGGCAAAATCACGTTCGATCCTGGCGCTCGCGGCGCCAAACACTGGCGACTCGTCGAACAGTTAGACCTTGCCNNTGCCGGACGTTGCCCCAGGCAACCACGCATCCCCCCTATCACACCCCATCTCTCACCTTGCCCCCCCTAAAGGGGGCAAAGTCAACGGGTGGTCAGGGGATGCGGTTGCCGAGCAGTCCGGCAAGGTCGAGTCAGGTGTCGGGCCGTGACGGCCGCCGGTGTACTCGCGACGGTGCATTCGTTCGGCCACACCCTGGTCCTCGAGGGTCCAGTCGTGCGTAGCTTCAACGACACGGCCGCCCACCGTCTGCCGGATTGGCTAACCCGCGAAATCGCGACGTACGTCGAGGAGCTCGCGGCATTGTGCGAGCCCGTCGCATGCGCGACGTGCCGGCGCCCTTCGACGGCGCCGGTCGCGGGCCTATCGTGCGCGGCGTGCGACGGAGCCGCGGGGCGGTGCGTCGGGAGGTCCAATGCAGGCGCGTGACGGGACCGTGGCAGTGACCCCAACGCTGTCGGCGCGCGCGAGGGGCGCGCCCCCGTTCGCGTCGCCGCGCGGTGGCATCTTCGCACTGCCCGACGCGTGGCGTACACGTGCGGCGGAGTTGCGGACGTGGGCCGCCGCCGAACAGGCGGCGACAGCACTCGATCGAGTCGCTGACGAGCTCGAGACCGAACTTCGCGCGGACGGCGAGGCGGAGCTCAACCTCGAGCAAGCGGCGGCGGAATGCGGGTACAGCGCGCGCCACCTGGCGCGCCTCGTCCGCGACGGCAGTGTTGCGAATGCCGGCCGGAAAAACGCCCCCCGAATCCGCCGCGGCGACCTGCCACGGAAACCCGGGACATTGCCCCCGGACCCGTTGGCCGCCACGTTTGTCGGCGATCGAGGGCGGATCGCGCGTTCTGTCGTCCACTCCGAACCCGGAGATTGACGATGGCCCGCGTCCAGAAATGCACCGAAGTGTGGGCGTATTCGGCCGGCGAACGGGGCCGCAATCGGGTTCGCGCCTACCAGCGCNNCAGCGCGAACCTCGCGGCAACCGAGCCGGTGACATCCTGCTCCTGTTCGTCGAACTGGCAGCGGACGGCACGCAGCAACGCCGGCGAATCTCGCTCGGTCAATGCTCGCGAGATGCCGCGAAGGCGAAGGCGGACGCCCTGGCGGCAGAATTCGCCGTGCGGGGGCGACGGGAAGCGTCCGAGGTCGGCACCGTCGCGCAGCTATTTGACAGCTATGAACGTGAAGTGACGCCGGGCAAGTCCCGGCAGCCGCAGCAACACGACCGCACCGTGGCTGCGCTCTTTCTCCAGTGCGTCGGTCGCAATCGGCCCGTCGCGTCGCTCACCCGGCGCGATTGGGACAAGTACATTCGCGACCGGCGGTCGGGCGTGCTCAGACCATCGGGTGCGAAGCCGACGCACCGCGTCCGTGATCGGCAGGTGCAATACGACCTGCAGACCATTCGCGCGGTACTCAATTGGGGAACGCAGGTGAACGATCGACATGGCCGGCCGCTCGTCGATCGCCATCCCTTCCGCGGCCTCGAGCTCCCGCGCGAGGAGAGCCCGCGGCGACCGCGACTCACCGACTCAGATTATCAGGCGATGCTCGGCGCGGGCGACGCCATCAATCCGCAATTTCGACTCGCGCTCGTGCTGGCGCACGAGACGGGACACCGGATCGGCGGGATTCGGATGCTTCGCTGGTCCGATGTTTCCGTGAAGGCGGCACGAATCCGGTGGCGCGCGGAAAACGACAAGATCGGTTTTGAACACACAACGTCGCTCACGGGTGACGCCGTGGCGGCGCTCGAGGCCGCCCGCACGCGGCAGGCGGGTATCGGAGATGCCTGGGTATTTCCGGCCATGACGCAGCGCGGTCAGCCGACCGGCCGCGCGATGTTTCGGCACTGGTGGGACCTGGCCGAAGTCACGGCCAAGCTCGAGCCAGTCGAGCGCCGTGGTTGGCATTCGCTTCGTCGGTCGTTCGCGACGGAGCTCAAGCACGCGCCGCTCGCGGACCTGGCGTATCTTGGCGGATGGAAGTCGGTGGCCACGATCGTCAACGTGTACCAACAACCGGACGATGAGACGATGCTCGCTGCATTGGCGTCGCGCCGCACGCTCGAGGTCGCGAGCGGTGGCTAGCAAAGGCGCACCAATCGCCACCCGCAATCGCCACCCGCGGGCTCGCGATGCGAAATACCCCGGTACGCGGCCATCGCGTAACGGGGTGCGTAGGACCGAGTTACCACACGGACGGAGTGAGATTCGAACTCACGAGAGCCTTTCGGCCCCACACGCTTTCCAGGCGTG
>PMAE01000015.1 GCA_003152485.1 Gemmatimonadota bacterium | reverse complement strand
TTACGCCCTAGCTCCGCCCCGAAATCGATCATCAGCTTGATCGCCGGCTTTCGAGCCTTCGGAAATGATGATGCCTCGATGACCGTGCCGACACGGATGTCCAGGGCGGCAAAATCTTCGATAGTGGGCAAGGGGGGGGAAAGAAAAAGGAGAAACTGCAAAAAGCAAAAAACAAAAAAGGCGAAAGTAGAAAGTAGAAAGTAGACTAAAAAAAGATCGGGTTAGCGACTGGTGGGGATGATTCGAGGGGCGTCGACGATCACGGGGGAGCCTACGGCGAAGACGACGGATGTGGGCGCGGCGTTGGTGAGCCATGACCATGCTTCGCCGTAGACAGCGCCGAAATCCACATCGACGGCGAGGTCATGGACCGTCCGCACGGCCCAGAGCGGATGGCGGACGCGGTATCGGAGGAGTCGGCCATCGCGGGTTCTTCCGTAGCCCCATTCGTGTTCCTTGAAGTGGTGCGCGGCATCGGTTACGGGCGGTACCGCGGCTGCATTGGAGCCGACCGCCGTCACGGTATGCTCGCGACCGCCCACGAACCAGCGGTGGGTGACGCATACCCGGTCACCGCCGATCGCCGTGGCGCTCTCCATTCGTGTCGCTTGGTATGGCTCGTTGTACACCCGCCGAGCGACGGCGGCTACGAGTCGCTGGGGGACGAGCTCGCGAATGAACGAGACCCCGCGGTTGGCGCCATGCCGGACATACGTCCGCAAATTGACTTCGGGGAACGCGATGTAGCCGGGCACGCGACAGAGGAGCACTCGCGTGTCATGGAAATCGAACGCAACGAGACTCACATGGGCCTGCCCCTCCCACCGGTCGAGGTCGAGCGCGGGGTGCACGACCCCCCGAACCAATGCGTCCGGGACCTTGTAGGTAACGAGGATCAGGTTGGACCAGCGAGCGGCGAGGAAGATGCTCAGTTGGCGGGGGGCGAACGGGGGGCGGGGGGTGAACGACCGACGAACCGGTAAAAGATGCGGTCCAGCCTGCCCAGTGGTACCCCAACGCGCCGAGTCAGCCTCCCACGAGCGCCATCATCGTCGGGTTGTATCGAGCCCCCGAGGCGATTCCATGCGGAGCGACCTCATCAATTCGCCGTAGCTCCGTGGGCGAGAGGATGATATCGACGGCGGCGATGTTCTCTTCGAGGTACTTCCGACGCTTCGTGCCAGGAATCGGAACGATGTTGGGGCCTTGCGAGAGCAGCCACGCCAGGGCGAGTTGCGAGGCAGTGCAGCCCTTCGCGACCGCGATCTGCCGGACACGCGTGACCAAGTCCAGGTTCTTCTGGAAGTTGTCGCCCTGAAATCGGGGAGAGGTGCGGCGATAGTCGTCAGCCGCGAGGTCGTCGAGCTTCGTGATTTCGCCGGTCAGAAATCCGCGTCCCAGCGGACTGTACGCGACGAACGCAATTCCCAGCGCTCGGCAGACCGGAAGTACCGCATCTTCAGGTTCGCGGGTCCACAGCGAGTACTCGGATTGCAGCGCGGCGATCGGATGGACGGCATGGGCACGGCGGATCGTATCCGGCGCCGCCTCCGACAGCCCGATCGCCCGGACTTTTCCCTCGCGCACCAGCTCCGCCATCGCGCCGACGGTATCCTCGATCGGCACCTTGGGATCGACCCGGTGTTGGTAGTACAGGTCGATCGAGTCGACACCGAGTCGTTTGAGAGACGCCTCGCAGGAGGAGCGTACGTATTCGGGGCGACCGTTGACGGACCGGGCAGCGGGGTCGGCGCCGCGGACGATGCCGAATTTGGTCGCGAGCACCACCTCCGGCCGACGGCCGCGGATGGCGCGTCCAACGAGCCCCTCGTTCGTACGCGGTCCATAGATGTCCGCGGTATCGAGAAAATTGAGACCAAGATCCAGCGCCCGGTGGATCGTGGCGATCGACTCCTGCTCGTCGCCGACTCCGTAGAAGTCGCTCATGCCCATGCAACCCAAGCCGAGGGCGGACACGGTGAGGGTCGAGTTGCCGAGCGTGTGGGTATGCATTGAGGTGGTGTGGGAGGGGTGGCGATATGACGGGCGAGGCTACAAGCTCTACGTGATGGGGCGCGGCGATCGTCGTCGCGGACCGCTGATCGGGACGACCTCCATCCTCATCACGGCTACGTAATGAAATCACCTGCAAATTCCAGCCCTGACGGTCAACGCATCGCGACCCGTGGCTGGCTACTCAGCGCGCCGATCCTGCTCTTGGCCCTGGTGCCATTTGTGGCAAACCATCGGGCGGCGTCGCGGGCTGGGCAGACCTTTACCCGGGACTGGGCGGCCGACTTGCTCAACTCGGTCGAGCCCTACGGCATCCTCATCACGGAGGGCGACAACGACACCTTCCCGCTGTGGTATGCGCAGGAAGTCGAGGGCGTTCGTCGAGATGTGGTCGTCGCGTGCTCGTGTCTGCTGGAGACCGATTGGAACGTTCGCGACATGATCCGACGTCCGATCTATCCGTACGACGTGGCCGCCGGCCCCGCGGTGTACCGGAGCGGTGAATGGCGGAAGCCAAGTGGCCCACCGCTACAGATGACCGTCGCGCAGGCCGATGCGATTCCCGCGTACATCGAGCTACAGCAACCTCGCATCTTCACGAAAGACAGTATCGTCGCGACGCTCAAGCCGGGGATCATCAGTCGGGGACAACTAGTCGTCCTGCAGTTCATCAAGGATTCGTTTCCTGATCGCCCGATCTATTTCTCATCGCGGAGTACACCAGACGGGCTCGGCCTCAGCGCACACATCCTGACGCAGGGGCTCGCGCAGAAACTCGTGATGCACACCCCCGTGGCATCCCGCGATACCGTGAACACGCCCATCGGGCTCGTCGACCTGCCGCGCACGCGCGCGCTCTGGTCCACAGTGTACCACGCTCCCGCGGCGCTGGTCCGTGAGGGTCAGTGGGTGGATCGAGCATCGGTCGGGATTCCCTACCACTACGTGCTAGTCGGCTACTACCTGGCGAGCGCACTCGAGCAGCAGGGTGACAAGCCCGAGGCCGAGCGTGTGCTGAAGCAGGTCCAGGAAATGGCGCAAGCGGCGGGGCTCGGACGCGCGCAGCAGGGGAGCTAATGAGGGAACCGAGCATGGTAAAATCCGTTGCTGCCTCATCGGAAGCAGCCGTATCAGACGTACATTCACGAAATTCTCGCTCGGGCAGCCAAGAGGACGTAGTCGTGTAACCCATGCCCGGTCCAGACCCCTAGATATGGCAAGACCACATAGCCCGCGTACCGACAGGGATCGGGGCCGATGCTGCGGGACCTACAGTCGGCGTCGTGGTGGTGCGTTACCTGCAAGCAAGGGGGGCGGTGCCCTGCCTACCCGCTCCCGCAACAAGGACCCCACGTATGGATGAAAGCACTGCGCCGCCCGATGGGCTGCCCGCTGATCGTGCCGAATCGACGTCCGATCCCGAGTCTCCTGCTGACGTAGTCGATCCGACAACGCACGGCGCCGGTATCGGCCTCGACCGTCGCACATTCATCGCGACGGGCATTGCCGCAGGGTTGCCATACGTCGTAGGCGATCACCGAAAATGGGGGAGCCTGACTGGCGGGGCCGAGCACTTTGGCGGCGCGCCGGAGGGGACAACGGTCGGACCAGCCGCCGTACCGATCGAGCTCGTGATCAACGGGGCGTCGCACTACATGCGTCTTGAGCCGCGAGTCACGCTGCTCGATGCGCTGCGAGACTATGCAGGGTTGACGGGGACGAAGAAGGGCTGCGACCAAGGGCAATGTGGCGCGTGCACCGTGCACGTCGGCGGGGTGCGAGTGTTGTCGTGCCTGACCCTGGCGATGAGTGTCCGTGGCAAGCCGGTCACGACGGTCGAGGGATTGGCTCGTGGAAACACGCTCCATCCGATGCAGCAGGCTTTTGTCGACCATGACGCCCTTCAGTGTGGGTACTGCACGCCGGGCCAACTCATGTCGGCGGTCGCGCTTCTGCACGAGCCGTGCGGCCCGGCGGACGCCGATGTGCAGGAGTGCCTGAGCGGAAATATCTGCCGGTGCGGTGCGTACCCGAACATCGTGGCCGCAGTCCAAGAGGTGCGTCGCAATCATTCCTCGATGCATAGCGCGGCGATCAGCCCGCTGGCACCGTCGCGGAGGAGTTGATCATGCGCCCAGTCACATACACGGCCGCCTCCGACATATCAGGCGCTATCACGATCGTCGCCCGCGATCCCGAGGCCGCCTATCTCGGGGGCGGCACGAATCTGATCGATCTCATGAAGATCGATGTCATGGCACCTGCACGATTAGTCGATGTCACCGGCATCCGGTCGCACGATCCGCGATTGGCGCGGATCGATGAGCTGGGCGATGGCGGCCTGCGCATCGGAGCGCTGGTCAGCAACACCGATCTGGCACATCACCCGTTGGTGCGCACGCGATATCCCGTGCTCTCCGAGGCGCTGTTATCCGGAGCGACCGTGCAACTGCGCAACATGGCGACGGTGGGCGGCAATCTGCTCCAACGCACCCGCTGCTACTATTTCCGTGACACCGCAAGCCCGTGCAACAAGCGGCAACCCGGGACCGGGTGCTCAGCGATCGGCGGGTACAACCGAATGCATGCCGTGCTCGGAGGAAGCGAGCAGTGTATCGCGACGAATCCCTCCGACATGTGCGTTGCGCTGAGCGCGTTGGACGCTGTAGTCCGAGTCCGGGGCTCGGGTGGAGAACGCACGATCGCGTTGACCGACCTTCACCGTATTCCGGGTGATCACCCGGAGCGGGACACCGTGCTCGAGCACGGCGATTTGATCATCAGCGTCGAACTCCCCGCGTTGCCGTTCGCGACACGATCACACTATCTCAAGATTCGCGACCGGTCGTCGTACGCGTTCGCGTTGGCCTCGGTCGCGGCGGCTCTGGATATTCAGGACGACGTGATCCGTGGGGCTCGTTTGGCGCTGGGTGGCGTGGGCACGAAACCCTGGCGCGCCCGGGACGCTGAACTGGCACTGGTAGGACATCCACCGACGGTCGAGAGCTATCACGAGGCCGCCGAGGTGGCGCTGCGCGACGCGACCCCGCAGCGGTACAACGCCTTCAAGATCGAACTGGCCAAGCGCACCATCGTGCGCGCGTTGACGACCGTTGGGAGGCTGACATGAGCCGCTTGACGCATCACGATGTGGTCGGCGAGCCGCTCGATCGAGTCGATGGTCGCGTCAAGGTCACAGGTACCGCGCGATATGCGGCGGAATATCCGGCGCCAGGCCTGGCGCACGCGGTGCTCGTGATGAGCACGATCGCCAAGGGCCGCATCGCCGACATCGACACGCGCGACGCAGAGCGTGCTCCCGGAGTCGTAGCCGTGCTCACGCATCGGAATATCGTGCGCCTTCCGGCGCAGGGCGAGGGTGGAGCGGGAGGCAATCCGACGGCGCGGGTATTGAACCTTCTGCAAGACGACGTCGTGCACTTCGCCAATCAACCGATCGCGGTCGTCGTGGCCGACACGTTTGAGCATGCGCGCGATGCGGCGCCGCTGGTTCTCGTCCAATACGAATCGCAACCCCCGGTGACGGATATGGATGCCCAGGTGGCAACCGCGTATGCACCCAAGAGTGTGATGGGTCAACCGGCTGATACCACGCGCGGGGACGTCCAGTCTGGCCTCGCGGCGGCCGCGACTCGCATGACGCAGACGTACACGACACCGGTGGAAAATCACAATCCGATGGAGCCGCACGCCACTACCGCCGTGTGGACCGGCGACAGCCTCACACTCTACGACTCGACGCAGGGAGTCCACCCCGATCGCCAAACGGTGGCCACGCAGCTCGGAATCCCCGCCACCAAGGTCCGTGTCATCGCCAAGTTCGTGGGCGGCGGTTTTGGCTGCAAGGGCACGACCTGGTCGCACGTTGTACTCGCGGCGATGGCCGCTCGACAGGTCAATCGGCCGGTTCGCCTCGTACTGAGCCGTCCGCAGATGTTCGGTCCCGTGGGATTTCGTCCACGGACGAGCCAGCGGATCGCGCTCGGCGCTACCGCGACCGGTGTATTGACTGCGCTCAGCCACGATGTCATCTCGCAGACGTCGATGTTCGACGAGTTCGTCGAACCGTCCGCGATGCAAACGCGGATGCTGTACGCGTGTCCCAACGCAGCGACGTCGCACCGATTGGTACGGCTGGATGCCGGGACGCCGACATTCATGCGCGCGCCGGGCGAGTCCTCGGGGACATTCGCGCTCGAGTCCGCGATGGACGAACTGGCCAACGCACTGCAGATGGATCCGATCGCCCTTCGGCTCGCGAACTATGCCGAATCAGACCCGGGCGACNNAAAGCCGTGGTCGAGCAAATCGCTTCGCGAGTGCTACCAGCGGGGGGCCGAGCGTTTCGGATGGGCGCGCCGTACACCAGCGCCGCGGTCGATGGTCGAGGATGGCCTATTGGTCGGAATGGGTATGGCGACCGCGACCTACCCGACTCGACGCAGCGCGGCATCGGCGACCGCTCGCATCCTCGCCGACGGGGGCGCGGTCGTGCTCACCGGGTCGCAGGACATCGGGACCGGGACGTACACCGTCATGGCACAAATCGCGGCGGATGCGTTGGGGCTCCCATTTGCTCGCGTCCGCGTGGATATCGGCGACACCGACTTCCCGCAGACACCGGTCTCGGGCGGCTCGCAGACCGCTGCGTCCACCGGATCCGCGGTGTTGGCCGCATGCGCGGCGGTGATTGCCGACCTGGCGCAGATGGCGCTAGCGGATCGGACGTCGCCGCTCTTCGGCGCGGACCCCGGGGATGTTCACGGAGTGGACGGCCGAATCTGTTTGCGTAGCGATCCGTCGCGGGGCGAACGGTACGGCGAGATTCTACGCCGCCGGACACTGGACCAGATCGAGGCGCGTGGGGATGCCAAGCCGGGCCCGGAAAAGGACCAATATTCGATGCATTCCTTCGGTGCACAGTTCGCGGAAGTGCACGTCGATCCCGACCTCGGCATAGTGCGGCTGACCCGGTTCGTCGGAGTCTACGGCGTGGGGCGGCTCTTGAACGAGAAAACGGCGCGCAGCCAACTGATGGGCGGCGTGGTCTACGGCGTGGGGATGGCGCTCATGGAGGCGACCGTGCCCGATCTACGCACCGGGCGCATCGTCAACGCCGATCTCGCCGAATATCACGTGCCCGTCAATCTCGACATCCCCGACATCGATATCTCGACGGTGGACGAACACGATCCGTACGTGAACCCGCTTGGAGTGAAAGGGATCGGCGAGATCGGAATCACCGGCGTGGCGGCGGCGATCGCCAACGCCGTCTATCACGCGACCGGCGTTCGTGTCCGCGATCTCCCGATCACGTTGGACAAATTGCTGACTGGGACTGCGGTCTAACGACTCACCTCATGCCGCGACGACGGCGAGCGCGGCGTCCACCAGGGCGGCCACTTTGCGGCGGCGTGCCTCGTCGAGGGGAAGCAGCGGCGGCCGCACGCGGCCACCGCGGAGACCGGCTGCATCGAGTGCGGCTTTGATTCCGGCGGGCCCAAGCGTGCCGACGACGTCGCGCGCGAGCGGGAGCAGCTGCGCCTGCAGCGCGGCGGCGTCCGCCGTCCGGCGCGAGCGGGCCGCTTCGAAGGCAGCCAATGCGAGCGTGGGAGTAATGAGGGCGACCCCTAAGATGCCGCCGCGCGCACCGGCCGTCACCGCTGACACGAATGTCCCGCCGTGTCCCGTGAGCACCGCGAATTCTGGCGATTGTGATGCGAGGTACGCGGAGAACACGGTGGCGTCGCCGCCGCTGTCTTTCATGCCAATCACATTCGCGTGCAGCGCGAGCCGGCTCACGACGGCGGGTGGCAGCACGAAGTGCATGTACTGGGGGATAGTATACAGGAGCACGGGAATCGGGCTCTCGTCGGCGACCCGCTGATAGTGCGCGAGCAGCGCGTCCGGCACCGACGTCTGGGGGAAATAATGCGGTGCGACCACGAGGACGGCGTCCGCGCCACGGTGGGCGGCGTCCCGCGCGCGTTCCACAGTAAGGCGGGTGGACTCGGCGCCGACCCCCGCGATGAGCCACCGATCGGTGGGCACGAGGCCGCGAGCGGCTTCGATCAGAACCGCACGTTCGTCGTCGGTCAGGAGCGGCGCTTCCCCGCTCGAGCCGGCCACCACGATGCCGGATACGCCAGCTTTGATATAGGCGCGAATGTTGGCAGAGAATGCATCGACGTCGAGCGACTCGCCGCGGTCGTCGAAGTTCGTGACGGCGGGCACCATCAGGCCGCCGAGTTCCGTTGGCGTGGGCATACACCCAGTGTACCTACGGCGTGGCGGGTGGGCAATTAGCGGGCAGGAATCGCATAGGCAAGGCCTACGAGAGTCCCGTATCTTGCGCCCTATGACAACACTCGCGACTCACCGAGAGCAGCAGGACACGGGCCGGGGGCGGCCCTTGGTCCCGGACGATACCTGGCACGCGATTGCATCACGCGATGCGCGACGTGATGGGCAGTTCGTCTACGGCGTGCGTACGACCCACATCTATTGTCGGCCGTCGTGCGCGTCGCGGCAGCCCCGTCGCGATCACGTCGAAGTGTTTGCCGCGCCCACGTCTGCCGAGCAGGCGGGATATCGCGCGTGCAAGCGGTGCGAGCCGGCGCTGGCCGTGGCGCCGGACCGGGGGGCCGCGCTCGTGCAGCGGGCCTGTACCTTTATCGATGCGCATCTGGATAGCACACTGTCGCTAGCCGCGATCGCGCGTGCCGCGCACGGCAGCCCGGCGCATGTGCAGCGGACGTTTACGCGAGTGCTCGGGATCTCGCCGCGTGCGTACGTCGCCGCCAAACGCGAGCACCGGCTTCGCGGTGCGCTACGGACGGGCCATTCGGTGGGACGGGCAGTATTCGAGGCGGGCTATGGGTCGAGTCGGCCGGTGTACGGCTCCGCGACCGCTCCGCTGGGGATGACACCGGCCACGTATCGCACGGGTGGGGCGGGCGCGACGATCCGGTATACCGTCGTTGCGTCGCCCCTTGGTCAGCTCCTCGTGGCGGCGACCGACCGTGGAGTTTGCAGCGTGCGACTCGGCGACGATGCCGCCGAGCTGGAGGCGGGGCTTCGGTCGGAATTTGCCGCCGCGCGATTCGAGCGCGCGCCTGGGGCGCCGCGTGCATGGGTAACGGCCATCCGAGCGGCGTTGAGCGGGCGTGGGGGGAGCGACGCGGTGCCGGTCGATGTCCGAGCGACAGCGTTTCAGCGGCGGGTGTGGGACGCGCTCCGCCGGATCCCGGCGGGCGAGACGCGAACATACTCAGAGGTCGCGAAATCGGTGGGCTCACCCCGGGCGGTGCGGGCGGTGGCTCATGCCTGCGCGGTCAATCCGGTGGCGATCGTCGTGCCGTGCCACCGAGTGATCCGAACTGGTGGGGCGTTGGCCGGATATCGGTGGGGGATCGACCGGATGCGCGCGTTGCTGGCGGCCGAGGGCGCTATCGATGAGGCAGTGGTGAGTCCGGGGACGCGGCGTCGGATTTCAAGAGGGCGGAAACGCGCGTCGGCGACGGGCTGAGGCGACCTGACTCAGGGGCGTCAGGCGCGGGAGGGACCGAGGTTCCCCCTCATTAATATGTCGCGCTTTCGGATGCGCCATCTGTGGCGCACGGGCGGGTAATTCGGGCAGTATTGTAGTCGCGCGGCGGGATCGCCAGGTCCTCTGCGGCTGACGCTGCTTGGTGGCTGGCCGCCTTCCCTACCCCGAATCCGGAGAGCGCACGATGATCGATGGTCACACTGCCGGCGGGAGCGCATCCGAGGTGAAATCCGATGGGCTTGGAGGCCAGCCTTCCCCCGAGCCCATGTCGATACCGGAGGCGTGCTTCAGCATCTTCGTCGCCCCGAGTCGGGTATTTGCGGCATGGCAAAACAGAGGGTGGGTGGTCCCGCTCATCATTTTGACCGTGCTCATCGGATTGTTGTTCTACGGCACCCGGCCGTATCTACAACCCGCGATCGATGCCGACCTGACGCGGCAGAACGCGGCGGTGATGCGAGCCAACCCGCAACTGACCGCCGACAAGATGGAAGCCGCCCGTGGGATGCAGGAGAAGTTCGCCGCGGTTGGCATCGTCGTCGGCGTGCCCATCATCGTCGTGATGCTCGGGCTGACGTTGTGGCTTGTCGGGCGATTCGTGGACTCACAGCAGACGCTGTCGACCGCATTCGGAGTGGCGACGTTCGCCTATTATCCGCGGTTGGTTGGTCAAATTGCGTCGGGCGTGATCGGTTTCCTGCGAGATCCTTCACATCTGACTGGAATATTCAGCACAACGTTGGGCCTTGGATTTTTTCTCGATGCGGGGACGACATCTCCAGTGCTTCTTGCGCTGGCCGCGCGATTGGATGTCGTGACACTCTGGGTGACCGTCTTACTTGCCATTGGACTGCACGTAACTGGCAAGGTGCCGAAGGGTCAGGCCACGATGGTGGCGGCCGTGATATGGATCATCGGTGCGCTTCCTGGACTTTTTGGCGCGCTTCGCGCCGCGGGGTGATGATGGAGTATTCGGTGAGAGTCGGTCGGGTCGGCGGACGGGGATTGCGCCGACGTGTGCTCGCGGGGGTGGCGCTCACAAGCATGTCTGCGCTCGCCGTCGTGCCGCGGGTCGGCCGTGCACAGACCGGGGACGCCATCGTCGAGCGAGTGATCGCGGCTCGTGGGGGGACACGCAAGATCCACGCGTTGGAGTCAGTGCGCATGACTGGGCATGTCGTGTTCAGCCCGACCGTGAGTGCGGCGCTGGTTGTCGAGCAACGGCGTCCGGCGATGATTCGGGAGGAGCTCGTGGTGCAGGACAAAACCATTGTTCGGGGCTTCGACGGAACTGTTGGATGGACGATCGATCCCTTCGGGAAGCCCCCGGGGTTGCGTGCGATGGCGGGTGACGAGCTGACGAACATGGTGGCGGAAGCGCAGTTCGAGCCGCTCGTGAACGCCAAGACCAGCGGCAATCTCATCGAACTGGTGGGACAGGACACCGTCGGTGGTGCGCCTGCCTACAAGCTGCGTCTCACGGTCAAACGCACCGGCTACGCGGACTTCTACTATGTGGACAGCGCATCGAGCCTCCCTGTCAAATGGGAGGGGGCGCGTCCGAACAACGGCGCGACGGTCGTATTCGAGTCATACTACCGGAATTACGAACTCGTGGACGGCGTTCGGTTCCCGAAACTGATCGATACCGGTGCGAAGGGTCAGCCGCAGCGCCAGCAACTGTCGTTCGACACGATCGAGACGAATGTCGCGGTGGACAGCACGCGATTCGCGATGCCGAAGAGCTAGCCGACGGGCGATTGTGCCCTGGAGGACCGACCGGCAGACACTATCCGGCAAGCACCAACCCAGAACCCGACGCGCTGTCCAGATGTCACAAAGGGGTGCCTTCAAACCTTGGGGCCGGTCCGGCCATCATAAGCATGGGGTTCGAACCATTGGCTGGAGGTTCGTCGTGCAACGTCTCGTACCACATCTATTGATAGGCATCGTCGCGGGCACGGTGAGCGCCCTGCCGGCGGTCGGTCAGACGGGGGGGTCGGCGGGGCAGCCCTTTGACTGGACAGGGCAGGTCCCGGCTGGTGGAAAGCTGCGGATCGCGGACGTGCATGGGGATATCCGAGTGACCGCGGCGACGGGAGACAAGGTCGTGGTTCACGGCGATGTGCGGAGCCGAGGACGGCATAGCTCCACGATTGCGTTCGACGTGGTGTCGGAGGGCAATGTCGTCGCGATTTGCGCTCGGTGGGCGGACGGACCGGCGTGTACGACGCACGGACTCCACGACGACAGCGATGAGAACGAGGGAGAGTCGGCATCCGCTGACTTTACCGTCCAACTGCCCCGTGGCGTGCGACTCGACGCTGGGACGGGGAACGGGCGCGTCGATATTTCTGGTACGGGCAGTGACGTGGGGGCATCGAGCGGCAATGGCGCTGTGCGGGTGTCGGGCGCGACCGGGACGGTGACGGCCAGCTCTGGCAATGGTGAGGTGATCGTCGAGGGGGCTGGGGGCGCGGTGTCGGCCAGCACCGGGAACGGGGTCGTCCGTGCGTACACGAACGCGGGCCCGGTCAATGCATCGACGGGTAACGGGGACATCGACGTGCGGATGCAGACGTTGACGGGGCGGAGCGACATGACATTCAGCACTGGGAATGGTGAAGTCACGGTTGCAGTCCCCGCGAATTACTCGGCAGACGTGGACGCCGAAACGGGACACGGAACGATTCGCAGTGATTTCCCGATGCAGGTGAGCGGTCGAATCGACCCCAGCCGTCTACACGCCGTCATCGGGGCCGGTGGAGGCAGATTGAAACTGACCTCTGGGAACGGCGACTTGGTGTTGCGGAAACTGTAACGTCCGCTTGGTGAGTGGCCTCGGGCAGAGCGACCCTCCACGGTTGGCCTATGGGGGGCAAGGGGGGTAGGGGGTAGGGGGTAGGGGCCGACAATGGGGCGGGTGACTGGGTGGGAGGGGTCTTCGGCGGGTCGCCGGATGCCCCTCTTTTGCATCGGGGATCCGTCAAATCGTTAACAGACCGGCGGGTCATTCGTCCCACTGTCGGACGCGAGGTGGCCGAAGCGGTCAAATTGGCCACTCGCGACGGGGTCGGCCCTATCCCTAGCGGTCGGTCGTCACCACGACCGACGTGGGGTACAGGGCGGACAGTCAAGCGCCAATATTCTCACGGAGGCGGTATGCATTCGACATTTGGACGCTCGGTAGTCGCAGTTGCGGTTTGCGGTATGTGCACCCTGTTCGCGGGCTCGAGTGTGGCGCTCGCATCGACACCGCCGCGCGATGGAGCGCTCGTCCTTCCCCCGGTTGTCGTCACAGCGCCATCGGGTCGGGCGTCGAGAGCTGAGCCGCATCCAGAGATCAATGCGGCCATTCGTTCGTTGGAGCACGCCAAGGCGCACCTCCAGGCCGCGGCCCATGATTTCCAGGGTCACCGCACGGACGCCATTGCGGCGATCGACGCCGCGCTGCATCAGCTCCACATCTGCATGGACTACGATAAGTAGTCGTCCGCTATTAGTGCGTAGCGCCTAGCACAAAGCACCAAGCGACTAGCAACAACTGAATCGCGATGCGTGACAGGGGAAAAGTAGAAAGTAGAAAGTCGCAAAGGAGGGGGCCGGGTGCTGAACAACGCATCCGGCCTCCGTCCGTTATTGGGATGAACGGGAATGGGGGGGACCTGCTGCAAATGTGGACGCCCGCATTCTGGGACAATCGTGAGCTCGCGGTGGGTCGGAGGATCCAGACGAAACCATCTGACACCTACCGCTATCTCAACACGTAGGGTTTGTGTAGCCTGGGTCAGAGGAATGTTAGAGACATGTGTGGTCTGGTTATTGAGAGGGTGTCATGGGATGTGGTAAGTGTCTAACGGTCGGTGTTTACACTCAACGCGCTCATCGCCACTCGCGGCCTGATCACAACCGAGGATGCCGAGGCATTCTGGCGGACGCGCGGGACGTATCCGGCGCGCACGCGCGACCGTGCGTTGGCGGCGCTGTGCGCGAGTGGTGAGCTCGTGAGCGTGCGCCGCGGTCTCTACGCGCGCGCGGGGTCCGGGCGGATGGGTAGTCCCGATCCGTATCTCTGGGCATCGCATCTCGCGCCGGACGCGGTGTTGGGTCTACGGACCGCGCTGGAAGTGCGTGGCGTCGTCGTCCCGAATACCGCGCGCTGCATCTATTTCACCCGACTCGCCAGTACCGGTCGGGGACCGACGTGGTGCGGAACGATGATGCAACCGATCTCGCACCCGGTGGCGCTTGTTCGCGTGAAGAACGAATTCGTCGAGACGGAGCTGGTCGATGGCAACGGGTGCAGTCCGATACGGGTGGCGACCGTCGAGCGCGCGTTCGTCGATGTATTGGATCGGCCGCGGCTGACCGGGGATTGGCCTGACTTGATCCTGCTCCTGGGCGCGATCGCGGCGCTCGAGCTCGACCGCGTGATCCAGTACCTCGCGTATCTGGACAACGCGACGACGGCCGCCAAAGTGGGGTGGTTTCTAGAGCGACACCAGGAACAGTTCGGCGTGACCCCCGACGTGCTGTGCCGGCTCGAGCGGATGCGTCCTCGTGGGCCGCACTACTTGTCGCGGACGCACCGCGTCAGCGGCCGGTACGTCTCACGGTGGAACCTCGTGGTGCCGCCGACGCTCTGACCGGGCGAGCGACGCGTGGCTGGCGTCGCTGATGTCACGACGTGGGGCTCGCATCGAGATCGATGAATCCGCGGGCCGGATTGGTCGCGGTGAGACGCACGCGGATGCGGTCCCCAACATCGCGGTGTGCGGCGCCGGCGGTGACTCGGCCTTCGACGGGTGGCGCCAACAGGCGGGCGTAGGTGCCCTGCTCGTTCACGCCGGTCACGACCGCGTCGTAGAGCGTCCCGACGTGTGGTGCCAGCAGGAGGGCGGCCGCCTGCTTGCTCACGAGCCGAGCCGCACGCCGCGCGTTGTCCTCTTGGGCGGTACAGTGGGCGGCGATGGTAGTCAGCTCCGCGTCGCTGTACGGTGGCGGAGCACCCGCGATGATTGCCTTGACGATACGCAGCGTGACGAGGTCGGCGTAGCGTCGATTGGGCGCCGTCCCGTGCGTGTAATCATCCACGGCGAGGCCGAAGTGTAGAGTCGGCGGGCCACCCGCGGCTTCGACAACGTACTCGCCGGGGCCGAGGAGCTTGATCACAGCGAGCGACAAATCGGCAAACCGATCCGGGGCCGCGGCCTGGCGCGCGACGAGGAACGCGGCCAGCGCGGGACCGTCGGGAGCAGCCGGGAGAGTAGTCCCGAGGCCATAGGCGAGCTCCACGATCCGGGGCCACCGAGTCGGCGTCCGGACGACCCGGTGGATCGCGGATCGCTGGTTCCTGGCGATGAACGCGGCGAGCGACGTGTTCGCGGCGACCATGAACTCTTCGATCAGGTCGCGGGCAGGGCCGGGTGCAGTGGCGTGGAGATCGGTGACGCGCCCGTCGGTGATCACCGGAGTCGCCTGGATCGTTTGGAATTCGAGGGCCCCGCGCTGGATGCGGCGCTGCCTGAGATGTTGCGCGGCATCGCGTTGCAGCCGCAGCTGATCGGCAAGCGCAGGATTGGCATTCACGAGCGACGGAGGGGGTCCATGACCACTGAGCCATGCGCCGACCGAGTCGTAGGCGAGCTTAGCTCGGTTCCGGACGGCGGCCTCGTACACATTGGTCCCTCCGACCGTCCCGTCGGGGGCCACCACGAACTCGATGACGACAGCCTGACGGTCGGAGTCCTGCGACAGCGACGTCCGATCCGTCGAGAGGAGCTCGGGGAGCATGGGGAACGTCGCCACGCCTGTGTAGACCGTCGTCGCGTTCTGCGCCGCGAACGTGTCCAGCGGAGATCCGCGCGGCACCAGCGCATCGACATCGGCGATCGCGACCCGAACGCGCGTCGCCTCCCCATCGACGTGGTCGGCAACCTCGAGCTGATCGAGATCGCGCGAGCTTTGGTCGTCGATCGATGACCAGGGCTCAGATCTCAGATCCCGGGTGGGGCCAACGGCTGGCGGTTGACTGGGGGCGAGGGCGGCGAGTTGGCTCGCGGCGTCGGATGGGAGATCGGTCAAAAAGCCGTAGATGTGGGCGGCCCGCCGAGCGGCTGTGGCGAGATCGAACGGTGCGGTAGAGACAGGGTTCGATTGCATAAGCGGTTATAGGGTGCCGTTGGTCGCTCTGCCAGGGTCGGAACCGCGGTTCGGGCGTCACGGAGCCGTCACGAGCCACATCTGGGGATAGCCGACCGTCGTCGCGGCGCGAGCTTTGCGACGTATATGGGCCCGAGCCGTGAACCAGCGTGTATGGTGGCGGTGTGGTCCGGCCGGGTTTGCCACCCCATTCAATTGTGGGAGGAAACGCCAATGCCCGTGCAGCACCTGACACCGGCTTCCGTCACAAGCATGAGCGCGACGGGGCTTCGGCCGATTTGCGAGCGACTGCTGGCCACCCTCGAGCGGGCGCGGGGGGACCGCGACCGTGAACGGCTGTCGACCCGGGCAGCGCTGCGACACGCCGTGACCGCATACGTCAACGCGCTTCGGTCGGAGGGCATCTCCCCGCCATGGGTATTGGAGAGTGTCCTGGCATTCGCCCGTGGCGTCCGCACGGGCCGGTCGCCGGCCCGGAGTTATGATCCCGTGGAAGCCGATGTCGTGCGCTGGAGCCTCGCTGCGCTTCGGTGGCCGCCGATGCGCTCCACGGCGGACGTCGAAGTGCTGGCGCCGCGGCCGCCGCGGCCCGACACCGCGTCCTAGCGCTCCACCGAAGCGGCGCACTTTGCGGCCGACGCGCCGGGTGGGGCCCGCCGCGTCGTGTTATAGTCGAGGCGCTGCGGCGAGAGTCGCCCTGCCCTGGACCGGGCTGGTGCAGTAGGTTGGGGGAGCCGCAGAGCGCCCGTACCGCGGCGCATCACACATGGGCCGGCGGTACCCTGGAAGACCGGAGGGCCAACACCGTCGGGGTGGAGGATTGCTGATGACATCTGCCGCGCACCGCGGCGCGCACCGCGGCGCGCGACTCGAGGCCGTGGGCACGTACGTCCCCAGCAAGGTGCTCACCAACGCTGATCTCGCGAAGCTCGTCGACACGACCGACGAGTGGATTGTGCGCCGGACGGGCATCCGCGAGCGTCGCGTCGCCGCGCCCGACGAGTTCACCAGCGATCTCTGCACCGCGGCTGCGCGCGACCTCTTCACGCGATCCGGATCATCGCCCGACGACGTCGAGCTCGTCATCGTCGGCACGACGACGCCCGACTATGCGTTCCCGAGTGTCGCGAGCCAGGTGCAGGATCGACTGGGCATGCGACACGCGGGTGCGGTGGACCTTCAGGCTACGTGCGCAGGGTTTGCGTACGGCCTACACATCGCCAATGGCCTCGTCAGCGCGGGGATCCACGAGCGGGTCCTTGTGATCGCCGGGGAGACGCTGACCAAAGTCACAGACTACACGGACCGAGCCTCGTGCATCTTGTTCGGCGACGCCGCGGGGGCCGCACTCGTGGAGCCGGCCACGCCGGGGAGCATTCGCGCGTCCGTCGTCGGATCGCATGGAGAGGGCGGCCCGCATCTCTACCGCACCGGATTGTCATGTCGCATCGCGGGGCCGGCCGGCGCCGAGCTCGCGCCGGGGCTCATGCGACAGAATGGGCGCGAAGTGTATCGGTGGGCCGTTGAGACCGTAGCAGCGGGCGTATCGCGTCTCATGGAGCGGGCGGGGGTGACGGGCGATGACATCGACTGGTTTATCCCGCACAGCGCCAACATACGCATCACCGAGGCGGTGTGCGAGCGCACGGGGATTCCCATCGCGCGGACGCTCTCGAGCATCGAATGCTATGGCAACACCTCCGCGGCCACGATTCCGCTCGCTCTCGCAGCCGGCATCGCGGAGGACAAGATCCATCGAGGGGATACGGTGATATTGTATGGGTTTGGGGGAGGGTTAGTGCATGCGGGGTTGTTGTTGGAGTGGTGAAAAGGCATAAAAAAGAAGGGCGACAAAGAGAAAAGGCGAAAGGCGAAAGCAAGAAAAAGGGGGCGGGCTACGGTGGGTTGTAGCCGGCCTCCTTTCCCTTATGTTTTCTACCGCTAGGTATTCGCTTGCTGGTTACGGGCAGTAGGGGGAACCTTCGTTCTCTGTGACAGTTGTCGCGTCGGTACCGAGAGCGACGTGACAGCCTGGGATCGACGCGCCAACGAGCCCAACGTGTGTCGCGGTCGCTTCCCAACCCGTTCCGCTGGCGCCGGTTACAATGTGCGGTAGCACACATGGCGCGCGGCATCGTTCATCGCTACTCATTTACTGCCAACCGGTGATCGCCCACCACATGGAACCGACTGTGCTCGAGGGGCGATACGTTCGCCTTGTGCCGCTGTCTCGCGATCATGTGCCTGCACTGTGCGAGATCGGCTTGGATCCTGAGATCTGGCGGTGGACACCGACGAGAGTCGCCACGACCGCCGACATGGAGACGTACGTCGCGGAGGGTCTTGCCGAACACGACGCCGGGCGAGCGCTGCCGTTCGCGCAGATAGACGTCGCCACCGATCGCGTTGTCGGGTGCACGCGACTGGCGAACATCGATCGTGCACACGCGAGAGCCGAGATCGGCTGGACGTGGCTTGGCAGACCGTGGCAACGCACGGCGATCAACACCGAGGCCAAGCTCTTGTTGTTTACCTATGCGTTCGATGTCATGGGGTGCCGGCGCGTCGAGCTCAAGACCGATCGAATGAATGAACAATCGCGGCGCGCGATTGGGCGACTCGGGGCAGTCGAAGAGGGCGTGTTTCGTCGCCATATGATCACCGCGACCGGGCGCTCCCGCGACACCGTGTACTTCAGCGTGATCGACGACGAGTGGCCGGCCGTGCGCAGTGGCTTGCAGCATCGGCTCGATACTGGGTCCAGTGGTCGCGGCCCGTCGGCGTCGTAGATTGATCGGGTGACATCGTCTAGCGCGCCCACTCGTATCCTGACGCTCGCCGCGGCAGAATCGCTTCGTGCCAACCACCGGCTGTCCCCGTGGGCCGATGGCGCGTACGCCGAACTGGTGGCCAAAGTGGCAGACCCAACATTCCCCTGCACCTTCGGCACAGTTGCGTTGCGGAAGGGTGATCTACTGATGGCGTTCGTGGAGACAGACGACGCCGAGGCTCTTCGGCAGGGCGTCTACAATCGATTCGTCGAGTATACCGATCGCATGCGGCCGCTGGATCGGGTAACCGCGTCGCTCCACCCACTCGCGCTCTTCCTCCCCGCGCCCGGGGGAGTGCGGACCATTACGGAGTACTTCGCCTTCGGGTGGTCGCTGCTGCAGTGGCTACACGAGCGCGACCCCGAGCCCTGGCCGGCGCGTGTGCCACGCGATCCCGACGATCCGGCGTGGTCCTATTGCTTCGGTGGAATTCCCTTGTTCGTGAATTTCAAGACTCCCGCGCACCACCAGCGCCGGAGTCGTCGGATGGACGGTGCCTACCTCTTGCTCATCCAGACGCGTGACGGATTCGATGTCGTCGCTGGTGACACGCCCCAGGGCCGTCGTGCACGCGGGCTCATTCGCCAGAAACTCGCCGCCTACGATCCAATCGCGCCGTATCCCGAGCTCGCGCACTTTGGCACGGCGGAGAATCGCGAGTGGAAGCAATACTTCCTACCCGACGACAACGTGCCGGTGGCGGGACGGTGCCCGTTTACTAACCAGAGAGTAGAGAGTAGAGAGTAGACAAGTGATACTGTCCTGCGCGTCGTCGGCTCTTTTGAGGCCCATGGGCTAATGATTCTCCTCGAACTGACTCACTGCGCTACTGGCACCCGGCACACTTCACCCTCCATCGGCAAGGAGAGATTCTTCAGAGAGTCGCAGCTTCCAGTCCGCCAGCCAACCGATCAGTTCCGCAGCACCCATGGGCTTGGCAATAAAATAGCCTTGTGCCAGATCGCACCCGGTGCGACGCAGAAACGCCCAATCGGCGCGATCTTCCACTCCTTCAGCCACGACTGTCATGCCGAGTTCCTTACCCATACCCAGACTTGCGCCATAGATTGCCCGCAGCCTGGCATCGGTCNNCTGAGCCAGCGACGAATGTCCGGTACCGAAGTCGTCGATGGAAAGGCGAAATCGCTTCAGCCGCAGGCGATTCAAGACATCAAGCCCGGTGACGAGTTTGGCCATCAGGCGGCTTTCCGTCACCTCCAGCACGACACTGGTCGTAGGCACGCCAGCGTCGGCTGCATACCCCGTGACGAGGTCGGGAAAGTCCAGGCCGGCCAAGTCCTCCGTGGATACATTGACCGACACCCGTAGCGTGAGCCCCGCATCCCTCCACCCCTTCGCTTGCGCTAGCGCCGCGATCAGCACTGCGCGGGTCAGATCGCCGATGAGCCCGTGCGCCTCTGCGATACCAATGAACTGATCTGGGAACACCAGTCCGGCAACGGGATGGCGCCAGCGTACCAAGGCTTCGACCCCCACCAGCTCGCCCGTGGCGACGGCCACCGCCGGCTGGTAATCGTTTACCAACTCACCGTTAGCAATAGCGGAGCGAATATCGTCAGAACCGAACGTCGTCCTCGCCACTCGCCGCCTGTCCCCAGCGGCCGGCTCCCACTTGTCGATCAGAGCCACTAACGCCTCAATTTGCACCGGCTTCGCGAGGTGGCCCAGCGTCGTCATCCGGTGAGCCCGCACCAGTCTCTCGACGGACTGCAAGATCTGCTCATCTTCGCCACTCACCAGAATGAGGGCGCCGGCGTAGCGCCGCTCGACGAGCTGGCGCATGAACTCGATGCCGTCCATCTCTGGCATGTTCAGGTCCAGCAGAATCAGATCCGGCACACCGTCTGGGTGATCCATCTCTTGCAGCGCCCTGCGAGCGCTGTCGCAAGCCGTGACCTGAACATATCCAAGTTGGGCGAGTGTGCGTTGTAGCAGCTTGAGCATGAAGGGCTCATCGTCAAGCGCCAGTATTTTGATACTCGCTCTATCAGGCGTGGCCATGCGCCCTTGTTGCGTGTTGTTCATGAATTGCCATATCGGCGGCCGACCTCGCTCACAAGGAGTCGAGATAGGCATCTACAACAGCCATTTCAGCGTTGAAGAGGGGCAGCCGTTCGGCCAGCGCTGCGCTATCGCCCGCGTCGCCGGCGTGCTCCATGTCCGCGCACAGTTCGCTGAGCGCAAACGCGCCGATGGCGCGGGCCGATGACTTGAGCTTGTGCGCGGCCCCACCCGCTGCTCTGGTCTGCCCTGCCGCGCAGGCCGTACGCAGGTCGGATATTATGCGGACTACGCTCGCGCGAAAGTCCTGCAGAACCTCGCGCAGTACGGCGGGGTCGTCTCCCACCAGCTCCTTCAGGGCACTCAAATCCACTGGCAGCGCCTTTGCCTGCGGTAGAGACACAGGGGCTCCGGCAATTGCCTCCGTTGAATCCGTCAACGACCGTACGGCGGGCAGCCATTTCTCTAGCATGGCCTTGAGTTCCGAGACCGGTGTCGGCTTACTCAGGTAGTCATCCATGCCAGCTGCGCGGCAGCGGTCCGCCTCGCCGATGAGGGCATTGGCCGTAAGCGCAATGATCGGCACGTGCCGGGTGCTCGCCTCGGCTGCGCGGATGGCGCGGGCCAGCTCGTACCCATCCATCTCTGGCATGTGCAGATCAGTGAGCAGCAGAGCGTACGGACAGCTCCTCCAGCGCTGCAATGCATCGCGACCGTTGCCTGCGACGTCCGCGCTGAAGCCCAGCAAGTTAAGTTGCAGCAGGATGACCTTCTGGTTCGTCGAGTTGTCTTCGGCCACCAGTATCAGACGACCCTGCTGCAGGGCTTCCTCTCGCGACGGCACCACGAGTCTTGCCGCATCATGCCGAGCATCACCGAGCGCCGCTTCCAGTGGCGCTCGGCCGGCAGCCGCCGCTACCGCGGTGAGGAAGGTCTTACGCCGGAGGACATTGCCATCCACCATGATTACTTCTGAGGCGGTGCGTCGCGGCGTGCGTCGTTGCCCGCGTTCAACAACCACCACAACGAAGTGCGGATCCACATCCGGCCGAACACGAACAGCGGCGAGTAACTCCTCCGCAGAGGGTCGCTCGTCACCGGTGTCAACAACCCACACCGAGAGACCAGGCGGGTAGTTATCGGCGTGCTGTCGGGCGTCAATCAGGTTGAGAGCTCGATGTACCGTCGCGCCGGCTTGCGTGAGATACGCCGCAAGAGGGCCGGCGAGTCCGTCCGTGTTGCCCACCGCGACACATGAGAGGCCGGCCACAAGGGAGGTCTCCGCGCCTGCCTCAGACTCTCCGCGCAGCAGTGCAAAAGGCATACGTACAGTGAACGTAGAACCTTCTCCGGCCGCGCTGTGCGCCGAAATCTGCCCACCCATGAGTTCCACCAACTGACGGGAGATGGCAAGCCCAAGACCGGTGCCCCCAAAACGCCGTGTTGTCGAAGCGTCCGCCTGGGCGAAAGGCGTGAAGAGTCGCGATACGGTCGCGGCATCCATGCCGATCCCGGTGTCAGCTACCTGAAACTCCACCACCACCTGGTCCAGGCTTCGTTCGGCGAGCACGGCCCGCACCCAGACCCGCGCACGATTCTCCTGATCGCCCGAGAACTTAATGGCGTTGCCCAACAGATTGACCAGCACCTGGCGCAGGCGGCTGGCATCGCCCAGGATGTTTGGCGGAATGCCCGGATCGATGAACAGATCAAGTTCCACACCGGCCTTTTCGGCCATGCGGTCCAACATCATGCACACGCCTTCGACCGCGTCTTCGACCGACACTGCCGTCCGGTCCACGTCGAGCCGACCGGCCTCGATCTTCGAATAATCCAGGATGTCATTAATGATGCCGAGCAACGAATAGGCCGACTCGCGGATCAGGTCAACCATCTCGACCTGATTGCCCTCGAGGCTGCTCTGCTGTAGCACGTCGATCATACCGATCACACCGTTCATCGGCGTGCGGATCTCGTGGCTCATTGCAGCTAGAAATTCCGACTTGGTGCGGCTGGCCAGCTCGGCCTGCTCCCGAGCCTGCCTTAATTCTTTCAGAATGGCCGCCCGTTCCCGGTTATCGCGCAGAAAGCCCGTAAAGAACTGCTCCCCTTGAATGAAGTATTCGCTAATGCTCAGATCGAGCGGGATTCGAGTGCCATCCTTGTGTAGTCCCTCGACTTCCCGGCCTATCCCGATAATGCGGGCTTGCCCGGTACGCAGATAGCGCTCTAGGTGGCCGTCGTGGGCGGCGCGATCAGGTTCACCCATGAGCATGGACACGTTCTGGCCCATGACTTCCGCCGTAGAATAGCCGAGGAGATCTTCCACCGCACGATTGGCAGACTGAATGATGCCCTTCGCATTAATGCTGATGACGCCCGCGTTCAGGTTACCAACGATGGAGCGGATCTCTTGCTCCTTGCGGACTACCTCCCTGTTGGCCCGCACCACCTCCGCAGTGCGCGCCCTGACTGAGTCTTCCAGTCCCACGTTAAGCTTCCGGAGGTGCGCCTGGCTTTCTTGAAGCGCGGATTCGGCCGCGCGTCGCCTACGTTGCGCCTCCGCGTCGTCTAAGGCGCGAAGCACCGCNNGTCGTAGCCAGCGATGTTGTAGTCAAGCAGGATCAGGTCAAAAACATGGCCCGCCAGCGCCGCTTCGAATCGTTGCTTGGTGTCCACAAGGACAAAATCACAGGCCAAACCACCGGCCGCTAGTTGACCCTGAATCAGCTCCGCGTCGCGCGGACTGTCCTCCAGGTGCAGAATTCGGATGGAGTGGGTACCCAGCATGCGTAGGAGATGTGCTTTAGGTACCGCGGCTCATCGGACGGACCACACTGCCCGGTGGCGCTTCGTTGAGAACGGCCCAGAACGCGCCCAGCCACGTCGCTGCCTCGACGAACTCCGTGAACTTCATCGGCTTGACCACGTAGGCATTGACACCCAACTGGTAGCTGTTAACCAGATCCTGCTCCTCGCGCGAGGACGTCATGATGACCACGGGAATGACCTTGAGTTCGGGGTCGCCCTTTATCTGCCTGAGGACTTCCATTCCATCCACTTTGGGCATTTTAAGGTCCAGCAGAACGAGTGCCGGCTGGCCGTTGGTGCGGCCGGCAAATGGGCCGCGCCGATACAGGTAATCGAGAGCCTCGGCGCCATCGCTCACGCTGAGTACCTCGTTGGCCAAATGATTCGCTGCGAACGCCTCGAGAACCAACTCGGTGTCGCGCGAGCTGTCGTCCACGAGTAAGATGCGTTTGAGTGAGTCCATGATGTGTGCTTCCGATGTCTGATTTAGAACGTCGTTGCCGGCCGCAGTGTGAAATAAAACGTCGCTCCCCGGTCCAACGTCCCCTCCGCCCACACGCGGCCGTGATGCCGCGCAATGACTCGCTGCACGATGGCCAAACCGATGCCCGTGCCTTCAAACTCGTCGGCTCGATGCAGCCGCTGGAACACTCCAAAGAGTTTGTGCGCATACTGCATGTCGAAACCTACGCCATTGTCGCGAACGAATAGGATCAAGCGCCCGTCTTCCTCGCCGGCGCAGCCGATCTCGATTTGTGCTGGGTCGCGCGGGCGGCTGTATTTGACCGCATTACCAATGAGATTCACCAGCACCTGCTTGAGTGCGGACGGATCGCCAATCACCTCGGGCAACGGTGCGATGTTCCAGTCAATGTTCCGCCCCTGCGTCGCCGTTTCTAGATCCCGGACCGTGGCCTGCACAAGTCCGTCCAGTCCCACGTGGCTCTCGTGCAGCGTGATCTGGTTCATGCGGGAAAAGGCGAGCAGGTCATCGATGAGCTGACCCATCTCGATGCTCGCATCAGTGATCGTTTGTAGGTAACGCTGGGCCTTGTCGGACAGCTGGCTCGCGGCAGTCTCCCGCGTCAACAACTCGATGTAACCCTGAACGTGTCGTAGGGGGGCCCGCAGGTCATGTGAGACCGAATAAGAGAAGGACTCGAGCTCGCGGTTGGATTCCTCGAGGGCGACTGCGTACCTCTTGAGCTTCTCTTCGGCCAGCCTGTGCTCCGTTCGATCGAGAACGAAGCCAACGACCGTGTCGCTGTCCTCCATGAGAACGAGCCCGACCATGGTCGCCAGGCGGCTCCCGTCTTTTCGGAAATATTCGTTCTCATACGGGATAGCGCTTCCCACGCTTCGGAGCTGCTCGACTGCAGTCTTAGTCTGTTCGCGCCACTCGGACGGCGCCTGTTCATCCCACCGCAACTTGCCCGACTCGAGCTCTGCCCGCGAGTAACCGAGCATCGTTAGGAAAGTGTCATTGGCATCGGTGAGACGCCCACCGATGTCGCCCAGGATGACCCCGATAATGTTCGAGTGGGTGAGCCGTTGAAACCGCGCTTCGGTCTCTCTCCGAACGAGCTGCTCTCGGATACGGCGGTTCTCATCCTCGAAGTGTTTACGGCGGAGCTGAGCGCGCAAACGGGCCTTGAGAACGTCGAAGTCGGCGGACTTGGCAATGTAGTCGTCCGCGCCGGCGTTGATCCCTTCGATCATCCCGTCCCGGTCGTCGCGCGCCGTGAGCATGACGAGGGGGATGTTGCGCCATTCGACCCGCTGCTTGATGCGCCTGCACGTCTCTTGACCGGACAATCCGGGCATAATGAGATCGAGTAGAATACAGTCCACGGGCTGAACCTCGAGGAGTTCTAGTGCCTCTTCGCCAGACTTCGCCAGTACCACATCGTAACCTTCCTGGCGAAGCTGGCTCCCGAGTTCCTGAAGGTACGTGATGCTATCGTCCACGGTGAGCAGACGCTTCGGGCCGAGGAGGCTTGGGTTTGTCTCGCCACCGGCAACAATCGCACCGCGCAGCAGCGCCGCGAGGCGCACCAGGATGACGCCGAGGTCCTCGCTCTTGCGCACATAAGCATCCGCCCCCGCCTCGAACGCCCGCAGTTCGTCGTCTGTACCCTCGGCGGCGGTCAAAAGCAGACACGGTGTGCTTCGCAACGTCGCGTCTGATTTGAGGCGGCGTACGACAGTGCGCCCGTCGATGCCCGGGAGTATACCGTCCACGACCACCGCGTCAGGCCGGTCGGCGGCAGCCAGCGCCAGTCCCTCTTCCCCGGTGGTGGCTTCCCAAACGTTGTACCCGGCGGCTTCGAGCGACCGCTTGAGCTCCTTGCGGAAGGTGACGCTGTCGTCGATCACCAGCACCCGGCGTCCCGGTCCAACCGCGTCATTCGAGTTCGCTCGCGTGAGTGCACGTGCCCGAGCGACGACTTGTCCGAGGTCGTAGGGTTTGCCGATATACTCGTCGGCGCCTGCGCCCATCCCGCGGACGCGGTTCTTGACCTCGGCCTCGGTGGAAAGCAGCAGCACCGGGATTTGAGCCGTCGCCGGCGAGCTCCTCAGCTCTTTGAGAAAATCGAGCCCATCCCCGTCTGGCAGCAGGATATCGAGAACGACAAGGACATAGCCTTCACGTGCGAGCGCCTCTCTCGCGCTTCGAAGGTCGGCGCACAGAACGGTGTCGAAGCCGGCCGACTGGAGGGCTTCGCTGATGTCCATTCGCACCGTCAGGCTGTCGTCCGCGATGAGGACCCGTGGCCTCATACCCGCCTCTCTGTGTTAGCGCCGCGGGCCAGCGCGGCAAGCGCCGGCGCAATCTTCTCCAGAGGAAGGACCTGCTCGACCGCTCCGAGAAGGATCGCTTCCCTCGGCATGCCGAACACCACCGACGTCGCTTCGTCCTGGGCAATCGTCCGTCCGCCAGCACGCCGTATGGCCAAGAGACCCTCGGCTCCGTCCTTGCCCATCCCCGTGAGGAGACAGGCAGCACAGTCGGCACCGAGCTCCTGCGCCAGAGAAGCAAAGAGAACATCGACCGACGGGCGGCAGGAGTGTCGTTCTGGGTCTTGAGTGAGCCGCAGCTTGCCCTGGCGGAGCACGAGGTGGCTGTCGGGGGAAGCCATCAGCACTCCCCCCTCTCCGAAGGGAGGGAGAGGATCGCCATCGGCCGCGTAGGCAACGCGGACGGGGCTCTGTCCATCGAGCCATTCGGCGAAGGTGGGGGCGAAGAGCTTCCCGATATGGATGACGAGGAGAATGGGAAGCGGGAAACCGCGCGGCAATCCGCGCAGAATCTCGATGAGCGCCGCTGGCCCGCCCGTGGAGACCCCAATCGCGACGGCGCGCAGACGACCCTCTGCCTGCAGCGCCTGCCGTTCCGCTACCGGTGCAGCGGGCGTCCTGGCGCGGGAACCGGCCTCAATCGAAGCAGGGCCAACCAGCGGCTGTTCCATCGGGCTAAGCCGGGCTCGGAGATGCGTGATGACCTTGATGCGCGAGAGGAGCTTGACGGTGGTGACGAGCTTTCGTTCCCAGGCGTCGTCGATCTCGCTTCCCAAGGGCTTGTCGAGCACGTCCAGGGCACCGGCCGCCAGGGCTTCGTACGTCTTGAAGAGCTCTCCCCGGTTCGTCGAGGCGGACACGATGAGAATCGGCGTCGGGCAGTAGGCCATGATGAATTCCGTGGCCGCCAGACCGCTCATTACCGGCAGCATCATGTCCAGGGTNNGTCAGGGAATCCTCCACCACCAGAACACGTATCTTCGCCATGGCTACCCGATCAAAGTTCGAATGGATTGCAGAAGCTGCTCTTGGTCGAATTCGCCTTTGGCGATGTAAGCCCGAGCGCCCACCTGCTCTCCGCGTCGTCGGTCCTCCACGGCATTCCTGGACGTGACCATGATGGCGGGGATATCGCGCAACGCCGGGTCGGACCGGGTCTGAGCCACAAACCCGAAGCCGTCCATGCCAGGCATCTCGACATCGACGATGAAGAGGCTGTAGCGACGATCGTGAGCCTTGGTGAGTGCCTCCTCGGCCGAGACGGCGAGCTCGACCTCGTAGCCCGCTGATTCCAGGATGCTCTGCTCCAGCATTCGGGTCGTCAGCGAGTCGTCGATGACGAGGACTGGTGCCCGCCGCAGGTCGGCTTCCTCGGAAGAGACGCCGCGACCGCGTTCGGCGGCCGCCACGAGGCCTCCTGGGTCCAGCACGAGCTGAGGATTGCCCTCGGCATCCAAGGATGCGCCCGAGACCAATCGGTCGGCCTCGACTACGCCAGGAAGCGCCCGCATCACGATGTTGGAGGTGCCGAGCAGCCTGTCAACTCCAACCGCCACGCGTCGGCTCCCTGCCTCGACGACCACGGCCGACCAGACGCTACGGTTCCGTCCGGCCGAACCCGAGCGCCGCAGCATACGGTCGAGCGGCAAAAAGGGGATGACGTTGCCCTCGTGCAGAATCGAGTCGCTCTCCGCTGAGCGCGCGATCTCAGAATCACGGACTCGAAGCGTCGCTCGTATGGCGTCGAGCGGGATCGCAGCCAGCGCGCCCGCCGCCTCGACGACGAGCCCATGCAGCGATGCAATGGAAATCGGAACCTGGACCTCAACCGTCGCACCGCGTCCCGGTTCGCTGCGAATGCTCATCTCTCCTTTCAACCGGGACGTGGCCGCCCGCACGACGTCAAGGCCGATTCCTCTTCCGGACAATTCGGTGACTTCCTTTGACGTTGTGAGTCCGCCGGCGTGAAGCAGCGCGATGACCTTGTCGACCGCCAGGGACTTCGCCTCGGATGGGGGCACGAGCCCTTGAGCCACCGCGGCCCTTCTGACCGCCTCCACGTCGATACCCCGTCCGTCGTCTTTGCACACGAATGCCACCCGACCGCCGCGCCGCTCGACCTCCAGCCTCACCCGCCCAGTCGGGGGCTTTCCAAGCGCGACTCGCTCGGCCTCGGTTTCCACTCCGTGGGCGACGGCATTGCGCACCACGTGCATGAGTGCATCCCGCAGCGACGCCAGCACGTTTGCGTCGAGACGCACTTCGCCGCCCGAAGCCTCGAAATCGACGCGCTTGCCGAGCGTCTGGGCTGCATCGCGCACGGAGCGATCGAGCGACGGAAATACGGTCTGTGCCGGAATCAACCGAAGTCGATGGGCGACGTCGCGAAGCTCGGCGAACTCCCCATCGACGCGATCGAGGTCGACAGCAAGGCTGC
>PMAE01000048.1 GCA_003152485.1 Gemmatimonadota bacterium | reverse complement strand
CGACGGCCCCTTCCGATCATGCAGCGTGTCAGAGGTACAACACCTTCGGCCACTCCGACACGGGCAGCTTCCGCCGGATCGACCCCCGCGTCCACTCGATCCATATGAGCGGCCAGAGACACGAGATCAGCAACCACCACCACTTGAGCGCGTCCGGCCCAAACGCAAACGCCACCACCCCAATTATCGCCACCCATTTCACGCCTCGATACACTCGACCACGCGTCACGGTGTACACCGGTAGAAACGGCCCGACAAACGCGACTCCCAACGCCACTCCGCCCACCAGCAACACCTGCGCGATCGCGTGCTCGCCCATCTGGGTGTACACCGCCGCGCCAACGAGCGCCACCACCGGCAGCGCCGCCAACACCCATTTGGTCCAGGGCCGCGAACATACCACCCGCCCCTCCCACTTCGCATCGCGCAGCACCCGCGCCTCTGCACGCGTCAACATCACCGCGCGATATTGACGGTTCGCCGTCGTCGCATCGCCCAGCGCCGTTACCGCCGCCCGATCCGCGTCCTCACTACTTGCGCCCCGGGCAAGCGCCGCGTCTCGACTCGAGTCGAAATGCTCCTCGATCTCAGCCCGAACCCTCGCCGCCGCATCCCTGGAGAGTTGCCGAGTCGCCCGCGTGAGCCAGCTGTCCAGTGCCGTCGTCACTTACGCCTCCCCGAGTATGAGAGTCACTGCACGCGACACTTTCCGCCATTCCGCACGGTTCTTCGCCAACGCGGTCCGCCCGGATGCCGTGATCCGGTAGTAACGCCGCGGCCGACCCTTTTCGACTTCTTCGTACGACTCCACTACACCCTCGTTCTCCAGCTTGTGCAGCGCCGGATAGAGTGTGCCTTCCTTGAAATCCAAGATGCCCTGCGACCGCTCCTTGATCCCCTGCGCGATGCGGTAGCCATGACTCGGCTCCTTCACCAGCGCCTCCAGGATCAATGTCGGTAGCGTTCCTTTTAGATTCATCATATACCTCGCTTTCCTATGCATAGTATAGAAGAAGCGATCTCACCTGTCAATACCTGTCGCACGCCAGCGCCGATGCCGTGTCCTACACGGCTGTGATGTGCCACCTCACCGCACGGATCAACCTGTGTCGTTTGGCTCTCTCCGCGAAGGGAAGTCACCTAACGGTGATGTATGCCGTAATCACCGACCGGTGACATACTAATGGAGTCACCGAACGGTGACATTCTACATACTCGGCTACGATCGCGATGCTCGTACACACACTCAGAGAACTCAGCCATCTCGTCCGGGATCGTCGGCGCCGTTTTCAGATGACGCAGGCCGACCTCGCTAGCGCTGTCGGCGTCAGCAGAAAGTGGATCATCGATCTTGAGGCAGGGAAGTCAACCGCCGATCTCTCGCTTGTTCTCAGAACACTTCGGGCGCTCGGTGTAGAACTCGATGCCAGAGACAGGGTGAGGCCATCGTCGGAGAAAGGCGAAATCGATCTCGACGCAATTATCGGCTCTTCCATAGACTCCAACCGTTGAACCCCACCGTAGCGCGCCGCGATCGTGCCAAGCTTGTTGCTCTTCTCGATGGCGTGGTCGTGGGGACTGTCGTCCAGCGCGTCGGCGGGCGACTTCGGTTTATCTACGAGGACGGCTGGCGAAACCGCGACGACGCATACCCGCTTTCCTTGTCTCTACCACTGACGGCAAGTGAGCACGAGCATCGAGCGATCAATGCATTCCTGTGGGGGCTTCTCCCCGACAATCCTCGCACGCTTGATCGCTACAGCCGTCGATATGGAATTTCCCCGAACAGTCCCGTTGCACTTCTCAGTCACATCGGAGAAGAATGCGCCGGCGCGGTACAGTTCGTCACACCCGACAACATTGATAGAGTTCTTGCCGACTCGAATGCGAGTCGAGATATCGAGTGGATCTCGGAAGCTCAACTGGCTGCAGAACTGCGATCCGTTCGAAAACATGGAATACCGGGCAATGCAGCCCGGACCACCGGCCGGTTCAGCCTCGCCGGAGCTCAGCCAAAGATTGCGCTATTTGAGCGTGATGGAGAATGGGGGCGGGCGAGCCGTCGCACGCCGACGAATCGCATCCTCAAACCGCCGACCGGTCAGCTCGAGGGGTTCGCTGAAAACGAACACTTCTGCCTCGAACTTGCCGCTGAGTGTCGTCTCGGAGTCGTGCGATCACGCGTGCTTACGTTTGAGGACGAAATCTCTATTGTCGTCGATCGCTTCGACAGGATAGAGCGTGACGGCGAGTACCGACGGGTGCATCAAGAGGATATCTGTCAAGCGCTCGCCGTTCTTCCGACTTCGAAATACGAGAGCGAGGGTGGCCCAGGGATAGCCAACATCATCTCCCTAGTGCGAGAGGCATCGCAAGAACCGATGGCTGACGTGAACCGATTCCTAAGGGTAACGATATTGAATTGGGTGATTGTCGCCACGGACTCGCACGCAACAAACTATGCCTTGCTTCATGGATCGAATGGAAGCGTGCGCCTCGCACCATTCTACGACATCCTTTCGAATCTCCCGTATGAAGATCATGATCTATATGACGTCAAGGCTGCGATGAAGATCGGCGGAGAGTGCCTCTTTCGCCGAATCTGGCGGCCACAATGGGAGCGGCTCGCACAGCAGAACCGCCTCCCCGTCGATCATGTGCTCGACGAAGCGACCGCACTGCTTCAACTGCTCCCGGCGGCGGTGTACCGCGTCCAGCAGCGCGCAATTGAGCAAGGCCTCAGGCCTGCGGTGGTTACCGACTTAGCGACGCGGATACTCGAGCGGATCAGGATCTGCAACACGATGCTGACACCGCCTGTCGCGGTTGCCACTCACCACTAGCTGCCCGGCTACGCAGTCAACGCATGGTGATTCGACCAGCAACGCCCGCCGATGCGCCCGCGATCTGGCACGTCATGGAGCCCATCGTTCGTGCAGGTGAGACCTACGCGCTATCGCGGGATCTCACCGAGACGGATGCGCTCGCGTTCTGGATGGATCCCACGCATGAGGTATACGTCGCGGAGACCGGCGACGGGGTGGTGGGGACGTACATCCTGCGGGCTAATCACGAAGGGGGCGGCGCGCACGTCGCGAACTGCGGGTACATGACCGCGGCTCGAAGCGCAGGTCAGGGGATTGGGCGAGCCATGTGCGTGCACTCGGTCGATCGCGCCCGCACGCGTGGGTTCCGCGCCATGCAGTTCAACTTCGTGGTGAGCTCCAACGATCGGGCGGTTCGCCTCTGGCAGAGCGTTGGGTTTACGATTGTGGGCCGCCTCCCATCTGCGTTTCTGCATCCCCACCAGGGATACGTCGACGCGTACGTGATGTATCTGACGTTGTAAGGTCCGCTTCACGACGTTCGATCAATTGGTGTGCTACACCTCGCGCGTGGCAGGCGCTTTCGTCGCGATGGTGCGGCGACGACCCAGGCGGCAGCGGTAATCGCCCACGAGGTGACAAACACTGCTGACTTCTAGTCACGCGACCATCCTCACTTAGCGAGAGGTGTTGCGGACGCTAGTCAGCCGCTGGTCATGACATCTGGGCTGGCGGACTAGCAAGTCTCTGGCCAATCACCGGTTCGCGCGGCGGGATCGCGACGGCTGACGATCCGGTGCCGCCGCCACGAGCACCTGTTCGGCGAGCGGCAGCCCGATGTACTCGCGGCCGCGACCCACATCGATGGACAATGGTCCCGCAAAGAGTGCGCGCTCCCGCACCGTGACCGATGCACCTGGCACAAGACCCATTCCCGCGAGATGACGAAGCAGCAGCGGGTCTTCGTCTCTCACGCGCAGGACCTTCACGGCGGCCCCCACGTCCACCGCGGCCAGTGACAGGCACGGTGCATCGTCGACCGCGCCGTCGCGAGTGGGGATCGGCGCCCCATGCGGGTCTGTGGTCGGCTCACCGATGGCTGCCGCCATCCGATCGACGAGTTGGTCGGACGCGGAATGCTCGAGGCGCTCCGCTTCGGGATGCACTTCATCCCACGGGTACCCCAACGCTTGCACGAGATAGGTCTCAATCACGCGATGGCGGCGAACTGTGCGGAGGGCTGCGCGACGGCCGCCCGTTGTGAGTCGAACGCCGTGATAGGGCTCGTGCGCCACCAAACCGGCGTCCGCCAAACGGCGCGCCATGCCGCTCACCGATGCGGCAGCGAGTCCCAGGTGATGCGCCAAGTCTGTTGTCGCAACGGCATTGCCATCGCGCCCGATCTCATAGACCGCCTTCAAATAGTCTTCCGCCGGTGCCGTCATCTCTTCGTCCGAGAGCGACTCCGGCGGCCCGCCTCGGCGGCCTGGCGCGGCTGGACGTTGTCCATCAGCGCGAGAACCGGCACGGCGTCTCGAACTGGCCGCGCTCACGGAGCGCCCCAACGCCTAGACCCGCTGCAACCGGCATCCATATGCTGTAACCTGTGCCTTCCGTCGGATCAGATCAAGCGTGACCANNTCCGTTTCAATATGTGGTGTGGATCCGTACCGCAAATATCGACACCGGTCCACGGCTCGCGTTGTATGCCGGGTTGACGACGAATTGGTAGTCGAAGCTGAACGTTGCCATCTCTTGAGCGCATACGCGTAATAAGTCTCGAGCACACGCTCCGTCCGGTAGTCGAGTGCTCCGTCGCCGATCAAGATTCCCAACCCACCAGCGGCGAAGTAGGCCGGCGCGACGGGAGAGAGCCTCGGGCTCAAGCCAATGGCACCCCACACTGATCCGTTACGGATGGGGATAAATCGTCCACGCGTCGGTGCGAATTTTTAGTTGCGTACATACGAAACTGTTGGATGTTCTCCCCCAGTTGTCAAGGCTGGCATCATGATGAACGGCGCTCAACGGGCTGCTGGGACGCCGGAACGCACGACGCGCCCTCCCTAATACGTCGATTTACCAGCCGAGTCCGTCAAGATTCTGCGCGCTAACGGCACGGTGTGCACATGTGATACACGTCACACAAATCGAGCAAGGCACAGCGCGTGCATTTAATGGCAGCCACACATTGCGTCGACCCGAATATCGGTGCGAGATCCATCGGTCGGCCGCGTTCCCCGAACTATTATCAAGTCATGGGTGTACCAACGTTCGTGACATTCTCGCTGGCGGTTGCGCACGACGGCACACGATGGAGCGACCGGCATGACTGCCCACTCGTCGCCGGCGCGGGGCACGAAGATCCGACTCTCCCGCTCGTTGCCACCTCTCGCCTAACGGACGCGATCGAGCAGCAGGTCGTCGGCGCGTGATGTCGGTGCACTCACCAGATGTATGGCTGGGCGTTGCGGTGTTGATCGGAGCGGCGCTCGCGCCGTCGTTCATCTTCTGGCATCCGACCTACGCCTACGCGTCGGGGAAGCACGGCAAGCTGCACTCCGTCGCCCACTTTCGGCGCGTTGATCGGTGGGCACGAGTCTTCACGGTCGTCGTCGGCAGTCTCGCGTTGGCGCGCGTTGATCCCCCGCTGCTCGAATGGCACCACTCAGTATGGTGGCTCTACACCGGGATGGTCGTCACCCTGGCCGGTGTCGCGCTGCTCATCGCCGCGAAGAGAGCCCTGGGATGGAACTACAGCCCGGGGTTCGATGCCTACGTCCCATTCCGCATCGTGGATGACGGTGTCTATCGATATCTGCGCCACCCGATGTACGTCGCGCGACTCATCATCGCCGCCGGCGCGTGCATCATGACCGGTAGTGTGTGGCTCGCCGTGGCGTGGCTGGTGGCGTTCGACTGGTATTGGCGCGCGGCTGCGGTCGAGGAGTCGGAGCTCGCGCACTGGTTTCCCATCTATCGCCTGTACGCGAAACGCACGAGTGGTTTTCTCCCACGAGTCCATCGTCACCGCGCGTTCGTCCGCCCGCGAGCGGCGCCCGGTGACGTTCAGAGCGACGCCACTGATCTGCGCTCGCTGGTCGATTCCCCGAGAGCAACGAGTACATCAGACGCCGCGTGAGCGGTCCGTAACATCCCGGCGCCACGACCCCGTGGGCAGACGATGGCCGCCGACGATTACGAAGAGGACGTACCGGAGCCGGAGTGCGGACCGCCGTTCGCGCCGCCGTCGGTGGATGACGCCGGCGGGTTAACGGGACTCGCGGGCGCCGCACGAATGGCCGCAATACGCGCCTTCCGGATCTTTCGCAGCTGCACAGCAACGATGACGGCGGACAGCAGCGTCCAGACGCCAACGTAGATCTGCTGCCGTGTCCCCGGATCACGGTCGAGGTGCAACCGGTAGAACACGAGCCCCGCCACCGTGTCGAGCGCGGCGACGAGCGCAATCATGATGAGCAGATGCCGTTTGATGCCGGTCATCGAGTCCCTCCACATTCGGCCACGACTCGGCGCGGCGATGTAGCACTGGGAAACAGGGCGTGCGCGGTCGCGGCATGCGCCCGCGCCCGGGTGCACGAGTGCCCGTGCGCATATGCTTCAGCGAGCCGCAGTTGAATACGATAGCTCCCCGGATCCATTCGCGCGGCCAGCTCGAGGGTGTGATCCGTCGCGCCCGTCCGCGATGCCGCGACATAGAGCGCCATTGCCACGACCTGCGATGCACTGCGCACGATCGCGAGCCCACCTGCGCCGAGCACGGCCAGCATCACCATGCGGCGAGCAAACGTGGGGAGGCGAATCGTCGAACGCGTCACCGGTGGAGGCTCCAGCGTCCCCGCGAGCACGCCCATCGTGGACCATCCGATCAACGACGGCGCCGGGAGCAGCAGCACGGCGTCGAATGCCCCCACGGAGACGATCGCCACTACGGTCGCCACTAATGCCAACGCCGGCACCAATCGATCGACGCGGCCGTCGTCCGCGGCTCGATACGCGGCGCGAATGGCCGCGACGACGAGGCCAAACAACGCAAGCGCGAGACACACCGTCGCCGGCAGCCCCCGCTCCGAGGCGAATGCGGCCCAGTCGCTGCTCGGCCACGGATTGGCGGTCATTCCATCGTCGGAGTCGAGCGACGGGTCGGCCTTGGGCGCCACTTTCGGGTACGCGACTGCCCAGTTCCCAGGCCCCACGCCCAATACCGGATGCGCGATCGCCAGCCGCGCGGTGTTCGCGTACTGCACGAGACGCCCGTGCCCGCTCCCCTCCCGATAGTTCGTCACCCCAATCACCGAATCGAGATACGGCGACGTGCTGCGCCAATTCAGGGTGTTGGGGATCGTCACCGCCGCGAATATGCCGGCGACCGCCGCGAGAAACACGAGCATACCGCGACCGACCAACGACGGTCCGTCGTCCGCAGGCTGCCGCCGCCGGATCTGGCTATCCGTCGTCGCACGCGGCCCGCCATGGACTGTCTGCCATCCCCGCCATGCGCCAGGCAGCACACAGAGCAACGCGATGACCGTCGCGACCCACGCCGCCCGGGATCGCGAGAGCACCAAGGCGGCGGCCACCACACCCGTCGCCAGCGCGCCGACGAACGCGCTACTCGCACGCCGGGCGCGCAGTACGATGATGATGAGCGCCGGGATCCCCATCGCCGCCAGGTGAGCGATGAAGTTCCGGTTGCCGAGAGTTCCGCCCGGAGATCGGTTGAGACTGAATAACTCGGTCTCGACGCCGTATACCTGGAGGAGGGAGGTCACCGCGGCCGCCGTCACCGCCGCCGCCAGTAACGCCAGGAGGAGGCGCGCCCACCCCGCGCGCGCGAGCGCGTGGGCGACCCAGAAGAGCACGACCCCCGAGATGCTCACGGCGAGGCCGCGAGCCGCGAGCCAGCCGTTCTGGGAGGGCAGCGCCGACGCCGCGCTCAGGAGCAGAAAGGCGATCAACAGCGTATCGACGCGGGTCATTGGAATCGCCGGCGCTCGGCCCCGCCCGCCGGGACGGCCTGCCGTCCGACCCAACGCCACCAGCGCCCCGATCGCCCCCAGCAGCGCCGTCAGATGCAGGGCGAGCTCCTTGGGCACGAAGTACCGATCCAGGTCGAAGGCCTTGTAGGGCAGGGCGGCGAGCACCGTGACGAGCGCCCCAATCCCCACGAACGAGACAGTGGAGACAGAGGGACGGCGTGCGATCGCTAGCGAAGGAGAGCCCGAACCCATCCGGGAATTATGGCGAGACAACCTGGGCCCCCGCACTCCGGGCGCATCAGGACCGTCCCCCCGCCTCTGTCCACGTGTCGCGCCAGATACGCCCAACACGTGACTTTTCTCCCGCGGTGCCGTCGAACGACCGTGGACCAGGCCCCGCCCGAGCCGATCTCTCAGATTTCGCCAATCCCCTCGGGCGACCCGTCGGCCGCTACCCCGGTAGGCCGATTGGCGCGGGGTGGCCGCCCCTGGCTCGTGAGCTGGCGCCTGCCGTGGCTTGTCCTGGTCGGTGGGACCATTCTGGCGGGGGTCGTTTCGCAGACCACGCTGCTCCCCCGCACCCCCGGCGCCGTCCTCATCGTCGGGATCGTCGCGACGCTGCTCCTCTCCGGCATGGCGCGGCTCGCCTACGAGGCCCAGGGTCGCGCGTTCGCCGGCGCTGCCGCCGAGGAGCGGCTCCGCGACTTCCTGGACACGGCGAGCGATCTGATCGAGATCACGGCGCCCGACGGCCAATTGCTGTACGCCAACCAGGCATGGCGAACCACCTTCGGATATCCGGATTCGGAGGGGCCAATCGTCTCGACCGCCGTCACCATCACGCCGGAATACGCCGACGCCTATCACGACCTCCGGCGGCGCGTGCTGGCCGGCGAACGCGTCCCCGAATTTGAAGGGGTGTTCACCACCCGTACCCGGCGACGGGTCGTGCTCGCCGTGCGGGCGACCTGTGGCTATGAGAACGGTCAACCAGTCGCCGTCCGCAGCATGCTGCGTGACGTCACCCCACAGCGCGCGGCCGAAGAGGCCCAGGGCCGCCTCGTCGGCACCCTCGAGGCCACCACGGATTTCGTCGGGATCGGCAATGGCAACGGGCGCGGCGTCTACATCAACCGGGCCGGCCGTCGCATGGTCGGTGTGGGTGACGATGAAGATGTGTCCACACTGGGATTGAGCTCGATCCTCTCACCCGCTGCTCGGCAACATCAGATCGACGTCGCGCTGCCGGCCGCGGTGCGCAACGGGGTATGGGAGGGTGAGACGACGCTGCAGACACGCGACGGTCGCGAGATCCCGGTCTCCCAGGTGCTGGTCGCACACAAATCCGCGCAGGGCGNNGCGAAGAGGAGTTGCGCGAAAGCGAGGAGCGATTCCGACGGCTCTCGGATGCCGCCACGGACGGCATCGCCATCACACGCGCTGGCAGATTTCTGGAGGTCAACCGCGCCTGGTGCCGAATGCTCGGCTACACCGAGGTGGAGCTTGAGCATGTCCCCGTAGCCGTCATCGTCGCGCCAGCAGACCGCCCTCGACTGCAAAACATCATCAGCAAGAACATTGCGAGCAGCCACCAGGTCGTCTGCGTCCGAAAGGACGGAACCATGTTTGAAGCCGAGGCGACGGGGACGCCCATCAATTTCAAAGGCACCCCGGCCCGCGTGACGGTGATGCGCGACATCACGCAGTGGAAACGGCTCGACCGAATGAAGAGCGAATTCGTTTCGACGGTGTCCCATGAGCTGCGCACGCCATTGACGTCGATTCGAGGCGCGCTCGGGTTGCTCGAATCCGGTGTGGGAGGCGCACTCGGTCCCCAGGCACAGGAATTGGTGCGCATCGGGCGCGGCAACACGGAACGCCTCATTCGCCTGATCAGCGACATGCTCGACCTCGATAAGATCGAGGCCGGACGGCTCGATCTGCACCTCTCCGCGCTGATGCCCACCGAGGTCGTTCGCACCGCCGTCGACGGAATCCAGGTCTTCGCCGATCAGTTCAAGGTACGGATCGAGGAACGCGTAGACGCGCACCGCACGTTCGAAGGCGACCATGATCGGGTGATCCAGGTTCTGACGAATTTGCTGTCCAACGCCGTGAAATTCTCGCCGCCCGGGTCGGTCGTCACTGTACACGCGTTCGCGGGCGCTGTGACCGCACCCGAGCCGGGCTCACGCACAAGTGCGTCCGACTTGACGGGCCGAACGACGGGGCGTGCGCCCATTCGCATCGTGGTCGAGAACCCAGGTCCAGGCATCGCGCAGAACGATCTGCCCCTCCTATTCCGCCGCTTTCAGCAGTTGGATGGATCCGACGGCCGTCACCACGGCGGCACGGGTCTCGGCCTCGCCATCTCCAAAGCCATCGTCGAGCAACACGGCGGCCGGATCGGGGTCGGATCCGAGCCCGGCATCAAGACCACGTTCTGGTTCGAGCTGCCCGCCGCCGTCGCCCCGTCAGCTCGCCCCACCCCACTCAACGGCGTGCCCGCAAAGATCGGCGAGTAGCGCCCCACGATTTGCGGTTTGTCGATTTGNNTTGCCGGTTGCGGTTTGCCAATTGCGGTCATCGATATGCCGCTTGCCGTTTGCGCCAGGCGGTTTCAACTCACCAATCGCTGCACCCCGAGGTCAGTGGCATACGCAGGGGGGGCCGTTCGCGAACGGCCCCATTGCGTCAGATGCCACCGCCATGCGCGGCGCCGCCCCTCGGATGCAGTCCCCGGTCTCCGAACCGCTCGCGCCAGCCAGAGCCGACCGGCACCGCGCAGTGATCCCGTGTGGATAGGCTGGTCGCGCACGGCGGCCGAGACTTGGCATTCGGGTCGGCCCCCCCCCGGTAGGGGGCCCACCTACGCTGTTGCGCTCCCCCCCGAACGTCCTCCGCCGCAACCCCGTCTCCCCCCAATCGTCACCCGCAAGTGGATATGCGGTGCGGGGCGCCCCGCCGCATCGCCCGGCAGCCGTGAATGACGGAATGGGACGCATATTTCTGTCAGGACGACAGCGGCGCACCGATGACCGGCGATGGCTAGTCGTTCGCACACCCTACGCTTGGATCGACTGACGATGACACTGCTGGCCGCCCGGATGGGCGCACTCGGTACTGAAAACGCGTTCCGCGTGGGTGATGACATCGCGCGATGTATCGCGCGCGGCATGGATGTCGTGCGCTTGAACATCGGCGAGCCCGATTTCGATAGCGCACTCCATATCAACGAAGCGGCGATCGCCCAGATTCGCGCCGGCAACTCTCACTACACCGACCCCCAGGGCATCCCCGCACTCCGCGCGGCAGTCGCGGCGCATGTCACGCGCACACGCGGCATCGTGTGTGACGCGAGCCGTGTGATCATCACGACCGGTGGCAAACCGTCGATCGGCTTCACAATGCAAGCGTATGTGGACCCGGGCGATGAGGTCATCTATCCGAGCCCCGGTTTTCCCATCTATGAATCGTGGGTGACCTACGTCGGTGCAACTCCAGTACCGCTCTCGCTGCGCGAAGGATCAGGGTTCACCTTCACGGCGCAGGACCTGGCGGCCCGGATCACGCCGCGGACCAAGGTCATCATCCTGTGCTCGCCGTCCAATCCGACGGGTGGGGTTCTCACGCAGGACGAGATCGCTGGCATCGCGCAGGTGATTCGCGAACGCTGTGGGCCCGATGTCCGCGTGTATTCCGACGAGATCTACGAGCACATTGTGTTCGATGGCGCTGTCCACCACAGCATTGCCGCCGAGCCTGGGATGGCGGAGCGTACGATCATTGCCTCCGGCCATTCCAAAGGGTTTGCGATGACCGGCTGGCGGCTCGGCTGGGCCGTACTGCCGACGCCCGAGGAAGCGCAGATCTTCAAACAGCTCAACATCAATTCCATCTCGTGTGTCCCGCCGTTCATCCAGGAGGCGGGCCGCGTCGCGCTTGAGAGTCCGGAATCGGGCCCGACCGTCGAACATATGGTGTCTGCGTTCCAGGGGCGCCGCGATTGGGTCGTCTCCGCGCTCAACGCGATCGATGGGGTCCAGTGCCAGGTTCCGAAGGGTGCGTTCTACGTGTTCCCCAATGTGGCGGGCGTCTGCGAACGGCTCGGAATCCTCGCCGATTACGGACGAGTACCCGCCGACGCGCGCGCGCGGACGTCGCCGTCGCGGATGCTGCAGGGTTTTCTGCTCGAACAGTACGGTGTGGCCACGATGGACCGAAACTCGTTCGGCCGCATCGGCGCCGATGGCGAGCACTTTCTCCGCCTCTCGATCGCGGCGAGCCTCGAACGGTTGCGCGAAGGCGTCCGACGGATACAACAGGCGTTCGACGACCGCGCGGGGTGGGCGACGTACTGGAAATCCGCGAACTCGGTCAGCGCACCGACGGCGTCTGCCTTGCGGTAATGAAGGTCCCAACCTAAGTTAGCCAGGACAACTGATGGGTGTCGTGGTCTTTTGCCGCGTATTGCAGCCACGTTAAATAAATGCTAAAAAGCGAACCCCGCGGCCCACCATCGCCGCGGGTTTTTTCGTTTCCCCCCTTTCTGTATACCGCCATGCCAGACCAGCCCACGAAGAAGGTCACCATCGAGACGCTGCGCCGCATGAAGCGATCCGGCGACTCGGTCGTGTTCCTCACGGCCTATGACTATCCGACCGCGACGTTCGCCGAGCGTGCGGGCGTTGACATGCTGCTCGTCGGCGACTCGGCCGCCATGACGATGCTTGGCCTCCCATCGACGTTGGGCATCACACTCGAGGAGATGCTGACGCTGTCACGTGCCGTCTGCCGCGCCGCGCGCCGCGCACTCGTCGTCGGCGACATGCCGTTCCTGTCGTACCAACCCTCGGATGAGATCGCGGTCCGAAGCGCTGGCGCGTTCCTCGTGGCGGGATGCGATGCGGTGAAATGCGAGGGGGGCACGCGCGTTGCGTCTCGGGTGCGGGCCATGACCGATGCGGGGATCGCCGTCATGGGTCACGTGGGACTCACCCCCCAAAGCGTCGCCCAGATCGGCGGCTATCGGGTGCAAGGCAAGACCCGCGCGGCCGCCGAGCGAGTCCTTGAAGACGCCCGCGCGATCGAGGAGGCGGGTGCCTTCGCCGTGCTGCTCGAAGCGCTGCCGCCGGAAGCGGGCGCCCTGGTTCGCGAAGGCCTGACGATTCCCGTCTACGGCATCGGCGCCGGCCCACACGTCGATGGCCAGCTCGTCATCTCGCACGATATCCTCGGTAACTTCGTCGGCACCGTAACACCGCGGTTCGCCAGCCGCTACGCGAGCCTCGACGTCGAGATCGAACGGGCGTTCCGCTCCTACGCCACCGACGTCCGCACCGGCGCCTTCCCTCGCCCCGAACACTGCTATCAGACGAAGGACTGGGAGTAGCGAGGAGAAAGGAGAGAGGAGACAGGAACAGGGTGGTAGTGCACTATTCTCCAAGGCTCTGAGACGATCGGGGACGGCCCGGTCTGGTCCTTGCTTACATGCTCCACCCAATCCGACAAGCGCTATGACCGATCATCCAGGCGGCAAGTCCCATCCGCGCCGATCGAAGGCCGTCGGCGCGAGCGAATCCGCGAGTCACGGACGCACTGGGTCCACGCACAAGAGCCACGAACGCCGAGCCCCGAAGCTGCCACAGTCCGCGGGTTGGCGCTCCCGTGACATCATTCGGGCCGCTGCTCTGTCCGTCGCTGTCGTGGGACTGGCCGTCGGCATCTGGGAAGCGAGCACCGTGGTCTTCACCGTCTTCCTTGGCGTTCTCTTCGGCCTCGCGATCTCGTCGGGTGTGGATCTGCTCGCGCGAGTGCGAATTCCGCGCGCACTCGGCGCACTCATCGTCGTCCTCGCGGTCGCCGGCGTCCTCACGTTGCTTGGCGCCCTCATGGCGCCGACGCTCAGCGAGCAGGGTCGAGAGATCCGCTCACGGCTGCCCGAGGCGCTCCAGCAGCTCCAGACATGGGTCAGCCGCGAAGGCGGATCGCTCCGCACGATCACCGGGCGGTTCTCGGCCGCTCCTGCGTCGCAGACAACTCCCGCACAAGCCAATCCTCTGCAAGCCAATCCACAGCGCGACAGCACCGGCGGACGGCACGGAGACAGTGCCGGCACGCCGCCGCGCGCGCCAAGCAACGCGTCCGCCGCGGCTCCGCAGGAAGCGCCGGCGCCGACCGGGCAAGGATTGGCGGGGATCGCCAGCTACCTGTTCGGGTTCGTGGGATCGACGGTCGAGATCGTCGTGTATGTGCTACTCGCCCTGTTCATCGCGCTCTATATCGCGAGTGACCCCGAACTGTACCACCGTGGACTGATGCACCTCTTCCCGCATCGCGCTCGTGCGCGAGCGGGAGATGTGTTGACGCACATCGCCTCGGTACTCCGGAAATGGCTCGTCACGCAATTGATCGCGATGATGACGCTCGCCGTCGTGTGGGCGATCGCGCTGTCCGTGCTCAAGGTCAAGGCCGCGATCGCGCTCGCCGTGATCGCTGGGCTCCTCGAGTTCGTCCCGACCATCGGTCCAACGATGGCCGTCGTCCCCGCGCTCGCCATGGCCCTCCTCGACTCTCCGGGGAAGGCGCTGTCCGTTCTGATTGTCTACCTGATGATCCAGGGACTTGAAGCCAACGTGTTCGTGCCGCTGCTGATGAAGGGCCGGATTGAATTGCCGCCCGCGCTCACCATTGTCGCTCAAGCGCTCATGACTCTGGCCTTCGGCTTCCTCGGGCTCATGGTCGCCGTCCCGCTACTCGCAGCCGCGATGGTCCCGGTCAAGCTCCTGTATGTCGAAGACGTCGTGGGAGACTCGCTGACGCCAGAGGCGGAGGCGGATGAGGACAGCGGGTAGCGATTCGCAACTCGCCCGCTACTTCCCACCCGCCGGCAGATTCGCGCCCAGATACCCCGTGAGCAGCCCGAACAGATGCCGCGTCGTACCCGCACCCTCACAGATGCAGTGCGTCCGATTCGGATAGTCCATCATCGTGAACTGTTTGTCCGCGGCGACGAGCGCGTTGATCACGGTCTCGGAGTTCTGGAAGTGCACGTTGTCGTCGCCCGACCCATGTACCAACAACAGTTTGCCGCGAAGGCTATCGACGAACGTGGCGGGCGACGCGAGCCGGTAGGCACCTGGGTTCTCCAGCGGCAATCCCATGTACCGCTCGCTGTAGATCGTGTCGTAGAACCGCTGGTCGCTGACCGGTGCCACGGCCATGCCGACCTGATACACGCCGGGCGAGTGGAAGAGCAGGTTCAGCGTCATCGTGCCGCCATTGCTCCACCCCCACACTGCGACCCGCGTCGCATCCGCGTACGGTCGCTGGATGAATGCCTTCGCGGCGGCTGTCTGGTCTCGCGTATCCACCACGCCAAGCTGCTGATAGATGGCCTTGCGGAATGCCCGGCCCCGAGGTGCGGGCGTGCCCCTGTTGTCCGCGCTCACGACGACATACCCCTTCTGCGTGAGCATCAAGTGGAACAGGTAGTTGAAGCTGTCCCACTGATCCACGACCGTGGCCTGCGCCGGTCCGCCGTACACGAAGAACAACGTCGGGTAGTGCTTCGTCGAATCGAATGCCGGCGGCTTCATTACATACGCGTCGTATTGCATGCCCGGCACGCCGCCCGCGGCACCGTCGAGACGGGTGAACTCCACCGGTGTCCGCGCCACGCCAGCCATCGTGCGCTTGAGTCGGGCATTGTCCACCAACGTCCGTACCACCGTGTGCTCGGGCAGTCGGATGAGTTCCGTGACCGGAGGCGTCTCGATCGTCGAATAGGTGTGGAACGCCCACCGATGATCGGGGGAGATCTCGTAGTGGTGCGTGCCACGCTGGCTCGCCGGCGTCACGCGCTCGGCTTTTCCGGTGCCATCGAGTCGCGAGCGGTACAGATAGACCTGCGTGGCGTTGTCCGGTGATGCCAGGTAATAGAACAACCCGCGCGCGCTGTCGATCGCCTGGATGAACGGTGATCCGAATGGACTGTTCGGTTCGGTGAGATCAAAATTGCCCGGCGTCAACAGGCGAGGGCTCGCGCCGTCGCGCGAAATGAGATAGGCGTGTCGCCAGCCATCGCGCTCGCTCACCCAGATGAAATCCTTCCCGCCGCGCATCCAGTGCACATCGTCATCGACGTCCACCCAGGCGCTATCGCGTTCCGTCAAGACGGCGTGCACTGCCCCGGTGCGCACGTCGCCCACCATGACGACCAGCGTATCCTGGCGCCGATTGAGATGTTGGAGGACGATCTCATCTGAGTTCGCCGCCCAGTCCATCCTCGCGATATAGTTGTTTCGCGGATCGCCGGGCACCGCCAACCATTGCGTCGTGCCACCGCTCGCGCTCACGATACCGACGCGCCCGGCGGAGTTCGTTTCTCCGGCCTTGGGATACTGCACGGGCTTGACGAAGGAGTAGAGGGAGTCCGTGTCGTCGATCAGGTCGTAGTCGCGAACACCGGATGCGTCGAGCTGCCAGTACGCGATCCGTTGGCCGTCCGGGCTCCACCGAAAGCCGTCCCGAAGGTTCAGCTCCTCCTCGTACACCCAGTCGAAGGTTCCGTTGATGAGGGTCGGTGACCCATCACCCGTGAGTTGCGTGACGTGCGACGTGGCCACGTCCTCGACGTACAGGTTGTGCTCACGCACGTACGCCACCCGCCTGCCATCAGGCGAGAACTTGGCGAACATGAGAGTGGACGGCGCCGCGTCGGGACCACCCAGTTTGCGCAACGCCCAGCTTCCGATGTCCAGCATCCAGAAATCGCCGCGCGTGCGCTGACGCCAAACCTTTCGCGACCGCGTGAAGATGAGCACTCGCTTGCCATCGGGAGACCAGACATAGTTCTCAATCTCCAACGGGGCCGTCGCCCCCGGCGGCACAAGCTTCGACGCGGGCACGAGGATCGTACGAGCCCCCGTCACCCCATCGTAGCGAACCAGGTCCGCTGCTCCGCTACCCCCGCCAGTTGACGGCTCGAGTGTCGTGTACGCCCCCGTGCTGCTGCCGGGAAACCACCGCGCCGGGCCGAAGTCGTCTTCTTGAAAGTCCGGCGTCGTGAACAAACGGTCGATCGTCACTTCGGATCCCGGACCGCTTGATCCCGCGCGTTGTGCGCCGAGACGGGTGGGGAGGGGCGCGGCGGCGACGACCGCGAGGACTACGTACCATAAGGCGGCCTGGCGCACGGACCGCGCGGCCGAGAGAGGGATCGAGTGCATCCCCAAACGATACATGACGGAACACGAGGCCGCATCTAGCCGCGCGCAACCGCACGCGCCGCGCATGGAGAACCCCGCGGCACGCCCGCAACGCCGGTAAGACTAGTCCTTCACTCCGAGCCGGGTTTTCGACCAGATCACGATCGTCGTGCAGCCCGTCGTACCCAGCGTCGGCACCCCGAATTCGTTGACCGATGGGAGACTCCTCACTCGGAATTGCTCGGGTACTTCAGACGGGGTATAGACCTCGATGCCGGCTATTGAGGCCGGCAACAGCATCGCATCGACTTCACCGTGCACGATGGGATTGAACGGCTGCCCGTCAATCACGTACACGAGACATCCGTGGGTTCCTCGCGACGCGACCACGTCGGTCCCTGACGGGCCGCCATACGCGAGCCTGACCCCGTGCATACTGGTGAAGAGATCCGAGAACTGATCGGCGTGCCGGCGCGCGATATCGTCGAGCGTCAAGTACTGGCCGACACCCACCCGCCGCCGTTGACTAAATCCGACGTTCGCGTAGCCGAGCGAGAGCTGTTGCGCCTGTACGACCACCGGGCTGAGCACGTAGGTCGCATTCATCATCGGAACTACGACTTGCCGCACTTCGCGCCGTGTCAGCTCGACTGCGATCGATGCCGGCTCGAACCCCACGGAACGAACGATCAGCATGTGCGTCCCGCTGGGCAGGCCTCGAATCGTGAACGCTCCCAAGTCATTGCTAATCGCGGAATCGCCCGTGCCCGCGACTTCCGCGATGGCCCCCGGGACCGGCGTGCCATCGGGCCGCTGGACCCGCCCGGCGAGGATCGCGGCGCGCAAGGGGAGGGTGGGACGCGGCGCGGTCGCGGCTGGGGTGGACGGCACGGGCGGCGCCGCGCCCGCGGGCGTCGCGCTCGCCTCCACTCGTGGCATCGGAAGGTGAAGCGTGGTCAGTGTGACGATGCGCGTCCCAAGCTCGACCTCACGCTCGACAACTACACCGCTGTCGCCACCCACGGCCCGCCGAGCCCGCACGGTCCCCGCGACGCCCCCCGGCAGCGCACAGAACTGGAACTCGCCCTGCCGGTCGGACGTCGTTTCGCGTCGGCGCTCCGTATTGAGAATTTCCGTCCGGCTGATGCGGATCTCGGTCCACGTGAGCGTGACACGCGCGTTCGCCACCGGTTCATCGGTATCCGCATCGAGCACGTGTCCAACCAACACAGCGACCGCGCTGTCGCCGGCATCCGTGCCCGCGCCATTCACCGCCCCGTCGGGACACACGGCTCGCCGAATAGCGCGACCAGACGGTGTCGCGAGCGTCACCACCGCCGGACGCCCGGCGACGAGCTTGACCGGCATGGTCGCGACACCGGTGCCAAGCGAGTCCAGGACCGGATGGAAGATCCCGACGCGATAGCGGCCGGCGACGATGCTGTCGAGGCGGAACCGACCGATGGAATCCGTCACCGCCTCTCGCGACTGGCCATCGAGGAGTATGACCGCTCCCGCGAGAGGGCCACCGTGGAGACTGTCGTCAACCACGCCGACGAGACTCGCCAGCCCAACGACAGGCCCCCCCGATGAGTGCGGGGCACGTCCATCCTGCCCGGGAGCGGGTCGGGGCCCGGTCGTCAGCGCGACCGCGATGGCGACGCACGCGGTGAGCCAGCGTCGCGTCCCGGCGGTGCTGCGGCGGGGCCCCGCATGCAATGACGGGAGCACAGATCCTCCAGCTACGGGACCCATAATTTGGGGCACGTCACGCCCAGGCGCCAGAGAAATCTTGGCTCGGGTCGTCCCGTTTGACGTCACCGATCTCTAATGATTCCTCGCTGACGAGTCGCGCTACATCCGATGCGCCAACTTCGGGCGGCGGTGAGTCCCACCGTCGCGGCCGCTTACTCCTCGTACGCCTTGAACGCGGCGCAGGTATTGTGGCCGCCGAACCCGAACGCGTTGCTCAGCGCAACCCGAACCTCACGCGTGACAGGCTTGCCGATGGCGTAACACAGATCGCAGTCGGGGTCGAGCTCGGTAACATTGATCGTGGGCGGCACGACTCCGTGGACGATCGACAGGACTGACGCGATGGCCTCTACGGCGCCGGCCGCACCCAGCATGTGGCCGGTCATGCTCTTGGTCGAGGTGCACGTCAACTGCCGCGCCCGCGCGCCAAACACGGTCTGCACTGCTCGGCTCTCCGCCACGTCACCAAGCGGCGTCGCCGTCGCGTGCATGTTGATGGCGTCGACATCCTCGATCGCGAGACGGCCCTCCGCCATCACCCGCTCCATCGCGAGGCGCGCACCCAACCCCTCGGGATGCGGCGCGGTCACGTGATGGGCATCGGCCGATGCCCCCACACCCACGACTTCCGCATAGATCCGTGCCCCACGCTTCCGCGCGTGGTCGAGCGACTCGAGGACCAGCGCGCCGGCGCCATCCCCCATAACGAACCCGTCCCGCGTTTTGTCGAACGGGCGGGACGCTGTCGCGGGATCGTCGTTGCGCGTCGACAACGCGTGCATCGACGCAAACCCGCCGAGCCCCAGCTCGCAGATCGCCGCCTCCGCGCCGCCACACAGAATCAGGTCGGCGTCCCCGTAGCGGATGAGTGTCGTCGCGTCGCCGATGTTGTGGTTTCCGGTCGCGCACGCGCTCACCACGCAGTGGTTCGGCCCACGAAATCCATAGCGAATGGCGATCACGCCACTCGCCATGTCGGGGATCATCATGGGGATGAAGAACGGCGACAGCCGCCGTGGCCCACCCTTGAGGTACGCCTGCGTCTGCTCTTGAAAGGTCTGGAGCCCGCCGATCCCACTGCCGAACACGACGCCCGCCCGCTCCCGCGCCAACATCGACAGCGTGTCCGTCGTGATGCCGGCATCGCTCAACGCCTCGGTCGCCGATGCCAGCGCGTATTGCGCGAACCGATCGATCCGCTGCGCCTGCTTCCGATCCATGTAGTTGTGTGGATCGAACCCCTTGATCTCGCAAGCGAAATGCGTCGTGAACGCCGACGCATCAAACCCCGTAATCGTGGCCGCGCCACTCTTACCGGCTAGCATGGCCTCCCACACAACCGGAACGGTCAGCCCCAGCGGGGTGATCGCGCCGATACCCGTGACCACGACGCGATTCCGGCCCCGGCTGTCCTCGCCGCTCCGGACCCCCGCGCCCCCGTTTGTGCTCTGGGTCATACCAATAGCCCGCAGACGTGGAGGCAACTGTCGTCTTCAGCGGTTCGAACCGCCGGCTCCGCGATTTTCATGTGTCACGGAATATCACGGGGGCGGCCAGCAGTGTAAACCGCAATCCGGCCCCCGGCCGCCACGAAAACGCCAGGGGAACCACCCCCCTGACGGCCTGCCCAACTCCCCCCCTGCCACCTGGCCGGGGCCGCGCTGACGGGCGGGGCTCCGGTCGGGCCGATCCGCCGTGACCCCGCCCCCCAAACCGTAGTCACAAATATGATGTCGGCGGGGCTGGCCGACGACCGCCAGACCAGGCCCAGCCTACGGTTTCCCGACCAGACGGACGACCGGATACTCCCGACCCGGCGCGAGCTCGCGGTCGAAGAGGTTCCACGTCACGAATCCGTCGTCGCTCCGCGGGTCGAGCAGGTACATGGCGACCACGCCGAGCCGCTGGGCCCCCGGGACGAATTGCGTGCCCGCCGGGATCGTGAGATCCCCTGGCGCCGCCTGCCACCGGCCTGTGACGCTCGCCTCATGATGCCCCTCGAACACCGTCGTCGCGAACTGCACCGAATCGATGTGGAACTGCTCGGCCGCCGTGACAGACGTGTCGGCCCGCAGCGAACGCATCTCGATCCCATGCAATCGCAATAGTCGGATGACCGCCGTGTCCTTCGCCGGTACGAGATACGCTCGCGGGAGACGGTCGGTCAGAACCGGCGCAAACCGGTCGATGACCGGCATCGGCACCAGATGGATCCGACCGGTCCGGCGCTGGCCACGGGGGACGCCGGGCTCTGTGAGCGCNNCCCCGCCACTCGCTCGAGGTCTTCGACCAGCACGGGCTCGTTCCCTCGGCTCGGAGCAAAGACCTCCGTGAGCGGGATGGCCGCCCCACCCCCGGGATGTGTCCCCCAATCGACGACCGTGCTGTCAGCGCTCGCCGTGAGGCGGAGAATCTGCGCCCGACGCTCGGCGACCACCGAGAGGATCTCCCGCACAAAGGCGTAGGTTGACGCCACTCGGCGTGCGAACGGATCGTGCGAGTAGGCCTCGCTCAAGATCGCGATCCGATTTCGGAGCCCCACGTAGTTCGTCCCGAACCGCGGCCGGCCGTCATAGGTCTGCCAGCTGTGGCGGGCCGTGTCCGGACCCGGGGTCCGCGCCGGTTCAAAGTTGCCGTAGTCGAAGATCTCGAAGTGGTGCCGCTCCCGCATCCGCTGGCGGAGCACCGGTAGCAACGAGTCGCGGGTATACGGCCCCGTGAACAGCGCCCCCGGGTTCAGCGACGGGGCGTACGTCAGCGCATAGCCGTGAAAGCTGCCGTCAGTCGTGTGCAGGTCCACGAACACATCCGGATCCCAATCGCGAAACATCGCGAGCGTCGTCCGCGTCTCGGGCGCTTCAGCCTTCACGAAATCGCGATTGAGATCGAGGTGCTGCGCATTGGCGCGCTCACCCACTTGCTCCGGACCGTTCTGCTCCGCGCGGTTGACAGCCTGCGGCGCGAAACGCTCGTTGCCATCGGCGTTGTAGATCGGCACGACGACGATCACGATCGAGTCGAGCACACTCGCGGCACCGGGAGCGCCCCGCACACCGAGGTCGCGGATGAGCGCGAGCATCGCCTCTTTGCCCTCCACCTCCCCGGCGTGGATGTTGGCCTCGATGTAGACGACCGGCCGCCCGCTCGCGTGGGCTTCGCGTCCCGAGCGCACCATCGGCCGTGCGAGCACGACGTAGGGGAGCGCGCGCTTTTCGGTCGTGATCCCAGCGATGCCGACGTACAGCGACGGTATCCCTTTGCGGTTATTCCGTCCTGCAGTCGAATCAATGCTGGCGTAGCGCACCAGCTTCTGCAGATACGCGACGACGGTATCGAACGGCGTCGTGGCCGTGTACCCGGACCGTTCGGCCGGTGTCGCGAGATCGGTGTCCGGGGCCGCGGCGGCCGCCGCGGCGGTTTCCGGCGCGGAGCCGCCCCCGCTGGCACATCCCGCGATCAAGAGAATCGATGCGATCGCAATCGCAATACGCTGCGCAGTTGGTGCGAGTTTGGACATCACGAATTTAGGCACCTGGAACAGGAGAGCCTGCGACGGCGGGCGAGGCCGCCGAAGGCGCGGCCAAGGGCGCGACCGTCGCGGCGTACAGTCCGCCCGGCGGGGGTGTCAGGGTCCAATGGATCACGAATATCACAGCGAGCAGCACGACGAACACCAGCACGCTGCCTTCCGGTCCGACTGTGCCACCGCTGAGCCACTCCGGTCCCGATGGATGCGAGGCGAGCAAGCGACCACGCGACAACGTACCACTGTCATGCGTGCCGTAGAAATACGACTGCGCCCAATCCCACGACGTGTGGAAGCCGATCGCCCACCACAGGGAGCCGGAGCGCCACAGACTGTAGCAGAACACCAGCCCGGCGGCTCCGGCGCCCGCGAGTCCGATCGCCGTCTCACCCGGATTACCGTAGTGTGCTGAACCGAACAACAGCGATATGAGCACCGCGGCCGGCCGGAAGCCGATGCCCCGCGTCAGGGTGGCCTGGAGGTATCCGCGAGTGACGGACTCTTCGAACAACCCGACCGTGAGAAATGCGATGCCCCACAGCACGGCATAGCGCAGCGCGATCGGAGCTGATTCGGTCGCGCCGTCGATCGTCAGGTGACCCGTCACGACGAGCAGTCCGATCAGGGCCGACAACGCCACGAAGCCCCAACCCAATCCGACTCCGAAATGCCGAAATGCGCGACGGTCACCGAAGCCGTAGCTCCAGGGCGATCGCCGCTCGATCAGGCCCATGAGCGCTGTCGCGACGAGCACGGGGACAAGCAGCGATAATGAAGGGATCCCCACGCGGCTCGGCGACATGCCGTTGGCTTGGATTGGCTGACCCGTTTTGAGGGAGCCGATCAACCCGGCCGCATTCGAGGCCGGGGCGAGGTGTTTGTCCGCGAGCACGACGAGCAGGCCCAACGCAATCGCGGCAAGTGCGACGAAGCACGCGAAGATCGCCACGCTCCATGGCGCGCGAATCCCATCCCGTCCCACCAACAGCTGCCTGACGAACCCCGCCCTCGCGGGCACGGCCGGCATCGAGGGAGTGGGCGTCATGGGGGTCGGATCAGGCATGTGTGGCGATTAGCGATTAGCTATCAGCGACAAGCGGCTAGTGATTAGCAAAGGCTACCGAGATATCTCGGGGGCCGACACGGCTGCGTGCCATGGAACTTACGCAAATCATTCCTCTAAGTCTGTTGCCGCCGATAGCGATGATCGCGACGGACACGACCGCCGACATTCCAACGGGAGCGGGGGCCGTGCGCGCATGACGGGTTCCGGCGCGATCACGGCCCGTGCGCGGCGCGGGAGGTGGCCGTCGCTGACGCAGTGGATCCTCATCTCCATGGCCGTCGGGACGGCCATCGGGTGGCTGTTCCCGGCCGCCGCTATCACGCTCGAGCCGCTGTCCACGATCTTCCTGCGACTCATCAAATCGCTCGTCGTCCCGCTGGTGTTCAGCACCCTCGTCGTCGGCGTCGCGGGGCATGGCGGGGACATGCGCGTCGTGGGGCGGTTGGCGTTGCGCGCGCTGATCTACTTCGAGGCCGTCACGACATTGGCGCTCGTGGTGGGGCTCCTCGCCGGGAATCTGCTGCACCCAGGCACCGGCGTGTCGTTGTCCCAGGCATCGGCCACCACCGGGACCGACTTCGCGGCGCACCATACCTCGGTCGGCGCGGTGCTCGAGCACATCGTGCCGCAGAGCATCGTCGAGGCCGCGGCGAGCAACGACGTCCTGCAAGTCGTCGTGTTCGCGATCCTGTTCGCCATCGCGCTCACGCGGGTCACCGCCGAGCGCCGAGTCGTCATGCTCGGGTTCTTCGAGAGCGTGGCCGAAGTCGTGTTCCGGATGGTGGGGCTCGTGATGATGTACGCGCCGATCGGCATCGGCGCCGCGATCGCCGCGACGATCGGCCACAACGGCCCCGCCGTACTGTTCGGGCTCGCCAAGCTCGTGTTCACGCTCTACGCCGCGCTCGTCGTGCTGATCGTGTGCGTGTTCCTGCCGATCGCCGTGCTGGCTGGCGTGCCGGTGCGGCGGTTCATACGCGCAGTGCGGGAGCCTGCGCTGATCGCGTTCTCCACATCGACATCCGAGGCCGCACTCCCCCGCGCGATGGAGGCCATGGAGGCGTTCGGCGTACCTCGACGCATCGTCGCGTTCGTTATCCCGGCCGGGTACTCCTTCAACCTCGATGGCAGTACGCTCTATCTCGCCGTCGGAGCCCTGTTCGCTGCCCAAGCGGGAGGAATCACCCTTCCGCTCCGCACGCAGCTCGTGCTGATGCTGACCCTCATGCTCACGAGCAAAGGGGTCGCCGGCGTCCCCCGCGCGGGTATCGTAATCCTGTCCGGCGCACTCGCGACGTTTGGGCTGCCGATTCAGGCCGTCGCCGTGATGCTGGGCGTCGACGCGTTCATGGACATGGCGCGCACGACGGTCAACGTGGTCGGCAACTGCCTCGCCGCCGCCGTCCTCACCCGGTGGGAAGGCGAGCCGTTCCAACCGCTCGTCAGTCCATCTGCTGCGGGAAAACCGTAAGACGATCTGTGCGGGTCGGACCCACGGCGGCTGTTCAGGAGGAACCGTGAACTGATATTTGTGATTGATACGGTGATGGCTGCCCATGCTGACCTCGATCTTTTTTCGCCGATCACCGTCGGAGCCCTTCAGCTACCCAACCGCATCGTGATGGCGCCGCTCACGCGCAATCGCGCGGGCGAGGGGAATGCGCCATGGGCGCTCAACGCGACCTACTACGAACAACGCGCGTCCGCGGGCCTGCTCATCACCGAAGGGTCTCAGGTCTCACCACAGGGGCTCGGGTATCAGGACACGCCGGGTAACTATTCGGCTGTACAGGTCGCGGGCTGGCGTCTCGTCACCGATGCGGTCCATGCACGCGGCGGGCGCATCGTGCTCCAGTTGTGGCATGTCGGCCGTGTCTCGCACCCCTTGCTCCAACCCGGTGGCGCGCTCCCGATCGCGCCGTCGGCTATCGCGCCCGTGGGGATGTCGCTCACCCCAGTCGGAAAGCAACCGTTCGTCACCCCCCGCGCGCTCGAGACGCAGGAGATTCCCGGCATCGTCGCGCAGTTCGCGCACGGCGCGCGAAATGCCAAGGCAGCGGGTTTCGATGGCGTGGAGATCCACGGCGCCAATGGGTATCTCATCGATCAATTCATCCGCGACGGCTCGAATCACCGCACCGACGAATACGGTGGCTCTCTCGACAATCGGACCCGCTTCGTCCGCGAGATCTTGGACGCCGTGATCGCGGTGTGGGGTGCCGATCGAGTCGGCCTCCGTCTCTCGCCGACGAATTTCAATAACGGCATGTCGGACTCGGACCCCGTCGCGACGTTCAGCGGGGTCGCCCGCGCAATCGACAGCCTCGGACTCGCGTATCTCCATGTGGTCGAGTTGGTAACCGCTCCGCCATCCACGCCGCGAACCGTCCCCGCGATTCGGGCCGCGTTCCACGGCTGCCTCATGGTGAACGGCGGCTACGACCGCGCGACCGCGACGGCAATTCTCCGGTCTGGCGTCGCCGACCTCGTCGCCTTCGGCGCGCTCTACATCGCCAACCCCGACCTCGTCGAACGCTTTCGGACTGGCGCAGAGCTCACGGTGCCCAATCGTGCGACGTTCTACGGCGGCGATGCGCGAGGCTACACGGATTACCCCGCGGTCAGCGGGTAGCGTCGCTAACGACTACCCCCTCCCCCTTCAGCCAGCCCTCCATCTCGGTCCGGATCGCCGCGAGCCCGTCCTCCGTTCGCGCCTCGTACCGAAGCACGAGCGCTGGCTGCGTGTTCGATGCGCGGATCAAACCCCATCCGCTACCGAATTTCACTCGAGCGCCATCGACCGTGATGACTTGATGCGTCGCGGACCAATGGGCCACGGCGCGTTCGACGATGCCGAACTTCACGTCATCAGGACAGTCCACACGGATCTCGGGGGACACCGGATACACCGGTACACCGTCGAGGAGCTGCGCGATGCTCTTGCCGCTCGCCGCGATGATGTGTAGCAGTCGGCCAGCGGCGTATAAGGCATCGTCGAATCCGTAGTAGCCGTCCGCGATGTACATGTGGCCGGACAGTTCGCCCGCCAGCGGTGCATGGATCTCGTGCATCTTCGCTTCGATCAGTGAGTGTCCGGTCTTCCACATCACCGGCTGGCCGCCGGCCGCGGTGATGGCGTCCCCGAGCGCCTGAGACGACTTGACGTCGAAGATGATCGGCGCGTCGCGGTGCTCGGGTTTGGCCAGCACGTCACGCGCATAGATCGCGAGCACCCGGTCGCCCCACACGATCGTCCCGTCCGTGTCCACGACGCCGATCCGGTCCGCGTCGCCGTCGAGGGCGATCCCAGCATCCACGGGGTGGCCGCCGGCGGCCGCATCGCGCACGGCACCGATCAGATCGGCCAGGTTTTTCGCTTGGCTCGGATCCGGCTGGCGATGCGGAAAGGTCCCGTCGCTCTCACAGAGCAGGCACTGGGTGACCGTCACTCCCAACCGCTGCATCAGCCGCGGCCCCACGAGCGAGCCCACGCCGTTCGCACAGTCGAACGCGATGCGCAACGGGCGGGCCAGGGGACCAATGCGAGCCACGAGGTCGTCGAGGTACTGGTCGAGCACCGCGACCGTTCGCACGGATCCGGTGCCCGTCACGCGGCGTCCTTTCTGAATCAGCGTGAGGATGGTCTGGATGTCGTCACCGAACATCGCGCGCGTGCCGACACACATCTTAAATCCGTTGTACTCCGCCGGATTGTGCGACGCGGTGATCTGCACTCCGCCCGCCACACCCAGACGCTCGAGCGCCCAGTACAAGGTCGGTGTCGGGACCACTCCGACATCGACGACTTCGATCCCCGACTCGACCAACGCCCCAACGAGAGCATCGCGCAACGATTGACCGCTCGGTCGATTGTCGCGCCCCACGGCGATCGGGCCCGAGACCTTGGTATCGGCGAGGAATACGGCGAATGCGGCACCGACCGCGCGCGCGGTATCACTCGTGAGCTCCGACCCCACTAGCCCGCGGATATCGTATTCGCGGAAAATGTCAGGCGGAGCGATGGACGATGCAGCAGGTGGAGTAGAAGGCATTCCGGATCGTAGCCGGTTGCGAGGAGAAAGTAAAAGTGAACAGGTACCCGAAAGCGAACCGGTCGAGCCGTCCCCTGTTTCTGTTTCTCTTTTCTTCTGTTGCCTTTTGACTCTCGACTGTCGTCCTTTTCTCTCTTGTCTCTGTCTACTTTCTACTTGCGCTCTTTCTTCTTTTCTCCTTTCTACTCTCTCGTCCCGCCCCCCGCCCGCCGCTGGCGGGCCGAGCCGGCCATGTAGAGCCCGACGCCGACCGCGACCATGACGACGGTCAATCCTCCGACCTTGACCACCGACAGCATGGGGTTCGGGTCACTCGGATCGGGGATCAGTGAGAGGACGCATGAGACCGTGGTCGTCGTAAAGCCGACGACAGCGACCGCGATTGCCACCGGCTTGCCTCCCGGCAGGCGGATCAGGCCGCGCGGCCGTGGGAATCGCTGGACTCGGATCGCCGCCGCGAACATAAAGAGATACGGGATGAAGAACGAGATCACCGACACGCTGACCATGACGTTGTACGCGCCCTGCACACCGGTTCCGATTTGGCTCACCACGATGAACACGACAGAGATGACCGCCAGGAAGAGCAACGAGACGTACGGCGTGCCCCACCGCGGGTGCAGACGGCCGAATGCGGGCGGCAAGTATTGATCGATGCCCGCCACGAAGGGCAACCGAGCGCTGGCGGCAAACCACGCGCCACACTGTCCGAGCCCACCCACGGTAATCAGCGCCGCGCAAACGAAGGCGATCCATCCGAGATGCAACCGATCCGTGAAGATCACGACCGATTGCATAAAGCCCGAGATGATCGTGACGTGATCGGGCGGCATCGCCACCAGGATGCCGAGGGTCGGTAGGATGTAGATAAGGGGCACGACAATCGCGGCGACAAGCACCGCACGGGGGACGGTCCGGCGCGGGTTTTCGATCTCGTCACCCAGCATCGATGCGCTTTCCATGCCGCTCAGTGAAAACGCAACGGTGGACCAGAAGATGACGTCCTTGAGATGCGTGGTCGGGATGAATGAGGCTCGCGTGAGCGGCGTCGCTGATCCAAACCGAGCCCACACCACGGCGCTCAATGCGACGAGCGCGACGGTCGGCAACCACATGCCGATCGAGCCCAGGTTGTGCAGCCACTTACTGATGTTCAACCCGATGACGTTGAGCACCACCGCGAGTCCGAGCCCAAGGATGGATGCGATGACGAAATACGATCGGCTGTCGGCCAGCGTCTGCCCGTGCGCGCCGAGGAGAAACAGCGCGTTCGCCGCCGAGAAATAGAGCAGGCCGGGAAAATACGGCAGGTTGGACGCCCAATATGTCCAGCCTGTGATAAATCCCGCGAACCCGCCGAACGCCTGCTTGGCCCAGACATAGATCCCGCCCTCGTCAGGATAGCGAGCCGAGAGCTCGATGACCGTGAACACGAGCGGGATGTAGAAGACGACGACCGCGCCCAGCCAGATGACGACCGCGCTCGGCCCCGCGGCGGATGCGTTGGCGATCCATCGGACACTGAACCCGGTGACGATGAGGAAGAGCACGACGTCGCGGAATCGCATCGCGCGCGCCAGTTTCGGCCGCGATCCGGCGAGCGCCTGCTCTTCTAGCCCTTCTTCAATAGGCATACGGGCCCGTAGGTTGAGACAGCAGGCGATCTAGGGCCTCCGATACTGGTCCCCGAACGCTGCCTCGGCAAGTCGGCACAGCGCTGCGCGGCGCCCCGCCACCACGACCGCGCCGAGCATATTTTCCGAGCCATGATCGAATCCGCCGACCGCCCTTCGTCCCCGCCCCCCGCCCTTGATGCCGCCGAAGATCCTGCCGTAGCTCGCGCCATGGACCGCTGGCGGGCCGACACGCCCGGTTGTCACGACCGGATCCATCTCAACAACGCCGGGGCCGCGCTTCCGCCGCAACTAGTCCTCGAGACGATGCAGCGCCACCTGGCACGCGAAGCGGAGATCGGCGGCTACGAGGCGGCCGACGAGGCCGCGTCACGGGTCCACGAGGTCTACGAGTTGCTCGGCGCGGTCATCGGCGCGCCCGCGCGCAACATCGCCATCGTCGAGAACGCGACCGTCGCCGTCGCGCAGGCACTGAGTGCCTTCGATTTCCGACCCGGCGATGTCCTGGTGACGAGCCGCTGCGACTATCCCTCGAACCAGTTGATGTATGTGTCGCTCGCCCGCCGCACTGGGCTCGTCGTACACCGCGCGGATGATCTTCCGGAGGGAGGCGTTGACCCGGAGAGCGTCCGCCGCCTCGTCCGGAACCCGCGCTGCCGCGTCGTCGTGCTCACGTGGGTACCGACGAATTCTGGCCTCGTCCAGGCCGCCGAAGCCGTCGGTGCGATTTGCGCGGAAGCCGGCATCCCGTTCGTACTGGACGCCTGCCAGAGCGTAGGGCAGTTGCCGGTGGACGTAAGACGTCTGAAATGCGATTACCTGACGGCCACGGCGCGAAAGTTCCTCCGCGGGCCGCGCGGGATCGGATTTCTCTACGTCTCCGACCGCGCACTCGCCAAGGGCGCGTATCCACTCTACGTGGACATGCGCGGCGCGGAATGGACAGCGGCCGATGAATTCACGCTCGCGGACGGCGCCCGCCGATTCGAGAACTGGGAGTTTGCCTACGCGCTCGTGCTCGGTATGGGGGAGGCCGCGCGGTACGCGCTCGCGGTCGGCGATGTCGGATGCACGCGGGCCCGCGCGCTGGCCGCTGACCTCCGGGCGAAGCTTCAGACACTGCCCAAGGTCCGAGTCCACGACCGAGGCGCCGAGCTGTGCGCCATCGTCACCATCGCCGTCGCCGGGCACGAGCCCGATACGCTCAAGCTTCAACTCCGGGCCCGCGGCATCAATACGAGCGTCACCGACCGCGACGATGGCGTGCTGGACCTCGAATCCAAGGGCGTGACCGCCCTGCTTCGCCTCTCACCCCACTACTACAACACCGTCGCCGAATTGGACGCGGCCGTGGCGGCGCTGGATGACCTGACCGGCGGCTGACGCTGCGCCACGTGGGCCCGAAGGGCATCGATGAGGTGCGCATCGAGACGCGGCCCCGCTACGACATCGATCGCCGTGACGGCCATCCGGATCGGATTATGCCAATCGATATACTTCAACCGGTGCTTGACCGAGAAGTCGCCGGCACGGGCAACCCGTATTCGGATGCCGGTGTCATACTACGCACCGTAATGGCGTCCGGCACCATCGGCGCCGCGTCCGCGGCCGGGGTTCCGATAGGCGGGGCCACGAGATGACCGGCCCGCGACGCGCCAGATAACTGCTTCAGGAGCACTCACGATGTCGGTGGCCCGATTCATGGCGCCCGTAGGAACGGTGACCGCGCTCATCTACGCCGCATGCCTCGGCGCGCAGGGCGCGCCCGCGCTCGACTCGGTGCCTCGCGGTAATCCGACGGCCGATGCCACGGTCCAGCGCATCTACGACGAAGGGATGCACCGCTCGCAGGCGGCATCGCTGGCGCAGGTGCTCATGGATTCCATCGGTCCGCGCCTCACCGGGTCGCCCGCGAATCGCGCCGCCAACGACTGGCTCGTACGGACGTACACCGCGTGGGGAGTGCCCGCGCACAACGAACAATACGGAACGTGGCGGGACTGGACGCGGGGGCCGAGTCAGGTGGACCTCATCGCGCCACGCGCGCGGCTGCTGGAAGCGACGATGCTGGAGTGGAGCCCAGGCACTCCGCCGGGCGGAGTGAGTGGCGACGTGGTGATCCTTCCGCCGGCCACCGTCGTGTCGGACAGCGCCGCATTCGCGCAGTGGCTCACGACCGCCAAGGGCAAGTTCGTGATGGTGTCGGTGCCCCGACTCACCTGCCGCCCGGACTCCAGTTGGGCACGATGGGCGGCGCCGGCATCGGTCCACGCGATGCGGGCCGCACGGGATTCCGCGGCGGTCGAATGGGACCGGCGCGTCAGGATCGCGGGGAGTCACGGCGGGGACGTGAGCGCATGGATCTCCTCCGCGGGCGCGCTCGGGATCCTGACCAACAACTGGTCCGAGGGATGGGGCGTGGACAAGATCATGGGCGGTCGGGGTGTCTGGTCCAACCCGACGGTTCCCATCTTCGATGTGAGTTGCGAGGACTACTCGCTCCTCGCGCGCCTCCTCGCGCATGGACAGCATCCCCGCGTGCACGCGACGGCCGAGCCCCGTCTCGCCCCGCGGGAATCGCCGGTGTTCAACACGATCGCACGGATCGATGGATCGGAGCATCCCGACCAGTACGTCATGCTGTCAGCCCACCTCGATTCGTGGGACGCGGGCTCCGGCGCGACCGACAACGGAACCGGGACCATCACCGCACTCGAGGCGATGCGGCTGGTGAAGCTGGCCTATCCGCATCCGAAGCGGACGATCCTCGTCGGCCATTGGAGCGGCGAGGAGCAGGGCGAGATCGGCTCGACCTCGTTCGCGACCGATCATCCCGAGATCGTGGCCAACTTGCAGGCGCTCTTCAACCAGGACAACGGCACCGGGAACATCGACACCGTCGATACGTACGGCTTTCTGGATGCGCCGGGCGCGTTCGCGCGGTGGATGTCGCGCATGCCGGCCGACCTGACCGCCGGCATCACGATCGACTTGCCGGGACTCGCGCACAACGAGGACTCGGACAGCGACGCATTCACCTGCAAAGACGCACCGGCGTTCTTCCTGACGTCCGCGGACTGGGACTACATGGAATACACCTGGCACACCAATCGCGACACCTACGACAAGATCAGCTTCGACGAAGTAAAGCGGAACGCGACGCTCATGGCACTGCTGGTGTACGAAGCATCCGAGGATCCGACCCGACTCTCCCGGGCTCGCCGTATCCCTCCCACGGACGCGGTGACGGGTCAGCCGATTGCCGCCCCCTCCTGCAACCGACTCAAGCGGAGCTGGTCCTCGCGGTGAGACGGGAGGCGCGGCGTCGCCAGCACGGCGCCGGCGCTCGCGTTGGTAACAAGCGCGGCGTAGCGCGCCAGCCATCCCGTGCGATGGACCGGCGTCGGCGGCCGCCAGCTCGCGCGCCGCTCTTCGAGGATCGCCGCCGGCAGATCGATGTCGAGCGTGCGAGCACCGAGGTCGATGACGATCGTGTCGCCTTCTTCGACCAGGGCCAGCGGTCCGCCTTCGGCGGCTTCAGGCGATATGTGTCCGATGGCGAGACCGCGGGTGCCGCCGGAGAACCGGCCGTCGGTCACGAGCGCGACCTGATCACCGAGCGGCATGCCCTTGAGCATGCTGGTCAGCGCGAGCATCTCCCGCATGCCGGGTCCCCCCCGCGGTCCCTCGTACCGGACGACGACGACATCGCCGGCGACGATCATCCCCGTGCGCGCGGCGGTGATGGCGTCCTCCTCGCACTCGAACACCCGCGCGGGCCCGCGGAACTGCATCTCGTGCTGCTCCACGGCGCCGACCTTGATCACCGCGCCTTCTGGGGCCAGCGATCCGAATAGGATGGCGAGTGCGCCGCGTGGTGAATGCGCCTCACCGATCGCTCGGATGCACGCGGGGTTCCGATTCGTCGCGGCGGCAGCGGTCTCGCCAATCGTGCGACCCGAGACCGTGGGCGCGTCGAGCGCCAGCGCGCCGGGCCGAGCGGAGAGCTCCTTGAGAATCGCAGAAACACCGCCGGCGGCGTCGATGTCCTGCATGTGCCATTGGCGCGAGCCGTCCCACGCCGGCGACACCTTCGTCAGATGCGGGACGCGCTGCGCGACTTCGTTGAATCGCTGGATGGGGTAGTCGAGCCCCGCCTCGCGCGCGAGGGCGAGCACATGCAGCACCGTGTTGGTCGAGCCGCCCATCGCCATATCGAGCGCCATGGCGTTGTCGATGGCGTCTGCGGTCACGATGTCGAGAAAGCGCGTACCCTCGCGCGCCAATCGCACGACGTGACGCGCCGCCTCCTCGACCAGGGTGCGGCGCGCGGGATCGACGGCGAGGATGGAGCCATTGCCAGGGAGCGCGATGCCGAGCGACTCGCAGAGGCAGTTCATCGAATTCGCGGTGAACATCCCGGAGCAACTGCCGCAGGTCGGGCAGCTCACCGTCTCGAGCTCCGTGAGCCGGGCAGTGTCGATCGTGCCGGCCGCGTGCGCGCCGACCGCCTCGAACACCGAGATGAGGTCCACCTTTCGGCCCTGGGCATCGACGCCTGCCGCCATCGGGCCGCCCGACACAAACACAGTGGGGACGTTGACCCGCGCCGCGCCCATCAGCATCCCGGGGACGATCTTGTCGCAGTTGGGGATGCAGATCAGTGCGTCGAAGCAGTGCGCGGCGACCATCGTCTCGACGCAATCGGCGATGAGCTCGCGCGAGGGCAGCGAGTACCGCATCCCGGCGTGACCCATCACGATGCCGTCGTCGACACCGATGGTGTTGAACTCGAATGGCACGCCGCCAGCCGCGCGCACGGCATCCTTGACCAGTTTGCCGAATGCCTGGAGGTGCGCGTGGCCAGGAATGATGTCGACGTAGGAGTTGCACACCGCGATGAACGGCTTATCGAAATCCGCGCCCTCCCGAATCTGCCCGGTGGCCCGGAGGAGGCTCCGGTGCGGCGCACGATCGAAGCCACGCTTGATGGTGTCGGAGCGCATGGTGAACGAAAGCGCCACTGCCCGTGAAGGGCAAGGCGATAGCGGCACTACCCCTGTCGGGGGCGCGAAACCGGGTGTAATCATCGCCCATGTCGAGCACGCCGGACCGAGAACCCTCGGCGAGCGGGTTCATCGCCGCCATGACCGTCACCGACGCCACCATGCTGGCCGTCGGGTCGATGATCGGGTCCGGCATCTTCATCGTGTCGGCCGGCATCGCGCGCGCCGTCGGGTCGCCCGCGGCGTTACTCGCGGCCTGGGTGTTGACCGGCGTCATCACGATCCTGGGGGCGCTCGCGTACGGTGAGATGGCGGCGATGTACCCCCGCGCAGGAGGCCAGTACGTCTATCTGCGTGAAGCGTTCGGCTCGTTCCCCGGGTTTCTCTACGGCTGGACGCTGCTGACCGTCATCCAGACAGGTACGATCGCCGCGGTGGCGGTCGCATTCGGCCGGTTCGCGGGTGTGATTCTGCCGGCGATCGGACCGGACCCCATCGCGCACCTGCCGCGCGCCGGCCTGTGCGTGGCGATGCTGGGCTGTCATACCGCGGCCGACGCGATCACGGTCGGCGCTACCCCCCAGCGCCTCGTCGCGGTGGCGGTGGTCTGGATGCTCACGCTCGTCAACATGCGTGGGGTGCGCCAGGGCAAGCGGATCCAGACGTCGTTCACGCTGATCAAGGCGGGCGCTGTCGTGGCGCTCATCGTGCTGGCCGTCACGGTGGGACGAAACGCCGCAGCCCTGACGGCCAATTTTTCACCCGATGGCTTTCTCGGACACGCACCTACCACGGCGCCGTTCCTCCTCGCATTCGGCGCCGCTATGGTAGGCTGCCTCTTTTCCACCGACGCGTGGAACAATGTCACCTTCGCGGCCGCCGAAGTGCGCGACCCGCAGCGGAATCTCCCTCGCGCGCTGGTCTATGGTGCCGGCCTGGTCACGCTGCTCTATGTGTGTACGAATGTCGCGTATCTGTGCGTCCTGCCGCTCGCGGGGGTCGCGGATGGCGCGACGGTGGCGGCGCGCGGGATCCAATACGCGACGCAGGATCGCGTCGCCACGGCCGCGGCCGAGCAGATCTTCGGGGCCCGCGGCTCGGTGGTCATGGCGGGCGCGATCCTCGTGTCCACGTTCGGATGCGTCAACGGCCTACTCCTCGCCGGCGCGCGTGTCTACTACGCGATGGCGCGCGACGGGCTCCTGTTTCCCGCGGTCGGCCGGCTGAATGACAAACACGTCCCGGCCACCGCGCTGGTAGTGCAAGCCATCTGGGTCTCGATGTTGTGCCTGTCCGGGACGTACACGCAACTGATCCAGTTCGTCATCTTCACGGCGTTGGTCTTCTATGTCGCCACGACGGTCGGGCTGTTCACCCTGCGCCGCAGACAGCCCGACACGCCGCGTCCATACCGCGCGTTGGGCTATCCGGTGTTGCCCGCGGTATACATTGCGCTGACCACGGCCATCGCCCTCACGCTCCTGATCGCGCCCGCGACGCGGGCCCAGGCGCTGGTGGGGTTGCTCATCGTGATGTGCGGCGCGCCTGTGTACGTCGTGTGGCGCGCGCTTGGCCGACTGCCGCGGACCACGGCGGCGCACTGACGCATGGACGGGCGATGCGCACGATCGATCTGAACGCCGATCTGGGCGAAGGGTTCGGCCACTACCGTATTGGCGCGGACGCCGGGCTGCTGCCGCTTCTCAGTTCCGCGAACGTCGCCTGCGGATTTCACGCGGGCGATCCCATAACGATGCGCCAGACGGTGGCGGCGGCCGCCCGCTGCGGTGTCGCCATCGGTGCCCACCCCGGGTATCCCGATCTCATGGGCTTCGGACGGCGGGAGCTGGGCGCGACCCCCGCCGAAGTATCGGCCTACGTGCTCTACCAGATCGGCGCCCTCGACGCCGTCTGCCGGGCGGGCGGGACGCGGCTTCGGTTCGTCAAGCCCCACGGTGCGCTCTATAACCGGGCGGCCACCGACCGCGCGATCGCCGATGCGATCGCCGACGCGACCCGGCTCGCCGATCCGTCCCTGATATTGCTCGGACTCGCCGGGAGCCAGATGATCGAAGCCGGTCGGGCAGCCGGCCTGCGCACCGCGGCCGAGGCGTTCGCCGATCGCGCGTACGCAGGAGATGGCACGCTCGTCCCACGATCGGCGGCCGGCGCGGTCTTGCACGATGTCGAGATCGTGGTCGCGCGCGCGATGCGCATGGTGACGGCACACCTGGTGACGGCCATCGATGGGACCGAGATCGCGCTGCACGCGGACTCGCTCTGTGTCCACGGGGATAACCCGGGCGCGCTCGATCTCGTGCGCGCGCTCCGTACGCAGTTCGATCAGCACGGGATCGCCGTCGCCGCATTCGCACCATGACGGCAGGAGAAGGAGGAGCGATCGCACCGTCCATCATCACCCCCCTCGGTGACTGCGCGGTGACGATCCAGATCGGCGATCGTGCGGATCCGGTAATTGCGCGTCGCGTCCGCGCGCTGGCCGCCGACATCCACGCGGCGGCGCTCGCACCCGTCCGCGACGTTGCACTCGGTTACGCCGCACTGACCGTCTGGTACGATGCGCTCCATACGGATTACGCGGCCATGGTTTCGGCGCTCGAGCCGATCGTGGCCGCGGCGGCGACGCGACTCGGTGCGCCGGCGACGAGCGCGGTCACCGGCCGCGAGCACGTCATCTCGGTGCGCTATGACGGCCCCGATCTCGAGGAGGTGGCCCAGCGCACGGGACTCACCACGTCCGACGTCGTGTCGCGACACAGCGGACGGCAGTACACGGTCTACTTCCTGGGATTCGTACCTGGCTTCGCCTACTTGGGCGAGCTCGACTCGGCGCTGGTCCTGCCGCGACGCACGGAGCCGCGGCCGCGAGTCCCCGCTGGCGCGGTCGCGATCGCCGGCGCGCAAACGGCGATCTACCCGTACGCCATTCCGGGCGGCTGGCATCTGATCGGGCGAACGGCGGTCAACCTCTTCGATCCCCGCCGCGACCCACCGGCCACGCTTGCGCCCGGCGATCGCGTGCGATTCGTCGCCGTCGAGGAGTGATCGTGCACGACCTGCCACGATCCGGCCGCGAGCCCGTGGTCGCGATGCACGCCGGACGATGATCGAGATCACCGCCGCACCGCCATTTCTGACGGTCCAAGATCTAGGGCGCCCCGGTTACCACGCGCAGGGTGTGCCATCCGGGGGCGCGATGGATCCGTGGGCGTTCTCGGTTGCCAACGCGCTCGTCGGAAACGTGGGCACCGCCGCCGGCCTCGAATGGAGCCTCGGCAGCGGCCGCATCCAGTGGCACGACGCCGGCGCGTTCGCGCTTGCCGGCGCGACGGTGGACGCCACGCTCGATGGCGCGCCGGTCGCGATGCACCGCTGGTATCGCGCCCGCGAAGGCAGCGTGCTGGCGCTGCATCGGTTTGCCGCGGGACGGTTCGCGTATCTCGCGTGCGCGGGCGGGATCGATACACTGCCCGTGTTGGGCAGTCGGGCCACCTACCTGTCCGCGCGGTTCGGCGGATTGGAGGGACGGCTATTGCGCTCGGGTGACCGACTCGAGGTGGGCCGTTCGCCGGTCCCGCTCCGTGGCGTTGGATTCACCATCCCGCGCGAGCTCGAACCGCGCTACGAGACCGCGGAGTGCAGGGTGGTAGTCGGTCCCCACGCCGCACTGTTCGGCGCGGAAAGTTGGTCGGCGTTGACGACGACGACATACACGATCGACAGCGCCAGCGACCGCATGGGGTATCGTCTCGTGGGGCCTCCGCTCCAGCATCAGGGGCACGCAGCGCTGCCGTCGGCGCCCGTGTGTCCCGGAGCCGTACAGGTCCCGGCCGGCGGCCGGCCGATCGTGCTCATGGCCGACGCCCCGACGGTCGGCGGCTATCCGGTCATCGCCGTCGTGTGCTCCGCCGATCTCCCCCTGGTCGCGCAGCGCTGTCCGGGCGAAGCGCTCCGATTCCGGATCGTGTCCGTGGACGATGCGCAACGCGCGCTACGCCGGCGGGCGGGGGCGGTACACACCATCGGCCAACTGGTGCAAGGCGCGGCGGTCAGGGGATGACACCGCTCGCGGTCGTCGACGCGGGCTGAACGTCCGTGACCCACGGACTTGGATGGGCCCGCCGATAGTGTATCGGCGGGGAGGGGAACCCCGGCTGACCGGGCATCGCCCGCGGCCGAGCGTCACCGCGTCAGTCGGGCTGTCGCTCCAACCCCGCGACGAGGATCATCTCGGTGTCGGCGGTCGCCTGCCGGAGTGCCTTGGCCGGCGCGTACTCCTCGCAGCTCCACCACGCGCGAGCGTCCGCTTCCGTGGGGAATTCCAGAACCACAAATCGCGTCGGGTGCCACGAGCCTTCGAGTGTTTCGACCGGCGCGCCGCGTACTAGATAACGTCCGCCGTGTGCGGCGATCGAGGGCGGAGCGAGTTGCTTGTACCGCTCGTATTTCACGCTGTCGTTGACGGTGACTTGCACGATCACGTAGGCGGGCATGGGAGGAGAAGGTTGGGGGTTGATCGTGACTAGCCGGTCGTGACTAGGTGGTCGTGACTGGCTAGTCGTGATTGGTTGGCGACCGGCGAATGGATTGGCGGCACGGTGATGTATAGCAGAAGAGTCTGGTACTGTTCCAACCACTGCAAGCCGCGACGGTTTTGACATTCGGGCTACTGGCACGAATTGTGGTGTACAAGCAGGATATCTCACCGTGCAGAGGACGCCATCATGGCTCGTGTTCATCGCGTGTTCCATAGTACACCCTTCGTGTTTGCAGCGGCGCTCGTAACGATCGGCGCGCTCGGCTGCGCGTCCGGAGGGGTCACCGTCAGGACCGCGCTGGCACCGGACGCCAATCTGTCCACTGAGCGGACGTTCCGGTTCCTGCCCATGCCGGCCGGTCGCGCTCCCGCCCCCGCCCCCGCCAACGCCGCGATGGCGGGCAACCCGATGCTCGAGAATTCGATCACGGGCCGCGAGGTACGCCACGACATCGAACGCGATATGGAGCGGCGAGGCTACACGCATGTCCGCGACGCTGCCTCGGATCTCACGGTCGCCTACTACATCGGGGCGAAGAGCCGGTTGCAGGTGATGGACTATGACTACGGCTACCCCTTCTGGGGATGGCGCGGCTGGCGCTGGGGCNNCTGGGGCACAGGGCCCGAACGCCAAGTGACGGAATATGAGGAAGGCACGGTCATCATCGATGTCCTCGACGGGGCCGGCAAGCAGTTGCTCTGGCGGGGCGTCGGGAAGTCGGAGGTCCCGGACGATCCGAATGACTACGCGAAAGCGTTGAATCGGTCGGTATCCGCCATCCTGAGACAATACCCCGGCCACGCCGCCAGTTAGGCGGCGTGGTGTTGCTCACCACGCCGCGCGTTCAATAGCCTCCCGAGCTCGCGCGGCCCCGCGCGCCTTTCGTTCGGGCCGCCCCTGACCCGTCGGTCGTGTGCACGAGATCCGTGACGATACGGTCGATGCGTTCGAGCCATCGCGCGGGCTCGCTGCGTGCCGCTGACGATGTGTGCGTTGCATCGCCGTGGAGGGCGCCAACAAGGTCTCGTGGACTTGGCATGACTGGCCGCTGGCCCGCTTCCAACGCGTCAGCCACTGCGATGCACGCGTCCGCGAGTTGACGGCCCACGGCATCGACCAGCGGGGCATCCCCAACTGGGAGATCGGCAGACATCGACGACGTGAGCTGGCGCAGGGCGTACACTAGCGCGGATGCGTTGTGCGCGCTCCGGGTAATCGGTGACGCCGCGACCGGCGTGTTTCGTCCCATGAGCGGCATCGCGGCTTGCCACAGCGCCTGCAATGCTCGGTCGGTATCCCGCGCATTCGCCTCTCGGGTCCGCGCGGCCACCGTTGTCGCCCCCGCTGTCGCACTCGATGTCGCACTCGAAATGGCCTCGGCCCGGGTGGCATCGACGATACTTTGCGCAGCCCGTCGAATGAGAATGCCCGTCAAGACGCGCAGCTTGGCACTGCTGTGCGCGGGGAACACGAACGCCGCGACTACGGTCCCGATGAAGGCGCCGACGAGGGTCTCGACCACCCGGATATACAGCAGCTCTCGGCTGAATCGACCCAATACTGTGTAAATGAGGGCGATCACCGTGGTGATGAAGCCGATCATCCACGCGTAGGACCCCCGGTAGGAGTAATACGCGCCGAATAGCCCGACGAAGATGAGAGCGAGTGCAAGATGCGGGTCGCGCCCGACGAGTTGCGCCGCGATGAGGCCGCCCACCACACCGCCCACTGTCCCGAGGGTTCGCTGCCACGCCCGGGAGAGTGTCTCACCGATCGTCGTGGCCCGAATGAACACCACGAACGCAGCGATCACGGCCCAAAACCACCGCGCCTCGGAAATCTGCCGGCCAGCGAACATTGATAGCGCGCCCGCAATCGTCGCCTGTATCGCCAATCGCATCGTCGGCGACAGCGCGTCATCCGAGACCGTCGCCGGCCCAGCGGGCAGCGGCGCACCGGTGCTGAGCAGCGACAGCGCCCGGTCGCCAGTCGCGGCCGGAGAGGGCCAGGGATCGAACGCCGCCAGCGTGTGGACCGCTCGCGTCGCGGTCCGGCACGTCGCGTGGAGCGACGGCTCGTGGGAGGCGCACGCGGCCACAAGGTGGCGGATCGCGGCGGAGGCGTGGTGTCTAGCACGCCGGCGATCGACGATCTCCCGCAGCCCACGCGCGAGCAGCACGAGCTCCCGCCGTCCGGGCTTCGACACTCCGGCGCCAGATAGCTCGCGGATGGCATCCGCCAGGGTCTCCACCGCGAGCTCGCGGGCAAACATCGCGCCGACCCATGCGGACACCGCGTCGACGACCGCGTCAGTCGCCGCGGCCGCCGCGGCCGCACGATTGGCGCCGACCTGATCCTCGAGGGCGAGGGCGGTCTCGTTCAGCCGGATCATTCCGCGTCGGATGCGGCGGCTGATACGGCGTCGCGTCGTCCCGTCTGATGCGACGGCTAGCTCGGCGAGGTCGTCGAAGATCACACGCGCGCGCGCGTCAAACGCGCGCAACGTGTATTCGAGGACATGCTGTGGACGCTCACGAACGATGGCGAACCGCACGACATAGGTGATCGCGATACCCACGACGATGGCGCCCTCGGTCCAGGGGATCGACGCCACGCCGTCGTTGAAGTAGAGCGCGAAGAAATAGCCCAAGAATGCCATCACACCGAGCGCCGTCGCGCGCGGCCCGTACCGTCGCACGTAGACCGCGCAGAAGATCACGACGCAAAACGCCGACGTGCTCGCCCACACACTCGGTGCCGCGAGTGTCGCGAGCACCACCATGACGCCGACCACGAGTGGCACGAGGGCCAGCGTCGTCTTCTCTTGGTCGAGCGTCGCGTCGGATAGGACCACCGTCCCCAGCATCGCGATCGCGGCGCCGACGATCGTCACTGAGCTGGGTAGCCCGACGACGCTCGCGACGCTCGACAACACCAGCGCTGCGACGGCCGCCGTCCCGCTGGCGCGGATCGCCAATCGCAACCGCATCAGGCCCGGGTCGCCTGCCACGATCACGTCGCGGTAGTGGGCGACGCGCGATGCGCCAGGATCTCGGTCGTTGGCCCGTACCGGCGTTGGCTGGATCACGGTCCGCTGGTGCCCCAGGTCTCGTCGAATGGGATCGGGTCCCCGACCGCGTGGCCGCTGCCGGCGGCTCGGTCGGCGCCCACGAATGCCCCTGACGGATGCGACCGTCGGCGAGGGAACTTCTCCGCCCGTAACCGCGTTACCATTGAGCGGGTTGGCCCGGTCTGTGAAGCAGGTCCGATATCCGCGTTCCCTCAAATAGAAGCCCGGCTGAGCCCGCGGCGCCGGGGTCGGCCCCGGCGCATTCGCGACTCGCTCGTGGCGTGGTGTTTCGAATATGGTGTGGATGACTGACCGACGCGCGTTCGACTCGACCGATTCGGTGGTCCACCCAGCGGTCCACCCGGTCCACCCGGTGCTCCACGGGGTGACCGATGGCGACTGAGGTCGCACCCATCACCACGTCGGCACCGCCTCCCGCGCCGCAAGCCGCCGCGCCCGCTGAACACTCCGATGTCAGTGACTACCGGTGGTGGATTCTCCTCGGCCTCATCACGGCCGCGATCATGGAGGTGCTCGACACCACGATCGTCAATGTCGCGCTCCCCCAGATGGCGGGCAATCTGGGCGCGACGTTCGACGAGATCGGATGGGTCGCGACCGGCTACATCCTGTCGAATGTGGTCGTGCTGCCGATGACGGCGTTCTTCACCGCCACCTTCGGGCGCAAGAACTACCTCACCTTCTCGATCCTCCTGTTCGCCGTCGCATCGTTTCTCTGCGGCACGTCGCACACTCTCATCGAGCTCGTGCTCTGGCGGATCGTCCAAGGCGCGGGCGGCGCCGCGCTGCTCTCCACCGCGCAGGCGACGCTGCGACAGGTCTTTCCACGGGATCAGCAGGGGATGGTCCAGGCGTTGTTCATCCTCGGCATCATCGTCGCACCCACGCTCGGACCCACGCTCGGTGGCTGGATCACCGACAACTACACGTGGAACTGGATCTTCTTCATCAATATCCCGATCGCCGCGATCTCGGTGTTCCTCGTCACCACGTTTCTGCACGACCCGCCGTGGATGAAGCGCAAGCCCGAGGGGATCGACCTCCTCGGGATCTCACTGCTCACCGTCGGCCTCGCATCGCTGCAGTACGTCCTCGAAGAAGGCAAACGGTACGACTGGTTTCAGGACCGGATGATCGCCCGACTGGCCGTCACATCAGCGGTGTGCTTGACGACGTTGGTGTGGTGGGAGCTGACGCCCCGCAACTCGCACCCGATCGTCAATTTCCGCGTGCTCAAGAATCGACAGTTAGCGGCGTCGATCTTTCTGTTCATCGCGCTCGGCTTCGGCCTCTACGGCGGCATCTTCATCTTCCCGCTGTTCACCCAGACGATCCTGAATTTCACGCCCACCGAGACAGGCCTCGCGCTACTACCCGGGGGATTGGCGACGGCACTCGCGGCGTTGATCTGCGGCCGCCTGCTCAACGGCGCCCGCCCGCTCGTGGATTCCCGGATTCTTATCTCGATCGGCGTCGCCATCTTCCTGGTCGCGATGTGGCAGCTCGGCCACCTCACGACCGCGGCCGGCGAGCCGGATGCCCGCACCGCGCTGCTCATTCGCGGGCTCGGACTCGGGTTCCTCTTCACGCCGATCAACAACGTCGCCTATGGCGCACTCGACCCCCGCGACGCCCAACAAGCGTCCGGTCTCATCAACCTCGCGCGGCAGCTCGGCGGCTCGTTCGGCATCGCCGTGCTCAACACGTACGTGACGACCCAGACGCAATACCATCGCGTCGACCTGCTGGCGAACGTCTATCCCTACAATCCGGCGGTCATGCAGCGCATGCAGGCCCTCACCGCCAGCCTCGCTGCGCACGGCTATTCGGCGCTCGACGCCCAACGCGCCGGGATCGGCGTCCTCGAACAGATGGTCATGCGTCAGGCATCGATGCTGGCCTTCAACGACGCCTGGATGATCATCCTCATCTCGTTCGTCGTGGCATCACCCGCCATCCTGTTGCTGCGTAAGCCGCGAGGGCCGGCCGCGGCGGCCGAGATGCACTAGGACGACGCGCGACGCGCGGTTCGCGAGTCGGATGGACTTGCGCCGGAACGCCGACGACCCCATACACTGGGCACGGTCGCCGCGACGGGCCGTCGCTTACATCTTCCCGGACAATGCCGCTCGACGCCAAGCTGCTCGCGACTCCATGTAAGAAGCTGCTCGCGATCGACGGCGGCGGCATTCGCGGCCTCCTGGCGATCGAGATCCTCGCACGTCTCGAATCAGTGGTACGGCAGGAGCTCGGACGGGACGACTCGTTCCGGTTGGCCGACTATTTTGACTTCGTCGCCGGCACCAGCACTGGCGCGATCCTCGCCACGTGCCTCGCGCTCGGGATGCCCGTGTCGCAGATCCGAGAGATCGCTCTCGCCGCCGCCGTTGACATGTTCAGCAAGGCGGGCTTCGAGCGCCGGTTTTGGTACAAGTACGACGACGCCCACATCGCGAGCCGGTTGCGCGATGTCTTTCAGGGTTTTCTCACCGACGACGACCGCCGCGCCGGCCACACCGACATCACCCTCGGCACCCCCGCGCTGCGCACGCTGCTCCTCGTCGTCATGCGCAACGCGACCACCGACTCGCCATGGCCAGTCTCGAATAACCCGCGCTCCAAATTCAACGACCGCGCGCTCCCTGACTGCAACCTCGATATCCCGCTCTGGCAGCTGGTTCGGGCGAGTACCGCCGCCCCCACGTACTTCCCGCCCGAAGAGGTACAACTCGGGCCGCAGCGGTACCTGTTCGTCGACGGCGGGATCACCCCGTACAACAACCCCGCACTGCTCCTCTTCCTCATGTCGTCGTCGTCCGCGTACCGGCTCGACTGGCCGACGGGCACCGATCGGATGCTGCTCGTGTCCGTCGGAACCGGTCGCGTCCGGCACGCCCGCCCGGATCTTCGGGCGACTGATCTGAATCTCCTCTATAATGCCGCCGCCATACCCGACGCGTTGCTGTCGGCCACGCAGGTCGAGCAAGACTTGCTCTGCCGCACCCTCGGCCAATGTCGGAAGGGAGACCTGCTGGATCAGGAAGTCGGCACCCTGATCGACCCCGCCAATACCCACCCGTCCCGCGCGATCCCCCCGCTGTTCACCTATCTGCGCTACGATGCGGACCTCAGCACCGCCGGGCTGCTGGCACTCGGCCTCCCGCAGTTCCAGCCGGAGGCGGTCCAGAAACTCGACGCCGTAGGCGGCATTGACGCCCTTCGCGTGATCGGCGAAGCCGCCGCACGCCAGGTCGAGCCAAGCGATTTCGTCGGGTTTTTGGGGAAATAGGGGTGACACCCGCGCCCAAAGGCCGGTGGTTAACGCAGGCCGCCCCCCAACTCGACCCGTACCCAAAGGCCTGTGGCTAACGCAGCGGGGGCCGTTCGCGAACGGCCCGCCCTCACCCCGCACCCAGAGCTTTGTGGGTAACAGAGACCGCCCCCCCACTCGCCCCGCACCCAAAGGCCGGTGGTTAACGCAGCGGGGGTCGTTCGCGAACGGCCCCACTCGCCCTGCACCCAAGGCCAACGGCTAATGCAGACCCCCCACTCCACCTGCGCCCAATGGCCTGTGGGTACCCAGATCCGCGTTACGAAACCTTAATTAGGCCGAATGATGGCGGGCGCATTTGGTTTCAGTGTGGGAAACCGAGCCGATGAATGCCAGATTAGCCCGCATGCCGCCCGCCAGAACCCCGCCGCGTCCCCATCCCGCCCTCCGAGTCGGCGTCACCGGACACCGACTCAATCGGCTGCTCGAACCCGACGTCGATCTCCCCGGTCTGCTGACGCAGATCCGGACCGCGCTCAGCACCGTGCGCGCCGCGGCGGAGAAAGCGGCGTCGGACTACGGCGAGGTGTATTCGGGGCCGCCGCTCCTGCGCCTCATCTCGCCGCTCGCGGAGGGCTCCGATCAACTCGTCGCGAACGAGGCGCTCGAGCTCGGCTATTCGTTGCACGTCCCCCTGCCATGCTCGGCGGAGCGCTACACTGCGGCGTTCCAACAGGCGAGCAATGCGACGGCCGAAGACCCGGGCGCCGCGTTCAAGCGGCTGATCGGACAGGCTGAAGCGGTGCAGGTGCTCGACGGGTCTCCCACCGCCGCGTTGGACGGCGCCGCATACGCCGCCGTCGGGCGCGCTGTGCTGCGACACGCCGATCTGCTGATCGCGGTATGGGATCAATCCCCGGCTGACGGCGCCGGCGGGACCGCGGCAGTCGTCGACCAAGCCCGGACGTGGCAGTTGCCGGTGCTCGTGATCGACCCACGTCACCCCGCGAGCGCCCGGCTCGACGACTTGGTTGGCTTTCCCGCCGGTACGGACCTGGCCGGTGTCATCAGGGATCTGCTGGCGCCACCGCCCGCGGAGGCGGTTGTCGCGAAGCGTGCGTGGTGGCGGCTCGAGCGCCGAGCCCCGGTGCATGGCGGAGCGGCCGGTGCTGGCCCCCCGCGGGCGTCCGTCACCGCGCCTCTCTTGCAGTATCTCGACACTCGGGTATCGTGGGGAATCGGTGGGCTCTTCACGTCTGTCGTCAGCGTCTTCGCCTTTGACTGGCCGCCGAGGCCGCGTGTCATGACCCTCGGTCGAGCGCGCCTCGTGGGGTCCGCCAACAGTTGGGATGCGCTCTGGTCCTCGCCCCCGCCATTCGATCCCGCATTCGTGCAACCGATCTCGAACCTGCTTCGCGAGCCATACGCCTGGGCCGACGGCCTGGCCGACCGCTTCGGCACGTTGCACCGAGATCTCTCGACCACCCCCTACGCGTTGGCGCCGCTGTCGGTGATCGCGATCCTTCTCGCGCAGATCGGCTTGACCAATGCGGGAGCTGGCCCCGCGGTGCGCTCCACGGTGGATTTCACCATCCTGTTCGTCAATTTCCTGCTGTATCTGCGAGCCATTTCCGCGCATTACCACGACCGGTGGATCGACTGCCGGTCGCTGGCCGAACAGCTGCGATACCTTGGATTCCTCTGGCCGCTCGGCCGACCGCTCCGCGCCATTCACTACCAGGGCGACGACAAGACCGAAGCGCCGCGGATTGCGTGGGTCGGCTGGTACGCGCGCGCCATCGCCCGCCAAGCGGGACTCTTCCCGATCGTCTTCACGCCGGACCGGCTCGCGGAATGCCGCGATATGGTCGTAGACCGCTTCATCCGTCCGCAGCTTGCCTACCACACGCGTGCCGTCCGCCGCAACCGCCGAGTCCATACCGTGCTGCACCGGGTCGCCCTCGTACTCTTCGCGGGTGCGATGCTACTATCTGCCGCTGACTTCGTCTCAGTACTATGGACGCACGTGCCGTTGACCCAGGCTGGACTGTCAAAGGGACTTGGCTGGGCGGCCGTTNNCCGCCGTAGCCATTTTGCTCCCCGGGATCGGCACCGGGGTACATGGGTTCTCCAGCCAAGGCGATTTCTGGAACCTGGGTCTTCGCTCCGAGCGGATGACACAGCAACTGGAGCCGCTCATCAAGACCGTCAACAACACGCCGCTGACGCTCGAAGCGCTCGGCAATGTGGCGGAAGACACTTCGGAGACGATGCGCGACGAAGTATTGAACTGGCGCGTATTCGCGCGCCTCAAAGCGCCTGCGCTCGTATGATTGGAGATTTCGATGCCGACTGAAACTTCGGCTCCGCCCATGATCTTCCTGAGTTACCGACGCGACGACAGCGCCGGTCACGTCGGACGGCTGTACGATGCGCTGAGCGGACGATTCGGGTCACAGCGCATCTTCGTGGACATCGATCACATCAGCCCGGGCCAGGACTTCATCGAGGTCGTTGATGACGCTGTCACCCGCTGCGCGGTGCTGCTCGTCGTGATGGGCAAGCGATGGGCGGGAACAGGGCGGATCGGGAAACGCCGGATCGATGACCCGGGTGATTTCGTGCGGCTCGAGGTGGTGGGCGGCCTGCGCCGGACGGGCCTCCGAATGATCCCCGTGCTCGTGGGCGGCGCCAAGATGCTTGGCCCGGCGGAGTTGCCGGAGGACCTGCGCGATCTGTCACGCCGCAATGCGTTCGAGTTGAGCGACACTCGGTGGAAAGAAGATGTGGCGCGGCTGACGACCGAGCTCGATCGCGTCATGGGCCCGGTCGCCCCATCTGTCGTAACACCAGTCACAACGCCGATTGCAACGCCCGTGGAGCCGATTCCCCGGGTCGACACGCCACCGATGTCGATGACACCAGTGATGTCCATGACCCCGGTCACACCGCAACCCGCGATCAAGATCGCGGTACCGGTGCCCGCGTGGTCCAAGTGGGCGGGCATTGCCGTGGGTGCGGTCGTCGTGATCGGCGTCGTCGGCTTTGTCATTCGCGGTGCACTGTCGCACCACGCGCCACCTCCGGTGATCACCGCCGCGCCGGTTACCCCGCCCTCGCAGCTCAATGTGACGGCGGATCTCCCCCGAGTGATTCCTGCCACCTTGCTCACCGCTGGTCACGGGATGTTGACGAATGCACAGCAATGGCGAGGCGACGCCGAGTTGACGCAGATCCAGGCGACGCTGCCATCGGGATCGACGTCCACGACGTCCTACCAGATCAACTACACCTTTCGCTCGCCCGCTGATGGCGCGGGACTACAGGTCATGACCGGTGCGGCCGGAAGCGCCGCCGCCCAGACCCAGAAGCTCAAACCGATTGCGCTCCCCACCATCCACGCGCTTCCCGACGACCTGCCGGTGGACCTCCCGACCGCGGTCCAGACAGCGCGTGATTCGGGGATGGTCGGTGACGTGCGGAGTGCGTCGTTGAGCGCGGCGGCCCTGACCGGACACGCCAACGCGATCGCGTGGCGGATCGTCCCCACGTCGAGCGACCAATATCACGTCTACTACGTCGATGCGAATTCGGGGAAGATTCTCCACGGCGTGGCAGTCGCACGGTCAACATCACCCGCATCGAGCACGACGTCGTCGCCAATGCCCGGCTCATCGGCCGCCACGACGACCACCCAGACCAACAACAGCGCGGGGAATCTCATCAAGAAGTTCGGCGGGCTGTTCCACAAGCACCCGTCCAGTCCGTAGCGCTCGCTCCGGGGCAGCGCCCGCGGCTTAGGCTCGGGGAATCGCGTCGACAAATTCCCAAGACCGAGTGACGTCGCGCATCCAAGAGCGCCTACGCCACCCACCCGACCGTCGCATACAGCGTGAGATCAGTGCTCAACTCGGGTGTCTCGCCACGGGCAGTCGCAACGACGATGGCCTCCCGTAGCTTGCGCATCCCTAATGCGTACGCCTCCTCGGAGAGTAGGGTCAGCTGGGACGTTGCGCTCCGGTCCGCGGCGCCTTCGCTCAACGCGACCTGCGCCGAGCGACGCAGCTCCATGTGTTGCGCCACTGTAGTGTGGCACCTAGCAAAACCAACATTCCTCATCCACTGGCGAATAGCCTCTACGGCGGGGTATCGCGCGCGATCCGTGACCAGCGCTTCCGGGAAACAATCATAGATCCACCAGCGGTCACGGTTACCGTGTGGATCGAGCTGCACGGTGAGCAGGCCACCTCCCGGTCGTAACACACTCCGTGCGGCTTCAATAAACGCCGGCTTGTCGTCGAAGTGATGCAGTGCGTTGACGCAGAACGCTCGATCGAAGCACGCCGGTCCAAATGGCAGCATCCCTGCGTGGCCGCGAACGATGTGCGCGTCTGGTGCAATAGCACGCGCTCGGCGGAGCATTGCAGAAGACGTGTCGAGTCCGACGGTGTTCTGTGGGGAACGAGGCTGGCCCGCAATGAACGCCAACCAATGTCCGGTTCCGCAGCCGGCCTCGAGCACCGCCCTGGCATCCCCGACAAAATCGCGTAGGGTTCGCTCGACACCGTTGTAGTCGTTATGGAGATACCGGCGGTCGTAGTCGTCGGCGACTGCATCATAATCCATCGGCGCTGTCCTGAACCGAATGTTTGACAGGGTGGACGAAGCTCGCCCAACGGGACAGTCCCATCGCGATACACCCAATCGGCGCCAAACCGCGAGCTTCGGGCTGCTCGCCTCAGTGCGGATACGTCCGTCTCCGCCTCAGATCCCCAAGTGACACCGAGAATCACCCGTGTTACATCGGCCGTGTAATCGGATCGATCTCCTGGCAAGCATCGCACACGATGCATAATTTTGAGCCGGCCGACAAAGGGGCGAAACATATGAAGCGTGCGGTCATGGTTGCGGACCGAATGATATGACATCGCTGGCGACACCGCCGATCGCCGCTGCTGTGCCGGACCGACTAGAGTTTCGCTTCATCTGGAACGCGGCGGAGCATCGGCGACTCTACAGCGCTGTGAGGCGCGTCATCTGGCGGCGCGCTTGGTACCGGCGGCTGCTTCCCGCGGCGGTTGTCTTCATCGTGGTCGCCGAGGCAGCGGTATTGGCGGTATCTCCTGTTCCGTTGTCGCGCGTCGCTTCAGGGTCTTCGCCCTATCTGGTACTGATCGCGTTCTGGATCGTTCTGATCCGCTGGGGTGTCCCGTATCTCAGCGCTCGGACCTATGCGCGCAATCATCAGCGCCGCATTCCCCATGATCAGGTGCGCGTGGTCACCGCGGATGGCATAGAAGCGCACTGCGTAACCACCAACGTGAAGATCCAGTGGGCCGGGATCACACGGGTGATTGAGACTCCGGAGTTCTTTCTGATCTTCACGGGGCCCACCTGCGCGTTCGACTTACCAAAACGCGCTGTTCCGGATGCCGAGAGTCTCCGCGCGCTACGCGGCATC
>PMAE01000029.1 GCA_003152485.1 Gemmatimonadota bacterium | reverse complement strand
ATAACTGGAGCCGCGCAGGCGATCGGAGTGCTCGCGACCGACGTTCGATGCCCTTCGGCGCGCCAGCAGACGATGCCCGCTACCCGATCTCGCCGCGAAGGCTCGCACCCGCGGCCTCGCCGACCGACTGTCTCAGGCGAGTAGGATCCGCGACGCACGTGCAAAAAGCCCGACAAGCCTCCCAACTGCGCGAGCGCGGTCGATCGTCGTTGGCGCGCCAGGGCGCCGGCTGGACTCAATCCGTAGGCGCACCCACGAGTTCAGCGTCTGCCTGGGACAAAGGCTGAGCCAGAACCAGACGAACCTTTCGCGTCAAGGACTCGAGCGTCAACGGCTTCTGGAGCAGGGCGATATCTGTATCCAAGATGCCATGGTGGATGACGGCATTGTCGGCGTACCCGGACATATAAAGAACTTTCATCTCTGGGCGGATGAGTTTGAGCCGGTCGGCGAGCTGCCGCCCGCTCATGTGCGGCATGACGACATCCGTGAGAAGCAGGTGAATCGGGCTTGGATGGTGCTCGCAAAGGAGGAGGGCATCGCCTCCGCTCTGCGCTTCAAGCACGTCGTAACCGCTGCGGAGAAGAATCATCCGCGCCACCTTTCGTACCTGCTCCTCGTCTTCCACCAGCAAGATGGTTTCGACCCCTCGCGGTGTGGTCGCCGTCGGCATCGCGACGGCGCATTCCCCATCGACCACGTCCTCGGCACGCGGAAAGTAAATCCGGAATGTGGTCCCGTGACCCGGCTCGCTGTCGACGGCGATTGAACCGGCGCTCTGTTCGACGATCCCGAACACGATTGACAGCCCGAGGCCCGTGCCTTTGCCTTTCTCTTTGGTCGTGAAGAATGGCTCGAATATTCGTGCGACGAGTGCCTTGTCCATCCCCGTTCCCGTATCCGTCACCGCCAGCATGACGTGAAGTCCAGCCCTCACCCCGACATGCTCCGTCGCGTATGCCGCATCGAGAACGACATCCGCCGTCTCGATCGTGAGTGTGCCGCCGTCAGGCATCGCATCGCGAGCGTTCACGGCCAGATTCATGATGATCTGCTCGACCTGGCTGGGATCGACCATCACCTTACCCAGTGCGGGTGCCCCCGTGGTGATCAGGTCGATATCTTCGCCGATCAGTCTCTTGAGCATTCGCTCGACCTGCGACGCGATCTCCGTCAGGTCGACGAGTATCGGTTGCAGGATCTGCTGACGGCTGAACACCAACAGCTGACGCGTGAGGTCGGCGGCCCGCCGGCCAGCCGCCTGCACTTCTTCCAGGTCCGCACGCATGGGATCGGCCGGCTTCAAGTCGGCGATCATCATGCTGCTGTAGCTGAGCACGACCGAGAGGAGGTTGTTGAAGTCGTGTGCGANNCCGATCGCCTCCATCTTTTGCGACTGGCGAAGGAGCCCCTCACTCAGCCGCAGCGCCGCCTCGACTCGCTTGCGTTCCGTCAGGTCAGCGATGAAGCAGATGCAGTGCGGATAGTCGAGCATGGCCACGCCAATCAGAACCGGTACGCGCGTTCCATCTTTCCGAATCAGTTCTTTTTCCCATGCGTGGGCCAGTCCGTGCGACTGCAACCCCGCAATGGCCACTTCGTCGGTGCCTGTCCACTCTGGCGGCGTCATGTCCGTCCACCGCGCCGTGCCGGACAATACCTCGTCCCGAGTGTAGCCGATCATCGTCAGGTAGGCGTCATTGGCTTCGAGCACGTTGCCCAGCACGTCCGCGACGACGATGCCGATGATCCCTGATTCGGCCAGCCGCGCGAACCGTGACTCGCTGAGTTGGAGCTTGACCGCGGCGCGGCGGGATACCTCGCGCTCGGTCGAGTCCCGTACCTCGCGCTCCACTGCCGGCGCCAGCCGCGCCATCCTGTCCTTGAGGACATAGTCGTGCGCGCCAGCCCGCATCGCGTCCACGACCAACTCCTCGCCTACTGTCCCGGTCACGATGATGAACGGTGTGTCGAGCGCCATCTCTTTGACGACCCCGAGGGCTGCTGTCGCACTGAACCTCGGCAGCGTCCAATCGGCGATGATGACGTCCCACCGGCGCCGCTCGAGCGCGGCGCGCATGGCCACCGGATCCTCGACGCGTTGCCATTCCAAGACGCGGCCCCCGCGCTCGAGCTCGTGAGCGATCAGCGTGGCGTCGGTTTGCGAATCCTCGACAATCAATACGGAGAGCGGTTCACTCATCGGACACCCCGCTGCGGCGGCGGCGGTTCATTCAGCAGAAGCCAAAATACGCCGATCGTATTGGCCGTCTCCACGAACTGCGCGAAATCGACGGGCTTCCGGACGTAGGCGTTCGCACCGAGCGAATAGCTGCGGATGATGTCTTCATCCTCCTTCGACGCGGTAAGCACCACGACCGGCAGCAACTTTGTGCGTTCGTGGGCGCGGATGCGCCGGAGCACCTCGAGGCCGTCGATACGGGGGAGCTTCAGGTCGAGTAAGACGACCGCCGGTAAGGCCAATACGGGCTCTGCCGCGAACTGGCCCGAGCCGAACAAATAGGCGAGCGCCTCCGCGCCGTCACGGACGACCACCACCTCGGTCGCCACGCGGCACTTCCGGAACGCAAGGAGCGTCAATTTCTCGTCGGACGTGTTGTCTTCGACGAGCAAGATGACGTTGCTCATGGCGCGCCCGTGACCGCGGTGCCCGCGATCGTGAAATAGAACGTGGCCCCACCGTCGACGGTACCGTCGGCCCAGATACGCTNNGATCCGCTGGGTCGTCGCGAGTCCGATCCCAGTTCCCGGAAACTCGCCGATCGAGTGAAGGCGTTGGAATGGAATGAACAGCTTGTCCGCGTGCACCATATCGAAGCCGGTCCCGTTGTCCCGGACGAAAAACACCCGTTCGCCATTCTGCTCGATGGCGCCGAACTCGATGTGGGCCGAGCAGACCTTCCCCGTGAACTTCCAGGCATTCCCGAGCAGGTTTTCAATGAGCGTTCGGGCCAACTGCGGGTCCATGCGGGCTTCGAGTCGATCCGCGATGGCGAAGTTCACAACCCGCGCCGGGTCGGTCGCCTTGAGATCGAGCGCGATGCCCCGGGCCAGTCTCGCGAGATCCATCCGCTCCGGTTTGACGTCGCCCCGAGTCACGCGTGAGAGCGACAGCAGTGCGTCGATGAGTGCACCCATCCGCACCGCGTTCTCGTGAATCTCCTGGAGACTGTCTACGGCGAAGGCGTCCAGTTTGTCTTGGTACTCATCGAGCAATATCTTGGCGAACCCGTTCATGCCCCGCAGCGGTGCCCGCAAATCGTGGGCGACAGAATAGCTGAACGCCTCGAGTTCCCGATTGGCGAGCTTGAGAGCCGTCTCGATGGCCTTGCGATCGCTGATGTCCCGGATCGTGCTCGAAACGAGGATCCCGTCTTCTGTTTCGAGCGGACTCAAGGTGATCTCGATCGGAAATTCGCTCCCATCCTTCCGCAGTCCGCAGAGATCGGACCCCGATCCCGTCGCTCTTGCCCGTGTCGCGTGGAAGTGACCACCACGATATTCTGGATGATGCTGGCGGAATCGCTCCGGAATCAGAAGCTCGACGGGTTCGCCGATCAAGTCGGAGCGCGGATACCCGAAGAGGCGCTCGGTCTGCGAGTTGACGAGTACGATCCGGTCGCCGTCGTTCACGATCACGACCGCGTCTGGAGCAGCCTCGAGGAACCCCCGGAACTTCGCCTCGACCTTTCGCCGGTCAGTCACGTCGCGGACAGCCGCCGTGGTATACGTCGCGTCGTCGGTCGTCACGAGGCTAAGGTTGATCTCGGCGGGGAATTCACTCCCGTCCTTGCGCCTGCCGAACAATTCCGCGTCCGCGCCTATGGGCCGAGTCTTCGGATCCTCGAGACGAGAAGCGCGATGCGAATGATGGGCGCTACGAGACCAATCAGGCACGAGCAGCTCGATGGGCCGGCCGAGTAGCTCATCCCGTTGATAACAGAAGAATTTTGCGGTTTGGCTATTGAGGAGAACGATGCGGCCATCAGAGTTCACCATGACCATCGCATCGGGCGACGCTTCCAGTAGGCCGCGGAATTTTGCCTCGACGACCGCCGCCTCCCGTAGATACTTGAAATGGGTGACGTCCTTCTGGCTCACCGCCATGTACTGGATCGCGCCGCTCCCATCAGTGACGGCGCGCATTGAGACGTCCACGTAGATGGTCGACCCGTCCTTGCGCTTCCGCACCGACTCAAACGCGGCCAACCCGCGTTCGACCGCCGTCTTGATGAGTCGCTGTTCCTCCGCCCGATGCTCGGGAGCGACGATCAGGTCGACCACCGATTGCCCGAGCACTTCGGCGCGGGTGAAGCCGAAGACTTCCTCCGCACCGCGGTTCCACGAGAGGATCGTCCCGTCACTCGAGATGGCGATGAGGGCATCGGCGAAATCATCGAGTAACGGCCCCGCGTCGAGCCCGTCGTCGGGGCCATCCGCCGTCGAGCGATCCTGGGCGAGTCTTGCGGTCATGGCATCCGGCTCCGCCCGCACACACGCGCCAGGATGGTCTCACCGCAGTACATCAGCAGAGGTGCGGGTGACCTCGCTGCACACGGTGAATGCCGACGCGCATGTGCGATGGAGCTCTCGGCAGCCAGTGACGCTGCATTCTGTGCGCATGACACCGCGCGAACACGATAGGAATCGGCTCCTGTCCGCTTGACCACTCATCCGCCCGACCGTAACGCTGGCGCCGATGTCGGTTTAATACTGGGAGTAACCCATTGATACTGTATGTAACCTGCCCCGACCGCGGGTCGCGGATAGCCCGCTTAAGAGCTGTCCGAACACTGGCCACCGATGTGCGATGCCAAGCAATACGCCGGCTGGCGGTGGTGTGCCATCCTTCGGCTTAATCGATGCTGCAGGTCGAGTGATTGGGGACCGACGGCACCCAGATCGATTCGCCGCGCTGCCCGGTGTCCTCACGGCGCACGCGACGCTCGATTCGCTACTCGTGGATGCCGTACACGCCGGCGTCCACCAACAACCCAACGAGTGTCTACCCGCGTCCCCACGCGATCGGCGTCATCATCGACCGATGCTGCCCCTCGTTCCCGGGATCGGTCTCGCGCAGCATCCCGTCCGCCATCCAGCAGTCCTTGTGGCTGCCCAGCTCCTGACGCGACAACAGGAAGACATACACCGCGCGGTCGCCATGCGGCCCCGTGATCGCCACCCGCTCGCGCGCATGATCCGACACCACTGTCACCGGTCCGCGCTCAGCTTTCGAATGCCCGATCATCAGCCGGTACGCAGGACTCTTCACCAACGCCCGGAACCGCTCCAACGGGCCCGTGATGTCGTGGTTCTCCGGCGATGTGAATGCGAACGTGATCGCGATCCCATGGTCCACAACCGGGTCGTCGTTGTGCTGGAGCGCCTGCAGCATGATCCCCACTACCTGGTCGGGCCCCAATCCAGGATCGGGCATTGGGTCGTTACCGCGCCCAGGTGTCCCAACCGCGATGTGGTGCGCGTCGGCCGTGGTCCCTGCCACCGATGCGCCGAACGCCCACGCCGGGGTCGCGGCAACACTCCACGCGAGTACTACCCCACCAACGATTCGCGCGTAACTGCCGCCATACCACCGGGATCCCCGGTCCATCCTTTCGGCCTCGGCCCTTGGCCTAGCCCCGATGCGTCGCCCGTACCCCTTCACCGGATACCTCCGCATTCGCCCCAACTCCGCCCCTACTCAGCCCCGGGCGAAGTGTGCTATTTCCTGGGAGCGCTCGAATGTACACTGTACGAGGCCGCCCTGGCGATGGTTTCTGTCCGAATATTGTCAAGAACGGGAGTTAGCCCGATGTCCGCCACCGTCCCCGCCCTACGCCTCCGACTGGGCCTCGCAGGGGTGATCGCCTGTATAGCGACAGCCTCCCTGGCCCCCTCCCCCCAGCTTCGGGCGCAGGGCGCTACCCCGAATCCGGCCCCCGGCGCACCGCTTGCCGCTTCGGGACGCGCAACAGCCGCCGATTCAGCCCGCGCCGGCGCGCTACTCGAAACGATCCACACGGATCTGCGCAGCAATCCCCTCGCCATGGAACAGCTGCAGGACGCCGAACGCGCACGCGCGCAGATCGACGCGATGCCCGAGTCGATGGATGGGTACAAGGTGGCCGCCAACGATGCACTCGGCATGCTCTTCCGCGCCGCCGATCTCGATACCGGAATCGCCTACCACGCACGAGCGGTGATGGCCCTCGCCCCCCACCTCGATTCGGCCGATGATGTCCGCCTCGCTCACCCGCTCATTCACGCCTACCGCAACCTCGCGGAGGTCGAAGCCGGACACGGTCAGCCGAAACAGGCGCTCGCACTCCTCCACGGCGCACCCGCCGCTCTCCCACATGTGCCAGGCGTCGTCGAAGAGCTCGCGACTGAGGTGGCGCGCTATGAAATGATCGGTCACCCCGCTCCCCCGATCTCCTCCCCGCACTGGTTCGGCAGTCCCGCCGGCACGAAGACGATGTATCCGGGCACCCGCGGCGCCGTCACGATCATCGAGGAGACCGCGTGGTGGTGCGCGGCCTGTAACCGCAGCTATCCGGCGCTACTCCGCATCCAACACCACTACGGCGACAAGGTCCGCGTGCTCCTCGCGACGAGTCTCATGGGCCGATTCCGCGCTGATACTGGCCTTGCACCGAACGCCGAGCTCGCGAAGCTCCACGATTACTTCGCGACGGAGAACGGCTTGCCATATCCGGTCGCCGTCGCCGACAGCCCCGGAGAGGATGCCGATCACGACGCGATCTCGATCCGCTACCACGTCTACGCCATCCCACAGGTCGTGGTCGTTGACGCGAAAGGCATCGTCCGCCACATCCTATTGGGCTGGGACCCCGGCAACGACGACCGTCTCGAGCACGCGGTGGCGCAGGCGATGAGTTCCGCGCCCGCCGAGTAGTCCGCCATAACCGCGGTGCCGCACGTATCGATCTCAGGTCCGTATAGCACTCGTTTCGCCACGGTCCTACTCGCCGTGACGATCGGATGCACAGCACCCCGTGACCGTCCGTCCGAGGCCACGCCCCCGGCAGCCGCTTCAGTCCCCGCGGCCGCGCCAGCCGGTGTCCCGACGAACGCGGCGGAGGTCGTCCAGTCGTATCCGCACGATCCGACGGCATTCACCGAAGGCCTCGAGTGGTACGACGGCGCGCTGTACGAGGGCACGGGAATGGTCGGACGGTCCGGCGTGCGCCGCACGGATCTCTCGTCTGGTGCTGTAGTGGCCAGCGCGATCTTGCCGGACCCGCACTTCGGTGAGGGCATCACGGTGTTTCGCGGTACCCTGTACGAGCTGACATGGAAGGAAGGGATCGGATTCCGATACGACGCCCGCTCGCTCGCTCCGCGCGGCGGGTTCAAGTACTCGGGTGAGGGTTGGGGCCTGACGCACGATGACCAGTCGCTCATCATGAGCGATGGCACGAACGTGCTCCGATTTCTCGATCCCAAGACGCTCCGGATCGTGCGCGGGCTATCGGTGTCGGCCGAGGGAATGCCCGTCGTCCGACTGAATGAGCTCGAACGAATTCACGGCGAGATCTGGGCGAATGTGTGGCAGGTGCCGCAGATCGCGAGGATTGACCCCGCGACGGGCCAGGTCATCGGGTGGATCAACTTGGCGCCACTCGTACCACAACTCCAACCCGGTGTCACCCACGACACGGTCGATGTCGCGAACGGCATCGCGTACGACTCAGCCGGCGATCGGATCTTCGTGACCGGTAAGTTCTGGCCCACCCTATATCAGATCCGGGTCGGCCCGCGTGAATGACAAGGGAGAACGCGCCCACACCGCGGTAGATGGTGACGGCCAACCGGAGGGACGCACTGCCGGTACCGTCCACCCCTCCGATCATCGAGCCGGACCTGGGGTCCAGAAATCTGCTCTTGCGGCTACCCGCGTCAGAGACAAATTCTCTTTGCCTAGGTTGGGCTGTCAAGCACCGTGGTGGACACTCCTCGCCAAGCCGAAGGTCATGATCGGCCATCGAAAGACTCCGGGCGGAACTCCCGCTATTGCAATGCCCGCGAATGACCCGGCGCATGGGCCGACCGTCGAGCGACAGCCCCGAATTCTCATCGTCGATGACCAAGAGGCTGTTGTTCAAACGCTCCGGCGAGTGCTGGCTCGCGGTGGATACCATGACGTCGTGTCGACCAATGACCCGCGGACCGCGGTCGAGCTCTTTAGGAGCGTGTTGCCCGACCTGGTGCTCCTCGACTTGCACATGCCGCACATCGACGGTTCCGCGGTCCTCAAGCTGCTCACCGCCGAAATCCCGCCCGAAAGCTATGTCCCTATCCTGATGCTGACCGCCGACGCCACAGCGGACGTCAAACATCGGGCGTTGTCGGCTGGCGCCAAGGATTTTCTTGCCAAGCCCTTCGATCACAGCGAGGCATTGCTGCGGATCCGCAACCTCCTCGAGACGCGGTCGCTGCATTTGCTGCTCGGTGACCGCAACGCAACGCTGGAGACACGTGTCGAGCAACGCACCCAGGACGTGCACCACGCGCATCTGGAGACGTTGCACCGATTGGCTCGAACAGCCGAATGCCGGGACGACGACACGGGTGAGCACACGCGCCGAGTCGGTGAGCTCGCGGCTGCTCTGGCGGAGCGGTGTGGGTGTTCCGAGGAAACGGTCACTGCCATCCGCCATACCGCTGCCCTGCACGATATCGGCAAAGTCGGGATCCCGGACCACGTGCTACTCAAGCCGGGGCCGCTGACCACCGCCGAGATGGACATCATGAAGACGCACACCGCACTAGGCGCCGAGATTCTCGCCGGAGGCGACTCGGTATTCATGCAAACCGCCGAGCGCATCGCCGCCAGTCATCACGAGCGATGGGATGGCACCGGATACCCGCGAGGTCTGAGTGGCGACAGCATCCCGCTGGAGGCCCGGATCGTCGCCGTGGCCGACGTCTTCGATGCCCTGTCGCACGGCCGGCCCTATCGTCTCGCGTGGACGATCGACGCCGTGCTTGCCGAATTGACGGCCCAACGGAACCGTCAATTTGATCCGGCTGTGGTCGACGCGTTCCTCGACCTGCACCAATCCCTCGCTACGCATGGCGGAGGGCTACTCCGATAGCTGCGTGGGCGCCCGGTTGGTGCGGTCGCGGCCGGCACGCCCCACGCCGCCACTGCGTTCGTGGCGCTCGCAGCTACCGCTTGCGAGAGGCAGGATCAACGACCGGCTTGGGAGCGGGTTGCTTGGCTTCTTTGCCAGCACGCTTCTTCGACGTTCGCGCCTTCTCAGCCTCCTCGGCCGCGAATTTCTGCTTCTCAAGGTCGAGCAAACCGGAGTTCTCGTGCTCGTTGCGTCGATCTGTACCGCCTGATTCCGGGCGATCGGTCTGGAAGTGCGTGGAGCCTCGGTTACCCATCTGGCCTCCAATTGCTGTTTGTGGAGCGGGGAACGATAGCTATTGCATAAAGACAGCCACGACTAACCGCCGAGCAGGGTGGGACCCTTGAAGGTCGGGTCGTCTACTAATCCTCGAATTAGCGGTCCTTCACGCGCAAGGCGAGCGGCCGGACTCGCGTGACAAGCTCCCGCAGAAATTGATCGGACTTCATGAACACCGCAAAATGTCCTCCACCAACAATCGGCACGAACGCCTTCTGGGGCGCTGTGATCGAATTGACATAGTCGCGAGCCAACTCAGTGGGTGTCGTAAAGTCCTCGGCGCCCTGAAACACGAACACCGGGATCGCAAAGTTGAGCCCCAGATCGTTCGGTGTAAGGGAGGTTGACTGCGGAACGAGACGCTCGGCGCTCAATTGCTGTCCTTCGAATGACGCGTCGATATCGTCCACCGAATTCCCTGGCGCGACCAACGCCAGCCCAATTGTTCCGTAGATGAACTGATCCGCGCCCTCAAAGGCATTGGCCCACCTCCGCTGCACACCGTATCCCTCCCCTGTCTTGTATGGGGGCGGACCGACACGTCCTAGCTCGTCGAGAGCCTGCTGGTTGCCGAGGGCACGCGCTTTGTTCATCAACGCATCGAACGCGACAACGTAGTTTCTCGTCTCATCGGCTACCTGGGCTGTGCCGACGTATGCGAAGAAGAGATCAGGTCTCGCCCGTGCCATGCGAACACCGATGAGGGAGCCGAACGAATGGCCGACAATGATGATCTTGGCTTTGCCCAGATGCGTGCGCAGGAATTCCGCGAGCTCGATTCCGTCCTGCGCGATGCGATCCAGCGTTACCGTGGGGGCGATAGACGGGCCAGTTTTCCGTAACGTTCGGCCAGCACCCCGCTGATCCCATTGCACGACGGTGAACTGTTCCTCCCAGCGGGCGAACAGCGCGAACGACCACGGATTGGTCACGTCGCCGGGCCCACCATGCAGGAACAGCAGGACCGGGTTGTCCCGCTTCTGGCCGCGAATCGTCACCCATTGTTCGATGCCGCCGATCGGCACGTAACTCGCCTCGTCGATTCCGGTGGCGGACCGTATGGCGTACGCTTTTGCGTTGCGGCTCCGCACCAACGAGACCCAGGCGTCGAGCTTGCGGTACGCTGAATCGGTTGCTTCCGGCTGCCGCGGAACGTCGGGCGCCTGCCCGAAGATTCGGGAAACGGCCCCCAGTTGAAGTAGCAATACCGAGCAGCCCAATATTCGGCGCATCATGACGTTCTCCGTTATTCGTGGAACCGAGACGTTGATACCGCATGTGCAAAACGTGCGATAGCGGAGAAAAGTTGCACGCGCGAGGGCAGCCGGTGATGGCTGGACATTCCCGTCGGCGGCCGGCCGGCCTCGGCCTCGATTTCCGCAACGACAGATGGGAGAAGCCCGGCCGGCTACGTGTTCGCGAGTTTTGGAACACAGCCGTAAGCGATCCAGATGCCCGAGGGTTCGCTACCCACTAACGAGATCGCGGCGGCGCGCTCGCGGCGAAGATCGTGCTGTCAGCCCACCACGACCGGAAACACCATTCCGTGTGGCCGGACAGCGATCGAAGGTCGGCTTCGACGGTAGAGTGGTGCGGCTGCCCCAGCGCGCACGCCTCGCGCACGAGTGCGGCCGCCTGGAACCGACCGAACGCATCGGCGGTCGGATGCGTGCTCGCCCACCGGTTCCACGTCGGTAGAATATCGGCGACCTCTAAGCGTGTCGCCGCGACCTCGCGCGCAAAAATGGCGAGTTCCGTGGCGGCTGCGAGCGTGTCGGCGAAGCGGCGACGCGCGTGCTGGCGCACCACGTCTCCGAGCACCGATGGCGGCGCCGTATCGACCACCCACGACGCGCAACCACTGTCCGGGACTGCCGCACCAGCCCACGTCGCACACCACGCGTCGTGCGCGCTGGCAACGCGAACGCTGTCCTGTCGCCCCTGAGCCGCCGCCGCTACCCGTTGGTCGGCATCCCACTGTCTTTCGCTTCGTTGCGTGGTATAGGCTGCGATGACGTACAGACCGACTGCCCCGCCGGCGCCGATCACGAGCAGGAGCGCGATCGCCCCCATCACGGTGTGCCCCCGTGACGTCCACCAGCGAACGACCTCGGCCACCACAGCGAGGCCCAGGACTCCGAGGATGACGCCGCCCGCGATCGTCAACACTGTGACGGTCCTACCTACGCCGCGAACCCATCAGATGTCGATTCATTCAGGGGTAGTGAGGGTAGTGTAGCGATACAGAGCCTAGTCTCTCCACACGTTCCGTGCACCGTCTACGCGGGCGCTCAAATACTGTGCTGGGTAGGCGTCGTAGGCGGCGAGGTTCTGCGTCGGGCGGGCCGCGAGTTGCGTCTGCGCCGGCGGACTCAAGACCAGCCCGAGCTTGTCGGCCACCCGCGTCGCTACCGCCGCCTGCACGTCGAACACATCGGCCAACGTCGTGTCGTACGACTGCTGCCACCTGATCTCGGGCGCGACGCCATCGTGCACTTCGACCAGCTCCGGACTCACGCGGACGCGGCGCACGGCGTTTGCTCCTTGTTCCCACTGGACACGGCCGATCAACAGATAACGGACGCCGAGCTCGCGGCCGATCTGTTCCTGCGGCTTGCTCGTGCCGCGGTACTGATTGGAGCTCGCGGACGCAATGAGCCGGAGCGCTGGCAGCGCCGAGAGCTTACCGCGAATCTCATCGGTGATGCCGTCGGCGAAATATGCGTTGGCCGTGTCGTCTCCCACGTCGAACGGCAGCACCGCGAGTCCGACAGGACCAGCGGTGGTAGCGAGCAGCGCACCGCCCGCGCGATAGCGCCACGCGAAGAGTACGCCCACTCCGACGAAGAACCCGAGTCCCAGGAGGGCGAGACCTACCGGCACCCGCTTCCCACGGAAACCGGGAATCGAGAACTGACCGCCGCCGGTCATCACGCTGTGCCCCGACGATTCCAGCGCCGCTCCGAACTCGGCGGCCGTCGCATACCGGTCGGCGGGACTCCGCGCGAGCGCGGTCGCGACGGCCACGGTCACCCCCGGCGGCACCCCGTTGCGCAGGACTGACACGGAGGGCGCCGGTGTCACCATCCGCTTCGCGATCACCGCCTGCGCCGAGGCACCGACGAAGGGCGGCTCGCCAGCCAACATCTCGTAGAGCACTGCGCCCAGCGCGTAGACATCGCTCCGCGCATCCACCGTCCGCTCCCCACCGGCCTGCTCGGGACTCATGTAGGCAGGGGTCCCCACCACCAACCCGGTCGCGGTCAGTGAGGCCGCGTCACCACCGGTACTGCCGTCAGCCACCCGCGCTACGCCGAAGTCGGCCACCAGCGTGCTCCCATCGCTCGTGAGCAGGAGGTTCTCAGGCTTGATGTCCCGGTGGATGACGCCGTGCTCGTGGGCATACTGCAGAGCCTGCGCCGCTTCGCGCGTGATGCGCACCGCCTCGGCCACCGAGAGCTGCCGCTCGCGCACCAGCCGGTCGCGCAGCGATTCGCCCTCGACATATGGCATCGTAAACCAGAGCTGCCCGCTCGGGGTCTCACCCGAATCGAAGACGGCGAGGATGTGCGGATGCTGGAGCCGCGCCGCCAACTCGATCTCGCGGCGGAAGCGCTCGGGACCCAGGGTCGCGGCCAGCTCGGGGTGCAACACCTTGAGCGCGACCGAACGGTGGTGCTTCGTGTCCTGGGCCAGGTAGACCGTGGCCATGCCCCCACGCCCCACCTCGCGCTCCAGGAGGTACTGCGTGCCGAGTGCCGTCTGGAGCTGATCGCGCACGTCCGACGTCGCCACGGCGGAGCCACCGAAGTGAGAGTGATCGAAGCTACGGCGGCGCCCTGCACCGGGCTAGCGCGGCCGCGTATCGACCCTACCGTCGCCTCTCGCCTCTCGCGATCGGTCGTTGCCGTAGGGATGTTCCCCGGTCGTCGAGCGCAGCAGAGGCCGTTCGCGAACGGCCCACCATGGCGTCATTCACCGGCCCCGCCCGCGCCGGCGACGGTGTGTACTCGGCCCCTGTGACGCGTCACGGTAACCATCAATCCCAGCTGTGGGGCGGCCATTCCTCGCGGCCGATCTCACCGCGGCGCAGCAGACGCGGAATCCAAGACACCCACGTGCGCAGGAAATCCATCAGCTGTTCGACGGTCACCGGCACCGCTCCGCGATTGGAGATGCGCACAACGTTGCGATGCCCTGAGCCCGTGCATAGTAGCCCACGGCGACAGATTTGCCTCAATGCGACATCGCGATCCACCACGCATCACCAATGCGTTCGTGGCGTCACTTTTTGATTCCTGGCGTAACCTCTAATGTCTACGCCGGCGACATCCCCTATGGCGATCCGGCCTCCGATGCTGCCTGGTTCCGGCCCGATTTGCCCAACGCATGGTCTCTCCTCGCAGACCACCCCATCTCATTTGGCGCTGATCACTATCTCCCGCACCATGCCGTGTGCGTAGTGCGGTTTCTGATCGTGGATATCATCATCGAGGCAGATCAGCATGTAGCGGCCCGGTGCGAGATCGAGCACCATCTCGGCCGACTGTCCCCGGTCCAGATCGGGCACGCCTCCCATTGTGGTCATTGGCGCTGACCCCGGGCCGCCATTGATCCACCGCGTCACATCGGCGACAGACTTGCCGTTATCCAATCGCCACAGCAACGCCATGTGAGACTGCGGGCCCGCGTTACGCACTCTCACTACGTGTGCGCCCGCAGTCAGCGGTTTCGACAACGTAAACGCATAGTCCGAAAGGTCGAGCACGATGTCTGGTGTCGGCATCGCCACGCGCGTTCGTTCATCAACTACGACCAGCCCGCGGATCATCCCCTTCGCCGAGTGCCGCGTCCCGTCGGTATCTGCGATGTCGCACACCATGACGTACTGGCCGGGGGTGAGGTCGAGTGTCGCCGCCGCTTCAGCGCCAGGCGAGACGGTACCAACGCCCCCGACGTTCGTCACCCATGGCATGGCCTCATGTGCGTTGAAGGCGCGCGCGAAGTCCGATGTCGTGTGACCGCTCGCGAGCTTCTCGAACTGCAGCACGTGTTGTTGTCGCCCGTGAGATACGAATCGGATGGTCGTCGGTCCAGCCATGATCGAGTCCGGTGCGTCGAACGCGAACTCGTGAGCCGTGACAGTGACGGTCGGCACGACTGGCAGTACACGCTGCGCCCGTAGAGCGCCAGATGACAGCATCGCCACGGTCGTCACGAACGCGATCGGAACACAGCGCATGATCATGCAGGTCTCCACGAAGGAGTCGGCCCGGGTCGCCGCCGCGGTCAAGTCTGCTTGCTGCGGCGTAGCACGAATCAGAGTACTTGGGAATGATGACGCGCATCGGGTTGCTGGCTCTGCCGTTTCTGGCCACCCGGGTGACAGTCGCCGAAATCCGAATCGCTACTTCTTCAGCCCCGCCCGATGCCGTCGCTTCGGATGCGTCGCCACATGAGCCTTCACCGCTGGAGCGCCGTTCGTCGTCCGCGGCGCCGCACCCGCACTCACTTGCCGGCTCGCGAGCGCCCACACCCCCGCCACCGCCGCAAGCGCGACCGCCACCAGCGCGATGAACCCCGCGATCTGCCGCGGCCGGATCGTGGGGATCGAGATGCTGGGACGCGGCAGCCGCGGAAGACGTGACAGGAACCGGCGCGGGTCAAGTGAACGAATGCTGATGCCACTCGCTCTTTCTTCCTCAAGCCCGCCGTGCGGCATGGCGACGCGACGCGCTAATGTCCGCCACGCCTCCTCTTCATTCACCAGCCGCTCTACAACCTGACGCGGGCCCGCCCACGCGGTCCGCATCGCCTCCAATGCCCGCGGCTCACCCGACGCAGCCACAACGTCCAACTCGAGCGACGCCGATTCGGCCGGGATGCACTCACCAGCCAGATACATCTCGATCCGCTCCGGATCGATCGTCGTATACCGCTCGCTCCCCTCCACCGCCTCACGCGTCGTCGGCGCCGTGGACCACGCGTTCACGATGTCGTATGGCGAGCCAAGCCGGCGCCGCATCGCCTGCGACGTCGGCGTCAGTTGCGAGTGCACGGTGCGCACGTTCATCCCCAACACCGTCGCGATCTCGGCCCGCGTCAACTGGTCGCTCCACCGCATGAACGCCACCACCCGCGCCCGACCCGGCAGCCGCGCGATCGCCACACTCACCGACGCCTCCAACTCCTCGATGCCAACGCCATCGTCAATGTGCACGCGCATCGGATCAGGAACGAAGGTCGGCCCCTCCGGCGGCAACCCGGCATGCCAGCGCGATTCGCGATGCGTCCGGTTGAGTACTTCCAGCGCGACCCGATGGGTCGAGGCAAACAGGTTCCCGCGCACCGTGCCGTGGAACGCCCAACTGTGCCGCCCCTGCCACAGCCGAGCGAAGACTTCGTCCACTACCGACTGCGCCGCCGATAACGACTGCACGTACCGATGCGCGAACGCCGTCAGCGGTCGGACATATCGGCGGAACAGGGACTCGAACGCCGCCTGGTTCCCACCACGGATCCGCTCGATCCAGTCGCGATCCTCGGGCCCCAGCGCGAGCGGCGCGCCAGAACCTGGCGCGACCAGCTCTGCGGCCGGTGCTGGCCGGAGGACCCGAGGGCGGAGCGGACGACGCCCCATACACGACACCTACAGCAAGAGGTCGGACCGCAAATACCGCCGCCGCGGAAATCCTCGCGACGGTGATACGGGGTGGATGATCGACCGGCAAGCGACCCGGTCAATCGATGGCGAACCCTCACGCTACGCCACAACCTCCAGGGACGCAAGCACATTCGGCCCCACGCTCAGCTTTCCCCCCGCAGACCCCCGCAGGCCGCCCCGCACGAGCTCGATTCGGAGCCTGTCCCGAGCCTCCCCGCGCCGGCTCCGGCTCGCGGCAGGCGACCACCCACTAACCCCCGCTCCCACCCCCAACCGCCCGCTTCAGTAGCGCGATCTGCCCCGCGTGGTAGAGCGTGTGCTGCACGATGCCATGCAACAACACATAGAGTGTATGGGGCTTCCCGGGGGTCCGGTCGTCGAGGTGCGCGTCGCCCAACGCGAGCGCGGCGCGGCGTAGCTCGCCATGCGACCGCTCGACCGCCGCGACGGCATCGCCCCACGCGCCCGCGCTCACGACCCCCACCGCCGGCCAGTCCTCGGCCGGCGTCACCTCCACGACTTCGCCCGCCAGCCGCCGCCGCGCGATGTCGGACCACGCGGTCATGTGCAGCACGAGCTCCCAAATGCTGTGCGAGCCAGCGATCGGTCGCGCCGCCGCTACCTCCGCGGTCACATCAGCCAACAACGCGCGAACGGGCGGCCCGTGCCACGCGTCGCCTTCGACGCCTCGATACAACTGGTCGGCGATCCGGTCGCATTCCGTGCTCACGCCATAGTATCGCGCGAGTTCGCCCGCCGAGCTAGTGGATCCCCGCACGCCCGCACATCACGGCGGCGAGTCGCTGATGGAGTCGAACCGCCCTACCGCGGTCGCTCCGTACTCGCGCCCGGTGTCCCACCCGGTGTCTCGGCGTGTGTCGCGAGTAGCAACCCCGCCTCGGTCAACCGCGTCACCAAATCCGACACCGCGGACTCAGCCTCCGCGCGGGCGATCGCGTATTCCGCGGCGACCGCGTCGATCGCGCGGCCAGGATCGCCGTGCGCTTCGAGCAACGCCCAGATGCGCGCACCGGTCTCGTTGAGCGAGTAGTAGCGCTTGGTGCCCGTATGCAACACCACGCCGCCGCCCGGTACCGACGCGAAGACGGCGTCCGCGGTGGGAACGACACGCGTCACTGGGGACCGCCGTCCCGCGGCTGCGGCGGCACGACGCCCGAGGCCACGCGTGCACGCGCGGCTTCGACAGACAACCACCGGCCAGTGAACAAGCCCACCGCCCGACGCGGCGCGGTCACGCCGCGCGCTAGGAGACGAAGGATCGGACCCGGGGCTCCTTCGGCGATCTGGCTGAGCGCGAGGACCCGAGGGTCGCTCCCCGCAGGCACGCCGGCCTGCGGCGGCGCCAACAGCCGCGCGCGACCCACCCGACCGATACGCCGCCAGGCCCGCTGCTCGGCGGCGGGATCTGACACGGACCACCCCGTCATTCCGATCGACACGGCCGCGGCGACGACGGTCATGAATGCACGATGCTCGTGATGATCAGTGATGAATCGCTGCACGTCATCGATGTCCGCGTCGTCGCTCCACGCCGTGACGACGTCGAGGATGTCCCGCAGTCGGTACCGGATCGCACGATGCACGACCAACGCGTGCTCCAGCGTATGGAGCCAGATCACGGAGGCGCTCGGAATCTCGAGGGTCGCGCCACCGAGTGGGATGGTGCGGGCCCCCACCCACACGCGCGCATCCAGCGCCGACCCGGCATCGGTCAATCGGCCATGGATTTCGATCGGCAAGCTGTCCGCTCGCACGAGCGACGGCAGATGCCGGTCCGGTGTCCCGGGTGCATCGGCTTGATACCCGAGCGTGGTTTGCAACGCGGTATGCAACGCGGTGGCCGACGCCCCAGCGACGAGCAGGTCGATGTCCGCCATCGTCCGCGACCCCGCGATCTCACCCGCCAGCAACCGCGCGCTGCCCTTGAGTACGAGCACCCGCGCGCCGACGGCGGCCGCCACCGGCGCCAACTCCGCCAATTGCTGCACCATCGCGACGGCGTTTCTGAGTGCACGTTCGCCTTCCGCCCGCACGAGCGGTATCGCTGGCCCCAGCACTTCGGAGAGCGCCGGCCTCCGTCGCCGCGCACTCTCTACCCACGCCGCGCATCCCTCGAGGTCGAGGACTCGCTCCCATGCCTCACGCGGGATCGCCGCGGCTCGCGCACGCTGCGCATCGGTGGGCCGCCGGCCACGAACGATCGTGGTGAGGATGTCGTACGCGGCCCGCGCAGCCGACGTGCGCGCAACCCAGGCCGCGATACCGCTCATGCGGCCCGCGGTCCGGCCAAGCTAGGGAAGCGCGGCGGCAAGTGTCTCATGGATCCGATGGAGCTGGGCCGGCGAATGCACGAGACGAAAGCTGGGCACATGCACCGCGATCTGCCGCAACGCGGCAAGATGCGCGGGCGACCCTCCGTCGGCGATCAATACCCACGCCGACTGCCGCACCAGCTCGATCAGCGCGTCCGCCGGCGTCAGCGGTGTGATCCCGTCTGTGGCGCCCTGCTCGACCCAAATGAGCGCGGCCACCGGTGCCGACCGCGCACCCTCGACCTGCACTTCGGCGCGCTGTCGCGGATCGCCCGGCAACATGCGCGTGGCACCGGAGGCCTCCGCGAGCTCGGGGAACGCATCGCTCAGGGTCATGCTCACCCGGAGTGGCTCGCGCCACCGATGCGCGACGACGCCGCCAGACGCGACTTCGACGATCACGCCGTCGTCGCCCAGGATCGGCCACCCCTGACGGGCTAACGCGTACGCGAGGGTGGATTTCCCGCTCCCCGTCTGACCCGTGAAGAGCCACGCGCGGCCCGCGGGATCGACGACGCCGGCTGCATGGATGTGGTAGCGGTGCCGCTGACGGAGTCGCAGGATCGCGCCGGCCCGCGCCAGCTCGCGACGCGTGGGCCGCGGCGCGGTCTCGTAGCCCGCGCCACGCACGAGTCGCCCGCCACGGACAAATAGCTCCGCGCCCGCCAGCCGATGGATCAACCGCGCTCCATCCGGCTCAGTGTAACCGTGGATGTCGTTGAACTGCCACTCGGCGGTCACCGGCGCTCCCTCGACGGTCGCGCTCCCACCACGTCCCAGCCCCGACGCTGGCGGCTCCGCCCTGCGATCGTCACCCAATCCCGCCGGCACGACCGGGGCTGCCGAGTCCGTTCGGCCGGGCTCGAGGTCGGGCCGCGAGTCCTTCCGCTGGTCGGGCTGCTCGAGCCCCTCCACTCCTCCGACCCGTGTGTCCGCCTGCCGCGCTACAGACCGATGCCCAGCAGGACGACACCATTGTCACCGCTGACGTAGACGCTCTGGGCTGCCGTGCCATGGATCGACCGGAATGCCGATGTCACCGGCACCGCGAGCGGCAGCCACTGGGTCCCGTTGAAGTGGAGCACCGACCCCGCATCACCGACGAGATAGATGTCGGTCGGGGATGTGAGCCACGTGCCGTGGAAGTTGGTGAGTGTCCCGGTGGCCGCAGACGGAAGCGTGTAGCTCGTGCCGTTCGCGAAATTGTACACGACACCCGAATCGCCACCCACCCATATGTTCGTCGGCGCGTTGCCGAACACTGCTTGCAGTCCGTGGGAGTTCGCCGGAGCGAATCCGGTCGTGCTCCACCCCGCACCGTCCCGGTTGATGAACGCGGCTCCGTTATCCGCCACCGCGTAATAGTTCTGGGTCGTCACACCAGCCCATACCGCACGCAGGTTTCCCGTCCCCGTGCGCGCCTGGAACGCCCACGAGGTCCCGTTGAAATGCTCGACGAGTCCACCGTTCCCGACGGCGTCGATGTTGTTCGGGCCAAGGCCGAAGATGCCGTGGTAGCCGGTCGCACCCGATGGCGGGGTGACGGGGGAGGCGCCCCAGGACACGCCGTTGAAATGGCCGATATCGCCCAGAACGCCGACTGTGTACATGTTCGTCGAGCTCGTGCCCCATAGTCCGGACAGCGAGTCATCGTCCACGACGTATGCGTTCGTCCACGTCGTGCCGTTGTAGTGCAGCATGGTGCCGATCGTGGACGCCCACACGTCCGTGGCGCTGTTCGCCCACACGCTATTGAGGGGAAGCCCACTCTGGTTCGAGAGCGTGAACTGCCCGCTCGCGACGGAGAGGAACGACCCGCCGACCCCGACCGCCCACAGCGTCGACCCCGCGACACTGGCGGAACAGATCGACGTGATCACGAACCCGGACTGGCGCGCAACCGTGCTCCACGACGTCCCGTTGTAATGCTGCGTAATCCCCGACGCGCCCACGGCCCAGATATCCGTCGGAGACGTGCCCCCGAGGCTGGAGAAGGTGTGGCCCGTGCCGCTCGACTGGGCCGTCCAGCTGGTGCCGTTGAAATGCACGATCGTGCCCACGCCGCCGGCCGCGAATACGTTGGTCGCGGACGTGCCCCAGATCGTGAGTAGCGGCTCGGTCGTGGACGAATTGAGCTGTGTCCAGAAGGTGCCGTTGAAGAAGAAGATCTGGCCGCCGTCACCGGCGATGAAGACGTGCGATGCGTCCGACCCCCACACTCCGTGGAGATTACCGGTCACGCTGAATGGGAAGCTGATCGGGGTCCAGCTCGTGCCGTTGTAGTGGAATGCCAGGCCGCCATTCGCGACTGCGTAATAGTTGCCCGGCGCGCTTCCCCACACGCCCGTGAAGTTGGCCGACGAATTGGTCGTCACCCGTAACCACTTCGTGCCGTTCCAGTGCACGGCCGCCCCGCCACCGCCGACCGCCCACACGTCGGTGCCGGTCGTGCCGAATACGCTGGAGTATGTCGCGTACGCGAGTCCCGTGATCGGCTGCGCCCACGCCGTGCCGTTGTAGTGCACGATGGTGTTATTGAGGCCCACCGCCCAGATGTCGCTCGCGGTGTTGCGCCACACGGAATACAGCTCGTTGCTCGTCACGCCCTGCCGCAACACCATCCATCGGAGGACGCTGTTCTGCGCCGGCACCGCGGCATCCACTTCGACTGAGAAGTTGACGCCCGTCGCCAGCGGGCCAAACAGAAACTGCCAGGTCTTCACGGCGCTCGTCGCGCCCGCCGGGATGAACGGTGTGTATTGGAAGAAGGGGACGGTGTCGCCCTGGAAGACGCCGGTGCCGTCGGGATTGTTCACCGTGACGGGGCCCGAGCCGCCCGACGCGAACGGACCAGACGAGAAAAACGCCTCGACCGCGTTCGGCGCGGTCGTGACGCCATCGGTCGTGCCGATCGGCTGCGCGAGCAGGTTGGTGATGCTGACGCCCAACGAGAAGATGCGCGTGGTGCTGTTGAACGCGGGGTTGCTCAGGTTGAGCGTGACGTTCACTGCCTGCTTCCCGAGGACGACGTCCTCGGCTTTCGTCCGGCCGCCGGCAGCCGTCGTACCGCTGTTCCGCGTGCACGTGACGGTCGGCGCCGCGGTCGCCCCGGCCCGCGCCAGATGCGCGGTACAGAAGAAGGTCCCCCGAACGGTGTTCGCGCTCAATGCGTTCAACGCGGACCGCGACGCCGCGGACGACATCGGATCGGGCCCGTCTGCGCAGCCGACCAGCAGCCCGGCGGTCACGACGCCCGCCATAACCCCACGCCAGACATTCCCCACGTCACGACGCTTCTGACGGGTCTGTGACTTCGGCAACGCACTGACTGGCATGCGGATCGTCCTCCGAAAGCGCGGAAAATTGTGCTGACCACCCGGGAGTCCGCCCCCAGTGGTGTGATGTGTATATACGAGGCGGTACATGAGGCTGAATATCGGGTGATACACTCGGCTCACCCACGAACGCATCTTCCGGAACGCCATTAACATTCCTCTGCATCCCAGCGCGCGAAGAGCCCGTCTAAGTTACGGGCCCGGCACCGCTGAATTGATGATATACATCACAACCGCTGCCTTCGCTCCACGATAAACATTTGCGTACCGTGGCCCTCATGCCATTCACCCCAACCGACCCCGCGAACGGGCCCTCTGGCCACTCCACTTCCCCTATTTCAGCCGCTGGTTACCACCCCGCAGCTGACTCGCAAACATTGGAAAACACGCACCTTGCGCGACTCCCGAGTCGCGAAGATGCACTCGCCATCGTCCACCAATACACGACGAGCGAGTCGCTCCGTAAACACATGCTGGCGGTCGAAGCCGCGATGCGCGCATACGCCGCCCGCTTCGGCGAAGACCCCGACCGGTGGGGCCTTACCGGCCTCATCCATGACTTCGACTATGAGCGCTTCCCCAACGCGGACCACTCGGCCACCGCGGAGCACCCCGCCGCCGGTGTGGAAATCCTCCGCGCCCAGGGGTATCCGGAGGATGTGCTGCAGGCAATCCTCGGACACGCGACCTATTGTGGCGTCCCCAGAACGACTCGCATGGCGAGAACACTGTTCGCGGTGGACGAGCTCACGGGTCTCATCACCGCTACGGCTCTCGTTCGCCCGTCACGCAGTGTCCTCGAGGTCGATGCCCGCTCCGTTCGAAAGAAGATGAAGGACAAGGCCTTCGCCCGCGGGGTGAGTCGCGAGGATGTCCAGGTCGGCGCAGCCGAGTTGGGCGTCGATCTCGATGAACACATCCAGTTCGTCATCGGTGCGATGCAAGCGGTCGCGCCGACGCTCGGCCTCGCCTAATCTGATGCCGCGCCGTCGGCCCGGGCGAGCTGTCGCCCTCCGCGCCGCGTTGTACTACCTGCTCTCGTGGTCGGTGATCGGTCTGCTCGCCCCCGTCTCGACCCGCGGCCGCTGGGTGGTTCTCGCGATCGCCATCGCGACCACCGCACCGCTGGTCGCGTTTATCCGCAACGGCGGCTGGCGAGCCTATCCCACCGCCGCGTTTCGCCTGCTCGTCGTCCGGCCGGTGCTGTACACACAGCTCCTCCTCCCACTCGTCGCTGGCGGCGGATTGATCGGTCTGATGCTGGGAGCCCTGTTCGGCGACGCCATCGCCGGTGGCCGCATCGGAGCGGGAATCGTGCTCGCGGTCATGACGCTGCTCCTCACGGCGGGCTATTTCGGGTCCGCACGCCTCGTACAACGCCACGTTGAGGTTACGGTCCCCGGATTGCCCGCCCCCTGGGATGGTGTCCGCATCGCGCAGATCTCGGATCTGCACGTCGGTCCGCATACGTCGCGCCGCTTCCTCGCGCGCGTGGCGAACACCGTCGCCGCGCTCGCCCCTGATGCCATCGCCATCACCGGCGATCTCGTGGACGACCGCGCCGAGGATGTCGTCCACTTCGCCGCCGCTATCGGCGGCCTGCACGCCCCACTCGGTGTGTATCTCATCCCCGGCAACCACGATGTCTACGCCGGCTGGGACGCGGTCGAGGAACAGCTCCGCACCATGCTCCCCGCGGCTACGCTCCTCGTCAACGATGCACGCATCCTCACACGCGATGGCGCGCCGCTCGCGATCGTCGGCACGGGCGATCCGGCCGGACGGGGCGGCGGCGGCAGCGCCGCCCCCGATATCGATCGCGCACTGCACGCCGTCCCGCCCGGAACGACTATCATCGCGCTGGCCCACAATCCTGCGCTCTGGCCCGCACTCGCCGAACGCGGCGTCGCACTCACGCTCAGCGGCCACACGCACTGGGGACAGTTCGCGCTGCCGCGCTTGGGATGGAGTCTCGCCAGTCCGTTCCTCGCTCGCGCGATGGGTGCGCACAGCGAAGGCAACGCACTGCTCTATATCAATCCGGGCACCGGATACTGGGGCGTGCCCTTCCGCATCGGCGCCGGCCCCGAGGTCACCGTTGTCACTCTCCGCCCCGGCCCCCGCGCCGCGATCGCCGCCGGCCGCGCCACGCGCCGCACGATGTCCAACACCCCAGCCTTCGCCGCCGATTAGCGATCCGCTCTTGTCGCCCTTCGCTCTTGTCGCCCTTCGCTTTTGTCGCCCTTCGCTCTTGTCGCCTTTCGCCTTTCGCCTCTCGTGCTG
>PMAE01000084.1 GCA_003152485.1 Gemmatimonadota bacterium | reverse complement strand
GTAAGGGGGCCGGCCGCTCCATTAAAGGCGTCGGCAGCAGATCGCGGCACACGCCGTCACAATCTGTGAGCTGTAGTGGCATGTGCCGCGACCGAGCGGGCAGCCGGTTGCCCAACGGATGGCAGCCAAACGTTGGACCGGAGTGACATCGCGAGGGACCACGGTTACGCAGGCGTGACACCCACACCTGCGCGCGGGTCGGCGCATATATTAGACTCCCATGTCAGATTCGCCTGGCGTCGCATCGGATCTCGTCGGCTCGCGCAACAGACCTGCCCCCGTCGGGCTCGATGCACTCGAGCTGTCGATCGTGCTCCCCTGTCTGAACGAGGCGGAGACGCTCGGCACGTGTCTGTCCAAGGCGATGGGAGTGCTCCGCGATCGGGAAATCCGCGGCGAGGTGATTGTCGCCGACAACGGCAGCAGCGACGGATCTCAGGACATCGCGACCGCGCTGGGTGCCCGGGTCGTCACCGTGAACGCTCGTGGGTACGGCAATGCGCTCATGGGTGGCATCGCGGCCGCCCGAGGCAAATTCGTCGTCATGGGCGATGCCGACGACAGCTACGATTTCCTCGAAGTGCCAAAATTCCTGGACAAGCTCCGCGAGGGATACGACATCGTTCAGGGGTGCCGCTTCCCGAGCGGAGGGGGGACGGTCGTCCGCGGCGCGATGCCGTTCCTCCACAAGGTCCTCGGCAATCCGATGTTCTCCGCGATGGCGCGCACCTGGTTTCACGCGCCGATCCACGACGTGTACTGCGGCATGAGAGGCTTTCGGCGCGAGTACTACATCGGGCTTGACCAGCGATGCACCGGAATGGAGTTCGCCAACGAGATGATCATCAGTGCGAGCCTCACCGGTGGCAAGATCACCGAGGTGCCGATCACCCTCCACCCGGACGGGCGTCGAGCCCACGCCCCCCACCTGCGGACGTTCCGGGACGGATGGCGTACGCTGCGATTCTATCTCTTGTATAGCCCGCGCCGTCTCTTCCTGATCCCGGGGTTGGTGCTCATCGCGCTCGGCCTCGTGGGATATGGCATTGCGCTCCCTGGCCTGCGCATCGGCCGAGTCCATTTCGACGTCCACACGCTGTTGTTCGCGAGTCTGGCCATCATCTGCGGATACCAATCGGTCGTGTTCGCGGTTTGCACCAAGGTGTTCGCAATCGCCGAGGGCCTGCTGCCAATGGATCGGCGGCTGGAACGCGCCTTTCGGCTCATTCATCTCGAGACGGGGCTCGTCACGGGGGCCGCCGGGGTGGTCTTCGGCGTCTGCTTGCTGGGGTATGCAGTCAATCTGTGGCGCGTACACGCGTTCGGTGACCTGGACTATGGCTTGACGATGCGGTGGGTCATTCCAGGGGTGACACTCACCGCGCTGGGATTCCAGACAATCCTGTCCAGCTTCTTCCTCAGCGTGCTCGGATTGCGACGGAGGTGAGTGTCCTCGACCGCTGCCACCAGCGGCACGTGTCGGGCAGGCGGGTTCGGGTCCAGTGGGACCGGGCGTTCGATGAGGCAGGGTGGTCGGTCGAGGTCTGGCGCCAGCGTCTCGCGCTGTATCCGCCCATCGCCTCTGCCTTCTTCGATCGCTCCCGTCACGTCATCGCCCGGCTGCGGCCGCGATAGCGATCGCGTGGACATTCTCGACAAGTGGTACGGGTCGGTCACCCTCGGCCTCGTGATCACGGCGGCGGCGATGGCCATCGCACGCCTGGCAACGACCCGCCAGGCCGCGGTGCTCGTGCGGCGGGTCGAGTCCGTGCTACAGGCACGCGCGATGGCGGCCGCGACTGGCGTGACGACGGCTCTCGTCGTCTGGTGGTGCTGGGGCTCGATTCGTCAGGTGGGTTTCGCCCACGACGAACGGGCGTACCTGCTGCAAGCCTCCATCTTCGCGGCCCGACATTGGACCGCCCAGTCACCGCCGCTTCCGCAGTTCTTCGAGCAGATGCACGTACTCATAGCGCCGTCGGTGGCGGCGAAGTATCCCCCAGGACACTCGCTGATACTGGCCGTTGGAGCGTGGCTCGGCCTTCCCGGGCTGGTGCCTCTCGTGCTCAGTGCCATCGCAGGTGCGCTGGTGTTCGTTGTCAGTCGCCGGATCGCCGGACCGTGGGTGGCCGTGTTGACGTGGTTTCTCTGGGTCACGGATCGAGACAACCTCGTCAACCGAGCCACCTATTTCTCCGAGACCACGACGTCCGCGTTGTGGCTCTTCGGATGGTGGGCACTGTTGGAATGGCGTCGCCAGCACTCGTGGTGGGCCATGACATGTCTCGGCGCCTGTGTGGGCTGGGGTGCGATCACGCGACCATTGACGATGCTCGTGTTCGCGGTCCCCGCCGCGGCGGTCGTGTTGGTGGACGTCTATCAGCGGCGCGCGTGGCGCGACATCGCACCGGGATTGCTGGCCTGCGCGGCGTGCTTGGCGATCATCCCGGTCTGGAGCGCCCACACCATCGGTGATTGGCGAGTGACCCCGCTGGCGCAGTACACGCGCGAGTACATCCCGTGGGATCATCTGGGTTTGGGATACGACAGCACACCGCCGGAACGGGCGCTGCCCTCCGATCTCCAGTCCTTGGCCAATGTCTACATCGACGTGCACAAGGCCTACTCCGCCTCCGCGGTGGCGCCCGCCCTGGCGGCTCGAACGCACGCGTTGGGCCGCGATTTCCTGGCCGGATGGCGCCGTGTACTCGCCGTATTCCTCATGGTGGGACTGCTCGACCTTACGGCCGAAGTGGCCGTGGGACTGACGACCGCGGGCCTGCTGATCCTCGCCTATCTCTCGTACGCACACCCGCCCGACTGGACATTGTACTATCTCGAACTGCTCCCCCTCCCCGCATTTCTCGCGGCACGCGGTGTCTGGACCTGCGTCAATCGTGTTGTGAAGGAGCGTGCGGGCCTAGCCGTGATTCTGCTGCTCATCGCCGGCGCATTCTTCTCTGTAGCTGGCCTGCGCGCCGCGCGAAACATGCGCATCGGGCGAATGTCGTACGCGGAGCGCTTCACCCGCGAGATGGACGGCCTCGATACGGGGAAAGTCCTGATATTCGTCCGGTACGGTCCGCACCACATCGCGCACCACAGCTTGGTCGGCAACGTCCCAGACCTCGCCACTGCACACGCGTGGGTCGCGTACGACCAAGGAGCCGAGAATCGGCGACTGATGGCGCTCGCCCCCGAGCGGTCGGCGTACCTGTACGACGAACAAACGCAGACTTTCGCGCCATTCCCGGATTCCGCCGTGGCAACTCCCTCGCGGCCAGCACCGTAACGGCTCACGAGGCCGACACAGCGTACTGCGTTCGACAGCCCGGCAGACTCCGCGTGTCCTACACTTCCCAGTTGGACAACACCATGCCGCCCGCGG
>PMAE01000087.1:19798-49412 GCA_003152485.1 Gemmatimonadota bacterium | reverse complement strand
GGCGGCCGCGTCGGCCGGCGCGGACGGGGCCGAGCGGGCGCGGCAGGCGCGCCACCCGGTGAGCATCGTGGTGGCCGAGCAGGGCGAGGCACTGGCGGCGCTGACGGACGCCGAACCCGCGCCGGCGCCGGCTGCTCCGCGGTCAGCGAGCGGTCCGGTGCGTGTTGGCGACCTCGTGGAACTGCCGACATTCGGGGGCCGGACCGGCCGCCTGCTCGACGTGCGCGACGGCGACGCCCTGATCGCCGTGGGTGCCGTGAAAATGCGAGTCCCGGCCGATACACTCCGGCCATCGTCCCGGCCCGCGCCGGTGGAAACGGTGGCGGTATCGGCCGACGCCCCCGAGCCGGAGGCCGCGCGCGAGATCGACGTCCGGGGGATGCGGGTCGCGGACCTCGACGACATCGTCGTGCACGCGATCGACGCCGCGGTTCGGGCCGATCTGACGGAGCTACGTATCATTCATGGCAAGGGCACGGGCGCATTGCGCGAGTACGTCAACGAGATGCTGCGCAAGGATAAGCGAGTGACGAGCGTACGACTCGGAGCGTGGAACGAAGGCGGCGCCGGGGTGACCGTGGCGGGATTCGCGTGAGACGTCCGCGCGGGGCCGACGGCACCGGGGCGTGGCTCATCGCCAGCCGGCGTGTGGCGAGGAGCGGACGGTGATTCCGGACGACGTCGTCGAGCGCGTCCGCGATCAGGCGGACATCGTGCAGATCATCGGCGAGCACGTGGCGCTCAAGCGCATGGGCACGGATTACCGCGGCCCCTGTCCATTCCATCAGGGCACCCACCCGAATTTCTCCGTGTCGCCGAAGAAGCACATGTACTACTGCTTCGTGTGCAAGGAGGGTGGCGACGTCTTCACGTTCTTGACGAAGCGTTTGGGACTGGACTGGCCGGGCGCGGTCCGGCTCGTCGCCGACAAATCCGGGATCGAGGTGCGCGAGGTGGAGTCGCAGCGCTCGGGCCCCGATCCCCGCGAGCCGTTGTGGGAAGTGACGGCCACGGCCGCTGAATACTTCCGGCGGATGCTGTGGGATGATGAGGGTGGTCGCCCCGCGCGTGATTATCTCGCGTCCCGCGGCATCGATCGACCGACCGCGGACCGGTTCGGGATTGGCTTCTCACCGACGGCCATCGGCTTTATGCGGAGTCATCTCCAGACGCTGGGCTTCGACGACGCGCGGCAGATCGCGGCGGGGGTGCTGACGCAGCCCGAAGAGGGCCGCGAGCCGCGCCCTCGGTTTCGCGGCCGGCTCATCTTTCCAATCTTCGATTCCGTTGGTCACACGGTGGGATTCGGCGGGCGGCTCATCGGGCCCGGCGACGTCAAATACGTCAATTCGCCCGAGTCGTCGATCTTCGCCAAGCGACGGCTGCTCTACGGTCTGAACTGGGCGAAATTCGCGATTCGCCGCGACGAGCGAGTGCTGCTCGTGGAAGGGTATTTCGACGTGGTCCGGCTCATCGCTGCGGGGATCGATTCCGTCGTCGCGCCGTTGGGGACCGCGCTCACGGCCGAGCAGGCGGAGCTCGTCGCCCGCTATACGAAGATCGCGTACTTGATCTACGACAGCGATCGGGCGGGGCTCAGGGCCACCTTCAGGACGGGGGACGAGCTCCTGCGACGAGGCATCACGGTGCGGGTCGTCACGCTGCCGGAGGGCGAGGACCCGGACACCTTCGTCGGATCGCATGGCCCGGAGCAGCTCGAGGCGCATCTCCGTGGCGCGCTCGACGTGTTCGAGCGCAAGGTGCAACTGCTCGAGCGCAGCGGCTGGTTCGCCGATCTCGGGCGCAAGCGGCAGGCGATCGATCGGCTGCTGCCGACCATTCGGGCGACGGCGGACCCTATACTCCGCGACATGTACGTGTCTCGCGCAAGCGAAGTCGCCGGCGTCCCGCGCGCGCTGCTGTGGCGTGAGGTTGGAGAATCCGCTGACGCCGGGGGCGATGCCGGAGGCGACGTCGCGTCCGCTGGGCCGGTGCCGTCGCCCGAGCCGCGCGCGCAGCCCCGGCGTGGGCGGCGGGTCGATCGCGCCGACCCGCCGGTCGAGGGGCAATCCGCGGAGCGCGAGTTGGTTCGGTGGCTATTGCTGGCGCGGGCGGAGCGTGAACGGGTCGGGGATCGCGTGTCCGCGGACGGGCTCCGCGACCCGGATCTGCGGGCGATCTACGACGCGTTACAGGCGTGCGGTCCGGACGCGACGATCCCGGAGCTGGCGGCCGAGCTCACGCCGGGGGCGGTCGCGGTCCTCGAGGCCCTGATCTCGGAAGGCCCGACCGGTGCCGACCCTGTCCGGGTGATCGAGGACAGCCTGGCCGCGCTGCGGATGCGTGATTTGAACGAGCGGCGCCGCGAGATCGATCGGCTGATCGGGATCGGCACCGTCGATGAGCAGGAGCAGCTGATGTCGGAAAAGGTAGAAATCATGAAGGAAGTGGGGCGACTGAAAGGCCGCGGGTACACAACATTTGGCAAATCGCCGCGAGCGGCGAGGGGAGGCTGACGGTGCATTCGGATGTCGAGTCGTTGCTGGCGCTGCAGACTGAAGATCAGGCTATCAGCGAAATGGAAGCGCGGCTCGCCGCGCTCGAGCCCCGGCTGCGGGAGATGGATCTCGCCCATGCGGCGGCCGTGGAGGCGCTCGATCGGGCGCGTCACGCCGTCGAGGCCGAGGAGGGAGGGCATCGGGAGCTGCAGACCCGAATCGCGCAGCACAAGGCGCTGCACGAGCGCAACATCGCGCAGCTGGACTCGGTGCGTCGTATGAAAGAGGCGACCGCCGCGATGTCTCAGGTGGAACAGGCGCGTCGGATCCTGGCCGAAGAAGAGGGAGCCCTCCAAGGCATCTCCCGGCGGTTGACGGAGTTGCGTGGCACGGTCGAGACCCAGGAGCGGGAGTTGGCCGAGTTGGACGCGACACATGGCACCGAACGGGCGACGATCGATGAGGCCCGGGCCGTGGTGGACGGTCAATTGGCGGAGCGCCGGGCGACACGCGTGGGATCGGCGGCGCGGGTCGAGCGCATCCTGCTGCAGAAATACGATCGGATCCGCAGTGTCCGTCGGGACGGCGCGATCTTTCCGTTGCGCGGCCCCTCGTGCGGTCACTGCGACACCAGCGTGCCGATGCAACGGCGCAACGTGATGGCGGCTAAGGGAAGCATCGAGGTGTGCGAGACGTGTGGGGTCCTGTTGTACGCGGGCACCTGACGGCGTGACCACGCCGAGTACTCCCGCCCGGGCGCGACCTCGGGCGGCCAGTCGTTGGATCCTTCCGGGGGAGCCGGACGGCGCGGCGGTGTCGGCCCTGGTCGAGGCGTTGCACCTTCCGGTCGCGGTGTGCCGTCTGTTGCACGCGCGCGGGTTCGCCGAGCCGGCGGCCGCCATGCGGTTCCTGCGACCGCGGTTCGATCAGCTTCATGATCCGGGGCTCATGCGCGGACTCGACGCGGCGGTCGAGCGGCTGGCCCAGGCTATCGAGCGCGGCGACGTGATCTTCGTGCATGGCGACTACGACGTTGACGGCATGGCGTCCACGGCGATCTTGACGCGATCCATCCGGGCGCTCGGCGGGCACGTGGTCCCGTTCGTCCCGCGGCGCATCGAGGACGGCTACGACCTCTCGGCGGCCGGGGTGCGCGCGGCGATCGCGGCCGGCGCGCGCGTCGTCGTGACGGCGGATTGCGGGACCACCGCACACGACGCCGTGCGCACGCTGTCGGCGGCCGGCATCGACGTCATCATCAGCGACCACCATCTACCCAGCGGCCCAGTCCCCGACTGCCTCGCGGTGCTCAATCCCCGGCAGCCGGACTGCGGCTACCCCGACAAAGATCTGGCGGCGGCGGGGGTGGTCTTCAAGCTGGCGCTGGCGCTGACCCGCCGAATGGGTGTGAGCGAGGGTCCCGTGTTCGCCCTACTCGACCTGGTGGCGCTGGCCACGGTGGCCGACGTCGCGCCCCTTCGGGGCGAGAATCGCGTGTTCGTGCGGTACGGACTCCGTCTGCTCGCGGAATCGGCAAACCCGGGACTTCGCGCGCTGGTGCAGGCCGCGGGCTTGGCGGGAAAACCGATCACGGCCGGACGGGTGGGCTTCATCTTGGCGCCGCGACTCAACGCCGTCGGTCGGATCGGCGACGCGATGCGTGGCGTGGAGCTGCTGACGACATCCAGCGAGGCGGATGCGGGACGCATCGCCCGCGAGCTGGAGGAGCTGAACCGCCAGCGGCAGGACCTCGATCGCGGCGCGTTGGCGCAGGCGAGGACACAGCTCGACGCGCTCGATCTCGACGCGACCTATGGCATTGTGCTCGCCGACGAGCGGTGGCACCCCGGCGTGATCGGCATCGTCGCCTCCCGACTCGTCGAGGAAGTCGCCCGACCGGTCGTCCTGGTCGCGCTCGCCGGCGCCGAGGGTCGTGGGTCAGGGCGATCGATCCCCGCGTTCGATCTCCACGGCGGGTTGACGGCCTGCCACGACGTACTGCTCCGGTACGGCGGCCATCGCGCGGCGGCGGGCGTCACGGTGGCGCGCGATCGGCTCGGCGAGTTTGCGGCGCGGTTCAACGCGGTGGCGCGCGAGCGGCTGCGGTCGGAGGATCTCGTGTCCGAAGTACGGGTGGACCTCGAAGTCTCGATCGACGACGTGACGCCGGAGCTCGAGGGATACCTGCGCCACTTCGAGCCGTTCGGCGTCGGCAATCCGTCGCCCGCGCTGCTGGCGCGCCGCGTTCGGCTGGCGGGGCCGCCGCGCGCCCTGTCACACGACGGCGTGAAGATGCGCCTCGACCGCGCCGCGGGCGCGCTCGACGCCGTCGCGTGGGGCGCCGGACACCGGATCTCGGAGCTGGGCGACGGCGGGGCGGTGGATGTCGTCTTCCGTGTGGAGCGGGACGAGTGGCAGGGCGAGAGCCGGGTGCAGGCCAAGGTTACCGACTTCCGCGTGTGAGCGGGCGTCGGCGGAGCGGCGGGCGGCGATGCGCATCGTGGCGGGTCAGTGGCGAGGACGGTCGATTGCGGCTCCGGCGGGACGCATCGTGCGCCCGACGAGCGATCGGGTCCGGGAGGCGTGGATGAGCATCGTCCAACCGTGGCTATCGGGCGCGCGCGTGCTCGATCTGTTCGCGGGGTCCGGCGCGCTCGGGTTGGAGGCGTTGTCGCGGGGGGCGGCGCACGTGGATTTCGTCGAGCGCGCCGCGGAGAGCCTCCGCGCGTTACGCGCGAACATCGCGGCGCTCGATGCCGGCGCGCACGCGCGGGTGCAGCGCGACGACGCGGTCCAGGTGATGGCGGCGCTGTCCGCGGCCGAATACGACGTCGCGTTCGCGGACCCTCCGTATGGCGAGGGGCTGGCGGCGGCGGTGGCCGAGCACTGGCTGGCGGTGCCATTCGCTACAATTCTTGGCGTGGAACACGCCGCCGGTGATGCGGTGCCCGCGGGGGGTACAACCCGCCGATACGGGTCAACCGCAGTCACCATCTACCGGGCCGACCTGCGCCCGGCCGACCGGGAGATGATGTCATGAGCACAGACGCGCGCGACCGGGTCCCCGATGGCAACGGGCATCCGCCAAAGACGCGGATCGCCGTGTACGCGGGGAGCTTCGATCCGGTGACGAGGGGGCATGAGGACGTCATTCACCGGAGCCTGGAATTCGTGGACCGGCTCGTGGTGGCGGTGGCGATCAACTCGGCGAAGCAGCCGTTGTTCGACGTCGAGGAGCGGATGGCCCTCATCCGGGCCACCGCGCCCGATGAGGCACGCATCGACGTGCGGTCGTTCACCGGCCTGCTAGTCGATTTCGCCGCCGATGTGGGGGCGCGCCTCATCATCCGGGGACTGCGCGCGGTCAGCGACTTCGAGTACGAATTTCAGATGGCGCTCATGAACCGTCACTTGTCCGGCCGGCTGGAGACCGTATTCATGAGCCCCTCGCTCGACACGACGTACATCAGCTCCAGCATCGTGCGCGAAGTGGCGCAGTTCGGCGGAGATCTCAGCGGTCTGGTGCATCCGCGGGTCGCGGACGCCTTACGGGCCAAATTCGGGACGGGCTGACGTGTCAGACCTGGCCGGTGACCGCGGCCCAGCGCGGCGCCGGTCTTCAACGGGGATCGTGGCCGACCTTCGCGCGCGTGCCGCCCGCACTGGGCGACGGATAGCGCTCCCAGAATCCGGGGATCAGCGCACGCTCGACGCTGTGCGGACGATGGTCGCTGAGGCGATCGTGACCCCCGTCTTGGTGCTCGACGCCGAGCAACCCGCGACACACGCGGTGGTCCGCGCGCTCGCGGAGTCGCTGGGCGTCACGGTGATCGCACCCGGTCCGGACGGTGCGCTCGCCACGGCCATGGAGTTGACCCGGTCAGGGGAAGTTGATGCCTGCGTTGCCGGTGCCGTGCACACGACGGCCGCCGTGCTGCGGGCGGCGCTCCGGATCGTGGGAATATCTCCCGGCGTGCGACTGGTCTCGAGCGTGTTCTACATGATCCTGGCGCGTCCGGATGGCGACGGCCGCGAGGAGGTGTTCTCATTCACCGATTGCGCCGTGGTACCGGAGCCGAGCCCCGACCAGCTCGCCGATATCGCGATTGCGGCGGCGCGCGACCGGGTTCGCGTCGTGGGCGACATCCCGCGCGTTGCATTTCTCTCATTTAGCACCTACGGCAGCGGTGGCCAGGACTCGCCGCCGGTCGCGCGGGTGCGCGCGGCGCTGGCGTTAGCGCGGCAACGGGCGCCCGACGTGCTGATGGACGGGGAATTGCAGGTAGACGCGGCAATCGTGGCCGCCGTCGCCGAGCGCAAAGGGTCGGCCGGCGCGGACACGGTCGCGGGGCGGGCCAACGTCCTCGTGTTTCCATCTCTCGATGCGGGCAACATTGCGTACAAGTTGGTCGAGCGTCTCGGCGGCGCCGTGGCGATCGGCCCGATCCTCCAGGGGCTCACGCGGCCCTGCTCGGATCTCTCGCGTGGTGCCGGTCCAGATGACATCATCAATGCTGCGGCGGTGACCGCCTTACAGGCGGCTTCGCCCACATAACGCCGGGGAGATTTGCGCGATGAGCTTTACCATGACGAAGCACGTTACCGTAGTGGTGGTGGACGTTGATGGCCAGCTGATCGTCGGCAACCGACAGGAACTCAAGCAGAAGGTGCTCGACGAGTTGGAAAAAGGGGAACGCAAGTTCCTGATCGACTTCGCCCGCACCGGCTACATCGACAGCTCGGGGCTGGGTGTGCTCGTGTCGTTATCCAAGAAGATCCGGGAACAAGGTGGTGAGCTACGGCTCGCCAATCTGAACGACGATCTCAAGACGTTGTTCGAGCTCACGAAGCTCGACACCCTCTTCCAAATCGCCGATAGCCGTGAGCGCGGGCTCGAGAGCTTCTGAGTCCGTGACCCCCGGACGGCCGCCGGCCGCTCTGCCGCGACCGTGGGCACCGTGGGCACCGTGGGCGCCGTGGGGGCCGTGAGGCCGAGCCGATGACGCCCGTCCGCGCGCGCATGCCGCACGCGCCGGGCGGGATGGGTGGCCCGCCCGGTGAGGGGTCGGCCTTGGAGGGCGTCCGCCTGGCGCTCGAGCTCGAAGTCCCGACCGACGTGCGGTTGATCGGCCGCATCGTGCAGCTAGTGAGCCGCCAGGTGCGGGAGCTGGAGTTCCCGGCGAACGTCTGCTCGCTGAACGTGCCGGTCGCGCTGAGCGAGGCCCTCTCCAATGCCATGCTCCGGGGCAACGAGGACGATCCGGCGAAGCTCGTTCGCATTCGGGTGCTGGTGGATCCGACCGGACTGGTCCTCGAGATCAGCGATGAGGGGGGCGGCTTCGACCTCGACGAATGCACGCAGGATCCGACGACCCCTGCCAACGTGACCCGCGAGGATGGGCGCGGACTGTTTCTGATGCGCCGACTCATGGACCGCGTCGAGCGGTACACCGAATCGCACGGCCTCGGCCGCAACGTCGTCCGACTGACCATCAAGCGGCCGCCGCTCGCGGGTTCGCCATGACGCCGATCCCGCGGAGGGGCGGGCGGTGAGGGAGCAGGCGCTGGGCAGCGTGCTGACTGCGTTCTACGATGCGACCCGTTGCCCGGCCACCGTGTGGACCCAGCGGGAAGTGGGTCAACCCCTCACGCTGCTGGGCGCCGTGCCGCATGCCGCGCCGCCGGCTACGCCTGATCTAGATGCGCTGCCTCGGGGGCCGGAATCGATATCGCTCGATGGACCGGCCGGTCGCTTGATGGTCGCGCGCGTTCCACCCGCGAAGCGCGCATGGCTGGTCCTTGGACCCGATCCCACTACGGGACTTCCACTGGCCAATCTCTTTCGTTTTCTCGCGCCCGTCGTGTCGCAGATGTTGCAGACCGCGCTCGAAGTCGAGCACGCCGCTGCGGAACTCGCGGAACGTTACGAAGAGATCAACCTGCTGTACACGATCAGCGAGATCCTCGGACGCACGGTCCGCCTCGAGGAGGCGGCCGCCACGATCCTGAAGGAGATCTCGGAGACCGTCGGGGCGCGCAAAGCGTCGATCCTCGTCCACGACCGGGTCACGGACACGCTACAAGTCGTGGCCGCCCTCGGGATCCGGCCGGAGGACGCCCCGCCGATCGCGGTGGACGATCCGTGCAGCGTGTCGGCCCAAGTGTTCCGCTCGCGTCACGCGACGATCGTAGATGGCGCCGAGATGGCATGCGACGCGGAAACCCCCTACCGCAACGGGGCGATGTTGTCGGTGCCGATCATGTGGACGTCGCCGGACGGCGGGGAACCACTTGGCGTGGTCAACCTCTCGGACCGTCGCTCGGGGCAACCGTTCAGTGCGGGCGACCAGAAGCTGGTCGCGGCCATCGCCACCCAGATCGGCACCGCCATTCAGAACACGCGGCTCGTGCGGGCATCGCTGGCGCAACAGCGGCTCGTGCAAGAGATGCATCTCGCGCACGACCTCCAGATGAAATTGCTGCCCACCGGCGCGGTGGTGGCGCCCGATGCCGAAGTCTCGGCGCGCGTGATGCCCGCGGACAGCGTGGGCGGCGACTTCTACAATCTCTTCCGGCTCTCCCTCAACTCGACGGGCGCGATGATCGGTGACGTATCCGGCCACGGGTATCAGGCGGCGCTGATCATGGCGCTCGCGATGAGCGCCGCGGCGATCCATGCGCAAGCGTCCACGGATCCGACCGAGACCCTGGCCGCACTGCAGACTTCCCTGCGGGATGAGCTGGCAACGACCGAGATGTTCATCTCCGCGTTCTACGGCGTCGTGGACCGGCGGCTTGGGGAGTTGCGGTACGCGAACACGGGGCATCCGCACGCGTTCGTGATCGGAGGGGACGGCGATATCCAGCGACTCCCCGCGCTCGACCCGCCCCTGGGCATGGTCACGACCGCCCCTCACGGCTCGTCGCGGCCGTGGGCGACGAACCGCGACCTCCTGCTGCTGTTCACCGATGGCGTCAGCGACGCCCGCAATCGCGCCGACGCCCGCCTCGGCGAGCAGGCCGTGCTCGACATGGTGACCACGAACCGTACGCGGCCCACGACGGAGATTGTCGAGCGGGTGTTCGCCATGCTGAGCCAGCATATGGGAGATGTCCCTCCGCGTGACGATCTGACGCTCGTCGTCCTGCGGAGCTGAGCGAGGGCGCGGCGGTGCCTCGCGCCCCCCGCGCGCCGCGCCGCGTCGGCGACGATACCTGGCCGCGCGCTCGGAAGCGACTCGGCCAGCATTTCCTCAACGACCCCCGAGTGCTGGGCGACATCGTCGACGCGCTCGCCCCGACCACGGACGACACTGTGGTCGAGATCGGCCCGGGACGTGGTTCGCTTACCCAGTTGCTCGTCCCGCGAGCGGGGCGCGTGTCAGCGGTCGAACTCGATCGCGAGCTTGCCGAGCGCCTTCGGATCGCGTACGCGGGCGATCCGCGGGTCACCGTCCACACGCGAGACGTTCTCGACGTGTCGCTGGCCGAGCTCGCGGGGACATCCGAGTTCCTCGTCGCCGGCAACGTGCCGTACTACATCACGACCCCGATACTTTTTCACGCACTCCGTGCGCCCCGTGCGCGCCGGGCCGTCTTTCTCGTGCAGCGCGAAGTCGCGGAGCGGGTCGTGGCCGCGCCTGGGTCGCCCGCCTATGGCGCGCTGTCGGCGAACGTCCAAGCACTGGCGACGGCGACACTCGTGCGTGGCGTGTCGGCCGGCGCGTTCACCCCGGCACCCACCGTTGACTCAGCACTCATCCGAGTGGAGCCGCGACCCGATCCCGTCGTAAGCGACGCGGAGCAGTCCGACTACGCGGCGTTCGTGATTGCGGCATTCGGGATGCGCCGGAAGCAGATTCGCCGGGTGCTGCGCACGATGCTGGGGATCACGCCCGCGGCCGCCGAGCGCGCACTCTCGGATGCGGGCGTACCGCCCGATGCGCGTCCGGAGGTGTTGGGGCCGGCCGAGTTCGCGTCGCTTTGGAGATCGGTGGGTCGGTAGCGGGCGGCGGCCGGCGAGTGGTGGCCGGCGAGTACCACTCGTTAGTGCGCTATCCTGAGCGCTTGGTCCCGCGGGCGACCGTGCGGTCTGACCGTTGGCTGCTGGCCTCGGATTTCTGGTCTCTCAGCTCTTCGGCATCACGATTGGCGAGCGCGTACGAGAGGACCTCGAGCTCGGTGGCCATGTTGACCGATTGTAGGGTCACCCCAGCGGGCACGTGCAGCTGCACGGGCGCGAAATTCAGGATGCCGCCGATATGGGCTCGGGCGATGCAGTCCGCGGTGGCCTGTGCGCGGTCGGCCGGAACGGCGAGCACGGCGATGTCCGGCCGCTCGCGGGCTGCGTCCAACTCGAGCTGCGACACATCCCGGACGGTGAGGCCGGCCCATTGGATGCCGATCTTCGAGGCGTCGTTATCGTAGACCGCGATCACGGTGAACCCGCGCTGGCGGAACCCGGCGTATTGGGCCAGGGCGGTGCCGATCTTACCCGCTCCGACGATGACGATGCGCCACTCGCGGCCCAGGCCCAGGATCTCGCGTAACGCCGTGATGAGCTCGGCGACCGTGTACCCCAGGCCGCGCTTGCCGAAGGAGCCGAACACCGAGAGATCCTTCCGGACCTGCGCGGACGTGGTGCCGCCGAGTCGCGCCAACTCCTGGCTGGACACGGTCGCCAGGCCACGGTCGTCGGCGTCCTCGAGAAACCGGAGGTACAGCGATAGCCGCCGGACCGCCGATTGCGCGATGCGCTTGGCGGCCGGCGCGGCGTGCGACATCGGGGGTGGGGGTGGGGGCGGGGGGGAGTGGTCGTGGGTCACGGAGTGCGTTGCGGTGGCAGGTGGTGGAATTAATTAACTTGCGGGGTGCCCGTCCATGTCAGCAGCGAGATCGGACGCCTGCGTACCGTATTGGTACACGCGCCGGGCCCTGAGTTGCTCGCGGTCACGCCCCGGACGCGCGAGCACTTTCTGTACGACGACATCATCGACTTCGAGACCGCGCAGCGCGAACACCGGCGGTTCGTGGCGATACTCGAGCGATTCGCCACGGTGTATCGGGTCCGGGACCTCCTGGCCGACGTCGCCGGGAGCGCCGAGGTGCGCGAACTGCTGATCCGCGAGACCACGAACGTCGTACCCTCCGCGCCGTTGGCTCGAGAACTGGCCGACCTGGCGCCTGAGGCGTTGGTGCGGACGCTGATCGAAGGGCGGGAGGAGCGGCCGGGTCCATTGGCCGCCGCGCTCAACGAGTGCGGCTACGCCCTCCCGCCGATGCCCAATCTGTTCTTCACCCGCGACGCGGCGATGGCGATCAACGACCACGTCATGGTCGGCTCGATGCGGCACGGGGCGCGATGGACCGAGGAGTTGATCATGAAGATCCTTTTCCAGAGTCACCCGGCCCTGGCGAATTGCGGCGTCCTGTACGACGGCTCCTCCGAGCGCCGGCACGATTATACGCTGGAGGGCGGGGACGTGCACCCGTTGCGGCGGGACACGGTCGCGATCGGATACAGCGAACGGTCGAGCCCCGCGGCCATTGACTCGCTGGTGGCGCTGCTGTTCCGGCACACGGCGATCGAGAACGTGATCGTGGTCGTGATGCCGGCCGAGCAGACGGCCATCCATCTCGACATGATCTTCTGCCACTTCGACCGCGAGCTCTGCGTCCTTTACCCGCCGCACTTCATCGGCCCCGAGCGCCTCCCGATCCTGCTCTGGCGCAAAGGCGCGGCGGACCTGCAGCAGAAGGCCAACATCTTCGATGCGTTCTCCGCGTGCGGGATCCCGATGGAGCCCGTGCTCTGTGGCGGGNNGCGGGTCCCGCCGAGTGGTGCAGGATCGCGAGCAGTGGGCGTCGGGGTGCAACTGCCTCGCCCTGCGTCCCGGACTCGTGGTCTCGTACGCCAGAAACGAAGCTACTCTTCGTGAGATGGAGCGCATGGGCTATCGTATCGTGGCCGCGGCCGATTTTCTGAATGGTGCGTCGATCGTGGGCGACGACGAGCGGGCGGTGATCGCGGTCGAGGGGAGCGAGTTGGTACGCGGCGGCGGTGGGCCACGGTGCATGTCCTGCCCCGTGACGCGCGACGACCCATGGACGTGAGTGGGTCGATGGAGCTGTGGCCCTCGCTGCCGGAGCGTCCGCTGGAGCGTCCGNNGGAGCGTCCGCTGGAGCGTCCGCTGGAGCGTCCGCCCGAGCGTGCGGCGGAGTACGTGCCAGTGCCGGCCCGGGCGATCCCCTCCGATCGGTTGGTGACGCTGTCGTACGCGGTGGTCGATGTCGAGACGACGGGTGGCTCCCCGTGGCTCGGCCATCGAGTGACCGAGATCGCGGCCGTCGTAGTGCGTGACGGGCAGATCGCCGAGACATTCGACACCCTCGTCAACCCTGAGCGCTCGATTCCGCCATTCATCACCCGATTGACCCACATCACGGCGGCGATGGTGAGCGACCAACCGATATTCCGTGACGTCTCCCCGCGGCTGCTCGACCTGCTGCGGGGCCACGTCTTCGTGGGGCACAACGCGGCGTTCGATCGCCGGTTCGTGCAGGCCGAGGTCGAACGCGCCGGTGGCGCGCTGCCCAGTGGTCGGACCCTGTGCACGGTCCGGCTCGCGCGGCGCCTGCTCCCGCACCTCCGTCGGCGGTCGCTCGACCACGTGGCGCACCACTACGGCGTGATGCTCGGCGACCGCCATCGCGCGATGGGCGACGCGCGTGCGACCGCGCACTGCCTGATCCGGATGCTCGACGACGTCGGGTCGCTCGGGCTGGACACGTGGGCGGACATGCAACAACTGCTGGGCGCGCGGCGCCCGCGTCGGGGCCGGCCGTCGGCGATGCCGCGCGGCGGGATGTGGGAGGTTGGCGCATGACGCCCCCGACACCGCTTCATGAACGGCGACGGTTGGGCCGGTGGACCGTGCACGCCATCCAAGCAGGTGGCCAACATCTGGATGGCGGCGCGATGTTCGGGGTCGTGCCCAAGGTATTGTGGGAGCGACGCATCCAGGCTGACGCGCGCAATCGGATCGCGCTCGGGATGCGGTGCTTGTTGATCGAACACGACGTGGGACTGATCCTGATCGAGACGGGATCAGGCAACAAAGAAGACCGCAAATTCCAGGAGATCTACGGGATCGAGAACGAGGGAGCCGACGGCCGCACGGGGCTCGAAGACGGATTACGCGTGGCCGGCTTCACGCCGGAGGACGTCGCGATCGTCATCGACACCCATCTGCATTTCGATCACGCGGGCGGCAACACCTACCGCGATCCCAATGGCGACATCCGGCTCTCCTTTCCGCGGGCGCGATACGTGGTGCAGGGTGGCGAGTACCACTATGCGACGCACACCAACGAGCGCACCGCGGCCAGTTATTTCGCCCACAATTTCGTTCCGGTCCATGAGGCCGGGCGATTCGATCTGGTCGATGGTGAGCACGAGATCGTGGCGGGCGTCCGGGTGATGCCGACGCCGGGCCACACGCCGTTTCATCAGAGCGTGCTCTTGGAGAGCGACGGGGTGCGGGCGCTGGTGCTGGCCGACCTGGTCCCGACGTCGGCGCACCTCCCCCTCCCATGGATCATGGGGTACGACGTGGAGCCATTGGTGAGCCTCGAGACCAAGCGCCGGATCCTGGGCCGCGCGTTAGCGGAGGACTGGCTGCTCTTTTTTGGGCATGACCCCAAAGTCGCGTGGAGCAGGCTCGGCCACGACGGCAAGTCGTACCACCTCCGGCCCGAGGAGCTGTCGCGCGAAACTTGACGGGGCTCCGCAGGGGCCATAAGTTGCCGTGAGACAATACGCTAAGTAGCCCCGGGTGGGGCTCACCCTCTAGCCTCCGCGTCGCGTATGCGAGCGGTGTGCTGTAGGAGTTCACGTCGAATGCGAGCGCCGCCCTGATCGGGTCGTGGTCGCAAGCGCGGGCTCCGTTTGGGTCCGCGCTTTTTTGTGCTCAGCATTGGGCGTGTGTAGGCAGTTCATTCAGCGGGAGGCAGGCGCTATCCAGGACACCACGAAGCGAGTGCGCGTCAACAGACAGATCCGCATCAGCCCTTTACGGGTGATCGCCGCTGACGGGAGTCAGATGGGGATCATGGATGTGGAGGCCGCGTTGGCGGCGGCGGTGGATCAGGGTCTCGATCTGGTCGAAGTCGCGCCGATGGCACGCCCCCCGGTGGTCCGCATCATGGACTACGGGAAGTTCAAGTTCGAACAGGCGAAGATGGCGCGCCAAGCCAAGAAGAAGCAGCACGTGATCCACCTCAAGGAAGTGAAGTACCGACCGGGGATCGAGGACCACGACTTCGAGACGAAGACCCGTCACGCACGCGAGTTTCTGCAGGACGGCAACAAAGTCAAAGTGACGATGATGTTTCGCGGCCGGCAGATCGCGCACCCGGAGCTGGGTAGGGAAGTGGTGGACCGGGTAGCGACGACGCTCGCCGATGTGGCGAAGATCGAGAGCCCGGCCAAGCTGGAAGGGAAATCGATGATCATGATCCTCACGCCCCGGTAGCAGTGGCGGGGCGCGCCGGGCCACGGTGGTCCGGACACTGGATCCTTATGTGATGCTCGCGGGAAGGCGTGGGGCCACCGCGGATCGAACCAATTACGGCGAACGCCGGCAGGCGCCGGCGTCGCATGACGGGACGGATATCAGCATGCCCAAGATGAAGACCCACAAGGGCGCGAAGAAGCGATTCTCGCTCACCGCGACCGGGAAAGTACGGCGTCTCCGAGCCTTCAAGAGCCACATCCTGACCAAGAAGTCCGCGAAGCGGAAGCGGCATCTCCGGCGTCCGACGACGATCAAGACGCCCGGTGAGGTTCGGCACATCAAGCGCCTACTCCAGGCGTAGGAGCGAGCGATGCCACGCGTCAAGTCGAACGTCGCGCGCCTCAAGCGCAAGAAGCAGATCATGAAGGCCGCCCGTGGAGCATACGGCGGCCGATCGAAGCTGTGGAAGGCCGCCAAGGAGACGGTGGAGCGCGGCTGGCGCTATGCGTACCGCGACCGCAAGAACAAAAAGCGCGATTTCCGGCGGCTCTGGATCACGCGCATCAACGCTGCCGCGCATCAGAACGCGATGACGTACAGCGTGCTGATGAACGGCCTCAAAAAGGCCGGCATCGATGTCGATCGGAAGATCTTGGCCGATCTCGCGGTGCGCGACCCGCAGGCGTTTACGCTGCTCGCCGACCGGGCGCGGGACGCGCTGGCCGCCGCTTAGCTCCGCCGTACACGGGTGGGCAGTCTGGCGGCGGCAGCGCGACCTCCCGGTCGACGCTGCCGCCGCCTCCGTTTTAGAGACCTCACGACCAATGCCTGAATCGATACCCTCGCTGTCTCAGTTTCTCGACGAGTTGTCGGCCATCGAGCGGGAGGCTGCGCCCGAGATCGCCGCCGCGCGCTCGGCCGATGCGCTGGAGGCGGTGCGCGTCCGCTACGTGGGCCGGAAATCGGGGCGGCTCTCCCCGCTGAGCGGCATGGTCGCGCGGATGAGCGCCACCGACCGGCCCGCCGCGGGTCAGGCCTTCAACGCCGCGCATACACGGGTGCAAGAGCAGCTCGCCGCACACGCGGCGCGCATCCAGGCGGCGGCCACGTCGTCGGCGCCCGCGGTCGATCTCACCATGCCGGGCCGGGCCGTGTGGCGCGGCGCCCGGCATCCGGTGACGATCGTCATCGACGAGATCGCGGACATCTTCCGCGAGCTCGGCTTCACCATCGCGCTCGGGCCCGAGGCGGAGTCGGAGTGGTACAATTTCACGGCGCTCAACTTTCCGCCGGACCACCCCGCGCTCGACATGCACGATACCCTCTACCTCGACGGCGGCGCGTTGCTGCGCACGCATACGTCACCGGTACAGATCCGCACGCTCCAGCGCTATCCGCCCCCGGTCCGCGTGCTGGTGCCGGGCAACGTGTACCGTCGCGACGTCTTCGACGCGTCACACGCGCCGATGTTTGCGCAGATCGAGGGCTTGGCGGTCGATGAGGGTGTGAGCTTCGTCGATCTCAAGGCGACGCTGACGCATTTCGCCCGCCGGTTCTTCGGATCGGCCACGACGCGCTTCCGGCCCAGCTTCTTCCCGTTCACGGAGCCGTCGGCCGAGATGGATGTCGAGTGCCAGATCTGCCGCGGCAGCGGCTGCGCCACGTGCAAGATGGTCGGCTGGGTCGAGATCCTGGGATGCGGGATGGTCCATCCATCGGTCCTCGAGTCGGCGGGGCTGGATGCCGAACGGTATACCGGATGGGCGTTCGGCATGGGTCCGGGGCGCGTCGCGCAACAGCGCTACAACATCCCGATCCTTCGCGAGCTCTACGACGGCGACGTGCGCGTCCTCGGCGCGCTCGGCCAATGAACGCGTCCGTCGAATGGCTGTCGGCGTTCGTCGAGAGCGGACTGTCGCCCCGCGCCCTCCGGGACCTCATCACGGAGCGCGCCGCCACGGTGGACGCGATCGAGCCCGTGCGCATCGACCTGGCCAATATCGTGGTCGGTCGTGTGGTCGCGGCGGTCCGGCACCCGGACAGCGATCACCTGTGGTTGACGCGGGTTGATGCCGGTGGGGCGGACCCGGTCGACGTCGTCTGCGGGGCGTCCAACGTCACCGTCGGGACCGCGTATCCGTTCGCGCCAGTCGGTACGACTATGCCGAACGGCATCACCATCGAGCGGCGCAAGATCCGCGGGCAGGTCTCGAACGGGATGCTGTGTTCGGCGCGAGAGCTGGGACTGGGCGACGAGCACGAGGGGATCCTGCCAATCACGACTGATGCGGCGTCCGGGACCCCGCTACTCGACGCACTGCCGATCGGCGATACGCGACTGGTCGTGGATGTCTTGCCCAATCGCCCCGATCTGCTGTCGCACATCGGCATCGCGCGAGAGATCGCGGCCGCGACCGGACGGCCCCTACGCGAGCCGTCGATCCCGACGTCCGGCGAGAATCGTGCGATCGCGGACGTTCCCGCGCCGGCTGGTGTCGAAACGACGGGGACCACCGACGGCGTCCGTGTGACGGTGGATGACGCGACGGACTGCCCCGCCTACCTCGGCGTCGTCGTCCGTGGCGTGCGCGTCGGAGCCAGCCCGCCGTGGCTCGTCGCGCGATTGGCCGCGGTTGGCGTACGATCGATCAGCAACGTCGTCGATGTCACGAACTACATGCTCCACGGGTACGGGCAGCCGATGCACGCGTTCGACCTGGCGCGACTCGGCGGATCGGGCGCCGCGGTGCACGTCCGGCGCGCCGCTGCGGGCGAACGATTGACGACCCTGGACGGTGTGGATCGGACGCTCGACCCCAGTATGGTGGTCATCGCGGATGCGACACGCGCGCAGGGCGTGGCGGGCGTTATCGGTGGCCAGGGAACTGAAGTGTCCGGCGAGACGACAGACCTCTTTCTGGAGATCGCCTCCTTCGATCCACGTCGCGTTCGCGCGACGCGGCGGACGCTCGGCATTTCGACGGATGCGTCGTTCCGATTTGAGCGACTGGTGCCACCGACATCGCCCGCCGACAGCTACGCCACGGTAGTGCGACTGCTCGCGGCGGTTGCCGGGGGTCGCGTGGTAGCGCCGCCCGTGCTCGTCAGCGCGTCCGGTCCGCGCTCGGGCGCGCGCGCGCGACTCGTGCTTCGCTCGAAGCGGGTTGCGCAGGTCCTCGGCGTGCCGGTGCCGGCGAGCGAGTCGGCGCGCCTGCTCGCGACGATCGGGTTCACCGTCACCGCGCGCGGGGATGATCTCGACGTCGCGGCCCCGACCTGGCGCACCGACATTGCCGCGGAGATCGACCTGGTCGAAGAGGTTGCCCGGTTGCGTGGGTATGCGACATTCCCGAACGAGCTCCGGCCGTATCGCCTCGGGACGGTGCCCGACGATCCGCTCGTGTCGCGCGCGGCGCGCCTCCGTGAGTTGCTCGTCGGTCGGGGGTTCGTCGAGGTCCGGCCGATGCCCTTCGTCCCCCATTCCAACTCGGACGGGACGTCGGTGCGGGTGACGAACCCCCTGGCGGACACCGAGTCGTATCTTCGGTTCGATCTCTTGAGCTCCCTCGCGCGGCGGGCCGAGTTCAATCTGACACGGATGGAAGGCGACTTGCGGCTGTTCGAGGTCGGAACGGCCTTTCGCGCGCGATCCGATCGCCCGGGGCGGCCGGTCGAGGACGTGCGGGTCGCCGCGCTGTGCATGGGCGCCCGTCGTCCGCCGCACTTTACCGATCCGTCCCCGCCAGCGTGGGACGAATGGGACGCCAAGGCGTTGGCGGAGGCCGTCGCGGCCGTCGCGCGTCCGGGTAGCTCTATCGCGCTGCAGCCGGTTGGCACCGATGGAGAGCTGTGGCGGATTCGAGCCGACGACGTTGACGTGGGACGCGTCATCCGTGTCGTACTCGACGCACCGCCGTGGGCGGCGCCGGCCTATGGCGTCGAAGTCGTACTCGAAGAGACCGATGTGGCGGATGTCGCGCCCCCGGGGCACCACGCGTCGGCGACGGCCGCTGCGGCACCCACGCGTGACCCGGTGCCGCAGTACCGGCGACCCCCGTCGTTCCCGGCGGTTCGGGTGGATCTCACGCTACTCGTCCCGGCCGCAGTCACGAGCGGCTCGGTCGAGGGCGTGTTGCGTCAAGCCAACGAGCCGATCCTGGAGGGGATCGACCTGCTGAGTCAGTTCTACGGGGACAACGTACCGGCCGGTCATCGGAGCGTCACCTGGCGGTTGACGTTCAGACATCCGGAGCGCACTCTTCGCGAGAAAGAGGTTGAGGCTCGACGGGATAAGCTATTGCGCGCCTTGGAGACTGACCTTGCTGTCCGACAACGAACGTCATGACCGCGTCGCGTTCCGAGAGTTGGAGGTTCTCATCCGCCACCTCGGGGATGAACTCGCTAGCTTTCGCCGGCGGGCGTTGCAGGCGGAGACGCAGCTTCGCGCGCTGGAAGCCCGCGGCGCGGTGCTGTCGGACGTGACCAAGTTGGAAACGTTAGAGGCCGACAACGCCGCACTTCGGGTTCGTCTGGACGAAGCGGCGGGTCGGGCGCAATCGATGCTCGATCGGGTCCGGTTCCTCCGGCAGCAGCAAGATCAGTCGGCGGCCGCGGCGGGTGAGCGATGACCGACAAGGGCTCCAAGCAGGTCGTACGGGTGACAATTGTAGGGGAGGAGTACTCGATCCGGAGCGATTCCACGCCTGAACACACGCGCGCCGTCGCGGCGTTCGTGGATGAGGCGATCCGGCGGGTAGTCAATGCGGGCGGGGCAGTCGAGACCCGCAAGGCGGCGATCCTCGCCGCGCTCCAGATTACGGATCAGCTGTTCCAGGCTCAACAGGCGTCGGAGGAGTTGACCGGAGCAATGCGGTCGCTGGGCAGCGAGGTCCGTCGTTGGCTGCCGCCCGCGAAGCGAGGAGATGTTACCGGAGTCTAGGCGTCGTACCTTAGATCCACGACCAACGCCGCGGCGGGTGCCGCGCTGGAGTATAGATCGCAATGTCGTCAGTGGTCGCCCTCGCCGCGGCCTGTGTGGTCGGCGGCCTCATCGTCGCGGTGGCGGCGTTTATGCTGGGGCGGCACGGTGGCCGAGCCGCGGAGCACAATCGGCAGGACGCCGCCGGGCGATCCGCCGAGGATCTGAGCCGCCGGGTCGTCGCCGAGGGGGAGCGCGAGGCTGATACCCTGCGGAAGAGCGCGGTGCTGGCAGGTAAGGAGGAGCTGATGAAGCTCCGGGAAGCCTGGGACGGGGAAGTCCGGGATCGGCGCTCCGAAGTCGAGCGCGAGGAGAAGCGGCTCAAGGAGCGCGACAGCGTCCTCGACCGAAAGTTCGAGATTCTCGACCAGCGTGAGAAGGAGACCACGCGCCTGACCGCCGATTTCGGCCGCGTCGAGAAATCCCTGAATGAGCGCGAGCAGGAGATCGGCCGGCTCCATACCGACGCGCAGCGCCGGCTCGAACTGTTGGCCGGCCTGTCGGCCGCCGATGCCAAGATTGAACTGATCGGTCGGATGGAGGAAGAGGCGCATGCCGACGCCGCCAATCGGCTGCGCGAGATCCGGGAGACCGCCCGACGGACCGCGGACCGCGAGGCCAAGAAGATCGTCGCCCTGGCGATCCAGCGGATCGCGGCGGAGCACACGGCCGAGTCCACCGCCTCCGCGGTCACGCTTCCGAACGACGAGATGAAGGGACGCATCATCGGCCGGGAAGGTCGAAACATCCGGGCCTTCGAGCTCATCACCGGCGTGGATGTCATTATCGACGACACGCCCGACACGGTCGTGGTTTCCTGCTTCGATCCAGTTCGCCGCGAGGTGGCGCGGCTCGCGCTCGAGAAGCTCGTCGCGGATGGCCGGATCCATCCGGGACGGATCGAAGAGGTCGTCAACAAATCGCGCATCGAGGTCGACGTCGCGATCATCGAGACCGGTGAGCAGGCCGCGTACGAGACCGGCGTGCACGGCATGCACGCAGAGTTGGTAAAGCTGATCGGTCGCATGAAATGGCGGACCAGTTACGGCCAGAATATCCTGCAGCACTCGAAGGAAGTGGCGTGGCTCGCGGGGATCATGGCCGCGGAGCTCGGCCTCGACGTGGCGCTCGCCAAGCGCGGCGCGCTGTTGCACGACGTCGGCAAGGTGCTCACGCACGAGCACGAAGGCACGCATGTCCAGCTAGGCGTGGAAGTGGCCACGCGATACGGAGAAAGCCCGCTCGTCGTGAATTGCATCGCCGCGCACCACGACGATGTGCCGCACGAGAGTGAAGTCTCGGTGTTGGTGCAGGCCGCGGATGCGATCTCGGGCTCGCGTCCCGGTGCGCGGCGCGAGGCGTTCGAGACATACGTCAAGCGACTGGAGAGTCTGGAGCGGATCGCGGCGAGTTATCGGGGGGTCGAGAAGGTCTTCGCGATACAGGCCGGGCGCGAGATCCGAGTCGTGGTGACGCCGGATACCGTGGATGACGCGCGCATGGCGTCGCTCTCCGATGAAATCGCCCGACGGATCGAAGCCGAGCTGCAGTACCCGGGACAGATCAAGGTGGTCGTGATCCGGGAAACACGGGCGGTGGATTTTGCCCGCTGAGCTGATCGACGGTACGGCGGTCGCACGCGCGGTACGCGTGGATGTGGCGGTGGCGGCAGCGGCGCTCGTGGCGCGCGGCNNTGCTCGTGGGCGACGACCCGGCGAGCGCGGTATACGTGCGCTCGAAGGGGAAGGCGTCGGAAGAGGCGGGGATGCACAGCGTCACCATCCGCCTGCCGGCCGATACATCTGAAGCCGACCTGCTCCGACATGTTGACCAACTCAACGCCGATCCCACGATCCACGGCATCCTCGTCCAGATGCCGCTGCCCAAGCACATCTCGGCTGAGGTCGTGATCCGACGCGTCCGGCCGGAGAAGGATGTGGACGGGTTCAATCCCGTGAATGTCGGTAAGCTCCTGAATGGTGATCGCGACGGCTTCGCGCCGTGTACGCCGGCTGGTGTGCAGGAACTGCTGGCGCGGTCCGGCGTGGAGACGACAGGCGCCGAATGCGTCATCGTCGGACGCAGCGCGATCGTGGGTAAGCCGATGGCGTCGCTGATGATCCAAGACCGCCCGGGCGCGAACGCCACCGTCACCGTCTGCCATAGCCGCACGGTCGATCTCGCGACACACACGCGACGGGCCGACATCCTGATCGTCGCCGCGGGCCGGCCGAAATTCGTGACCGGGGCGATGATCAAGCCCGGTGCGGTGGTCGTGGACGTGGGGATCAACCGCGTGGACGACGCGAGAGCGAAGAACGGCTACGTGATTGTGGGCGATGTCGATTTCGCGAGCGCGCGAGACGTGGCGCGGCTCATCACGCCCGTGCCGGGGGGGGTCGGCCCCATGACGATCGCCATGCTGCTCAAGAACACGGTGCGCGCCGCGCAACTCAGCGCAGGGCTCGCATGAACCCGGGCCCCGGCGACCGGGAGCGCGACTCCACCTGGCCGCTGGGAGCCGAGTCACCACCGACCAACCGACGGGGGCCAATCGCGGCGAGGTCGTCGCGGGCCGCGTCAAACACAATGTCGAGTGCCGGATCACTCTTCGACGCCCCGGTACCGGGGGGCAGCCCCGATACCGCGGTCTCCGTCTCGACCCTGACGCTCTCGATCAAGCAGGTCCTCGAACGAGCCGTCCGTCCGCTGTGGGTTCGCGGAGAAGTCATCGACTTCAAGGCTCATCGGAATGGACACTGGTATTACTCGCTCCGCGACGAGACGGCGCAGCTCCGTTGCGTCGTGTGGGCGAGCGACCAGCGAGGGATCCCGGCGCGACCCGACGACGGGATGGCCGTCGTCGTGTTTGGCCAACTGACGATGTACCCGGTGCGCGGCGACGTGCAGCTGCGCGTGACGGCGATGGAAGCGACCGGCGATGGCCTTCGGCGCATAGCGCTGGAGCGCACGCTCGAGGCGCTCCGCCGCGACGGATTACTCGCGCCGGAGCGCAAGCGTCCGCTTCCGCGGCTTCCGCGGTGTTTGGCGGTGGTCACCAGTCCCGATGGCGCGGCACTCCACGACATCGTAGCCGTGGCGCGGCGGCGCGCTCCCTCGCTGCGCATCATCGTCGTGGCATCGCGGGTCCAAGGTGAGGGCGCGGCTGGCGAGCTGTGTGCGGCGCTCGAACGACTGGGCCGATGGGGGGAGGCCGACGTAGTAATCATCGGACGCGGCGGCGGCGCGAAAGAGGACCTCGGCGCGTTCAACGACGAGCGTGTCGCGCGCGCGGTCGCGGCCTGCCATGCGCCGACCGTGTCGGCGGTGGGCCACGAGATCGACACCACGATGTGCGACCTGGTGGCCGACTGTCGGGCGCCGACCCCGTCGGCCGCGGCCGAATGCGCGGTGCCGTTGTGGGCGGACGAAGAGCAGCGGCTCCGCATCGCCGGGTCGCAGATGGTTGATATCGCACAGCGTCGGATCCAAGCGGCGCGCGGCCGGTTGGGCCGAGTCGGCGAGACGACGCGGTCGGGTGCGATGCGGTCCACGGAGCGGCGGCGGTCGCGGCTCGACGCGGCCGCCGGCCGGCTCGACGCACTCAGCCCGCTGGCGACACTAGCCCGTGGATTCGCGGTCGCTCGTAACGCGGAGGGTCGCGCGCTCACGGTCACGGCCGACTTCGCGCCGGGGGCGGCGTTCGACCTCACGATCCGGGACGGCGTGGTCGGCGCGGTCACGGCATCGATTACGCCGACTCTTCCCAAGGAGCAGCCATGACGTTCGAAGAGGACGTCGCGCGGCTCGAGGCGATCGCGGCGGAGCTGGGCACCGACGGCGTGGCGCTCGACCGGGCACTGGAGCTATTCGAGGAGGGCGTGGCGAGGTTGCGCCGCGCGTCCGCGGAGCTCGTACGTGTGGAATCGCAGGTGGCGCTCCTCGTCGAGCAGGTCGACGGCGTCTTTGCGCTCCGCCCCCTCCGGGAGACTGGCTCGGGAGCGTTAGCCGAGGGCGGACTCGGGGACCGTCCGTAGTGGTCGCTGAGGTGGGAGCGATCGATGCCGTCTTTGCCGCGGACCGGATCGCGGTGCAAGCGGCGCTCAATCGCTTCTGCGACCGGTACCTCCCCGCCTCCCCGCCCGTAGCGGCGGAGGCCATGCGATACACGCTGGTGGGAGAGGGCAAGCGGCTGCGAGCCGTCCTCCTCCTCTCCGCCTATCGAGCGGCCGGCGGGATGGGCGACGCCACCGACCTCGCGGCGGCCGTCGAAGTCGTCCACGCCTATTCGCTCGTGCACGACGATCTGCCCTGTATGGACGACGACGACGTCCGTCGGGGCCGCCCTACGGTCCACCGCGTGTACGGCGTCACGGCCGCCACGGCGGCAGGGCTGGCCATGGTCCCGCTGGCCGCCCGTTGCGCGATCGTGGCCGCGCGCGGGCTCGGGTTGCCGCCGGCCGTCGGGGGCACCATTCTTCGGGAGTTGATGCGCGCGGCGGGCGCGACCGGCATGATCGGCGGCCAACTGCTGGATCTCGAGGGGGAGCGGCTCTCCCTCTCGGTGGCCGAGCTCGAGCACATTCACCGGGCGAAAACGGGGGCACTCGTGACGGCATCGGTGCGGCTCGGTGGGATCGCCGCGGGTGCGGACGGCGAGGTGCTGGATGCGCTAGGGCGGTACGGGGCGGCGATCGGCCTCGCGTTCCAGATCGCGGACGACGTGCTCGATGTGACGGCGACGACCGACCAGCTAGGCAAGACCGCGGGGCGTGACCTCGCGCTGCAAAAGAGCACCTACCCAGCGTTGCTCGGGGTGGATGGCGCTGTGGATCGGGCGAGTGCCCTGGTGGATGAGGCGTGCGACGCGCTTCAGCGGGTGGACCTGTTGACCCCCGCGTTGGAACACCTGGCCCGCTACACAGTAAGTCGCAGGAACTGATCCTCGATCCCAAAGCATATGAAGTCGAGGTCGGTCAACCGCTAACTTTCCGCATCCACACTTCAGCCCTCTCGTATGTCTCTCCTCGATCGCGTCCAGTCGCCTGCCGATCTGAAATCTTTGACTCGCGACCAGCTTCGCGAACTGTGCGCGGACATCCGCGCCCGGCTGATCGACGTCTGTTCGCGCACGGGCGGCCACATCGGAGCGGGGCTGGGCGTCGTCGAACTCACGACGACGTTGCACTACGTCTTCAACGCGCCGGTCGATCAACTGGTCTGGGATGTCGGCCATCAGGCCTATCCCCACAAGGTTCTCACTGAGCGGAACGCGGGCCTGGAGACGTTGCGCCAGGAGCACGGACTGTCCGGCTTCCTCCGGCGTGTCGAGAGTCCGTACGACGCCTTCGGCGCCGGCCACGCCGCCACCGCGATCTCGGCCGCACTCGGCATGGCCGTCGCGCGCGACCTTCGCCACGAGCACTTTCACGTGGTCGCGATCCTCGGCGACGGCGCACTCACGTCAGGGATGGCGTACGAAGGTCTCAACAACGCGGGCGCGACCGACCGTGATGTCGTGGTCGTGCTCAATGACAACGAGATGTCCATCGCGCCCAACGTCGGCGCGATGTCCAAGTATCTGACGTCGGTCCAGCGGAATCCCCTCTACAATCGGGTGCGCTCCGCGATCGGTGCGGCCGTGGACCACGCGCCGGGGCGGCTGTCCGGCGTCGGCACGCTGGTCCGCAAATGGGAAGAGAGCGTCAAGTCGTTCTTTACGCCCGGCGTGCTCTTCGAGGAGCTGGGGTTCCGGTATTTCGGGCCGATCGACGGACACGACGTCGATGCGCTGGTCGATACACTGACTGCCGTCCGCGACCTCAAGGGTCCGCGCCTCGTCCACGTGATCACCCAAAAAGGGAAGGGCTTTCCGGCCGGTGAGCATGGTGAGAAGTGGCACGCGCTGCCACCGGGTCACGATCCGGCGACCGGCAAGCAGCGGGCGACATCGACGAGCAATGCCACCTACACCGCGATCTTCGGTGCGGGACTCACCGAATTGGGCACCGAGCGAACCGATCTGGTCGCGATCACGGCGGCGATGCCGAGTGGCACGGGGACGGGCGGGTTCGCCAAGGCGCATCCGGACCGGTTCTTCGACGTCGGAATCGCCGAGGGACACGCAGTGACCTTTGCCGCGGGGTTGGCCACCCGCGGCATCCGACCGGTCTGCGCCATCTATTCGACCTTTCTGCAGCGCGCGTATGACAGCGTGATCCACGATGTCGCGATCCAGCGGCTGCCCGTCGTCTTCGCGATGGACCGCGCCGGCCTAGTCGGCGAAGACGGGCCCACGCACATGGGACTGTACGACATCGCCTACATGCTCGCCGTCCCCGGGATGACCGTGACCGCCCCCAAAGACAGCGCCGAGATGCTCGGCTTGCTGCGCGCCGGCGTGGAGCACACCGCGGGGCCGTTCTGTCTTCGCTACCCGCGCGACAGCGCGCCGGACATCGCGCCATCGATGGCAACGATACCGGCCGTTCCGTACGGCACGNNCCGTCGTGAACTGCCGCTATCTCAAGCCGTACGACGAGCTCACGCTCGCCGCGCTGGTCGCCGACCACAAGCAGCTATTGGTGGTGGAAGAGGGCACCGTGGTCAACGGGTTCGGCGCGTTCATGTCACACGTGATCGGCGCGATGGACGCGGGCACTCGCGTCGCCGTGCATGGCGTTCCCGACCGGTTCATCGAGCAGGCATCGCGCGCGCGCCAGCTCGCCCAAGTCGGGCTCGATGCCGCGGGCATCGCCGAACGAGTTCGGGCACTGCACGAGACCGAGGCGCTCGCGGGGTGAGCGGACAGGGGGATACCGGCCGGGTCGTGCGACGCCGGATGGTCGTGAACGGCCGCAGCGGTGGCTGAAATGATTCGGCTTGGCGTCATCGGGCACCGCGGCTACGAGCGGCTACCCGACATGCTGCGGGTCGTCCTGCGGCTGGCGCCCGCTCTGGCGTTCGACGTCTACTTCGAGCCCGACATCCACGACCTGGTAGGTGGGGCCACCCGTCTCGTGGGCGCAGAGCACCTCGACGCGCTCGTCACGCTGGGCGGCGACGGCACCCTGTTGCGTGGAGCGCGGCTGCTCGCCGGCCGCCAGGTGCCCATCATCGGCATCAATCTCGGCCGCCTCGGATTTCTCACGAGCTGCGGTGGACACGAGATGGAGGACGGGCTGACCCGGTTCGCCCGTGGCGACTACCGTCCGGAAGCTCGGATGGCGCTCGACGCGCGGGCGCTCGACCGGAAGGGAGTCGAGCGGCGGCGGTGGCACGCGCTGAACGATGTCGTGTTGCACAAGGGCGGCTTCGCCCGTGTCGTGCGACTGGCGGTGGAGTCGAACGGTGAAGCCGTGGCGGCGTACGCGGCGGACGGCATCGTGATCTCGACACCGACGGGATCGACCGCATACAGCTTGTCGGCGGGCGGACCGATCGTCGAGCCGACCGTGGAGTCGATCATCCTGACACCGATCTCGCCCCACACGCTGGCGATTCGCCCGCTGGTCCTCCCGCCGACGGCGACCTTGACGGTGACGGCGGAGGATGGCCCGGAAGAACTGCTGGTGACGATCGACGGGCAGGTGGGCACGACCTTCGCCGGGGGGGAAGTGCTCGAGGTGAAGCGCGCCGGGCGATCGGTCCTGATCGTGCGGTTCCCGGGCGCGACGTATTTTTCGCGATTGCGACACAAGTTGGGATGGGGCGGGGTACCGCAGGCCTGACGGACGGCGATTGGCTGGTGGCGATCTGTTCACCAGCCGATCGCCGATGTTGAGAGGTCAGGCATCTCGGACGCCGCTGTTCGCGAAGAACCCGTACGCGTTTGCCAATCGCCGGTCGCCACATGCTCACTGAGCTCCGGATCAAGAACTTCGCGATCATCGAAGCGTTGACGCTGCCGTTGGGGGCAGGGTTGAACGTGCTGTCCGGGGAGACGGGCGCGGGCAAGTCGATCATCGTGGGGGCGCTCGGGCTTCTGTTGGGCGAGCGGGCGAGCGCCGACGTGATCCGCACCGGCGCCGATCGGGCCACCGTCGAAGGGGTCTTCGAGGCGGGCGACCGGCCGGAAGTACTGGCGCAGCTCGACGCGCGCGGTATCGACGTGGACGATGCGCAGGTCGTGCTCAAGCGAGAGGTCGCGGCGACCGGGCGCGCGCGAGCCTGGATCAACGGCACGACCGTCACCGCGAGCGTGCTGGCCGACGTCGGACGGCTGCTCGTCAACCTGCACGGGCAGCATGAGGCGCAAACGCTGCTCGACCCGGACGCGCAGCGCCGCATCCTGGACGCGTTTGGCGGGGCCACGGAGTTGGCGGACCGCACGCGCTCCTCCTACGACACAGCCGCTCGGATCCGGCTGGAGATCGCCGACCTCACCGCTCGGCGGGCCGACGCAGCGCGCCGGGCGGACTACCTGCGCCACGTCGCGCAGGAGATCGAAGAGGCGAAGCTCGCGCCGGGCGAGGACGGCCGGCTCGCGGATGAGGCCCGTCGATTGGAGCATGCCGACGAGCTTCGGACATTGGCGGAGACCGTTGGCACGGTCCTCGACGGCACGGATGACGGCCCGGCGGTGCGCGAGCAACTCGCGGCCGTGCATCGGGCATTGACCGGGTTGCAACGCATCGACCCCGCACTCGGTCGGCTCCAAGAGCTGTACGACACCGCCTATTACGCACTCGACGAGCTAGCGCGGCAATGCGATGCCTACGCCGCCGCAGTGGACCTCGACCCGCAGCGACTCGCGGAGGTCCAGCAGCGGCGGGACCTCTTGTTTCGACTCGCCAAGAAATACGGCCCGGCGCTCGATGACGTGATCGAGAGTGGCCGCCGATCACGCCGTGAGCTCGATCTCGTGGACTCCGCGGCGTTCGACCTCCGAGCGCTCGAACATCGAGAGGGCGAAGCGCGTGCCCAGCTCGCGGACGCGGCGGCGGCGCTCACCGCGGCGCGTGTCAGTGCGGCGGATCGACTCGCGCGAGCGGTGGACGAGATTCTCCCGGAGCTGGGTCTCGCCGACGGGCACCTCACCGTGGCCCTGGACCCGCGGGATGCGCCTGGACCGGCGGGCGCGGAGGACGTCGAGTACCGGGTCGCGCTCAACGTGGGGCACGATCCGCGTCCGTTAGCGCGGGTCGCGTCCGGTGGGGAGTTGTCGCGCGTGATGTTGGCACTGACCACGATTCTCGCCCGACTGGATCGGGTGCCGACACTGGTATTCGACGAGGTCGATGCGGGGATCGGTGGACGAGTGGGGTCGCAAGTGGGGGCCACACTGCGGCGGGTCGCGGCGCATCATCAGGTCTTCGCGATATCACATCTGCCGCCGATCGCGGCGCGGGCGCACCATCACATCGTCGTCAGCAAGGGAGCGCGTGGCGGAGTGACGACGGCCGATGTACGGGTAGTGGACGGCGAGGCGCGGGTGCGGGAGGTGGCGAGGATGTTGGGGGGGGATCCGGATCGGGAAGTGAGCCGGGCGCATGCGAGGGAGTTATTGGAGGATCAGAGTAGAAACGAAAAAAACAACGAAGAGCGTGAGAGGCGAGAGTCGAAAGGCGACAAGGGCAACTTCGAGAAAAAAGCAACGGCGAGAGTAGAGAGTAGAGAGTAGA
>PMAE01000087.1:0-19790 GCA_003152485.1 Gemmatimonadota bacterium | reverse complement strand
GCCGATCCGACCAGCGTCGAGAATGTCAGGCCCAATCCCCACCGCTGCTCCGTGGTCGCGGTCCCGGCCCCCAGCGTATTGGCGTTCAGGGTGACGGGACCGAATCCCGTGACGGCGGAATCCAGGGTGTAGACTCCCGTGTATTGATCCGCGCTGTGCTGGATGAACTGGTATTGCGTGGTGATGCCGAGGTAGTCGTTGATCGTATACCGGGGATCGACCTCGACGACGATCGTTCGGCCCAGAGTGCGTCCAACCGTTTGGTCCGCGAAATCGGGTGTGAACTCCTCGCCCAGGCCCAGCGGGATCCGCGCGGAGATCCGATCGGCGAGCGGCATCGTGCCCTTGACGATGATCGAGGTCCAGAAATGCCGTCCGAACAGGAGATCACTGGCTGCGTGGACCTCGACCGCGTTCGATCCCGTGCCGGTCGCGGCGCCCACGAGGGCGTCGGCGGGNNGGGCCTGATCCCGCCGGTCCCAAGTCGGTAGATCCCCGTTGCGGCGAGCCGATAATTGAAACCCGATGGATGCAGCCGCGCGCTGTCGCTGCCGTGAAATGAATCCAGCAAGCGGACCGTCGCGCCCAACTCGATGTCGCCGATGTGCACGAAGTCCACCGACTGGAGCGAATCGTAGCCGAGTCCGAGAGCGTTGGTGGTCAGGAGCGTCTGCGCGTCGGCGAGTCCGAGGGGCGCCGCGCCCACGGGGCCCTGGTTGCCGATACCGGGGCCGCCGGTCAACGAATCGAAATGCGCGTACGCGGCGGCAAGCGAGTGAAAGCGGCCGGTGATCGCCGTCCACGGCGCGCTGCTATCCACGGGCACCACGACCCCGGGGCGCCGGCCATCGCCGCCGTAGACCTTCGACAGCTGTGTCGCGAAGGTCGAGGATCGCGAGATCAGCGCGGCCGCCGTCGCGGCCTGGGCGTTGAGCGCCGCGCAGTAGGACGCGCTCCCCGGATTGGCGTGGCATGTCGCGAGGGCTGCCGCGAGGCTCGCGCTCGCGTTGGTGAACTGGCCGTACAACGCGGTGTCGATGGCCAGCGCGCCGGAGATTCCGAGTGCCGGGTTGAATCCGACGTTGCCGGTTCGGCCGCCGGGGTTGGGGTTGAACAGGATCTCGTCATGCGTGTGGACGATCGGCACGTTGGCGCGGAGCGTCAGCCACCGGGCGACGCCGATGTCGAGACCCACCGGCGTGACGGTGATCCGGACGCTGGAGGCGACCTGGGTTGCGCCGAGTGAGATGTTGAGCGTCGGGTCCTGCGTCAGCGCGCGGATCGAATTCTGAAGGGGCGCGAGGATCGGGAGTTGGCCGACGCCGAGCGAATCGAGCGTCAGGTCGGACCCGAGGGACAGGAGCCCGCCGGTGCCATACCGGTCGCTATAGCGGGTATCGGACTCGCTGATACTGAACCGTAGGACGCCGGGTGGGAGAGTCAGCGCCTCGTCGCTGATCGCGTCCACGGCCTGAGCGGCGGCGGGGTCCGCGGTCAGCGCGAGCGTCAGTGCGAGCGTCAGCGCGAGCGTCGCGACGCTGGCGGCGAGTGGTGTGAGCGCGATGCACGCGGCCACGATGACGCGGCGGGGGACAGGGAAGATCCCGGGCCGGCGTCCGCGGCGACGCGCGCGAAGAATCAGGGGCGCGGGCGAGGGGAGGGAGGCGGAGTAGATAAACAAAACGGGGGAAGCGATCTTCCGCGACAATGCTAACACAAGGGCATCGACAAAGCAGGATCCTGCGCGCCCGGCTCGGGGCGGGCGGGTGACACAATACCCCGTGCCGGTCTCGCCGATCCCCGCCGTGGCGTGGCAATTGACTGGGAACCACTGGCTCGCGGTCCCCTGCATCCACCCGTCGGATGGTGCGATCCACGCCGTGGGGATGATACACCGGGGGGCGCGGGCGGCGATCGAATTCGCGGGGGGGCCGGACTTCATCGACGGCGGTGGCGTCCCGCTACTGCGTCCGACGCTCCGGGTCGATGGCGAGATTCAACCACTGGGCGCGGCGGGGATGACGTGGGAGCAGGCGGTGGGGTGGATGCCGACGTTCACCACGACCGTAGCGGGGGGGGCGTTCGTGGTTCGGGGGACGGTGTTCGCTCCCGTCGGTCGCGATGCGGACGTGCCGGGTGCGGTGTACGTGATCCGCGTCGCGAATCAGACCGACGCATCGGCTAAACTCGAGCTGTCGTTGGAGGGGACGCTGGGCCATCGGCAGCAGCGGGTGCGGACGCCGAACGCGTTCGCGGATGCGCATCGCGTGGTGGTCGGGGTGGGAGACACCGTGCTGCTCGACGGCTCTGCGCTTCCGGGGCCGGCGGCACTCGCGGTCGCCGCGGACGTCGCGTCGGTCACGGCGGTCGTCGCCATCGACGCGGAGGGGTCTGCGCCCCGGTTCGCGCTCCGGTGTGCGAGCGAGGTCGTCGCGGGGGCCACGTTCGAGACCGCGTTCTACATCGCGGCCGCGCCGGAACGAGATGGGGCGGGAGCGACCGTGCTCGCGATGCGGCGGCGGGGATGGCGGGCGCTGCTCGCGTCGACGGTCGAGGCGTTGCGCGCACTGGAGCAGACGACAGGAAACGCGGAGCTGGACCGCATGGTCAACCGCAACCTGCTCTTCGCGTATTTCTATGCCGTGGGTCGCGCGGTGGACGACGCGCGGTTCTATCTGGTGCGCACGCGCGCGCCATGGAACGGCCGGGGCGTCACCGTGCGGGATTGGGATGCGCTGACGTGGACCGTGCCGGCGGTACAGCTCGCGGATGCCGCGCTTGCGCGAGAGCTCATCCTGCGCGCGTGCGAAGTGCATGGCGACGCGCCGGGCAGCGGCGTTCACTATCTGGATGGCGCGCTGTTCGAGCCGGGGTTCTCGCTGGAAGGGGTAGCGGCATTCGCGTGGGCCGCCGAGCGCTACATCCGGGAGACGGGCGACGACCAGATCGTCGAAGAGCCAGTGCTCGCGGACACCTTGTACGCGAGCGCGGACGATCTCGCAGCGCGGCGTCATCCGGAGATCCCGCTCTACGGGAGCGAGGTGTATCCATCGGGCACGCCGGTCCCCTATCCCTATACCCTGCACGGGAACGCGGTGGCGGCGTTGGCGCTGGACGTCTTTCGCCGGACGCTGGACGCGGAGACCGCGAAGGAAGTGCAGGAGCCGAGTGCGGTGCGGGCAGCGATTCTGCGTCACTTCACGACGGACGCGGAGGGGAAGTCGGTGTTGGCGGCGGCGGCGGACCTCAAGGGCGCGGTGGACCGGCACGACGATCCGGTCGCGTCGGCGCTGTGGCTCCCGCTGTACGAGACATTGGACCGTCAGGAGAGCGTGTATCGTCGGACGGTCAAGGCGTCGTCGAGCGGAGGGGAGGCCCTGTCGCTGGTGCAGCGGTGCGCGCGGCTCGTCGGCCCCGATGCCGCCTCCGCGCTGGCGTGGCTGCGCCAGGCCCGGCTGGACAACGGCCTGGCGGCGGAGCTACTCGACGCGGACGGCCTCGCGGTCGGCAATGGCGGGGACGCGTCGTTGTCGGGGCTTCTCGCGTATAGCGCGTGGTATGCAGTCCACGCGCTGGGCGTGGCGCCGTAAGCCGGACTCGTCGGGCGCGGGACGGCGACGTGTCCGCGGGATGCGCTTGTAGGGTGCGGGGGCGCCGGGGTATACTATGAGCGCGTCGGCGCTGGATGGCGGACGTCGCGGGAATAGCTCAGTTGGTAGAGCACAACCTTGCCAAGGTTGGGGTCGCGGGTTCGAGTCCCGTTTCCCGCTCTTACGTAAGCCGCTAATCCGTAATGGGTTGGCGGCTTTTGCATCAGGCGCAATGGTCGGGTGATGTGTGGCGTGGCACTATGGGTGGCACTAACGCCCGTCGCGGAATTCATGCGCGTGCGATCGCCNNACGCTGAGCGTGAGCACGGGCGAACTGTGACCGAGCTGCGCCCGCATGACCGCGACTGGCGTCCCGGCGCGCGCCGCGCGCACCGCCCAAATGGTGCCGACTGTTCCGCAGCGGGATTGGCGAGAGCTCGAGCGCAATAGCTGCCGCGGTGTGCGCGTCATTCGGCGTGAATCGATTCCATCCGGGCCAGAGCGGGGCGGCGGGTAGCTTGTCGCGCATGAACGCCGCGAGCGCGGGCCGCGCCCATTCCGCGACGAGGCAGACGCGATCGCGTGATGTAGTCTTGGTGCTGCGCGCCCGCACTTGCCACGACGCCTCGTCCACGTCGCCGCGAACGAGGCGCAATGCGACGCTGACTTCAATTCCGGTGGCGTACATGAGCGCCCAGAGCGCGCCCATCGCGCGACTCGGCGCGCGGCCGACGATTCGCTCGACGTCGGCGAGCTCGTAGAAGCGGATCGGCGGTCGCTGCGCCGTCGGACGCTCAACGGCGTCCATCGGATTCGATGGCGATTGCGCATCAATACCGCATGATCTCAGTCGTTTTGCGCTCTCGCGAAGCGGCTGACGGGGGCGTCGCGTCCGCATTTGCCGACTATCATCCGTGAGATGCCAAGCGCCGCCGCCGGGCCCACAGGTCGCCCTCGACTCCCCCAGTAATGACACGTGAGTGATTCCCCCGGTTGGGACGTGCTGTCCCGCTTTTCGCGCGAGCGATTGCAAACGTTGCACGTCCCCCACAACCCGGCTGCGGGCGGTGCGGTATTGTGCCCGTCACCACGGATCGAGCTCGGCCCGCAATTCGTCAATCGCGTCGGCGTTCGCGATGTACACTACGCGATCCCCCGGCTGGACCGTCGCTGACGGCCCTGGCGCGGTAAGGTGCTCGCCGCGGAGAATCGCGACCAGGCGTGTGTCCGCTCCATCGAGCCTACAGCTGTCCGACAACGCTGCGCGATCCACCCACCGGCTGTCCGGGCGGACCACGCCCACCATGAGTCGTCGTCCCTCGGGCAATTCGACTGGCACACCGGTCCGGAGCAGCGACACGAGGTCGATTGCACCCGCGGCGGCGAGGTCCCCAAACTCCCCTGGCTCACGCTCGCGCAGCAGTCGCAAGGCAATGGCGAGGTGCTGAGCGTGATGCGCCGGCGAGTCCGCTCGCGAAGCGACCTGCCACTCATATAGACTGCGGTACCGCAATCGCTCGGACAAACGAGTCTGCACGAGATAGCTCAGTAGCACTGCCAACGCCGCCGGGACAAGGAGGGTGTACCCACCCGTCATCTCAGTGACCATCATGAGGCTGGCGATCGGAACATGGGCTGCCCCGGCGAATACAGCTGCCATGCCGACGATGACGAACGATGCCGGTGCTTGATGGGCGAGCGCCGCGCAAACGCCCCCGAGCATGGCGCCGATATACAAGCTGGGTGCGAAGACGCCGCCCGATCCGCCAGAGGCGACGGTAAAGGAGGTGGCAACGAGCTTGGCCACTATGAGAACAAGCAGCACTCCACCGGCCAGCCGGCCGTCGATGGCTTGCTGAATCCAGCCGTACCCGCCGCCGATTACCTGCGGCACGGCCAGCGCGATCATGCCGGTCAGGAGTCCGCCGACGCCCGGGCGGATCCACGCGGGCCCGGGCAACCGGCGAAACTGATCGCGCACTCGGTAGAACACTACGGGAAACGCGACCCCGACCACCCCGGCCGCCAGACCAAGCCCAATGAACCACCCGTAGTCGATCGGGTTCGAGAAATGTCCGATGTTCGGGGCCACGCGAAAGAGCGGCTCCCACCCAGCCACGAATCCGTTGAGCGCGTAGGCGACGATTGACGCGAGCAGCGTATAGAACAGCGCGCCAGCCTCGAACTCCATGTCCGAGTAGAGGACCTCGATCGCCATGATCGCCGTACCAACGGGGGACCGAAAGATGGCCGAGAGCCCCGCCGCCATGCCCGTCAGCAAGAGCAGTCGCCGGTCGCGTCCACTGCGTCCGGTCGCTGTGGCGTACCACGAGCCGAGGGCGGCCGTGACGAGCGCGATCGGCCCCTCCCGACCCGCAGACCCGCCGGACCCGATGGTGATGGCCGAAGCGAGCAGCTTGAGTGGTGCGATGCGCGTCCGCAAGGCGCCGTCGGTTCTGTGGAATGCCCGGACCACCGTATCGGTGCCGTGGCCCTCCGCCTCGGGCGCGAGATATTCGACCAGCAGTCCGACCAAACAACCGCCGAGCGTGGTGGCGACCGGCACGAGCCACAGGCCGTGTCGCCCAATGAGCTCGGACTGCGGCCCGCCCTCCGTTGGCAGCCCGGGTGCCTGATAGCCGGCCAGCATGTGGAGGAACACGAAGTTCGCGCCGCGCAGAAGCAGCGTGAAGAGCTGAGCCGCCACCGCGCCAGCCACTCCCAAGAGGATGGAGTCGGCGATCAGCCGGCGCTGCCGCACGCGCGTTGGCGGCGGACTCACGCCTTCGGCCTGCGCTCACGCCCCATCACATCTTGATCGTGCCACAGCGCGGTGCCGATCAGCCAGCCCGCGCCAACTGCCCATTCGCCAATGCACAGGACCGCGAGGCTGAGTAACCGGAGCCACCCCGCCGCCGTTCGCAATCCCTTGAAGACGGTCCGATACTCGTCCACGAGCGTGACGATGAACACGACGGTGCCCAGCGGCACGCCGATGCGACACACGCCGACGCGCATGATGAAGACCGCACGAGCGGAGCGGGGGAGCCGCAGCGCGGTCACCGTTCGCGGCGGCGCGACCGCGTCCGGGCGCTCCCGTCGCGCTCGAATAGCATCGACGGCGTCTCACACGCGATCCCCATGGCTGCCACGAGCGCGGTCACACCGTGCGCGAGTGCCCGCAGGTCCCGCGGAGGGAGTCGGCCTACGGCCACGAGCAGACGCGTCGTGGGGGGCTCTGGCGCCTGGCGGACGAGTGCTCGCCCCGCGGCAGTCAACGACACGCCGACGCGTCGCCCATCGGCTAGTGAGCGGCGCTGGCGCACAAGTCCGCGGCGAACCAGGCGTCTGACCACGATCGATACCGCGCTCTGCCCGGTGCGGGCGCGCGCGGCGAGGTCGTTGATTCCCAATACCTCTTCCGTCTGGAGCTGCTGAAGGACGAAGAGTTGCGCATTCGTGACGCCGGTGCGCGCCTCGATCGCGCGCGCAGACCGGCTGAGCGCCGCAATGATTGTCCGAACGGCACGCAGCACCGACTCCTGCATCGTAGCGTGGGTCGAGCGCGACATCGAGGGTCGATCCCGGGAATATATTGACGTTAATGTATAGCCGTGCGTGACGGGGCGCGAGGCTGATCATGCCGCTCGTTTCGGTGTCGCTGATGGCATTTGTCTCTACAACTATTTCAACTCGTTTCCGGCTGGTCCAACGCTCTACAACGCAGGCACAGTCCAGTCGATAGCAGCCGTTGCCTTCTCGGCGCCAAAGAACGCAAGGCTAGCGCACGCGCATCGTTTGTATTGCATCGCAGCACGGCAATTGAGCAGCGGGGATCTGTTCGAACGCACGCGCGTATTGCTTCCCGCACGCCTCGAGTGAGTAGAGCCGGGCCGCCCGTCGAGCAATCTGCTTTCGGCTCAGACTGGGTGCGCGATCGAGGCCGTCGAGCTAGTCCGCCAGGGTATGACAGTGGTAGCCAGATATCCCGTGCTCCACGGTCTCGATCATCGCTCCAAAGGACGATGCAAGAACGGGGGTGCCGACGAGCTGCGCCTCTACGCCCGCTCCGCCGAACGGCTCGGCGATCAAGCGCAAACCGCGTTGGCGAATCTCCGACTCCTTTCAGGACGCGCTGATCTTGCCTGGCAGATACCGTATGAATCCAGCGCGGTAGTGGACCTTCTTTACCTGGCCAACTGCCACATGTACGCGGACGCTGTTCTTCCCGCATTCTTGGGAGAACAGCCAGGGGTACGAGACCGCGACGTCGTAATCCCCCGGAGACACCGTGAAGAGGTGCACTCCCCACGCTCGACGCTCCTTGGATTCGTTGATCTGGATCGTTGGCGTGAAAAAATGATAAATGAACGCCAGCGGCGAGTGCGTCACTGTCACTTCGATGCCGGACTGCGACGATGGGATTGCCATACGCGCAAAGATGCATTGGTGCTGGGCTTTCGGTCACTGCGTGCCTGTCGCAGCCGATGCGGCGGGCGGGAGACCTGAAGGGAGCCACTCTCGATCAGGGGACCATTGTCCACGGCCGTGTCCGCGGCCGTCCGTGGCGCACCGCGGCGTGTTGCCCGTAGGTTTCCGCCTGCGAGGCGAACAGGGGAGCGCGCTCAGCGCTCTACAGTCGTGCCAGGGTTGGGCTGGGATTGACACCACAGTCGGACGTGACGACGGTACCGCATACACTCTGCCCCCGAGGAGCAACCGATGTTCATGACAGTTGGCATTGTCGTTGTCCCCGTGCTCGCCGGAGTGCTCCTCTTCGCGGCCACCAGAGCTGACACGTTCCGCGTCGAGCGCACCACAGGCATCAAGGCGCCCGCGGACAGGATCTATCCCCTGATCAACGATTTTCACCGGTGGGAGACATGGTCCCCCTTCGAGAAGCTCGACCCCGCGATGAAGAAGAGCTATAGCGGCCCGGCCAGTGGCCGCGGCGCCGTCTACGAGTGGGAGGGCAACAGCAAAGNNGATCACCGGGACATCGCCGTCATCCTCGGTAACGATAAAACTGGATTTCCTCAAGCCGTTCGAAGGACACAACACCGCGCAATTCACCCTGCAGCCGACCGGTGACTCGACAAACGTGTCGTGGGCCATGTACGGCGCCGTTCCCTACATGGCGAAGCTCATGACGATGTTCTTCGACCGGGACCGCATGCTGGGGACGATGTTCGACGAGGGACTCGCCAACCTGAAGGCCCGCACCGAGGGGTAGGATTGCTCCGGATGTTCGATCGCCTGCGCGCGCGCGACGAGTGGAAATTCGTCGGCGTCCTCGCGCGGGCCGATCGTACCTTGGCCACCGAGTGGTGGGCGCTCCTCGTGCTGCGCGGACTGCTGCCGGCATTGTTCGCGATCGCCATGGGTGGCCTCGTGGGCGCGGTCCAGAAGGGGAGCGCGCTGACCGCCCCGCTGGCACTCGTGGGCGTCGTGTTCGTGCTGCTGCAGGTCCTGTCGCCGCTGCACCAAGCTGTCGGAGCCAATCTCGGCAGCCGGACCGCGGCGTGGCTCTACGACCAGCTGACGACGGCCTGTGTCGGGCCGCCGGGCATGGGCCACCTCGAGAGTCCCGCGCTCACCCGCGACCTCACGATGGCCCGCGACTTCGATCTCGGCATCAGCGGTCCGCCGCTGTCGATCTCGATGGATTTCATCGCCGGGGGATTGGTCGAGATGGTCGGCGGCCTCGCCGCGGCGGCCGTCCTTGTCGCCTACGCGTGGTGGGCGCCACTGATGCTGGCCGGCGCGTGGCTCGCCACCCAATGGCTGCTGCGGGAGAGCGGTGTCTGGCGCGATCGGAACACCGACCCGGTGCGCGAAGCCCAGCGGCACGCGGACTACGCCTATCGCCTCGCCGTCGAGCCGACCGCGGCCAAAGAGCTCCGCTTGTTCGGGCTCGCCGACTGGGTCGTGGACCGTTTTCGGTCGCGCCGACAGTACCTGCACGACCTCCGGTGGCAGGCCACTCGGCTGCGTGAACGTCCGGTGATCTGGAGCCTGCTGCTCGTACTCACGGCCAACGTCGTCGTCTTCTGGTCGCTGGGCACATCGGCAGCGGACGGGCACCTCGCGCTCGGCCGGCTGGTCACCTTTGCCAGCGCAGCAGTAAGCACCAGCATGATCGCCTTTGGTGGACTGTCGTGGGCGCTCGACGGCGCGGCCGCGCCCGCCGGCGCGGTCCTCCGACTCGAGTCCGCGATGGCGCCCGCGGGAGCGCTCGTTCGCGGCGACCGACCCACCGCCGGGATGCCCGCGCGTGAGATCCGGTTCCGAGGCGTCACCTTCGCGTACCCGTCGTCGAGCGAGCCGGTACTCGCAGGGTTCGACCTCGTCATCCCCGCCGGCTCATCGCTCGCCATCGTCGGTCTCAACGGCGCCGGGAAGACCACCATCGCCAAGCTGCTGTGCCGGCTGTACGACCCGCAGGATGGCGCGATTGAAATCGACGGCGAGGACCTCCGCACACTCGACATCGACGCCTGGCGCTCGGGTCTCACGGCCGTGTTTCAGGACTTCATCCGATTCGAGCTGCCGTTGCGCGACAACGTGGCGCCCGCGGGCGCGAGCGATGACGTGATCCGCCCCGCGCTCGTCGCGGCCGGAGCGTCGGAGTTGGCCGGACTCGACACAGTACTCTCGCGGAGCTACCCCGGCGGCACGGACCTCTCCGGCGGCCAGTGGCAGCGCATTGCGCTGGCGCGGGCGCTGTGCGCGGTGCAGGGCGGGGCGCGGGTGGTGCTCCTCGATGAGCCGACGGCCCAACTCGACGTACGCGGCGAAGCCGAGATCTTCGATCGCGTGCTGTCCGCGACCCGCCACACGACCACGATCTTGATTTCGCACCGGTTCTCGACCGTGCGCCACGCCGATCGCATCTGCGTGCTCGAACGTGGCGCCGTGGTCGAACTCGGCAGCCACGACGAGTTGATGGCGACGGGCGGCCGCTACCGGACGATGTTCGACCTACAGGCGTCGCGCTTCGACGACGACAGTGCGTCCCATGCGGGGTTCGATGTCCTCGATTGACGATCTTCCGCCCGCGGGGGCGTCGATGTGGCGCGCGCTCAAGCGCGGCTACGAAGCGGAGCCCGTGATGTTGAGCGTGGCGTTCGGGTTGTCGCTGCTCGCTGCGCTCCCGGATGCGCTCCTCGCGCTGTGGTTCAAATACTTGGCCGACGGACTGTCCACTGGGCGCCGCGGGCTGGTGATCACGGCCGCGATAGGCCTTGGCGTGTCGGCGGCGGCCACCTGGTTCCTGCGGGTGTTCAGCGACCGCGTGCAGCGGAGGTTTCGCGACCGCCTGACGATTGCCCTCGAGTCGCATGTCGCGAAGCTCCAGGCATCGGTCGCCACGGTCGAGCACCACGAGCGCCCGGAGTATCTCGATCGCCTCTCCGTGCTGCGCACCCAGGTGTTCGTGCTGGACCACATGTACATGTCGTTGTTCACGACGTGCGGCTGGGCGCTCCGACTGGCGGTGACAGTGGTGCTGCTCATGTCGATCAACCCCGTGTTGGGGCTGCTCGCCGTGTTCGCACTGCCGACCGTGTTGACATCGACCTGGCGACCGGGTGTCGAGCGCGCCGCGGAGGAGCGGGGGGCGTCGTCCAACCGACTGGCGCGGCACCTGTTCGACCTGGCCACGACCGCGGCGCCCGGCAAGGAAGTGCGGGTGATGGGCATCGGTCCTCGGCTCGTCACGCAGCGCCGAGCGGCGTGGGAGCGGTGGTACGCGCCTGTGGGCGCGGCGCGGTCGAGCAGCGCGGTGTGGAACGCGGCCGGGTGGGCCGTCTTCGGCGCCGCGTACGTGGCGGCCGTCGCGTTCGTCTCGTCGGTCATGCACGCGGGGGTCGGCGACATACTTCTCGTGTTGGCCGCGGGGTCGCGCCTCTCGGCTTACATCGGCGCGACGGTCGGGGAGATCGGCTTCCTGCGTGGCATCTGGCTCGACGGGTCGCGCCGGCTCGCCTGGCTCGAGGATTACGCAGCGTCGATGGTCCAGGGTGCTGACGCCCCGGTGCCCGAACGACTCATGGATGGCATCCGGTTCGAGCACGTGTCGTTCGCCTATCCCGGGACCGACCGTCTCGTCCTCGACGACGTGAACCTGCATTTCGCGCCAGGGTCCGTGGTCGCGATCGTCGGTGAGAACGGCGCGGGGAAATCGACGCTCGTCAAGCTACTGTGCCGCCTGTATCAGCCGACGAGCGGCCGAGTCCTGATCGACGGCGTATCGCTCGCGCGGATGCCGGCGGATACGTGGCGATTGCGGTTGGCGGGCGCGTTTCAGGATTTCTGCCGATTCGAGTTCAGGGCGCAGCAGAGCGTGGGGCTTGGTGACGTGCCTCGTCTCGACGACAGTGTGGCGGTGGCGGCGGCTGTCCATCGCGCCGGGGCGGACGATGTCGTCGATCAGCTGAGCGCAGGCCTCGAGACCCAGCTGGGGCCCACGTGGCCGGGAGGTGTGGACCTCAGCTTCGGCCAGTGGCAGAAGCTCGCGTTGGCGCGGGGATTTATGCGTGAGCGCCCGCTGTTGCTGGTGCTCGACGAGCCCACCGCGGCCCTGGACGCCGAGACCGAGCACGCCCTGTTCGAGCGATACGCGGCGGCGGCGCGAGGCGACACCTCCCCGGGGTCCTCGGTGGCTGCACCTGATGGCCGGATCACGATCCTCATCTCGCATCGGTTCAGCACCGCGCGGATGGCGGATTTCATCGTGGTGCTCGACGGTGCGCGCGTGGTGGAGTCAGGTACGCACGAAGTACTGGTGGCCAAGGGCGGGCAATACGCGGAGCTCTACCAGATCCAGGCGGCGGCGTATCGATGACGCGAGCCAACATACCTTAACGTCCAGCTTGATTCGACATCTGAATGGCGAGCGCGATCCGAGCGAACGCGGCGCGGCGCGCCGGAGGCGCGGATCGACAAACTGCGCGGCCGAGTCGCGGTAATCGTTAATGAAATCGCGGTCGATGAGCCCGCTGTGGGCGGCGCCCTCGGCCAGCATCATCTTCATGAGCTTGAGTCCGCTTAGCCAACCGCAGCGAGTTGCGGAACGCATCGTGCATCCAATTACTCACGGTTTGCGGCGTGGCGATTGTTCTCACTCAGGACGGCGGGTTCTGGGCCTGCGTCGCAGATTTTCGTGGGAGGGTGGAGTGGCCCACAAACCGATCCGCCACGACGGGCACCGACGCAGCGAACAGACAGTGACGCCGGACGCGAGCAAGTCCAGCGACTCGGCCCTTCGAGCTCCCGCGTCACGCGGCCTAGCCGAGGTCGCGACGGCGCTCCGTACCTACGTAGAGCGGGCGCCGCACCCCGTCGCCCTAATAGATGATCAGCGGATTGCCGTCCACTACGCGAATCCTGCGTTCCATGGATTGGGGGGGACTGCGGCGGAGCTGATTCTTGGCCGGGAAGCAGCCGATGTCGTATTGAGTGCTGGCGCCACGACGATCGCTACGCTGCTTCGGAGGGTGTCCGAGACAGGTGAGCCCGTGGGCGAGGTCAACGTCGACGCCGTCGACACCGCGAGAATGATCGCGCCGTGGGCTGTGTCGATCTGGCCGGTCGCGAGCCGTGGCCGGCGGTCCGGCTTCCTCATGTTGCAGGTCCGCATTTTGACTGGTCAGGTGCGAGCGCGGCGGCGGCGCACGGACGTCGCTGATGAGATGCGGGAGATCAACGAGCGGTTGCTCGTGGCATCGCTTCGTGAGGCGGAACTCAGAGACAAGGCCGAGGCCGCAAACGACGCCAAGTCCGTATTCTTGGCGACCATGAGCCATGAGTTACGCACGCCGCTCGCGGCCATCATCGGGTATCAGGATCTGTTGGCCGGCGCGATCACGGGGCCGATCACAGAGGCCCAACGGGTGCAATTGGCTCGCATCAAACAGAGCGCCGGCCATCTGCTTGCCCTCATCGATCAAGTGCTGACGCTCGCGTGCGTGGAAGTGGACCGGGAAACCGTCGACCGCCGGTCAGTGAACGTCTCGGCGCTGATCGAGTCGGTTGCGGCGCTGATCGTGCCGGTCGCGGCCGCAAAGGGGCTGACATTAGCGGTCGACCCGCTGCGGTGTCAACTTACGTTGGACACGGATTTTCTCAAGGCGCGACAGATTCTCCTGAACGTGCTCGGCAACGCCGTCAAGTTTTCCGAGCATGGCACCGTTCGGATGACCGTTCGTGCGAACGGAGGATACGCAGAATTTGAAGTCAGAGACAGTGGAATCGGAATCGCGCCACAGCACCTCGACCGGGTGTTTGACGCGTTCTGGCAGGTGCAACAGGGCTCGACGAGGACCATCGGCGGCAGCGGCCTTGGATTGAGCGTGGCCCGCCGCCTCTCGCGGCTGTTGGACGGCGATGTGACCGTGACGAGTTCGGTCGGCGTCGGAAGCATTTTCACGCTGCGCCTCCCGCTGTACCAGCCCCCGCGGGCGGATATCTCTGGATCGGCGCTCCCGAAATAGCGCCTCGGCGCGATGCGCTCGGGCTCAAGGAGCGATGGCCGTCGGCGCCAATGACACGTGAATCGATTTCGACGTCGGCGTGTTGCTCCGCTCGGCCACGCTTCTCACGGGCACCAGCACATTGGCTTCGGGGAAATAGGCGGCGACACAGCGGCGCGGGATGGCGAAGGGCACGAGCTGGAACGATCGCGCGACCCGCCGCTCATCGCCGAAATGGCTAGTAATGTCCACCCGGGTGCTCCCCGACCACCCGCGCTCGGCGGCGTCCTCGCGGTTGATGAACAGGACGCGCCGACCCCCGTGTACACCGGGATACCGATCGTGGAACCCGTACACCGTAGTGTTGAATTGGTCGTGGCTCCGGATGGTCATCATCAGGAACTGGTCGCTGGCCAACTCGTGCCCAGAGATCGGTGCCACCGCGAAGTGGGCTCGGCCGGTTGACGTGACGAACCGCCGGTCCCGAGCCGGATTCGGCAGATAGAACGGCCCCGCTTCGATCCGCTCGTTGTACTTCTCGAAGCCGGGAATCACGCGGCTGATGTGGTCTCGGATCCGGCTGTAGTCGGCGGCAAGCGCGTGCCATTCGATGCCGGAATCCGGGCCGAGCGTCGCGCGCGCGATGCTGGCGATAATCGCCGACTCGCTGCGGAGCGTATTCGAGGCCGGATCGAGCCGGCCACGGGATGAGCTGATCACACCGAACGCGTCCTCCACGGTCACGAAGCCACTGGGGTCGCGCTCGGAGCGGCCGAGGCAGGGGAGGAGGAGCGCTTGACGCCCCGTGATGAGGTGGCCGCGGTTGAGCGTGGTTGCAATCTGGACCGTGAGCTTGCAGCGTCGGATCGCTTCGGCCGTACACGCGGTATCGGGCGCCGCGGAGAGGAAGTTGCCGCCCAGCCCGACGAACAGTTCGACCGCGCCGTCGTGCATAGCGCCGATCGTGTCCACGGTGTCGTGTCCGGCGCGCCGAGGCGGGTCGAAGTGGAACTCACGGGCGATCGCGTCGAGGAACGGGCCGGTGGGCCGTTCCCAGATGCCCATGGTGCGATCGCCTTGGACATTCGAATGGCCGCGTACGCAGCACGTGCCGGCGCCGGGTCGGCCGATGTGGCCACCGAGCAGCAGTAGGTTGACCATGATCTGGATGCCCGACACCGCATCCCGGTGCTGCGTGAGGCCCATGGCCCAGCAGCAGATCATGCGCTTGGCGTTGGCCATCATGCGTCCCGCGCGCTCGATCTCTTCGCGGGGGATCTGCGAGCCGTCGACGATGGCCTCCCAGGAGGTGGCCTCGAGATCGGCCACGAGGGCGTCGAATCCGTCGGTGTAATCGCGAATGAAATCGCGGTCGATGATCCCGCCGTGCGTGGTGTCCTCGGCCAGCATCACCTTCATCAGGCCTTTGGCGACGGCGATGTCGCCATTGACGCGGACTGGGAGGTGCAGGTCGGCGAGCGCGGTACCGAGACCGAGGAGGTGGGCGGCGAAGCGCACCGGGTTCGGGTACTCCTGCGGATTCGGATCGGTGAACCGCATGAGGCCGGGCTCGGGGAGCGGATTGATCGCAATGATTTTGGCCCTGTGCTTCTTCGCGTGCTCGAGCGACGTCAGCATCCGCGGGTGGTTGGTGCCCGGGTTGTGTCCGACGATGACGATGAGGTCAGTCTGCTCGAAGTCCTCCAGCGTGACCGTGCCCTTGCCGATGCCGAGGCTTTCGACGAGCGCGGTGCCAGAGGACTCGTGGCACATGTTGGAGCAGTCGGGGAGGTTATTAGTGCCGAACCGCCGGACGAAGAGTTGGTAGAGGAACGCGGCTTCGTTGCTGGCGCGGCCCGAGGTATAGAACGCGGCGCCGTCGGGTGATGGGAGCGCGCGCAGCTCGCGTGCGATCAGGTCAACGGCCTCGTCCCACGCGATCGGCTCGTAGTGGGCGTTGCCCTCGCGGCGGACCATTGGTTCGGTGAGCCGTCCTTGGGAGTTGAGCCATACATCGGGCTGAGCGGCGAGCGCGTCGATCGACCATTTCCGGAAGAATTCCGCCGTGACGCGGTGTCGCGAGCCCTCATTGGCCATGGCTTTCGCGCCGCTCTCGCAGAACTCGAACGTGTGGCGTTTGCCGTCGGGTGATGGCCACGCGCAGCTCTGGCAATCGAAGCCATCTTTCTGGTTGACGGTGGTGAAGACGCGAAACGTGTCGCGAACGCCGAGCCGAGGGAGTGCGACGCGGAAGGAGTTCGCGATGGCGGGGAGCCCGGCCGCGGAGTGGGAGGGTGTGCGGATCGCGGCCCAGTCGCGCTCGATCGGTGGTTGGGCGAGTAGGGCAGTGGTTACACCGCTGGCGGTGTCGATGCACGCCCGATCGATCGCGGATTGTGCGCCGGCCGCGGGGGGCGGACTGGTCGGGCGTGGCGCGTGGGTGGGGAAGAACCCGGCGGCGAGGAGCCCGAACGTGTCCACGCCAGCCGGGACTGCGGCCGGACCGTCCTGCGCGTCAGTGGGCATTGTCGTCGTACCTGTTGATCACGGGGGACGCATCGAGAATTCGCCGGTGATGATGCACTCGGCGTAGCTACTGTGGCGAGTGCGGAGCGAGGATCTGGTTGTGGGGTCATTGCCGTGGATGCAAATCCCGATCTGGCGTCGGGTACGTTAGTGGGCCACGACCGGCGTGATTACGTCGCGCTGGATCGGGGGCCTTGAGCGTAGCGGCGTCGGCTCTCGACGGCGGGTCGTAGACGCTTGTAGGTTCCTTTATCGCGATGGCCGTTGGCGATGGACATCGATACGTGCATCGTGTGGGTCGAGCGCACGAATCGGCCGGGGTGGCGAAACTGGTAGACGCGAGGGACTTAAAATCCCTTGGGGGAAACCCCGTGCGGGTTCGAAACCCGCCCCTGGCATACACTTACGTTTTTGGCTGGTCTGGCCTCAAGCAGCTCGCGGATCTTCTGGCAGACGGAGGTATCGGACGAATCGGCCAGCTGCACGATTTCCCGGTAAAGAAGGCCGTCCATCAGGATTGCGGTTTGGAGCTGCCCGTTGGGGCGCTGGTATCCGCGGCGGCGATTTGCCCTCAGGGGCGAGGTGGCGCGGATGGTACGGGGGATGATACGCCCCTTTGATTTTCCGATTCCTTGCGACATGAAAGTTCAGAGTCGCGGCTTCCATCATCTCCTTGATCGTGGTTGTCCGGCGCGGAACGCTTGCCAGCTCGGTCGTATGTAATCGGTCCCGTATGGCTTATCAAGAAAGACGCGGCTACGACCGCGTTCCGACGACCTCGATATATTCACCCGGCAGCATGGTCGTTCCATCCGTCGCAGTGTTGTTGCGACTCCACAGGGCAGTCAACTCCTCGTGAAATGCCTTTTTTCCCGCTTCGTTGAGCGTTCCATACGCCCGGTTCGTCGGCCCGTAGTATTCGAAGAAGTAATCAACCACCTTGGCGGGAGGAAAAGGATACTGGAATGGGTACATGTATCGCGTGATTCGCAGGTCCTTGACGCCCTGGCTGAAGCGCTGCCGACAGGTCGCTTCATCGCCCCACAAAAGGGGCGACGGAACATGAGGCGGTGGCGGAACATGTTTTCCAACTATTTTGAACATCTGGCCCACATGCCCGTTAGGGGTCCAATTGCCCATGATAATTTTCCCGCCTGGCTTGCAGACCCGCACCATTTCTGAAGCCACTAGTTCAGGGCGAGGCGCGAACATCGAGCCGATCAGGCTCATGACGACATCGAAAGATGCGTCCGCGAAGGGCAAATCCTCGGCATCGCCCTGTTTCACTTCAACCTTGAGCCCTTCGGCAGCCGCCCTGCTTTGTGCTTGCTGAACCAGATTTGCGGCCAGATCGAGCCCCACCACTTGGATCCTCTTGCGGGCCGCGGGGAGGGTCAACTGCCCGGCTCCGCAAGCGATATCGAGGAGGCGGGTTCCCGGCGCGATATCCAGGCGATCGAAGAACTCCAGCGCTCCCTTTTCGAGATACTTGGCGAAAATCCCGTAGTCGCCCGATTCCCAGGTTGTCTTGAGCCGTGATTTCAAGGTACTCATTTCTGGTGTCATAGTAGCCATGCCAGAACCTCCTTGCGCCGTAAAACTCGACGCCTTGATCTGGAAAATGTCCTGCTTAATTCTCCAATTCTAAACCTCGGGGCGGGATTCCGTCGCTTGATAATTTCGGGGATACGATACCGCAACCAGACTTTTCGATGATCATTCCTCATACTGAGACAGCGCACGGGCGTGAAAAAGCGGAAGTGCTAACTGGTCATTCTACACAAAGGACGTTAAGGGGATCAGAACCAAGTCTGTTGTCGATAATTGGCATAGGTCTGCCCGAACCTTTCTTGCAGCACCTTCGCCTCCCGACGTGCTCGAAACACATGCATGGCAACCAGTAGAGGGAAAAGCGCGAACAACCAATATAGGTGAAGGGCAAGGATCAAGCCGAAAATCATGATATCAACGAAGACGTAGATGGGATTACGGATTCGGGAATAGAGACCCAGGGTGACGAGCTCCTTTGCTTGCGGCGTGACGGAGAATGACTTGCCCAATTGTAGGCGAGCGGTAAAAAAGAGAGTGTAGCCCACGAGTGCGAGGATTGCGCCAGCGATTCGCGATGCCGTCCAGGGCCGCTCTTTGAGACCGGGCACAAAGAGATAAAGCAGAAGAACGACCAGTGGAACCACGATCGCGGGAATAGGGATTCGCATTGGCCCGGAGCTTATCAGAAGGTGATGCGGTCGACAATCTGGTCCAGCGCCGGTCTCGGCATCTGCGCAGCTGCCACCAACGGCACCATCGACGATGTCCGCGTCTACAACCGAGCGCTGAGCGCGGCCGCTTCTCGGGCGGCACGGGGAGGGGAGCCTCCCACCCTTTACAAATCCCCCTGAATACACATAGAAGTTGTATTCTGACTCCCTGGCGAACGAGCGCTCACACTACACGATCGGCGGATCATGGGGTGGGTATTACTGGAACGGCATGATCTACTCGTCGGAACTCGACCGCGGGTTCGACGTCCTGGAGCTGACGCCGGGCCCGCAGCTCTCGGCGAACGAGATCGCCGCGGCAAAGCTGGTGAAGCTGAAGGAGTACAACCCGCAGAGCCAGCCGAAGCTCGTCTGGCCGGCGGCGTTCGTCGTGGTGCGCTCGTATCTCGACCAGCTTGTGCGCAACGACGGCCTAGCCGCCGATCGCACCACCGCCGTGTCGGCCGCGCTCGATGCGGCGGAGAAGACGAGCGGTGCTGCGCGTGCCGCAGCGCTCACCGCGCTCGCGAAGCAGGTGGACGGCTACGCGAGCGGGGCCAACGACGCGGCGCGCGTGCGCATGATGTCGGGCGCGATCAAGCAGCTGGCGGCGGCAGAGAAGTAACCGCAGGCGGCACACGGCGGGAAAACGAAAGGCGTCCGGTTCCGGGCGCCTTTCGTTCGTTTAGCCCACCGTAGTCCGGTTAGCGGGCCCCGTCGCGGGTCCAGAGCACGAGCGCCCCGCAGGTCGCGGCGTCGCGAAGCGAATGTGGCGAGCGCGACGAGCCAATCGGTCGTTTTCAGTCCTGCGAGGAAACGAGGAAAAGCTCGGGGTATTCTGTTTCTCGCTTGCCTCACTAGCACGGTTGCCGGTTTCTGGATTGGAGGCCATTGCGCGAAATATGGGACAGCGGATCCATGCGCAAATTGTGGGACACAGG
>PMAE01000024.1:1385-37472 GCA_003152485.1 Gemmatimonadota bacterium | reverse complement strand
TTCCTCAAGCAGCCCGTCGGTACCGTTCGGATCGATGAATGCGGTCACGACCGGTCCGCCAAGAGCCGACTCGATCCCATGATATTTGAGCGTGTCTGCGTCGCTCGCCTCGGCGATCGGGCCGGCGCCGCTGNNCACCGCTCGCTGCGACGTGATAGAGCGAGCCGCTGACGACGCCATTGTCGTCGAGCGTGTTGCCGTTCGGGTTGCGGATGGTATTGAAGACGTCATCGAGCGAACTCTCGACGAAGGCGGGGCTCGGCGGCGGCGCGGCGAGTTCGACGATCGCACCGGACGCGCCGGGAACGGTCGAAACGTCGTAGCTCACGGTGAATTGCGTTTGGTATGGAACGTCGAGCGTATGCACGGCCGGCGTACCATTGCCGAGCGAGAGGAGCGGGGCAGGCGGACGGGCTGTCCCCGCATCGACGCGGGTGAAGGCGAGGTCGCTGATGTCGGATGCAAATGCGGTCGCGCCGGGTTGAAGGTCGATCCACATCGCGTACGTCCCCGCGCCGGCTAGCGCACTCACCGGAACGTTCACGGTGCCCTTTGTCCCGGAGACCTGCAACGAGAAGTACGGATAGAGCACGACCTGATCGAAGTGGTGCGCGCCGTTCCCCGGCGTCGACACGTTCAACGTTGGCGAACCGAGAAGCTGACGCGGATAGTTGCTGAAGTCGTACGAAACCGGGATGGACTGCCCGCTGACGACCGCCGGGATGACCGGCGCAAAGACGAGGCGAGAGTCTGTCGCCGGTGGCCCGAAGGTCAATTGAAACGTCGATTCGGCGATGATATGCAACCCGACGGTCGCGCTATAGGTGAGTGAGAGCGTACGCGAAACGCCGGGGGTCAAGGAAACGCCTGCGGACGCGAAGAGCTGCGCGGGCAGCAGACGCACGTAGGGTGTCGTGGCAATGACACGTGACGGTTGGCCGGCGACCGAGAGCCGGTAGCTCGCGTTCGCCGGAATGCCCTCCCAATCGGGCGCGATCGTGATGTAGGAGTTCAGGTCCGCTCCGGTGTCACTGCCCGGGAACGTCGGAGGGAGATCGAGATTCCCGAGCGCGTACGGGCCATCGAGCTTGATCATCGTCGGATCCAGCGTTGTGAGGTACGTCGCGTCGTTGAAAACGCGGAAATTTACTTCGGCGGCAAATGAACCGCTGCGCCGTCCCTGGATTGCGAGCCGCGCGATCCCGGGCTGAACCGGTGACCCGGCGGTCGCAAGCTGCTGCTCGACCATTCGGCGCACGTCGACTTGCGGTCCGACGTTTAAGCTAACGTCGGAGTCCGGCGGCGTAACGACGGGGGTGCCGGTCGATGCGAGCAGGGCACGCACTTGCGACGGCATGGTGAGCTGATGGCCGGTGAGCCGGCCGACCTGAAGGGCGATCGCTGCCGCGGCCGCGGTCGCCGGCGCGGACGCCGACGTTCCCCCGACGATACCGACGCCGACGGAATCGAACGACGGGCCGGTTAGATTGAGAGCGAGGATGTTGTCACCCGGCGCCGAGACATTGACGCGGCTGCCGAATCCGCTCGAGAAACCGACGTCGCCGTCGTATCGCGTCTCGACGAAACTCTTCGTGTTCGCGCGGTTGGCGAAGGCGGGGTTGAGCGGGTTGGCCGCGATAATGTCGTCAAGGGTCGACGCGCCCACGTCGATCGCGCCGCTATCGAGATCGACAGACGGAGCGGTCGAGAGACCGAGATCGAGTGAGGTCGTGGTGGCGGTTCCGACGTTCGTCGCGGCGCTGNNGGTCCGATCGCGGCGGCGGTGAGATCGCGCGTGCCGTCGTTCGCAGCAATGCAGACGACGATGTTCGAGCTGACGATCGACGCGACCACGCTTTCGGAGAGTGGATCGTCTTCGAGGTACCGCCCGGGAAAACCGTCGGCGTCGAAACCGAAGCCGATGCTCGCCGTAATCACGTTCGGCGCCGGGAGCTGGCGGGCCGCGCCGATGAAGGCGCCGAGTACGTCGCTTTCGCCGACCGCGCCGTTCACCATCCCCGGCGCCACCCAGCGATACGACGCACCCGGCGCGATACCGACCAGGTCAAAGCCGGTTGTATCGGTCTCGCCCGAGCGTTGCAGATTGTCGGGCAACGGCGCCATCACCGAGAAGTCGAGACCGACTTCGGCGAGCGACGGATCGACGCCGCAGACATCGGCGGTCGTCGACAGGTTGCCACTTTCGTCGGCGACCCAGACCGGGATGAGGGGCAACGACGGCCAGTCGAGGTAGCGCTGACCCCCGATCACGTGGGTCGTCGGCACGCCGCCGGCAACGAAAGCGTTGCAGGGATCGTTCGGATTGAGGCCAGCTGAAGCGTCATCGACATCGCCGAGACCGACGTTGGTGATGATTTCGCCTGCGCCCGGGAGCTGGGAAAACCGTTGGCCGATCTCGTCGAACGCGGCGATCGCGTCGACGCCCGGCGCGTTCAGCAGCGCTTGAGCGCTGAACGATACCGCGACGTTGCTCGGGATGCTCGGCATCGCGACGCTCGTCGATTTGACGGAACGTCCGAACGGGTGCAACGACCGCCGCAACGTCGAGAGCTCTTTCTTCGCCGCCGAGGGAATTGGCGCGCGTTGGGCGATCATCGAGTCCATCGCGAAATCCGGTGAAACGTACGCGACGGAGGGCGACGCGCGCAGCGTTCGAACGGCATTCTGCACCGACGAGGCCCCGACGTGCAGCGCGAACGCGTTGTCGAACGCGAGCAGTTGATGGCCGGTGCGCGACTCCGCTCGCGCGCGCATCGAACTGAGCGTCCCGCGATCCACCTTGGAGAAGAGCCGGTCGGCGCGGTCGACGCCGAGGTGCATCAGGGTAAGGTTCGTCCGCGCGTCGGTGGTGAATGCATGCGGAGACAGATCCTTGCGTTTCGCACCAAGGCTCGCTCGCAGGGTCATCGCGGCCGCGGGGCTGAGCGCATCGACGTCTTGCGGCACGGTCACGCCGGATTTGAAGACGACGATGACGCGACCGGGAACGTAGGGCTGCGGCGGGTGCTCCAGATCGTACAGGATCTTGCGCCGTTGCGGCGGANNCGAACCGTAACGCAGAGCCGAGAGTCCGACCTGCGTCGTGCGTCGGACGCGGCGGGATGCGAGATACGCCTGCGCCTTCGCGCGCGGCGAGCCCGACGGAAGCCGCGGCGGTGCGATGACGGCACGACCGTCGGTGTAGACGGTCGCGACGCGGCCGTCGCTCAGCGTGCCCATCATCGCCACGTGCGGATGCGTGATGAGCGGATGGACCACCGTCATCGGACGATTCGGGCGGGCATCGGTCGAAGCCCCGAGCGAGGTGACGAACAGCGCGAAGCCGATCGCAGCGAAAACCTTAGAAGACATCGCACACTCCTTGCGGCTGCGTCAGCCCGAGTCCGGATGGGGTGGAGAACGAGTGCGCGGCGTCGACCGCGCTGAGATCGTCGAGATAGCTCGTGACGCCGTTGCCGGAGCGCTCGGCGACCTGCGGTTCGCGCGAGTTCGGGTCGACGGTGATCCCGAACGGCGCGCCGGTGTCGGCGACCGTCGTCACCGCGCCGCCGGTCGGCGTGAGCGCCGCGATGCCCACTGCGCTCGTGATGTAGAGCTGCGCGGTCGTTTGCGGCGACTGCGTCACGCTCAGCGGCGAACCGTAGGCGATCGCAATTGGGGCCGTCGTCAGCGTTGCCGATCCCGCGCCTCCGCCGCCCTCGCTGAAAAATGCGAGCGACGGTGTAGCCGTATTTCCGATCGCGAGTTCGTCGAGGACGAACCCGGCACTCGCGGCGTCGAACGCGATGCCTTGGGCGCTCGCCGCTACGAACGTGGCGGGGATGCCGCCGTTCGGCGATCCGCCCGACGGCGAGAAGACCGCGACGCCGCCGCTGCCGCTCGCGTAGACGTTGCCGTCGTTCGGGTCGTACGCGATGCCGTTGGCGCCGGCAACGGTCTGCGTGGTAAACGACGAAACCGGTGCGCCGGACTCGTCGAACGCGAGGACCTTCCCCAGGCCCGCGTCGGCGACGAAGATCTCGCGATCGTCGGCGTCATACGCGAGCGCGACCGGGTTCTGTAGGCCACTGAATNNAGCTCCGGCACCGAGCGGCACCGGCGTTCCGTCGGCGGCGAAGCGTGCCACCTCCGGCGCGCCGCCGTTGGCGTAGGCGACATAGACGGCGCTCGTCTCGTCGACGATCGTCGAGCTCGTCGCGCTGTTGCCGTTCGCGTCGAAGGCGGTCGCGACCAGCGCAGTCGGCGAGACGCTCGTGTTCGGGGCGATCGCTTGGACGGTGTACTGATCGGTCGTCCCGGCGACCAGCGTCACGGACAAGATGTGTGTGGCGCGCACGTTCGGCGTGAGCGAGATCGCCGGCGGCGCGTCGGGCTGAACGATGACGTTGCCGTCGACGTCGAGCGGGGCGACGGTGAACGTCGCGGGCGAACGTCCGACGAGTTCGAACGACGGTGGATTCGCACCGGCGACGGCGACAACGTTGCTCTGGTTCGGCAGCGGCCCGATGCGCACGCTGGCGACCGTGCCGATCACCGTCGCGCTCAATGTGTTGGTGACGTTCGGCGCGATGCTCTGCGCGACGGTCACGCGGCCGAGCTCGTTTCCAGTGGCGGTCGTTTCGGACGGCACTTGCGCTTGATCGTAGAGCGAGATGACGAAGACGTCCTGACCTGCGGGCGCGTCGATCGTGACGGTCGCGGTTCCACCGGCTGCGGGGGCGTTGGCAAACGTGATCGGCCCCGGCGTCGCTGCGTCGGGATTCACTTCGATCACCACGCTTTGTGCCGACGGCGAGACGAACGCCGGCCGCCGCTTCATCTGGGTGCTGCTGCTGCGCGCCGGCCAGTGCATGGTAAAGCTGACCGGAAGTCGTGCCTTCGATGACGTTGTATGGCTCGCGGGCGGAAGCGCGTGACCGGAGCCGACGCACCCGCTGGTGAGCGCCAAGGCGGTGACCGCAAACGCGATGCGGATCTTCATTGAATCGTCCCCTGCGTGACGGTCACGCCGACGCTGAGCGTCGCCGTCTGGCCGAAGCTGTCGGAAAACGTGACGGCGCACGAGCCCGACGTCTGCGAGGTGACGGTGAACTGCGCGGGGGAGCTCGTAGTGCTCGAAGGCGACACGACCGCGACGACGCCGCACGCGCCGGCGTTTGCCGTGATCGGCCCGGAGTAACCGGGCTCGCTTACGGTGACGTTCGACGACTGGCCCGGCGCACTGAAGGTGACGGCGGTTTGTGACAGTGCGACCGTCCCGCTCGGCGGCGCGGTCGGCGCCGGCGTCGGGGTCGGCGGCGTAACGAACGCGCTAGACGCCGGTGCAGTGCCGCCACCGCCGCACGCGCACAACGCCGGCAGTATGAAACACATGATGAAGAAGCGTCGCGACAGACGAATCGACATTCCCACCCTTCCCGGTGACGCGGCGCACGAGCCGTGCGCCAATCCTGTCACGTTACACGGCGAGCGTTACGTCCGACTTGTTTCCGTGCTGCGTGGTGGTAAGAGCGGCCGAAAAGAACGCGACTCTAGTTCAAGCCGACACGTCGTGCGATGTAGGCCGCGTCTTCTTGCGCGGGACCGGTTCCGAACCGGTCGAGCCGCGGTAACGCATCACCGATATAGCGGCGCGCGTCGCGCAAGTCGCCTTCGGTAAGACCGTAGCGCGCCATCAGCGCGGCCGTCGCGGGCTCGATGAGCGTGCAGGACCACCGCGGAAGCGCCAGGGGCTGCGGCAGCTCGAGGGCATCCGCTACCGCCGACGTCTGCGCGAAATACGCGAGCTCGCCTGGGCCAGCGAGATACGCGACCGTCGGCAGGATGCTGCGCTCGACGACGGGCCGAAGCAGGACGTTGCCGCTCAACGTCCCCGCGGGTGCCCGACCGGCGGCCTCTGACGCCCGGGCCCGCGGGACGCGTGTCTTGGTCGCCCCGATGGGCGCCGGCCCCTCGTCCAGCGACGTGTCGGTGCCGCCATCCTTGGAGCCGACTCCCGACCATTCGAATACCAGCGTCAGCGCGGCGACGTCGCTCACCTGCGGCGTGTACCCGTGTTCGGCGATCTCGCGATTGCGCGCCGCGAGCGCGCTCGCGACAACGCCTTCGCGTTGGAGCGCGTGCACGAGTGTCGGGTACGCGCGCCGACGCACGGCCGCGTGCGATGCATCGATCACCGCGATTCCGAGCGGGCCGAGCACTCGGCGTAGGAGCGTGACGAACGCGGAGCCGGCCGTCGTAGGCCGCTGGCTCGTCGAATCGTGCGTGTACGCCGCGCGCACCGCATCCAGCACGTGGGCGTAGGGCGCGGACCCCGAGGCGGTCATCAAGCCGCTGAGCGCCGCGGTCAGGTCGCCGAGTGGCGCACCGGCGAGTACGGCGCCGGGGGCCGCGGCCGGGGTCGCGGTCAGGGCCTGCACGCCGCCCCGTGCGGAGACCCACGTGGTACTGGCCTCCGCGAAATCGGTGTCGTCGGTGGCGGCCCAAAACACCGGAGCGACCGGGACGCCTGTGGCTTGCTCCAGCGCGTTGGCGAGCGCCAAGACGCCGATGGCCTTCGTCCAGGTATACACGGGTCCGCCGAAGAGCCCGGGTTGCTGACCGGTCGTGACGACGACCCCCTGTGTCGCGGCGCGCCTCAGCCGAGTGGCGGCGGGCCCCTCCGCCTCGATCGCGGGCCAGAGCGCGTCGAGCCACCCATGCTTCCCGCTCTCCGCGCGCACCCGCTCGATGCGGGCGGTCCAGGCGCGCGGGTCGCGCGGACATTCGGGGTACCAGCCGGGGGGCACCGTGCCGGCTATCGCGGCCGCGGCGAGTGGGACGCCGCCGAGCGGTTCGGTGCGCACGACCGTTTGCGGCGCCGCAGGCGTCGGCGTCGGCAGTGGCCCGTCGGTCGCCGCCGATCCGCCGTGGTCGCGTGTGGTCATGGGACGCGAATCATTTGTGGTACGGCTCCCCGCGCACGATGGTCCCCGCGCGGTAGATCTGCTCCGCGAGGACGAGGCGTGCGACCTCGTGTGGCAGCGTCCACGGGGCGAGTGACATCCGACGCCACGCCGCGGCGGTAACCGACTCCGCCAGGCCGAATGCGCCGCCGATCACGAACGCGACATCGCGGCCGCTCTCCCGAATGCTGTGCAGCCACTCCGCAAACTCCTCGGACGTTCGGCGCTGGCCGTCCCGTTCACACACGACGAACCGCACGCCGGCCAACCGGTCGAGAAGTCGGGCGCCTTCGCGATCCCGGACCACGGTTGGCCGTGCGCCGCGTGCCGGCTCGTCACGGACCTCGATCACATCCAGCGGCCAGTACCGCGCCGCCCGCTCCTGGTATGCGGTCACGGCCGCGGCCAGTGCCGGGTCGCGGGGGCGTCCGACGGCCGCAATCACGAGTCGCATGACGAGCCACCGCTCCGCGCACTGTCAGACGCCATCCCTCGCCGCCCGCGCTGCTCGCGCACGGGCGCGCGGCTACGCGTAGATGCCGCGCAGCTTGTGCACCGTCGACACGCGGCTGATCGCCAGCATGTAGGCCGCCGTCCGCATGTTCACCTTGTGCTGTTGAGACAGGGTCAGCACGTCGCGGAAGCTGCGTGTCATTATGTCACGCAGTCGCTCGTTGACCGTTTCCTCGGACCAGAAATACCCGCCCCGGTCCTGGACCCATTCGAAGTACGAGACCGTCACGCCGCCCGCGTTGGCCAAGATGTCGGGCACGACGAAGATGCCCTTTTCGTCGAGGATCGCGTCCGCGCCCGCGGTCGTCGGACCGTTCGCGCCTTCACAGATCACTTTGGCGCGCACCTTGGAGGCGTTCTTGCTCGTGATCACGTTCTCGAGCGCCGCGGGCAAGAGCACATCGACGTCCAACGTCAGGAGCTCTTCGCTGCTGATCGGATCGCCCTTCGAATAGCCCTCGAGCGACTTGTGCTGCTTGACGTATTTGATGGCGTCGAGCACGTCGATACCGCCCGCGTTGTGGAGCGACACGGAGCGATCACCGATGGCGGTGATCTTACACCCTTCTCGCTCCAGCATCTCGGCCGCGACCGACCCGACGTTGCCAAAGCCCTGGATCGATACCGTGGTCCCGCGGATCGGCATCCCCAGATGCTGGAGCGCTTCCTTGGTCACGATCATGCACCCGCGGCCCGTCGCTTCCCGGCGGCCAAGCGAGCCACCCATCTCTACCGGTTTCCCGGTCACGACGGCCGTCACGGTGTGCCCCGCGCGCATGGAATAGGTATCCATGACCCACGCCATGACTCGCTCGTTCGTGTTGACATCAGGGGCGGGGACATCGGAGTCCGGCCCGAGCACGGACATGATCCCTGCCGTGTAGCGACGGGTCAGCCGTTCGAGCTCGCCAACACTCATCTTCAGCGGGTCGCAGACCACGCCGCCCTTCGAGCCGCCGAAGGGGATGCTGACCACCGCGCACTTCCACGTCATCCACGCCGCCAAGGCTTTCACCTCTTCGAGCGTGACATTCAGGTCGAACCGGATGCCCCCTTTCGCTGGACCGCGGGAGGTGTTGTACAGCACCCGGTAGCCGGTGTAAACCTCGACGTTGCCGTTGTCGAGCTGGACCGGAATCGACACGATGAGCTGCTTTTCTGCGTTGCGAAGCACCTGGTAGATGCCGGGCTCGAGGTCGAGCAACTCCGCTGCGCGGTCGAACCGTGACATCATCGCCTCGAACGGGTTCTCCTCATTGAGAAACCGATCTTTGTCGGGATGCACGATCTTGTTGGTCGGAAGTCGGAGGTCGGAGGCCATGGTCCGGGGCTGCGCCGGTGGGAGGCGCGTGGGCGCCGAGCCGGCTAAGAGTCGGTTGTGAACGTCGGGGGAATGCGAGTGGACACTGGCCGGATCCGTCGTACGCTATCGAGGGCGCCGAGCACCGATTCGACCCCGAAATCGAATTCGACCCGCTGCGAAACATACCATAAGGGCTCTGCTTCGCGAGGCCACAACCCCCCGAGCTTGACGGCATCCTTGAGCGTGCATATGGGAATCGTGTCGGACGCCGCGTAACGGCGAATTTTGGCCACATCGGCGGCCGAATACCGGTGATGATCGGGATACGGCACGGCATCCACCGCCGCGCCGGCTGCCGCCAGTTGCGCGAAGAACGCGGGCGGCCACCCGATCCCCGCCACGGCTCGCACCTGCACCCCACGCAACGAGGCGAGCGGACGCTCGTCGCCGTCGAGGGTGCGCAGCGAGCCGGGCACGAGCGACGCGACCGCCACGGACACGGTGGGCGCGGCAGCCGCCACAGCCGCTCGGACCGACGCGACGTCCCGGTCCGCCGCCGCCTTTCGGGTGATGATGACCATTGACGCACGCCGCAGTGCGCTCAACGGCTCCCGCCACGGCCCCGCGGGAAGCAGCCACCGCACCGCCGGCCACGAGTCCGCGCTCACGAGCACGAAGTCGGCAGCGCGCCGGACGCGTCGGTGTTGGAACGCGTCGTCGAGCACCGCCACATCGCACCCGTCCGCCGCCGCGTGCGCGATCCCCGCCACGCGATCGTCGTCCGAGATGATCGGCACCGTGGGATTGAGGATGCGGTGCACGGCCGCTTCGTCGCCGTCGCCGTAGTCGCGCAGCACGAGGCCCGGCCGCTGGCCCCGGTCGGTCAATGTCGCCACCAGCCACGCCGCGATCGGGGTCTTCCCCGTTCCGCCGACCGTCAGATTGCCAACGCTGACCGCCGGAATCGCGGGCTCGAATGTCGGGAGCACTCGGCGGTCGTACAGTGTTCGCCGGACGGCAGCGACGGCGCCGTAGGCCGCGGCCAGGGGAGCGAGTGCCGCCCGCGTCGCCCGCGCGCCGCGCGAGTCGTCGAACCAGATCCGGTCCACGGCGGCGCGCCGCGCGGGCGCCCCCGCGTCACCGGGCATGGGCCACGTCGTCGCGAGCTTGGGCGTTGAGCGCCACGAGACGGGACTGGAATTCGGTCGCCGCCGCCGCGGCCTCTCGGGGCGACTCCCAGGTCACGGGCAGCGGCTCGCTGTACGCGACGGTGATCCGTGTCCACGGCTGCGGAATCATGAATCGGTCCCAGCTCCCGAGTCGCCACGCACGGTGGGCCGCGGCCGCCATGAGTACAACCGGGACGCCGGCCTGCTGGGCGGCGACGAGGGTGCCGGGCGCGAATTGTTCGGCGGGTCCGCGGGGCCCATCCGGCGTGACCACGACTTCCCATCCGTCCTCGAGTCCACGCACGAGTCCCCGCAACGCGCCGGCGGCACCGCGTGATGTCGATCCGCGAATCGCGCGATACCCGAAGCGCGCCGCGGCCTGCGCGATGCGCTCGCCGTCCCGATGCGCGCTGACCAGCACCGCGGCATGCGTATCGCGATGCAGCGCGAGGAACGGCAGCATCTGGGCGTGCCAGAACGCGTAGATCGCGACGCCACGCCGCGCGCGAAAGGCACCGACCGGCTCATAGTTGAGTTGTCGGAACCGCCAGGTCGCGGACAAGGCGCGGATGATCGCCGCGCCCCCCGCCACCGTGGCGCGCGACCGCCAATCGAGCGGCACCGGTCCCGGCGCGACGTCGTCGTCGGGGCGCGGCGTGGGCGCCGGGTCGGGAACCTCCCGCGGATCGTCCCTCACTCTGGCGCGCCCCCGCCGCCCACCACCAGTTGGGCTGCCATCTCCGCGACACGGCGCGCCGCCCCTGGTGATCCCAACTTGGCGCGGACCTCGGCCAGTCCCGCGAGTGCCGCCACTCGCGCGGGACTGGCCGAATCCAGCAACGGAACTAACGTGTCGGCGACGGCGCGCGGCGCGAGCGCACTCTGCACGAATTCGGGCGCGACTTGCCGACCCGCGACGACGTTCACGAGTCCGATCCGGGGGATCGTCACGAGCCGCCGCGCGATCGCGTAGGTCCACGCACTGGTGCGATAGGCGACGGCGAGCGGACAGCCCGCCACCGCGGCCTCGAGCGTGGTCGTGCCGCTCTTGCACAGCGCGGCGTCGGCGGCCCGCAGCACGGTGAATGACGCCGAGGGAACGACGGGGTACGGGCATCGCACGGGGTCGAGGCGTATCCCAGGGGCGGCGCTGACGATGACCTGCACGTTGGGCACCCGGCTCGCGACTTCGCGTGCGGACGCGACGAACGCGTCGAGATGCCGCCCGATCTCTTGCGCTCGGCTCCCCGGAAACAACGCGAGTACGGGATCGGTTGTGCGCAGATGGAGGGCCGCTCGAGCTGATTCGCGATCCGGCATCGTCGCGGCCCGATCGAGCAGTGGGTGCCCGACGAAGGTCGCGTCGATGCCGTGCTCGCGCAGTAGCGACTCCTCGAAGGGCAGGATCACGGCCGCCTTGGTGATGATCCGCGCGAGCTCGCCGAGCCGGTTGGCGCCCCACGCCCAGACTTGCGGCGTGATGTAGTACAGCACCGGTACGCCGGCCGCGCGCGCGGCGGCCGCCAGCTTCATGTTAAAGCCCGGGTAGTCCACGCAGATGAGCAATCCCACCGAGCCGCTGCGCAGCCGGCGGCGCAGTTGGCGCAGCAGCGCGTAGTGCCGCGGGATGTGACGCAGCACCTCCACGAGTCCCATGACGGCGAGTGATTCGATGTCCTCGTTANNACCCGCGCGCATCTGCGACCCGCCGATGCCAACCACCCGGAGATGCGGCCGCAGCTCGCGCAGGGCCGCCGCCACACCCGCGGCGTGGAGGTCGCCTGATGCTTCCCCGGCTGACAGCAGAACTTCGGTCACGAAACCAGTCGTCGGGGTTGATGTAGTGGTTGAGGTAGTCGTTGACGTGGGACACCGGGACCGGCCGCGGGCAGCCCGGGGTCTACCCCCGCGGCCGCCGCCGGCGGATGTCTACGCGGTGGCCACCGATAGCTGCCGCTCGATCTCGCCGACGATGCGGAGCGCGATCGCCAGCGCGTCGCGGCCATCTTCGCCGGTCACGGTCACGGGCTGCTCCCCCCGCACCGCCGCCGCAAAACTCTCCAGCTCGAGCTTGAGCGGCTCTCCCTCGGGCGCCTCGAGCGGGACGCGTTCCACGAACGCGTCGATCTCGATGGGACGACCCTCTCGGGCGAGCGCCGCCAGATCCACCTCGCGGCGCAACCGATAGAACTCGCCGGTACCCGCCGCCAGATCGAGGGACAGGTACCCGCTGGGCTGGAAGATCCGGATCTTGCGCAGTCGTTCCTTGGACACGCGGCTGGCCGTGATGTTGGCGACCGCGCCGCTGGCGAAGGTGAGCCGGGCGTTCGCGATGTCGACCGACGCGGTGAGGAGCGGCACGCCGACCGCCGCGACGTCACTCACCCGATCCGGCATCAGCGTCCGCACGAGATCGATGTCGTGGATCATGAGGTCCAACACCACCGCGACGTCCGCGCCGCGGGGCGTGAATGGCGCCAATCGGTCGCTCTCGATGAACCGCGGCCCCTCGACGAGTGGCAGCGCCGCGCGCACGGCGCGATTGAACCGTTCGACGTGTCCGGTCTGAAGCACCGCGCCGCTCTGGCGCGCGGCGGCCAGAAGCTGGTCCGCTTCCTCGACCGTGGTCGCCAACGGCTTTTCGATGAGTAGGTGCAGGCCGCGCTGGAGCGCCACCCGCGCGACGTCGAAATGGGCCGGGGTGGGCACCACCACGGTGAGCGCATCGACGGCGTCCATGAGCTCATCGTACGATCCGAACGCTGGCACCGAGAGCTCCGCAGCCACGGCCCCCGCGCGGTCGGCGCGCAGATCGTAGAATCCCGCGAATCGAATTCCCGGGAGGTCGCGCAGCAGTCGGATGTGGTGATAGCCAAGCGCGCCGGCCCCCACGACACCGACCCGCGGACCGGCGTCGTGTCCCGCGGCACGCACGCCGGCACGCGGCGACGGGCCATCGCGATCGCTCAAAAGCTGACGCCCCGCGGACTGGTCTTCACGAAATCGATGAACTCTTGCACTTCGGGAATGTGCTCCGGCTCCGACTCGACGCTCGCGATCGCCTGGGAGAGATTGAGCTCCGACCGGAAAAAGACTCGATACACGCGCTTGAGCTCACGCGTCGTCTCGGCGGGAATGTCGTTGCGCTGCAGCCCCACGGTGTTCAGGCCATAGAGCTTCATGGGGTTGCCGTTGGCGCGCGTGAACGGCGGCACGTCGCGCGCGATCCGCGACAGGCCGCCGATGAACGCGAAGCGACCGATGCGCGTGAACTGCTGCGCGGCCGCCAACCCACCGATGATCGCACGGTCCTGTATCGTGACGTGACCAGCGAATTGAGTGCCGTTGCTCAGAATGACGTGGTCGCCGACATGACAGTCGTGCGCGAGGTGTGCATAGGACATGATCAGACAATTGCGGCCGACCGTCGTTCGTCCCGACTGGACGGTCCCGCGATTGATCGTGACGAACTCGCGGATGACGGTCCCGTCGCCGATTTCGGCGAAGGTCTCCTCACCGCCGTACTTCAGGTCCTGGGGATCGCCGCCCACGACGGCGCCGATCCCCACGCGCACCGATCGGCCGAGCGTCACGTTGCGCTCGAGCGTTGCCCGCGGCGCGAGCACACACCCGTCCCCGATCACGCACCGTTCGCCGACGATCGCGAACGCCCCGATCTGGACACCCTCACCGATCTGCGCGTCTGGGCTGACGAGCGCGGTGGGGTGGATCACGGCGGTCATCGTCGCACTCACGAATCCCGCACCATGGCAGCCATCTCGCCTTCCGCGACCACGTCGCCTTCGACCGTGGCCACCCCGCGCATCTTGCACACCCGGCCACGGATCTGCGTCATCTCGATGTCGAATCGGATCTGGTCGCCCGGCCTGACCGGCCGCCGGAATTTCACGTTGTCGAGTGACATGAAGTACACGACTTTCTTGTGGGCGTCGCTGAGCGGTCCCATGAGCAGGACGCCACCGACTTGCGCCATGGCCTCGATGATCAACACGCCGGGCATGATCGGGTGCCCCGGGAAGTGACCTTCGAAGTATGGCTCGTTGATCGAGACATTCTTGATGCCGACGATCCGCTTCCCCTCTTCCATCTCGAGGATCCGGTCCACGAACAGGAACGGATACCGGTGCGGGATCACCTTCATGATATCATCGACCGTCATCACGGGCTTCGCGTCCTTCGATGCGTCCACGATGCGTCTCTCCTGTCGTCCGTGCGTCCGTTCGTTCCGTTGGTCGTTCTTCCGTTCGGTCGTCTGTTCCTTCGGCTCGGCCGCCGGCCCCGCCTGACCCGCGCGGTCCGCGACATTCACGACTCTCGGCGATCCGGCCGCCGTCGCCTCGGCCGCCCTCACCATTTCGCGCACCAGTGTGATCGTCCCGCGGTGACTGGGTCGGAAGGCGGTCAGGTGCGCCCGCACACGCCGGCCGGCCAGGGCGAGATCGCCCACGCAATCCATCGCTTTGTGCCGCACGAACTCGTCCGGCCATCGGAGCGTGGTGTCGATCACGCCGGCGTCGCCGAGCACGACCGCGTTGGCAGTGGACGCACCCCGAATCAGTCCCTTTGCTCGGAGCTCGTCTACCTCGTGCATGAAGCCAAAGGTGCGGGCCGCCGCCAGGTCCCGGCCGAAGGCGGCTTGATCGACAACGTATCGTCCCTGCTGACGCCCGATCAACGGGTGCGGGAAATCGATCGTGACCTCCAATCGCAAGTCCGCTGCCGGGTGGGCCTCGTAGACCGACGCGCCGTCAATCACGCGGACCGACTCTCGCAGTTCCAAATACTCGGCCGGTTGGACGCCCTGCGCCACCCCGGCGCCCACGAGGGCATTGAAAAATGGGCCGGCGCTTCCGTCGAGGACCGGCGGTTCCGGTCCGTCCACGTCGATGATCAGATCGTCGATCTCCGTCGCCACCACGGCCGCGAGCACGTGCTCCACCGTGTGCATCTCGGCGCCGGGGGCCGCGCCGACCAGCTGTGTGCGGCGCTCGCTGAGTGCGGCGTTCTCCACGCGCGCCGGAATCTCGGGCGCACCGGGCAGATCGATTCGACGGAAGACGATGCCCGTCCCCTCCGGCGCCGGCCGGAACGTGATCCGGCAGTGCAACCCGAGATGCAGCCCGATGCCCTCCAGCATCACCGTCCCGGCAATCGTTTGGCGCCGCGGAGTCTGCGCTCGGACCTCGATCACTTCGCGCCGTCCGTGCCGCCTCGGGTGTCGCCGTGCACGCGCTCCTCCGCGGCCGCGAGGCGTTCGAGTGCGCGGTAGATGCGCGGTAGTCTGGAGAGCGTGGCTTGCGTGCGGATCGCGTCCCGGTGCGGGCGCGCCGGGTACCCCGACCAGGTCTCGCCCCCCGGGATGTCGCCGAAGACGCCGGCCTGTCCGCCCACCGTCGCCCGCGCGCCGATCACGACGTGGCCACCGACGCCGACCTGTCCGGCGAGGACGGCGCCGTCTTCGATGCGAGCCGAGCCCGCGATCCCCACTTGCGCCATCAGCAGGCAGAGTCGGCCGATGCGCACGTTGTGTGCGACGTGCACCAGGTTGTCGATCTTCGTGCCCGCTCCCACGACCGTGTCATCGATGCTGCCGCGGTCGATCGTGGTGTTGGCTCCGATCTCGACGTCATCACCGATCAGGCATCGCCCCACGTGCGGGATCTTCGCGTGGTGCCCGTCGCGGAAGACGTAGCCAAATCCGTCGCTGCCCAGACGCGCGCCCGCGTGGACGGCGACGCGGTCGCCGAGCTGCGTGCCGCTGCACACCGTCACGCTCGGATGCAGCCGCACGTCGTCGCCGATCGTGACGCCAGCCGCGACGACGCAATGCGACCCGATCCATGCTCGCGCGCCGAGGCGCACGCCGTCGCCGATCACGGCGTACGCGTCGATCGTCGCATCCGGCGGCAACTGCACGCCGCGCCCGATGCGGGCCGTGGGGTGCACCTCGGGCACGCGCGCGGTCGGTACGTAGAGCCGCGGCAGGATCGTGAGCAGCGCATCGGGGGGACGCTCGACGACGACCCGCACCGGCGGCCCTGGGTGATTGGCCAATGCCGGCGAGACGAGCGTTACCGCCGCGCGCGAGGCGGCAAACCGTGCGGCGTACTTCCGTGCCGCGAAAAAACTCAGGTCGCCATCGCCCGCCCGGTCGAGCGGGGCGATGGTGTGGACGGGGGTGGCGGCGTCGCCAACCACCCGCCCGTGAGTAAGTGCCGCGACCTCAGCCGCGGTCAGAATGGTCCGACACCCATCCGACGGCCAAGCGCACCCGGATCGCCGGCCCTATTGCGACGGCGACTTCGGACGGCTCACGCCAGACGGACCAGCCGTGGGGCCGGTTGTCGGCTTCGCGGCCGGCTTGGTTCCCCCGGCCACCGGGGCGCCCGGTGCCATTGTCCGGAGCCGCGAGATAACCTGGTCGGTGATGTCGAGATTCTTGTCGGCCGCCACGACTGAGCCGCCGCTCGCCTGGGCGTCGAGGACCATCGCGTAGCCGTTCTCGCTACGCAGATCGTTGATGATTTTGTTGATGCGCTCGAGGATCGGCTGCACCAGCTCGCCCTGCTTTTTTTGGACTTCCTGCTCGAGCTGCTGCTGGCGCTGCTGGAACTGCGCCTGCTTATCCCGGATCGCCTGCTGGCGGGTCTGCTTCACGTCCGCGGCCAGCGTAGACTCCGACTTCGCGTAGTCGCCGAGCAATCCGTTGATGGAGTCACCCATCGCCTTTTCCTGAGCTCGCGCCGTCTCGACGAAGCTGTTGAATTGGCTCTCCGCCTCGGCGCGGCCCGGCGCTTGCGCGAAAATGTCCTGCGACCGGATGTACGCGAGCTTGACCGGGGTGGTGGCCTGTGCGTCGGCCTGCGTAGTCACCACAGTGGCCGCTGTACACAGGAGTGCGCCAATGGCCATAACGGCCCGCACCCTACCGCTCCATATCCGCATTTCCACTCCACGTAAAATGATCATCCATAGGTAGGTGCGGCGACCAAGCGCGCACCGGCCGGGGCCTGGGCCCCGGCACTCCGTCAGAATATCTGGCCGAGCTTGAAGTGCAACTCCCATCCCGGATCGGGCTTACCCAGGGAATTGGTCTTGTCGAACCCGTACCCGTAGTCGAGGCCCAAGGGTCCGAGGGGTGTCACAACTGCCACGCCGACGCCGGCCCCTCGAAACAGCCGGGCGGGATCGAACGCCGATGCTGAAGCATACACGTTTCCAGCATCGAAGAAGATGTCGGTGTAGATCGAGCTATTGATGCGGAGCCCCAGCTCCGTCGTCGTGGTCATGAACGCGTTGCCGAAGGACGAGGTCGTGGCGTTGAATTCGCCGGTCGAGCCCAGAAACCCCGACGGGCCGATCGAGAACTCTTTGTACCCCCGGAGTTGCTCGCCGTATTGGGTACCCCCCATGGCGAACGCTTCCGACGCGAAGAACGGCCCCGAGTTCCCGAACAGACTCCCCCCTCGGGCCTTGAACCCCAGGACGAGCGCGACCGGCTCGGACCCCAGCCCCGATCCGCCGAACGTGGCGAGGGTCGAGTAGCCGCGGAGCTCGGCCACCACGCGCTGATAGGTGGCGGCGCCGCCTAACGGGCCGCCGTTCGCTTCCACCTGAATGGTCTGCAGTCCGCCCTGAACGGCGAACGGCAGCCCAACCCGCGTATCTCGTTGTAACGACAGCCCCAGCGCGGAGCGGACACACCCGTGGCATCGGGCCGCGAGGCTGCCGAGCAGGGTCGTCGTGTCACCGTTGTAGTGCACCCCTTCCAGGGTGTATGACGCGAAGAGTCGCGTGTAGCGCGAATGGGCGACCGGAATACCGAACTGGAGGCTGCCGCCGACGCGGGTGCTCTGGCCCAGGTCGCCGATCGTGTAGCGCGATTCCGTGTTGTAGGCGGTGACCGTCCCGGAGATCTGCGACTGCTTGATCGTGGGATCGGTATAGGACACCGTGGCGTTGTTGATGTAGCGGCCGAACTGCCACTGGATCGACCCCTTCTTGCATTCGCCGAAGAGGTTGGGCTGGTCGAAGCCGATAAATCCGCCGAGGCCGGTGCCCTGCCCCGTGGACGCGCCGAAATTGACGTTACCGGTGTGCTTCTCCTTCACGTGGAACACGAGGTCCACGTCGCCCCCGGAATCGCCCGCCGGCCGCGTGTCGGGCGGTGGGATCGGCGTATCGAAGTACCCGAGGTTCCCGAGGTTCTGATAGCTGCGGACGAGGCGGTCCTGACTGAACACGTCACCGGGGATGATCACCAACGCGTCGCGAATACAGCCTTCGGTCGTGTAGTCGTTCCCCGTGATTTCGATGCGATTGATGATCGCCGGATTTCGTTCGTCGATCTCCCACCGCAGGTTGACGCGCGGCATCGAATCGGCGCCGACGACGCGTTCGGTGATCGGCCGGACCGAGGCGTAGATATATCCCTCGTTGCTGTAGCCGGTGCGCAGTTTCGTCGTCGCGTCGTCCCACCGGCTGCGGTCGAAGACGCCGGGGGGCGGCCGGTGGCGCTCCAAGAGCAAATCCGTCGCCCGCTCGGTCAGGGTGGCGGACGTCAGCGAGAAGGGGTAATAACGGCGGATTTCTTCGGTCGAGAAGTGCCGGTTGCCGATGACGTCGAATGTCCCGACGCGATACTGCTTCCCTTCGGAAACCGTGAGATCGAGGAGGGCCTTACCACGAGCCCGATCCACAATGATCGTGTCCTTGAGCACTTGGAAATCGACGTAACCCAGTCGCGCGTACAACTCCGGCAGCCGCTCCGCGAGGTCGGCCGCGAACGTGTCGTCGTCGAACTCCCCCTTTCGGAACCAGAGGAATCCCTCAGGCTTGGTCTTCATCGCGCGAACGATCTCGCGGTCCGACAGTGCGTCGTTCCCGTGGATCCGAACGCCGGATACGGCCAACCGCCGGCCCTCGTCGATATGGAACGCGATCGCCGTCTTGCCGGCGACCGTCGTCGTCTCGGGGACGATCTTGGCCAGAAAGTAGCCAGCACTCTGGTACGTCGAGTCGATCCGCGTGACCGCGCGCGTGACATCGCCGGGCTCGAGGGGCTTGCCCGGGGTCAGGTCGATCAACTCGCGGATCTTCTTCGCGCTCACGCGATTCGCGCCCGTGACCTCGACCCCGCTCAGGACGAGCCGTTCCTTGACCGCGATGGTGATGAGCGCGCGCTTTTCGGTGGACGTGCACGTGATTTGCACATCATCGAACTGCCCAGTAGCGAACAGGCTCCTGACGGCTTCCTGTACCGACCGCGCGTTGAGCGGCACGCCCGCGACCAGGCCGGCGCTCGCGCGGACATCGGTCTCGGTCACGCGGCTGTTGCCGGTAACCGCGACCGAGTCGGGCGTCGTGCACCGACCAGTGGTATTGTCTTGGGCAAAGGCACGCGCGCCCGACCCGAGCATCAGCAGGCCGAGCGCGACGCACAGGGTGTGCCGCATGGGCGATAATATACACGGCACCCACGCGTACAGGTCCACGATCAGCGGGAGAATTCAGGGGCCAGATGTCGAAGGCCGCCCCCGTTGGTAACGAGTCGGCCTCCGAATTTCTGACTTGCGCCGTCGTGCCGCTGTCGTCAGGCCACTGACTTTGGGACTCTCCCCTGTCCCCTAGTGGGCTGTCGGGCTCGTGACGCGGAAGTCGAGTTTCGATCCGTCGGGCGCCAGATCGACGTCGACTTCGTCGCCCTTCTGGAACTCGGCCTGCAGGATTTTCTCCGACAACGGGTCCTCGATGAAACGCTGGATCGCGCGCTTGAGTGGTCGCGCCCCGAAATTCTCGTCAAAGCCGTGCTTGACCAGGAAATCGGTCGCCGCATCAGACAGCCGCAGCGTCAGCTCCTCATCGACCAGCCGCTTCTGCACATCGCGCATCAGGATCGCCACGATCAGCTTGATGTGTTCCTGGCTGAGCGGATGGAAGATCAGCACGTCGTCCAGCCGATTGAGAAACTCGGGGTTGAACACGTGGCCCATCTCCTCCTTCACCTTCTCGGAGATCCGCTCGAAACTCTGCCGCGTATCGGGCGCCGCGAAACCCAGCGACTTGCCCTTGGTGATGTCTTTCGCGCCGACGTTCGACGTCATGATCACGACCGTGTTCTTGAAATCGATGACCCGGCCGTAGTTGTCCGTGAGATGCCCTTCGTCGAGCACCTGGAGGAGGATGTTGAATACATCCGGATGCGCTTTCTCGATCTCGTCGAGCAGCACGACGCTGTACGGCTTGCGCCGAACGGCTTTCGTCAGCGTCCCAGAATCCTCATATCCGACGTAGCCCGGAGGGGCGCCGATCAGGCGCGACACGGAGAACTTCTCCATGTACTCCGACATGTCCACTCGGATGAGTGCCTGGGCGTCGCCGAAGAGAAATCTCGCCAGTGCACGCGCGAGCTCGGTCTTCCCGACTCCGGTGGGGCCCGCGAAAACGAACGAGCCAATCGGCCGATTCGGATCCTTGAGTCCCGCACGGCTCCGCCGGATCGACCGGGAGAGGGCCTTGATGGCCTCCTCCTGGGCGACGACCGACTGATGCAGTTCCCCTTCCATCCGAAGCAAGCGGGCGGTCTCGGCTTCCTGCAGCCGCGTCACGGGGATCCCGGTCCACCGGCTGACGATGAAGGAGATCTCCTCCTCGCCCAGCACCGGCCGGTGCGACTGCCGCCGCTTCTCCCACTCTTCCTGCTTCCGGCGGATCTCCGACTGGAGCTCGCGTTCCTTGTCGCGGAGCGACGCCGCGCGCTCGAAGTTCTGATCGCGGACCGCCGCCTCTTTCTCCGCGATATTCTCGTCGAGCTTCGCCTTGAGGGCGGCCACCTCGGGTGGCGGCGCTTGGGCGGCGAGCCGGGCCCGCGCGCCTGCCTCGTCGATCACGTCGATCGCCTTGTCGGGCAGGAACCGGTCCGTGATGTAGCGCTCGGCCAGCTTCGACGCCGTGACGAGGGTCGAATCGGGGATCGTGACGCGGTGATGGTCCTCGTATTTCTTGCGCAGGCCCTTGAGGATCTCCACCGTCTCGTCGATCGTTGGCGGCTCAACGATCACGGTCTGGAAGCGGCGCTCCAACGCGCCATCTTTCTCGATGTACTTCCGATACTCGTTGAGCGTAGACGCACCGACGCATTGCAGCTCGCCCCGCGCCAGCGCGGGCTTGAGCATGTTGCTGGCATCGATCGCGCCTTCGGCCGCCCCGGCGCCGACCAGCGTGTGCAGCTCGTCGATGAACAGGATGATGTTCTTGTTCTGCGCGATCTCGTTCATCACGGCCTTGAGCCGCTCCTCGAACTGACCGCGATACTTGGTGCCCGCGATCACTGCCGCCATGTCGAGCGACAGGACGCGGTGGTCGCGCAGCGACTCCGGGCATTCGCCGTTGGCGATGAGCTGGGCGAGTCCCTCGACGATCGCGGTCTTGCCGACACCGGGCTCGCCGATCAGGACTGGATTGTTCTTCTTGCGGCGCGTGAGGACTTCCATCACGCGCTCGATCTCCTTCGCCCGTCCGATAGTCGGATCGAGCTGTCCCTCGGCGGCGAGCTGCGTGAGATCGCGGCAGAAATGGTCGAGCGCCGGGGTCTTCGATTTCTTGTCGCCCTTCGACGGTGAGGACGATGCCGGCGTTGCGGCGCCCGCGCCCTGCTGTGCGGTCGCGCCGCCGCCCTGGGGCAGCTCGGTGCCGAGCAGGCGCAGCGTCTCCGTGCGCGCCGCCTCGAGGCTGACACTAGCGTCGGTCAACACCTGGGCCGCAATGCCCTTCTCCTCGCGCAGAAGCCCGAGCAGGAGGTGTTCCGTCCCGACGTAACTGTGATTGAGCTCGCGGGCCTCGCTCATGGCCAATTCCAGCACCTTCTTGGCGCGCGAGGTATACGGCAGGTCGGGACCCGTGGTCTGAGCCGCTTTCCCCTTCTTGACCGTCTCCTCGATCTTCTGCTGGATCTCGTCGAGGTCGACGTTCATGTTCTGGAGAACGGCGGCGGCCACGCCTTCGCCTTCGCGAATCAGCCCGAGGAGGATGTGCTCGGTCCCCACGTATTCGTGGTGGAGGCGAGCCGCCTCTTCACGCGCCATCGCGAGCACCTTCCGGACCCGTTCCGTGAAGTTGTAGCCGTTCATGACGCCCTGACCCCCTCAATCGCCCGAGTCGCCGCACCCACGCCTGGGCTCAGCGCCCGCTCAGCGACGCTAATCGTGCGTCGCGGCCTCGTTGGCGAGTGTCTGCCGCACGTATCGCGCGCGCGCCAGATTGGACTCGCTCTCCGTCAACGCCCGCCCCTCGGCGTGGGCCAAATGCGCTGACTGGCTAAATATCAGGAGCTTGTTGAGAGTATATACACTCAGGCCAGAGATCAGTTTCAAGCCGACCGCCAACCGAACGCCACTCAGGTAGTTCATCGCCTCGTCGAACGTGAGGCTTCGGGCATATCGCAAGGTGCCGTACGCGCGCCACACCTTGTCTTCAATAATATAACCGGCGTCCCGCAGCAACAGCCGGCGGGCATCCTCCTCCCGCGCGATCACTGTCTTGACGACGCGCACCAAGTCGTCGAGTAACTCGTCTTCCGTCTTTCCCAACGTCGTCTGGTTGGAAATCTGGAAGAAGTTCCCCACGACATCACTGCCCTCGCCGTACAACCCGCGGTAGGTCAACCCCATTTGCTGTAAGCTCGCCAGCACTTTGCTCATCTCTTTGGTGAGCACGAGTCCCGGCAAATGAATCAGTACAGACGCCCGCATCCCGGTTCCAACGTTGGTCGGACACGCGGTCAGATAGCCAAATTCGTCGTGGAACGCGTAGGGGACCTTCGACCCGAGCTCGCGATCCAACTGTTGCACCGCGGCGAACGCCGCCGGCAGCCCGAATCCCGAGCGCAGAGACTGCAATCGGAGGTGATCCTCCTCATTGATCATGACGCCCACGTCGGCCCCGAGAAACACGGCCGCACCACTGCGAACCGGGTGCTGCGCGTCCAGCCCGGCCAACTCCTTGCTCACGAGATGCCGCTCGTGTAACAACAGCCGGTCGGCCGGCGGCAGCTCGTCCACCCGGAGCAGGACGCTGTGCGACAGGCTCTCGACCTCACGGGCCGCGTCACGCACCTGCGTCAACACGCGCAGCCGCTCGCCGTCGCGCGCCCGGCCCGTGAACGCATAGCCCTCGATGTTGCGCGCCAGGCGGATGCGGGTCGAGAGGACGATGTCGGCGTGCTCGCCCGAGGCGTCCATCCAACTGACACCCCCGTCCGGGAGCAGTGCGAGATCGAGGCTCACTCGAGCACCCGGATGCGGTCCCGGATGTCCGCCGCCAACTCGAACTGCTCGCCCTCGATCGCCCGGCGGAGCCGGTCCCGAAGCTCGCCCAGCGTGACCGCGCGCTGCAGCTCGTCCGGCTGCGGCGGCTCATACCGGCGGCCCGTGTGGCGCGCGCTCCCGTGCACGCGGCGCAAGAGTTCCCGCAGACTGGATTCGAAGGCGCCATAACAGTGCGCGCATCCCAACCGGCCGGTCGCCCTGAAATCGGCGAGCGTAGCCGAGCAGAATGTGCACCGTACGGCGTCGCGCGAATTCGCGCCGCTCGTCCCGCCGCCCATGACTAACTGGGCCTGGACCTTCTGGAGCATGTCCGTCATCGGCGGACTGGCCGCCACGGTCGACTCGACCCCGCGTTTCGCGGCGCACTGCTCGCACAGGTGCAGCTCTTTGAGATTGCCGTCGACGGCTTGCACCAGCTGCACCACGCTGTCGCGCTCTTTGCAATCGTCGCACTGCATCACGCCACCCCCTCACGCGCGTCGGTCGGAACCAACCGGCCATCGGCCAGTGCCAGCACCCGGTGCGCCCGAGCGGCAAGCGACCGGTTGTGGGTCACGACGACCATCCCCACCTCCAGGTCCCGCGCCAGCTCCGCGAAGAGCTCGTGCAATCGCTCCGCGTTCGCATGGTCGAGGTTTCCCGACGGCTCATCCGCTAATAATACTGCGGGGTCCGCGACCAGCGCGCGCGCGACGGCCGTCCGCTGCTGCTCGCCGCCCGACAGCTCGGCCGGCCGATGGTGCATGCGCCCGGTGAGCCCCACCCGCGCCAGCAGTTCCTCGGCTCGGCTCTGCGCGACGGACGCCTCCACCCCGCCGATCCGGAGCGGCATCATGACGTTCTCCAACGCCGAGAACTCGCGCAGCAGATGATGGAACTGGAAGACGAAGCCGACGGTCTTGTTGCGGAGCGCGGCCACCGCATCGTCGGCCAGCCCGCTCACCGGGTGCCCGCCGATCACCACGTACCCGCGCGACGGGCGGTCGAGCGCGCCCAACACATGCAGCAAGGTGCTCTTGCCCGCCCCGCTGGCGCCCACGACGGCCACCATCTCGCCCTGCGACACACGGAGATCCACGCCCGAGAGCACCGGCAGGAGCGAGCCGTCGCCACCCCGGTAGGACTTCCACAGCTCATGCGCCTCGAGCACCATGGTCGTCATCGTCTCGGCCGCTATTCGTGGCGAATCGCGTCGATGGGATAGAGGCGCGCGGCCTGCATCGACGGGTACAGCGTCGCGAGCGTGGCGATCACGAGGCTCGCCACGACGGTGAGGATCACGTCGAGCGGCTGGACCGACACCGGCATGTGATCGATGAAATAGACCGACGGATCCAGGCGAATGAATTTGTAGCGCTCCAGCGCGACCGCCCCGGCGAGGCCGAGCGTCAGTCCCATCGATGTCCCGACGGCGCCGATCACGAGTCCCTGCGCGAGGAAGATCCGGCGGATCGAGCGCGAGGGCATCCCCATCGCCTTGAGGATCCCGATCTCGCGGGTCTTGTCGGCGACCACCATCGTCAGCGTGCTCACGATGTTGAATGCGGCGACGATGATGATGAGCAGCACGATAAATCCCATCGTTAGCTTCTCGAGCTTGAGCGCTCGGAAGAGCGAGCTGTTTTGCTGCTGCCAGTCCTCGGCGCGGTAGGGATAACCCAGTGCGCTCTCCAATGCCCGCGCGACCCCGGCCGCACTCCATCGATCCGCCGTCTTGACTTCGAGGCCCGTGACCGCGGTCCCCAGTCCGGCGAACTCCTCCGCCACCGGAAGCGCCATGTAGATGTAGGAGTTGTCGTACTCGTACATCCCGGTCTCGAATAGGCCGGTCACCTCGAACGTGTAATAGCGAGGGGTGAAGGTGCCGAGCACAGGGTTGATCTTGCCGCCCGTGGGCGGCGCGAGCATCCGCACCGTGTCACCCGGCATCAGCGACAAGCGCTCGGCGAGTAGCTTGCCCACCACCACGCCGCGCGTCTTGCCGTCGGTGCTGGCGAATCGAAAGTCGCCCGCCCCCTTGATCGCGTGCTCACGAATCGTGGTGACCTGCGCCACGTGCGGTGCCTGCGGCTCGATGCCCATGACCTGCGCCGCCTCGACGTAGTTGTGCCCCGCACTCACGAGCCCCTGCGTGAGCACGAACGGTGCGGCCGCCACGACGCCGTGAAATCCGCGCACCTTGTCCACCAGCGTTTGCCAATCGTCGATCTTGAGGTCCTGGCCGTAGTTCAGCACGCGCAGATCGGGGCTGCCGACGAGGATCTTGTCGCGCAGGTCGTTCTGGAGGCCGTTCATGACGCCCATGATCAGAATCAACGCGCTGACGCCGACCACGACGCCGCCGATCGCGACCACGCTGATGAACGACAGCAGGCGCGAGCCCTTTCGGCTGCGGAGATAACGCCACGCGATCGCCCATTCCAGTCGGGCCGACACGCGGGACGGCGGCCGGCGCACACTCGCCGCGCGCTCGTCGAACGCCGTGGCCGTCACGGCGCGGCCTTGGTGGCCGGTGACTCCGGCCGCATCGCGGGAAAGAGAATGACGTCGCGGATATGCGTGATCCCGGTGAGAAACATGAACAGCCGGTCGATGCCAATGCCGACGCCGCCGGTGGGTGGCATGCCGTACTCGAGTGCCCGGAGATAGTCCTCGTCCACGCCTGGCGCTTCTTCATCACCGGCCGCGCGGAGCTGCGCCTGGGCCTCGAACCGCGCGCGCTGATCGAGCGGATCATTGAGCTCGCTGAAGGCGTTGGCGAGTTCGCGGCCGTTGACGAACAGCTCGAACCGCTCGGTGACCGCCACCGGCCCCTCGGGCGCGGCCCCCTTCCGCCGCCGCTTCGCGAGCGGCGAGAGCGGCTCCGGAAAGTCGATCACGAACGTCGGCTGTTCGAGCTTCGACTCGACGGCCTCCTGGAAGATCGCATCCAGCAGTTGCATCGGGCTCTGCGAATCCACATCGGCGATCCCGAGTCTGCGAGCCACGGCGCGCAGTTGCGTCGAATCGGCCATCAGCGCCCATGGATCCACACCCAACGCCGTACCGAGCGCCGGCATCCATTGTATGCGCGCGAAGGGCGCGGTGATGACGGGCACCTTGGCGCCCACCTCCGGAATCGCGCGCACGGCGTCGGCAGCGGCCGTCACGAGCGACTCGACGACGCCCATCATGACTTCGTAATCGGCGTACGCTTCGTAGAACTCGAGCATCGTAAACTCTGGGTTATGCGACCGGTCGAGTCCCTCATTGCGGAAGTCGTGCCCGATCTCATAGACCCGCTCGAAGCCGCCGACGATCAGCCGCTTGAGATACAGCTCGTCCGCGATCCGGAGGTAGAGCGCGGTGTCCAGCGCGTGATGATGGGTGGTGAACGGACGCGCCCGTGCGCCGCCGTAGAGGGGCTGCAACACCGGGGTCTCGACCTCGAGGTAGCCGCGAGCATCCAGAAACTGGCGGATCGCCGCGATCATACGGGTCCGTGCCACGAAGACGGCGCGCACATCGGGATGGACCGCGAGATCGGCGTACCGCTGCCGATAGCGCTGCTCCGGGTCGTTGAACCCGGAATGCCGGACCACGCGGCCCTCCACGGTCTCCTCCTTGCCCATCGGGAGCGGCCGCATCGATTTGGTGAGGAGTTCGACCGACTCCACCCGCACCGTCGGCTCGCCCGTTCGCGTGCGGAAGAGCGGGCCGGTGACGCCGATCACGTCGCCGAGGTCGAGGTGGGCGAGGAACCCGTACGCCTCGCCCAGCACGTCCTGCCGGAAGTACAGTTGGATCTGACCGTCCTGGTCCGCGAGATGGGCGAAGGTCGTCTTGCCGTGTCCGCGCCACGAGACGACGCGGCCCGCGGTGGTAACGGACGGCCCTTCTTGCGCCTCACCCAGCGCGGCGCGCGCCTCGGACGCGCTGTGCGTGCGCGCGAAGCGGTACGCGAATGGCTCGATGCCCGCGGCCACGAGCGCATCGAGCTTGGCGCGCCGGTCGCGGAGGACGAAGTTGAGGTCGTCGGGTGCGCCGTCGACCGCGGTCACGCGGCGGCCGTCCCGCTCGCGCCGCCCGCGCGCCGCACGGTGGCCTTGAGATAGGCCTCGATGAACGGATCGATGCCGCCATCCATCACTTTCTGTACGTCCGGGATCTTGAGCTCGGTTCGGTGGTCATTGACCATCGTATACGGTTGGAACACGTAGCTCCGGATCTGGCTCCCGAATGTGACGTCCGCCTTGGTCGCGTCGAGCGCGGCCTTCTGCGCCGCCTGCCGGTCGGCCTCCAGCTGATAGAGCCGGTTCTTCAGCATCTTCATTGCCGTCGCCTTGTTCTTGAACTGCGACCGCTCCTGCTGCGACGCCACGACGATCCCCGACGGGAGGTGCGTGATGCGGACGGCCGAGCTGGTCTTGTTGACGTGCTGGCCACCGGCACCCGAGGCGCGATACACGTCGATCTTGAGGTCGTCGTCGCGGATCTCGATGTTGATCTCCTCGTTGACCACCGGATAGACGAAGACCGACGCGAAGCTGGTGTGTCGCCGCGCGTTCGCGTCGAAGGGTGAGATCCGCACCAGCCGGTGCACGCCGGCTTCTGGGAGCAGGAAGCCGTATGCGTAGGAGCCGTGAATCTCCATGATGGCGCCCTTGATCCCGGCTTCCTCACCTTCGCTGACGTCGAGCATCTCGACCGTGAAGCCGCGGCGCTCCGCCCACCGCGTATACATGCGCATGAGCATCTGGGCCCAGTCTTGTGCCTCGGTGCCCCCCGCTCCGGCACTGATCTCGACCTGTGCATTACGGAAGTCATCCTTGCCGGCCAGCAGCGACCGAAGCTCGAAGGCGTCGAGCTCATCCCGGATCGCGGTCACGAGATGATCCAACTCGGTCATGATCGTCGCGTCGGGCTCGGTCTGGAGCATCTCGTCCAGCTCCATCGCGCTCCGCAGCTGCGAGCTGAGCCGGTCGTACGGGTCGACGACGACCTTCAGCGTCTTGACCTGCTGCACCACTTCGCGCGCCCGATCGGGTCGCTCCCAGAACCCCGGGTCCGCCATCGCGCGCTCGAGGTCGCCCATCGCGGCGCGAATGCGTTCGATGTCAAAGGTACCCCCTGAGCTCGTCCAAACGCTCCCCAATGCGTCGTAACTCGCGCTCCCGTTCGCTGTCTACCATAGGCGAAAGATAAGCAGGAATTAGCGGATAGCGATTCGTGGATCGCGGTGAGCGACAACGGCGAAGGCCGGCTGCAACACATCGCAACCGGCCTTCTGGTTTTCCGAGCCACCGGCCGCTGCGCCTAGAACATCTTCTTCCCTGCCGCAAGCAGCTCGTTCAGCGCGTCTTGGAAATGCGTCGAGTTCTCGGCGAATTCGCGGCCGATTTGGTCCACGTATTCTTCGTAGCTCTTCTTGATCTCGTCGCGGAAGATCTGCTTGAGCGTGCCGTTGGCGAGTCCCTCGTCGCGTTTGCCCGGATGATACGCGAGCATGTCGGAGACGAGCGCGCGCGCCAACCGCTTGGCCTTTTGATTCGGGTCGTTTGCCAGGAAGGGGTTGATCGGACGCCGCTCCGCGACGGGCGCCGCGAGCACGACCGGTGGGAGCGACGGCGAGGTCACCGCGAACGAGGCGACGGACGGTGGGGTCGGAAGCGGCCGGAGTCCCGGTGGCATCGCCGCGGGCATGGCCGACGGCATCGCCGATGATGCGGGCGCCGGTGCGACTGGCGGCGCCGCAGCCGGTGCGTTGGCCGATGCCCCAAGCGGCGCAACAGGCGGCCGCACCAAGGGCCGGGGCACGAGAGGCGCAGCCGGCGCAGGCATGCCAGCAGGCATGCCGGTGCTTACTCTGGCAGGTGCGGCGGTCCCGAAGGCGGAGTCGCCGAAGGGCGACGCGCTTGGCAGCTTGGCGGGGGCCATCGCACCGAGCGCGGTCGGCGCTCCGGGCGCGGCCGCTGGAGCGGTCCGGGGGGCACCGATCGGGGAGCCGAGGCCCGACTCCGGAGGGGCCAAGGTCGGCGTCGGCAAGGCACCGCCCATGGCTCCGCTACCCGAGACGGGTGCTCCAGGCCGGGCAGCTCCGCCCGGAGCCGTTGGCACGGAGGGGAGCGGCGCGGGCCGCAGCGGGCCTGATGGCGCCATTGGCGGCGCGAGCGGCACCGCGCGCGGTCCGGGCGGGACCATGGGGCCGGATCGCGTGGGCGCCATCGATCCACCAAAACCGCCGAAAGCGACGGGCGCGGGGCCGGGCTTCGCGGGCAGCGCTCCCGGTCGATACGGCTCGGACTGTGGGGCGCCGAACGCGCCCGATAGTGGTGCGGCCGGCGGTGCGGGGCTGCTGCCCGCGAATCCGGGGCGAGCCGGCGCCGCAGCGGGCCGTGGCGCCAGCGTCGGATGGGCGGCCTCAGGGATCGTGGCCGTCGTACCGGGAGTGGAACGCCTGCCGAAGGCGGGTCCCACGGTCGGCACGCCTCGGGCCGGCGTGACCGCAGGGCGCGCGGCGTGCGCCATGTTGCGGGCGACGGGCGACGGGGCCGAGCTGGGCGCACTCGGTGCCGCGGGCATCGACGCGGCGGGTCGGTAGCTCGCTCCGGATGGCGCAGGAATCGTCTGGGGCGCGGCGCCGGCCATCGCGGGCGCGAACGGATTTCCGCTGCGTCCCGCCAGCCCACTCGACGCGCCCGGCTGCACGAGACCAGAGGATCCGGCGGAGGGTCCGGCGGCCGGTGCGCTGCGGGGGGCGGCGGCGGCGTGAGACGATGGGTGGGCGGACGATCCGTTGGCGCCATCGATGGCGACGAGAATCACCCCGCCGCAGACAGAACAGCGGGCGCGGACGCCCCCCGCCGGAACGCGGGCGGGATCGACGCGAAAGACCGATCGGCATTCTCCGCAGGCGATGTTCACCGGTCCTCCCCGATGCCAGCGACATCGGCGCGGGTGACCACCAGCGGGTGCTCGTTCACCGCGTCTTGACGGCGATCGACAGTGTACACGGATCCACTTAGCGTCTTAGCGTAGCTCTTCATTTCGGTCGCCAACTCGCTCATTTGCGAGGCCTGGGTGAACTGGCGGCGCTCATTCGTCACGACGCCGATTGAAACCGTCATGAGGGGGACGCGGTGCAGTTGTCCCCGACGGTCCTTGCCGAAAAAGTACCCGGCGCGCCGATCCTGTTCGGAATACTGATACGGGACGAGCGCGTCGAAAATCGAGATGACCTCACCGCAGGTATCGGAGACGGCGGTCGCTGGCACGATGAAAATAAAGTCATCGCCGCCGATGTGGCCGACGAATCCGGCTTCTCCACAATAGCCCTTTACGACGTCGTGCAGGATCTTGGCCAGGATTCGGATGACGCGGTCGCCGTCGTAATAGCTATACCGATCGTTGAATTCCTTGAAGTGGTCGAGATCCGCGTAGCATACCGCCAGTGTCGCGCCGGCCGCGATCCGTCGAGCGATCTCGGCTTCGATTTGGTCCGTGCCCGGGAGCCGCGTCGAGGGATGGACGAAGGTATCCCGATCCGACCGTCGCAGCAGCACGTCCAACCGTTGCATCGATTCGGCGTCCGGCATCCCCACGGGCACCACTTCGTCCGACCCGGCATCGAACGCGTGGCCGATTTCCATATCGTGCGCCGTGGTCAGTGCGACGGCGGGTACGATACCGGTATAGGAGTCGCGCTTGAGCCGCGTACAGGCCTCGAGCGACGCCGCTCTCGCGAGGCCCTGCGCGTCGAACACGACGAGCCGGGGCCGCCCCCGAAGTGCGCGGGCCATCAGGTCATCCGCGGAGCGAACCACCACCATTGTCAGCGATCGCGCGTCGCTCCACGCCCGCACCACGATGGGTGGCTCGGACCCGTCGGGCGTAAAGAAAATCGCGATGGAGTGGGCCACGGACAATGGGAGCGGCAGGAGAAAGTCAGCGGACCGCCAAGGTATGGTCGGCCACGCTACTAGGACCAGCCAACTGGTCAGAGGGCAACGGAGTTAGCTGCCAGCGACCAGCCGTCGGACATGGGACCCGAAAGGCGTGTAGCTACAGGACGCGGGGGGGCCGGCATCAGGCACCCCAGTCGATCATGAGTCGACTGGAGTCGCCTCATCGATCAGCATGATGGGGATGTCGTCCCGGATCGCATAGCGGAGGCGGTCCGTATGACAAATCAGGCACGCCTCGGCCTCGCGGTACTCGAGCTCTCCCTTGCATTTGGGGCAGACCAGAATCGCGAGGAGTTGGGGGGCGAGCGGCATGGCGGTGTCGGTGGTGGAGGTACCCTACTGATACGTGAGACGGGCGAGTGGGACGGACGGCAAGCGGTCGATGGGCGGTGGATGGGCGGTGGATGGGCGGTCAATGGGCTCGGTCGGCGTGGCGCCGGTCAGCCGCGGTGTGCGGGTGGCGCGAGGTAGCCGAAGCGGCGGAGTGCATCGGGATCGCGGCGCCAGTTCGGGAGCACCTTCACCCGGAGGTCGAGGTAGACCGGTGCGTCGATCAGCTGCTCGATCTTGATGCGTGCCGCGCGTCCGATCTCGCGGATCCGTGATCCTTTATGTCCCACGAGGATGCCTTGTTGGCTGTCCCGTTCCACGTAGATGAAGGCGCGAATGTACACCGGGGAGCGGTCCTCGCGGAACTCCTCGACCTGCGCGGCGAGGCTGTACGGCAGCTCTTGGTCGAGCTGTTCGAACGCCGTCTCTCGGATGAGCTCGGTCACAAAGAACCGGACCGACTGCGTGCTCACGTCGTCCGCGGGGTAGAGGAACGGGCTTTCGGGGAGGAGCGCGGTGACCGCGTCGAGCATTGCCTCCACGCCTTCGCCGGTGACCGCCGAGATGAGGAAAGACCCCGCGTATCCGCTCCCGGTGGCGGGCCCAGCGTTCGACGCCCGTTCGACCGACGTCGGGATCGATGGTTCGCGGCTCGGGTCCGGATCGGCGGCTGTGGCGAAGTCGGAGTCGGGCGGTGGCGACGGGTCGAATGCGGCGCGCCGGTGTGCCGGGACCGTGTCGATCTTGTTGAGGGCGAGGATGACGGGGGCGCGGAGTCGAGTGTTCAGTCCGGCCGCGAGTTCGAGGGATGGTGGTGTGCCGGCGGTGGCATCGGCGAGGTAGACGATGACGTCGGCGTCGGCGAGGGCCATGAGGGCGGCGGTGCGCATCGACCGTTGCAGGTCGTCGCGTGGCTCGATGAGTCCCGGCGTGTCGAACAGGATGAGTTGCGAGGGTTCGACTGCCTGGTCTATTGCCCTATCGGCGGTGAGGGCGCTACTCGAGTCGGCCGGATCGTCGAGCTGACCCCGGGTGAGGATCCCGACGACGCGGTCACGGGTCGACTGCGGCTTGGGGCTCGTGATGCTGAGGCGCTGGCCGATCAGGCGATTGAGCAGCGTGGATTTGCCGGCGTTGGGCTTACCGGCGAGGGTGACGATACCGGCGCGGGGCATGAGAGAAGGTAACGCCACCTGTCGGCGGCCGGTGTAGCCAGCGTCGTGGCGTCGCGAAACCCGCGGACGGCGAAGGGCGAACGAGCCTCGTACACTATCGAATGGTACGGCGGTTACGGACGCGGTAGGATGTCGCGAGGCAGGCCATGCATACCTTGAATGAGGCGACGATATATGACCGTGAAGGCGGATAGATGGGTACCTCTGGCGCTCGTGATGCTCCTCGTGATGTTCCTCGGCGCTGCCGCGTGGCGCCCCATGCGTCCGTCCGCGGGTGCGCACCCCATGAGCCAGGTCCCGTCGCTGGTTCTCACCTGCCTGATCAGCAACGATCTCAAGCAGCTGACGCAGTTTTACGAGCGTGTCTTGCAAGTCAAGGCAAACACTTCCGCGGAGCACTACGTCGAGTTCCCGACCAGCGTGGGAACCCTCGCCATCTTCGACGCCGGTGCGCAGGAACGGTACATCCCAGGGGCGGCGCACGCGGGACAAAACAGGAGCGCGATTCTGGAATTCAACGTTGCGAACGTGGATCAGGAATACGTGAGGCTTCAGGGAATCGTGAAGATCTGGGTCAAGCCTCCCACAACGCAGCCGTGGGGTACCCGTTCGATCTATTTTCGTGATCCGGACGGCAACCTTGTGGATTTCTTCACGCGCGTGAAAAAACCGTGACGCCCGTCAGGTCACTCGGTAGGCGTCTCGTCGATTGACGCACAACACCCCCAGCAGCACATGCGACTGGGGGTGTTGTGAATGGAGTGCCGGCGACGGCCTACTCTCCCGCGCCCTCTCGGGCGGAGTACCATCGGCGCTGTAGGGCTTAACGATCGTGTTCGGAATGGGAACGAGTGTGGCCCCTACGCTCTAGTCGCCAGCGAAAATTGGTCGGACGAAGTTGGTCCTACGAAGGAGTGGTGATGAGTGATTCGCGAGCGAATCGCTCAAAAAAGCCAACGATGTGCAGTAGTGATCATGGGGGTGACGAATCATCAATAGATCGTGCAGTGCTCTGCTTGGATATCGGAGTAGTCAAGCCACACGGGCGATTAGGACCGCTTTGCTCGGAGGTCCTCGCGGACGTTCCACATGCGGCCTATCGACGTGATGGTCTCTCACGGCCCTTCAGGGAGCTCGAGGCTCCAGGGAAGATTCATCTCGGGGGGAGCTTCCCACTTAGATGCATTCAGCGGTTATCTCCGCCTGCCATCGCTACCCGGCGTTGCAGCTGGCGCCACAGCCGGGACACGAGCGGGCAGTTCGACCCGGTCCTCTCGTACTAGGGTCCACGCCCCTCAATCTTCCAACGCCCACAGCGGATACAGACCGAACTGTCTCACGACGTTCTGAACCCAGCTCATGTACCACTTTAACCGGCGAACAGCCGGACCCTTGGGACCTTCTCCAGCCCCAGGATGTGATGAGCCGACATCGAGGTGCCAAACCGCGCCGTCGATGTGAACTCTCGGGCGCGATAAGCCTGTTATCCCCAGCGTACCTTTTATCCGTTGCGCGATAGCCGATCCACACCGGGCTACCGGATCACTACGGCCGTCTTTCGACCCGGTTCGAGCTGTCGCTCTCACCGTCAGGCCCCCTTATGCCGTTACACTCTATAGGCGCGAGTACCGACCGCGCTGAGGGGACCATGCGCGCGCCTCCGTTACTCTTTCGGAGGCGACCGCCCCAGTCAAACTGCCCACCTGCCACGGTCCGAGGGAGGGTTTGCCTCGCCTTCGTGAGAGCATCACACAGTACAGGGTGGTATTTCACTGTTGCCTCCGCCCGAGCTAGCGCCCGGGCCTCAACGGCTCCCACCTATGCTACACAGTCCAGCATAATGCTCAATGACAGGATACAGTAAAGGTGCATGGGGTCTTTTTGTCCTGCTGCGGGGACTCGGAATCCTCACCGAGACTGCAATTTCGCCGAGCACGTGGTCGAGACAGTGCCCAAGTCGTTACGCCATTCGTGCAGGTCGGAACTTACCCGACAAGGAATTTCGCTACCTTAGGACCGTTATAGTTACGGCCGCCGTTTACTGGGGCTTCAATTCAGGGCGTGAACCCTTCCTCTTAACCTTCCAGCACCGGGCAGGCGTCAGCCCCTATACATCAGCTTGCGCTTTGGCAGGGACCTGTGTTTTTAGTAAACAGTCGCTTGGGCCATTTCTCTGCGGCCCCCACTGGCTCCGGGCGTACGCCCTTCACCGGCAGAGGCTCCCCTTCTCCCGAAGTTACGGGGACAATTTGCCGAGTTCCTTAACCACGGTTCTCTCGATCGCCTTAGAATCCTCTTCCTGCCTACCTGTGTCGGTTTGCGGTACGGACACTGGCGGATCAACCCTTAGAGGTTTTTCTTGAGAGCTTGGGATCAACCACTACGCCCTTACGGGCTCGGCATCCTCTCGGGGTATGTGTCTAGCGGATTTTCCTACTAGACCCCCTACCTGTTTGCACGGGGACAACCAACGCCCCGCTGTGTCTACCCTTCCCTGTCACCCCATCGGTACTCGCCAGTGGTGCTGGAATGTTGACCAGCTGTCCATCGCCTACGCCTTTCGGCCTCGGCTTAGGCCCGACTGACCCTGGGACGATTAACGTAGCCCAGGAAACCTTAGGNNGGAACGCTCCTCTACCACGCCATAGCCGAAGCTATGACATCCGCGGCTTCGGTTCCAGACTTGAGCCCCGATCATTGTCGGCGCCACACCACTCGACCAGTGAGCTATTACGCTTTCTTTAAATGNNTGGCTGCTTCTAAGCCAACATCCTGGTTGTCTGGGCAACGTGACATCCTTTGCCACTTAGCCTGGGATTTGGGACCTTAGCCGGCGGTCTGGGCTGTTTCCCTTTCGACTATGAAGCTTAGCCCCCACAGTCTCACTGCCGCCGTAAAATTTGCCGCCATTCGGAGTTTGGTTGGGTTTGGTAACGAGGTGATCGCCCCTAGCCCATTCAGTGCTCTACCTGCGACAAACAAATCGACGACGCTGCACCTAAATGCATTTCGAGGAGAACCAGCTATTTCCGAGTTCGATTGGCATTTCACCGCTACCCACAGTTCATCCGCCGCGTTTTCAACCGGGGTCGGTTCGGGCCTCCACGCGGTCTTACCCGCGCTTCACCCTGACCATGGGTAGGTCACTCGGTTTCGGGTCTACTCAGTGCGACTACGTAACGCCCTATTCAGACTCGCTTTCGCTGCGGCTCCGGGTGTCAACCCCTTAACCTCGCCACACTGAAGTAACTCGCCGGATCATTCTACAAAAGGCACGCAATCACACATTCCTGCAAGCAGGCATAGTGCTCTCACGGTTTGTAAGCACACGGTTTCAGGTACT
>PMAE01000024.1:0-1366 GCA_003152485.1 Gemmatimonadota bacterium | reverse complement strand
ACTTGGGATCCCCACCGGGAGATCGCTCGCCTTTCGCCTACGGGGCTGCCACCCTGTATCGCCGGCCATTCAATGCCGTTCGGCTAGACGTCGATTTTTTTACTCCCTGTCCCCGCGGCAGCAGGAACAAGTGNNGTCCCACGACCCCGAAGCGGAAACGACTGCCGTCTATCACGCCGCTTCGGTTTAGGCTTTTCCCTTTTCGCTCGCCACTACTAGGGGAATATCTCTTCCTGCAGGTACTTAGATGTTTCAGTTCCCTGCGTACCCTCCACACCGCCTATTTAATTCAGCGGCGGGTGACCAGGCATGACCCTGGCCGGGTTGCCCCATTCGGGAATTCCCGGATAACAGCTTGCGCCGCAGCTCCCCGGGACTTATCGCAGCTCTGCCGCGCCCTTCATCGGCCTCTGGTGCCAAGGCATCCACCATGTGCTCTTAGTAGCTTGACCATAATCTCTCTGGAGATGAGCGGGCTCGAACCGCTGGCCTCCTGCTTGCAAAGCAGGCGCTCTGCCAACTGAGCTACATCCCCGCGTTCAGCCACTGACGTCCTTGTGCGCTGCCCGGTGTGCCAGTAGTGCTGGCACCGTGGTGGGCCTTTGTGGACTCGAACCACAGACCTCACGGTTATCAGCCGTGCGCTCTGACCACCTGAGCTAAAGGCCCGCGGCGCCCAACTCGTGGTCGGAACGCAGAGGCCGCGCAGACGCCTGCCGCTTGACCGCTGAAGCGTGGAGAGATCCTACGTCCGTTTGCCCGAAGGGGCTGTTCGATTGTGATGCAGGTTCGCACTGCCACCGAGCCCACCGTCTCCGCTTGCGCGGACTGCACAGTCCCTACTTGCTCACTACTGTTCACGGCTACCCGTCCGGCCGGCAGCTCCGCTTGCGCGTTCGCGACCGACTCCAGAAGGACCGCTACTCTTCGCGGTTTTGGGACCGTCTTATCTGTGGGATCTGAGTTGACCTCCGAGCTGAGCCGAAGCCCAGTCGAAGCTCCTTAAAAGGAGGTGATCCAGCCACACCTTCCGGTACGGCTACCTTGTTACGACTTAACCCCCCTCGCCGGGCACACCTTCGGCACCGCTGTCCTTACGGTTCAGCAAAGCGACTTCGGGTGCACCAGACTCGGGTGGTTTGACGGGCGGTGTGTACAAGGCCCGAGAACATATTCACCGCAGTATGCTGACCTGCGGTTACTAGCAACTCCGACTTCACGCAGGCGAGTTGCAGCCTGCGATCCGAACTGAGGATGGCTTTAAGGGATTCGCTTCCTCTCGCGAGGTCGCAGCCCGTTGTACCACCCATTGTAGCATGTGTGTAGCCCTAGACATAAGGGGCATGCTGACTTGACGTCATCCCCA
>PMAE01000094.1 GCA_003152485.1 Gemmatimonadota bacterium | reverse complement strand
ATGATCCAGCTCCCACCCCCCATCCCGAGCGCAATGAATGCGCTCGACCACTCGCCGGGTTCGTGCATATGTGCTTCGCTCAGCACTCGCGGTACATGGAGGGTCACAAACCACAGCAGAAACATCACCCCGAGCAACATCGCCCCCCAATCATCCATCCACCGAAGCGCGATGCTTACCCCCACGGCGATGAACGCCGCGCCGAAGAACGCCACCCAGTAATAGGCGCCAGGAATCCACGACGGCACGAGCGAGGCGACAAACTCGAGGGCGCGAAAATGATCGATGCCGAACACTACGCACGAGACGGCGAACAGATAGGGGCCGCAGTCGATCACTGGTTGCAGCACCCGGTGCCAGTGCGGGGGCATTCCCGCGGCCGCCGGCAGGGTGNNCGAAGGCGCCAAACGACAAGATCTCAAAGAACGTCGTCCGAACGTCCCCGCGCATCGGGTGCGGACGAGTTGGGGCGCCCGCAGCAGCACCACACACGCGAGGAACAACCCCGCGAACAGCATCGATGCCACCCGCGCCCTGAAATTGAACGCAATGCACACGCCGGTCGCAATGAGAAATGCTCCGGTGACGTAGGTCATGACCGGCCCCCCTGGCACCCAGGGGATGATGGGCGGCGTTTTGCCTCCGAATTGTGCCCAGATCAAATGCTCGACACCGAGCGCCACGATCGCGGCCGCGAACACGTATTGCCCCTGTCTGACAATTTTGTCCATTCCGGCCCNNTTCCGGCACCCCCGGGCTGACGAAGTAAGGTGTGGTAACGATCTCCCATCCAAAGGGTTGTCCTTCGACCTTTTGGACCCGGGTTTGACAAAAATGGTTGTTCACGACACTCAGGGGCCTCGATCGTCTTCGCCTTTCACCCGCGTGTCCGTCGCGATCCAGTTTACCTCCCACGTCTTGCCTCCATCATCCGAGAACGCCTGTTCAAACCGGCACGAATCCGGAGTGATGTCCGAGAAGACATTTCGAACCAAGATCATTCGGCCATTCAACGGTTCCTGATCGTAAAACTCTCCACGGCCATTCTTGAACTCGCCGATCGTGGGTTGGCCAAAGGCACCGCCGCTGCTGTTGGCGAAGTTGAGGCCCCACTGATGGGATTGGGCATTGTACAGACGGACGCTCAGGCCTTCGATGTGCCCGCCGGGGCCATCGACCTCGAGCTCCACGAGATTGGCGCGTCCACTCCAGATTTTCCGGACGACGGACGTTCCCTCGTATTCGACCCACGTCGTGGACCCGGTCAAGGGATGCGCGAGTCGTCTGAGGTGAGTTTTCCAGTTGCCGATCTCAAAATCGAAATCGTGTTGACCATCCCGGACCAAGGCCGTCTGTGGACCGGACGTTGCCGATGCCGCCAATCTCGCTTGCGCCAACCCGCCGACCGGTTGCACCGCGATGGCTAGGCCGCACAGCAGGAGGTACGTCCGCACGTTGTTTGTCATAGTGTTCCTGTTCCTCTCGTCTCGTCTGCCATCTCAATCCCCCGTGAGCATGCCGAGGCCGGACGTCTTTTTCAATTTCCACTTGTCGGATTGTTGACGGGACCACTTCGGCGCTGAGCGCTATCGGCGCCGCGATCTCTCACGAGCCGTCCTCGGCGTTAGTCGGGTCCTGGCCGTCCACTGCTTGACATGAGGGTCGATTTTCGTCCTAGTCGTCGCCGTCGTCTTTATTGTTCTCTCAGGCGTTCGCATCGCACAGGAGTATCAGCGCGGCCTCGTGTTTCAGTTAGGTCGCTATAAGGGGCTGCGCGGCCCGGGCATTTTCTGGATCATTCCGTTTGGCATTGAACGCGCCGTGATCATCGACATTCGTACCCGGACGGTGTCGGCCGAGCAGCAGGAAACGATCACGCGCGACAGCGTGACGATCAAAGTCAACGCCGTTTTGTGGTATCGCGTGGTTGACGCCGCCAAATCGGTCATCGCGGTGTCGAACGCATCCGACGCCGTCTATCAACTCGCCTTGACCAGCCTGCGCAATATCATTGGCCAGCACGATCTCGACGAAGTGCTGCGCGAGCGCGACAAGATCAATGGGCTTCTGCGCGAGGGTGTCGCAGACGCGACGATTCGCTGGGGCGTCGAAGTCGAGCGCTTCGAGAGCATCGCGGCGGATATCGGTCGCCTGTTCTACAGCGTCTTGGTCCCGCGCCGTTAGCCCGTCGGGTTCGCCGCCCGTCCTGGCGGCTGAGCCGCCGGCAGCTGTCCGCCGCCCGGACCGAACTTGCCACCCAGTCCTCCCAGCAGATCGATCGGCAGGGGGAACACGATAGTGGTGTTCTTCTCCGTTCCGATCTCGATGAGCGTCTGGAGATACCGCAGCGTGATTGCCACCGGCTCGCGGTTCAACACCGCAGCCGCCTCAGCCAGTTTGGCGGACGCCTGAAACTCGCCCTCTGCGGCAATGATCTTGGCTCTCCGCTCGCGCTCCGCCTCGGCCTGCGCGGCGATCGCCCGCTGCATGTCTTGCGGCAGGTCCACTTGCTTGACTTGGACCTGCGTCACTTTGACGCCCCACGGCTCCGTGTGCTCGTCGAGGATGGTCTGAAGCCTCGCGTTCAGCTTCTCGCGCTGCGAGAGCAGGTCGTCCAACTCCACTTCGCCCAGCACCGAGCGCAGGCTGGTTTGGGCCGCCTGCTCGACGGCATAGCGGAAGCTCTCCACTTCAATGATGGCTCGAGTGGCGTTCATCACGCGGAAATAGACTACGGCATTCACCTTCAATGAAACGTTGTCGCGGGTGATGATGTCCTGCGGCGGAATCTCCCAGGTCACGACACGAAGCGACACCTGGACGATCTTGTCGATCGGCCAGAGTATGAGCACGATGCCCGGCCCTTTTTCCTTCTTGAGCACTCGCCCCAGGCGGAACACCACCGCCCGCTCGTACTCGCGCATGATGTTCAGGCACTTGAAGATCCAGAGTAACAAGAGGAAGATGATCCAAAGCGGCAAAATCACGTTGGCAGTCATAAGTCACTTTCTCCTCGAGGCGTCATCGGAGCCTGATGCAAACCTGGCGGTTGTGTGAGCGCCCGGTCGCGAGACCTGCCGGCTCATGCCGCCGGGCGGCAACTCCCGCTCGTTGCCACACGCATCACCGCGCGTGGTCTGGAGCTGGTCTCGCATGTCCGACGCACCCACTCAGGATCCCGCCGGCGAGAGCTACCCCGAACCTATGCCTGGGTCGCGCGATGGGCCAGCACGGCGGCTGTGGGGTACAGGCGTCCTCGGGGCGCAGGGCCGGGCTGGCAAACCCGGCCGCAGCCGAAACCACACGTGCTCCCCGAGGCCTTTGTTCGAGGTCAGCACGGTCGAAGCAAGCTCGTAGCGGCGCGACATGAG
>PMAE01000069.1 GCA_003152485.1 Gemmatimonadota bacterium | reverse complement strand
GTGTGCGACGTGGTGTGCGACGATCGTACGGTGCGGCCTGCGTGTCCAGTCCCCGCCCGGAGGCGATCGCGCCGCGCACCGCGTGCGCTCAAGTATGTGTCCCACCATGGGCGCCGACATGTGTCCCACCATGGGCGCCGGTCGGCGAGCCGGCACCACGGCGCGGCGCCCCATCTTGCGGGTTCCGGCGAGGCGCCCTATTATCCCGCCGGTCACGCAAATGAGACGCGGTACCGTAAAACGATACTCCCTCCGCCGGCCGCACGTGTCAAGTCAGGAACATTTCATTGCTTACCGCACGCCGCCGTCCGGCACGGCGCGTCCACCGCTGGCGACTCCCCGACTGGGCGCGGGCGCGGAGTTGCAGATGGCGAGTGGTTGGTGGGAGGGAGGCAAGGAACTGCAACATCGCGCACGCGGTGCGACCGAGGTCACAACGGTGCTATGGCTCTCCTGATCACCTGTCCGAACTGCGGCAGCCGCGCCTATACCGAGTACTGGTTCGGGGGCGAGTCGCCCGCGGCGCCGCCCCCGCCGGGGGCGCCGATCGATCCGAGCGCGGAGTTCGGTCGCGTGTGGTATCGGCGCAATGTCGCGGGCGTGCAAGCCGAGCGATGGTTTCACTACGCGGGATGTCGGCGGTGGCTCACAGTGCAGCGTGACACACGGACGAACGTGATCCATGCCGGCGATTGATTTCGAGGGGCGCTCGCTGCCCATCCAGGCCGGCGATACGGTCGCCTCCGCGCTCTACCGGAGCGGGGTGCGGATCATGTCACGCTCCTTCAAGTATCATCGCCCGCGCGGACTCTACTGCGTGAGTGGCGACTGCGCGCACTGCCTGCTGACGGTGGACGGCGAGCCGGCCGTGCGTTCGTGCGTCACGCCGGCCACGGATGGCCAGCGCGTGGCGCGGGCGCAGGCGTGGCCGTCGCCCGACCGCGATGTCCTGGGCGCGATCTGGTGGATGCGGGCGCTCCTGCCGGTCGGTTTCTACTACAAGCTATTCGCGAAGCCGCGGTGGGTCTGGCCGCTCGCGGAGCGGTATATCCGCCGCGTGGCGGGGATCGGGCCGGTCGATATCACGGCGCGGCCCACGCGGATCGAGCGCGTCAATCATCACCCCGACGTCGTAATCGCGGGCGGGGGTGTCGCCGGGTTGTCGGCGGCGATCCATGCCGCCGGTCGCGGCGAATCGGTGCTGTTGGCGGATGAGGGGGCGATCGGCGAGCAGGTGGCCCCGGGTCCGACGCGCTCAGCGATCGATCAGCTGCTGGCGACCGCGCGCGCCGAGCGCCGCGTGACGATCCTCGAACGGACGCGAGTGGTCGGCGTGTACGATGGTCCACTGGTGATCGCGGCGGCCGACGATGCCGTGCATTGGATCCATCCGCGGCGCATCGTCATCGCGACGGGCGCGGTGGAGCAGCATGCGGTCTTTCCGGGCAACGATCTCCCGGGCGTGTGGTTGGGTCGCGGGGCCGCGCGCATGGCGGGCGTGCATGGTCTTACCCCGGGAGCAACCGCGGTCGTGGTGGCCGCGACGACGGAGGCGATCGCGCATCTCGAGACCGTGCGGCGGGCCGGCACCGTCATCCGCACGGTGGTGGCCCCCGCGGCGATTGCCGCGCAGTTGCCTCCAGGCACGCCGGTGGCGGTGGACGGTGTCGTAGTGGAGGCGCGGGGCGGCCGCCGTCTCCGCGCGGTGGTCGTCGAGAGCGCGGCGGGGCGCACAATCGTTCCCTGTGACGCGCTCGTCGTGTCGCTTGGGTTCGTCCCACGCGATGGCCTGCTTCGCCAGGCGTCGGTGGCGATCGTGAATGGCGCGGGAGATGTCGTGGAGCCGGGGTGCTCGGTGGAGCGAGCAGCGGCGAGTGGCGAGGCGGCGGCCGAGCGGCCGCAGTCTGCACCGGTGACCGCCGTGCCGGGGGTGGGCGCGCCCCCGACCGGCGGCATCGTGTGCACCTGCGAGGATGTGACGGCGAAGGAGTTGGCGGCCGCCTGGGACGAGGGGTACCGCTGGACGGAGCTGCTCAAGCGGTACACGACGGTCACGATGGGCCCGTGCCAAGGATTGCTGTGCCACGCCCATCTCCGGGCGTTCGTCCTGAGCCGCTCGCCATCCGGGCCGATGGGCGCACCGACGACGGCGCGGCCGCCGGCGCGGGGGTTGACGATGGAAGAAGCCGCGGCGGGGACGGACCACGCGATCGAGCAGCGGACGGTGCTGCACGATCGCCATCTCGATCGGGGCGCGCGGATGGACTGGGCCGGCACGTGGAAACGCGCCGCGGTCTACGGTGATCCGCTCGCCGAGTACTGGGCGGTCCGCCGCGGGGTCAGCGTCATGGACGTGGGGACGCTGGGGAAGTATCGCGTCTGTGGTCCGGACGCGACGGAGTTTCTCGATCGGCTGTACCCAATCGACGTGCGCACCATTCGACCGGGGCGGAGCCGGTACGGACTGCTCCTCAACGAAGCGGGGCACATCTTCGATGACGGGATGGTCGCCGCGTTCGACGCGAACGACTACTTCGTGTCCGCGACATCGAGCGGCGCTGATGCGGCCGAGGCGTGGATGCGGGATTGGGCCGAGACGTGGCGACTGCGCGTGCACATCGTCAACCAGACCACGGCCTTAGGGGCGATCAACCTCGCGGGGCCGTCGTCCCGCGGGCTGCTCGGTCGGCTGACGACGGATCCGATTGATGGCGAGTCACTGCCCTTCGGTGGGCTGCGCCGCATCGTGGTCGCGGGTGTGCCGTGCATTGCGATCCGAGTCGGCTTTACCGGCGAGTTGAGCTTCGAGCTGCACCACCCGCGATCACAGGGTGTGGCGCTCTGGGATGCGCTGCTCCATGCCGGCGCGGACCTCGGGATCCTTCCGCATGGACTCGAGACGTTGAAGCTCCTCCGGCTCGAGAAGGGGCACATCCTCGTCGGTCAGGACACCGACTTCGATACGACGCCGGCGAAGATTGGATTGGAGTCGCTGGTCCGGATGCGCAAACCGTATTTCGTCGGCCGGTCCGCGCTCGAACGACTCGCCACCCGCCCGCCCCAACGGCGGCTCGTGCCGCTCAAATTTGCCGGCGCCCAGGCGCCAGACGAGGGCGCCCAGTTGATGGACGGTGACCGGCATGTCGGCTATCTCACGTCCAGCCGGTATTCGCCGGTCCTGGAGTGTGGCGTGGCCCTCGGGTGGGTGGCGACGAACGGCGCGGGTGCGCCGACGCGCGTCGTCGCGGTGAGCCGCGGCCAGCGGCGCGACGCGGGTGAGATCGTCGCGGGCCCGTTCTATGATCCGCAGTCGGTGAAGCTCCGTGCTTGACATTACGGAATCGCGGGTCGCGATCATCGCGTGCCTGGATAGCGCAGCGGTGCTGGATCACCTCCCGGATCATGACGCCGCGTTTCGCCTGCGCGTGTCGCCCGACGAGTTGCTGCTGATCGGCCCGGCGACGGCGGCCGCCGATCTGCTGACCCACGCCACAGCGCATCTCGATCGGGCGGCGGCCATGGGCTTGGCGATCGATGTGACGGATGCCTGGAGTGTGTGCACGGTGAACGGGGACGGGGTCACGCAGGTCTGGGCGCGACTCTCGGAGAATCGACTCCCCGACGAGCGGCCGGCGGTCGTGCAGGGAGCCGTGGCGTCGGTCCCGGCGAAGGCGATCGTCGGAGACGATCAAATCCACGTGCTCACGCCTTCGTGCCTCGGCCATCATGTGCCGCACCGGATTCTCGATGCGTGCCGGGACCTCGCGCCGCACGTCAGTGCGCCCCAGCAGTTCGCCGTTCGCGGTGCGTTCCGCGGCGCGGCGCCGGTCGGTACGCCGACGGTCGGCGGGGGAGCGGCCTCGTGAGCGGGTGGCTCCGGCGACGGACCTATCTACGGACCAACGACCGGAAACCGCACTACGATGTCGTGATCATCGGCGGCGGCGGCCACGGATTGGCGACCGCGTACTACCTCGCGACGCGTTTCGGCATCACCAACGTCGCGGTGATCGAGCGATCCTACATCGGGTCGGGCGGGACGGGGCGGAACACGACCATCTTGCGCGCGAACTACAAGACGCCGTCAACGATCAAGTTCTTCAAGGCCAGTTTCGATCTGTACGCCGGACTCGCGCAGGAGTTGGACTACAACATGTTGCGCTCGGAACGCGGGCTCTTCTGGTTGGCGCACTCGGAGTTGCAGTTACAGAACCAGATCGAGCGCGCGCTGCAGAACCAGACGTTCGGCGTCGATACGGTGTACCTCTCGCCGAGCGAGATCCAGCGCATCTGTCCGCAGCTCGACATGTCGGGCGGTGGGTCGCGTCCCATCATGGGCGCGGCGTACCATCCCCCCGGGTCCACCATCCGCCATGACGCGGTGGTGTGGGGCTACGCGAGTCAGGCGCAGCGCCGCGGCGTCCACATCCACCAGGGTGTCTCCGTAATCGGGGTGCGGGTCGAACATGGCCGCTGTGTAGGAGTCGATACGACGGCCGGACACATCGGGGCCGGGGCGGTGGTGAGTGCGGTCGGGGGGTACGTCACCTTGGTCGCCGACATGGTGGGGCTCGAGCTCCCAATCATCACACATCCCTTGCAAGCATTCGTCACCGAGTCGTACAAACCAGCACTCGATCCCATTGTGGCATCCGCCGATCTACACCTTTACGTGTCGCAGAGCGCGCGCGGCGAGTTCTTGATCGGCGCCGAGATCGACCCGTATTCCAGCTATTCCACCCGATCCACCTTCCCGTTCCTGTCGTCGGCGGCGGGCAGGGCGTTAGACTTGTTTCCGTTTCTCGCCAAGTTGAAAATTTTGAGACAGTGGACCGGCGTTTGCGACATGACACCTGACTATTCTCCGCTCATGGGCGTGACGCCAGTCGAGTCGTTCTATCTCTCGTCAGGGTGGGGCACGTGGGGATTCAAGGCGATCCCCGCGTCCGGGGTAGCCATGGCGGAATTGGTCGCGACCGGGAAGGTGCCTGCGCTGATCGAGGCGTTCGCGCTCGACCGGTTCGAGAAGGATCGCGCGGTGTCCGAACGGGCGTCGGCGGGTACGCACTAGGATGGCGACGGTCGCCGGTGGGTCGTGAATTTCATGATGGCCGATACATCGCCGTGACCGGTCGGTCGCGTGGGGATCGGGCATCGATGATGCTATGGGGAGGTCGCGCATGCTCCTAAAACTGAGCAGAGTTCTGAATCTGTTTTCGCCGGACCGCGCCGAGTTGTCGGTGCGAGACATCGCCAAGCCCTTCAAATGGCCGAAGAGCACCGCCTACCGGATCCTCAGCCGGATCCAGGCGATCGGCTTTCTGGATCGGGACGAGCGGACGGGCCTCTATCGGCTCGGCATCCGCTTGGCGATCTACGGGGAGCTGGCGCGCCATTCGACATCGCTCCAGCGCATCGTGGCGCCGGTCCTCCATCGGTTGAGCGCGACGACGAGCGAGACCGCGACGCTGATGCTGCTGAACGGCCAGGAGGGGGTGACGGTCGATGTCGTGGAGAGCTTCCAGCCGTTGATGCTGCCCGGCCTGCTGGGTGGCCGGATGCCGCTGCACGCGACCGCGGGTGGCAAGGCGTTGCTCGCGTGGGCGAGTCCGTCGCGCCTCGAGACCCTGCTACGACCCCCGTTCGAGCGGTTCACGCAGACAACGATCACGGATCCCACTGAGCTGATGCGGGAGCTGGAGAAATCGCGCAAGCGCGGGTACACGATCGTGAACGGCGAGCACGTGGACAACGTGGTCGGCGTCGGCGTACCCATCCACGATCACCAGGGCGGAGTGCCCGCCGCGTTGACGGTCGCGGGACCGCGCCAACGGGCGACGGCCAAGCTCGAGATGATGGCGGCTGCCGCGGCGGTGGCGGCGGCGGCGGTCTCGGCCACGCTCGGCTACGGCGCGCACTCCACACCGGACGGCGGATCAGACGGCGCCGTCGGCCGACGCGGCCTGGGCGCAAAGCGCGCGACAGCCGGCTTTCGCCGCGTCGCGAGTGGACAACCCAAGGTGGTGTCGCCGGCGCCACCTCGCCCGCGGAGCAGACCCGCGCGGTGATCACGAGCGGGGCACTCCGCTGTGAGTGCCCCGCTCGCCGTACGATCCGTGTCGTCCCGCCCGCGATCCCTCAGCGGGCCGCGCGCGAGTACGACCCGCGACGTGCCCCCCTCCGGTTACGGTTGCGTGTTCGTCACGCCTTCCGCGCCCGGCTTCGGGAAATGCTTCTCGTACCACGCGATCTTGCGTCCGATCGCGTCGATGATGTGCTTCGTCTCGGCGAGCCCGTGTCCCTCGCGCGGATACCGGACGAAGATCGTCTCAACCCCGACATCCTTGAGGCCGATGAAAAACTGCTCGGCCTGGCCGATCGGGACATCGGGGTCGTTCTCACCGTGCATGAACATCGTCGGCGTGTGCACCTGCGCCACGTATTTGATCGCGGAATGATTCCAGACCAAATCCATCGTCATACCCTGGTGCAGGAACTGCCCGTACTCCATCTCCAGGTACTGATTGTAGTACGTCATGTAGTTGAAGCTGACCAGGTTGCTGATCCCAGCGGTCGGCACGGCGGCCTTGAACTCATTGGTTTGCGTGATGAGCCAGTCGGTGAGTTGTCCGCCGTAGCTCACGCCCTCGATGCCGAGGCGCTCGCGATCGATCCATAGGTTGCGGCGGAGCGTGGCGCTGACCGCGTAGAGGACGTCCTGACCTTCGTTGCCGTCCTGATCCCCGAGGATCGCGTCGGCAAACTTCTGGCCGTAGCCGGTGGACCCGCGATAGTTGACGTGCAGCGTGGCCCAGCCATGCGCGGCATAGACCTGGTCCTGGAAGTTGAACGCCGGGCCATTCTGCCCGTGAGGGCCGCCGTGGATCTCCACGATCAGCGGATGCGTGGCGGCAGGCGACGTATCCTGCGGGTTGACGGCGAGGCCGATGGGCAACACGAGAAACGATTCGATGTCGTACTTGTTGTCGTTGCTGATCGCGACGACCGTGTCCACGGCGGCGATCTGCTTACCGGCAAGGACCTCCGCGTTCAAGTCGGTCAGTTTGCGCGGTGCGGGCACGGCGCCGGTCCGGACGTAGAGCTCCGCCATGTCGCGGGGGCTCGTGAACGAGTACGCGACCAGGCCGCCTTTTCCGGCGGAGACTTCATCGACCGTGCCGATATCGTTGACCACGATCTGTGGCGCGCCCACCGTGCCGGTCGGAGAGACCGGGATTCGCAGGAGGTGGACACTCCCGCGCAGCTCGGCGGCGACATAGATCGCGCTCCCATCTGCCGACCAGGTCGGGTGTCCCTGGCGGGCGTCGATGGTGCCGATCTCCCGACGGTGGCTGCCGTCCGCGTCCATCAGCCACGCATGCGTGTCCTCCATCGTGGTCTCGCGATCGGTCAATCCCCGGGTGGTCGCCGAGTACGTGATCCGCTTGCCATCGGGCGACCAGCGGGGAGCGTATTCGGCGTTGTCGGTAGCGGTGAGCCGCCGAATCCCACCGTCCGCGACCTGCACGGTGAACAGATCGTAGTTGAAGAACTCGTCCGAGTTGGGCTCGTAGTTCGACACGAAGACGATGCGCTTCCCGTCGGGCGACCAATCGATGGAGTGTTCGTCGCGAACGCCGGTGGTGAGCTGCCGTACGCTCTTCGAGCCGACATCGACCACGAAGATGTGGAGGTGGCGGTTGTCGTTGAAGTGCGTGAGCCCCTCTTCCGCGGTGGCATGATACAGGTATCGCGTGAAGACTTTGGGGTCGCCGTTGGCCGCCTCGGTCTCGGGTCCGGGAGTCGACGAGATGAACGCGATTTGTTTGCTGTCGGGTGACCACGTGATGTCGTCCCCCCGATCGGGGAGCGGGGCGTTGGAACTGGCGACCGAGGCGATCACGGCGGCGCCCGATCCATCGGTGCGAGCTACCCACAGACCATTCTGGTCGCCATCACTGCCCTCGTAGGCGATCCATTTCCCGTCGGGCGACCAGTCCGGCGACGACCCAGTGGCGTGCTCGCCGCCGACGCGCGCCGCCTTCTGCGTGGCGACGTCCACCACCCAGAGTTGCGTGTATGGCCGGCCGGGTTGATCGCCCATGGCGACCGTGTACGCGACACTCCGCCCGTCGGGCGACAGCGCGACCTCGCGCACCGATCGGAATCGCGTCAGGTCGGCGCTCTGGAGCCCCTGGGCGCGGAGCGTGGAATGGGCGCCGACGAGCGTGGCACTCGCGAGCAGCAAGGATTGGGCAACGATCACGAACCGGCGACGCGTCTGCATTGCGATCTGGCTCCTCAAAAGGACCGGGCGACAGATGTATGAAGCCTCACAGGATTTGGCAAGCGTAGCCAAAATATGGGACACCTATTATACGCCTCATAAGTACAGGGTGAGGCATGCGGCACTGGGGCGGGATCCGGCTCGGGGATATTGGGGGCGTCTGCGGGGATTTCACCCGGATCCCCCGCGCGGCTCCCCCTGCTGGCACCTCTCGGGTCCGCGTGGATATTCATTGCCCAAGAGCCCAATGCCCCTTTTCCCTACAGACAGAGGTCCGATATGGCGATCGGTCGGCTGTGGCTGCAACTATCGGCTGTCGTGGGGTTGGCCATTGCAAACGGCGCCACCAGCAAGACGACGAACTCCACGCTGTCGCCCGGCGCAGGCTGGCAACAGCTCACGCCGCAGCAATAAACCGCGGTGCGCATCCGTCCCATCCGAACGGCGGACGCCGCGGCGCTCGCCCCGCTGTGTGGCCAGTTGGGGTATCCGGCGACACAGCAGCAGGTCGAGCGCCGGTTGGTGCTGCTGGTGGACCGTCCCGATCAGGGGCTGCTCTGCGCGGAGTCGGACGACGGTAGTCTCGTCGGCTGGCTGCACGTGCAGACGCGGCGCGTACTCGAGTCGGATCCATTCGCCGAGATCTGCGGACTGGTCGTAGACGAGCGGCACCGAGGGGCCGGGATCGGTCGCGATCTCGTCACGGCGGCCGAGCGGTGGGCTGCGGAGCGCGGCTACCTCAGCGTACGGGTCCGGTCGAATGTGATCCGTACCGACACGCACCGTTTCTACGCACACCTCGGCTACGCGGTCATGAAATCGCAGATCTCATTCGCCAAGACATTGACGTCCGCCGGACATTCGTGATGCCGCGGACCGTTCTGTTCGTGTCCGCGCGCCGCCGCGACAGCAGACTGGCCACGCCGCCCGTAAACGGACGAAGTAGTCGGCGCCACCGGGCGCCGCGGCGACTACGCTTTGTCCGGCCCGACGCCAGCCAGCGCTGCGGTCGGCTCCGCCGCGGTGGCGGCAGCCGCAGTCACGCCCTCCTGCGGCTCGCCCAACGAACGCACGATGTGGACGAGATCGGGCGGATACGTCCGGAGCACCTCGATCCGAAGCTGCTCCGGTGATTGCTGCGCGAGGGCCGAGGGGAGAATCCCGACGCTTTGGTTCTTGCCGCCATGCTTGGCCAGGTAGAGCGCGTGGTCGGCGAGCTCGATCACGTTTTCCACAGTCAACCCATTGAGGCCGTCACCGGTCCAGGGGAATGGCGCCCAGCCGACGGAGCACGTCTTCCGCAGCACGATCCCGCCGCCAAGATCGAACGGCTCTGTGCTGACATCGGCAATCACACGCTTGCCGAACACGTCGGCGCCCGCGCGATCCGTGGCCCGCCAGATCATGAGAAACTCTTCGCCGCCCCACCGAATCAGGACATCGGACGCGCGCATGAGTTGCATCAGCCGCTGCGCGAACGCTTGGAGGAAGCGATCGCCGACGGCGTGACCGTACACATCATTGACCGGTTTGAACGCATCGATGTCCACCATCCCGAAAATGATCTCGCCGGGATGCTCCGGCCGCTCGCCATCGGTATACCACCCGCCGCGCATCCGAAGCACTTGAGCGATCTCGGCATCGATCGTCTCCTGCAAGTACCGCCGGTTCCGTACGCGGGTGAGCGGATCCGTGAGCGACATCTCCCGCAGCTCGCGATTCTTCTCGACGAGTTCCGCGTTGCGCGAGGCGACCGCCTGGCGGAGCACGCGACGGCGAGCGACGAGCGCGCGTGTCCGGAGACGGACGACGCCCCATACGATTGCCCATATCAGCAGTGCCTCCAGCACCCGGGCCCACCACGTCTCCCAGAGCGCGGGGAGAACCGTGAACGAGAACGTCGCGGCCTGCGGCGTCCAGTTCGACGACCCGCGGCGGCACTGTACGGTGAGCGTGTATGCTCCGGGCGGCAGCGCGGTGTAGTGCACCTCGCGGATCGTCGCCGTGGTGAACGTGTCCTCGAAGCCGGCGAGCCGGTATTGACACAACACGGCGCTGGGATTGATCAGCGTCAGGGGCGTGAAAAACGCCGAGAGCGTCCCTTCCTCGTGGCGGACCTGTATCCCGCTGTAGGCCGACTGTTCGTGCCCGCCGAGCGACACCGAAGTGAACTTGACCTTGGGAGCAACGTCGTCGGACAGCTCCGCCGTCGGCGCGAACCGCGCGAGGCCGCGTGATGTCGCGATGATGTAGCTGCCGTCGGCCTCTTCCCGAACGCCGGTGGGGCTGATGTCATCCCACACCAGCCCATCGGCGTGATTGAGGTCCCGCACCGTGCCATCGGGCGAGACGATGGTCAGTCCACCAGTCCCGCTCAACCAGACGCGTCGTTTCGCATCGCGGGCCACGACAAAAAGATCCCAGTCGTGCTGTGTGGCGTGCGGCGTGCCGCGCGCATCCAGCCGTAGATGGGTGATCATCACGACATCGTCGTAGCCAATCCAGACATCGTTGGCGTCGAGGGCGACGATGCTCGTGACCGACTTGCCGACTACGCCATCCTGCTGCGTGTAGACCCGCCAGTGCGTGCCGTCGAACCGCATCACGCGTGACCGCCCCGTCACCCAAAGCACGCCGTCCGGCGCGAACGCGAGGCGGTACACCTCGCCCTCGGTGCTGCGGGGCAGCGGCACTTCGACCGGGCGGGGGACCGTCGCGTGCGGATCGAACCGCACCAACTTCTCCGACGTCGTGGCCCAAATGCTTCCGTCGGGAGCAGCGGCCTCGAAGATGTACCGTTTGCCTGCGAAGGACGCCGAGTACTGCATCTCCAGCGTGCGCGGGTCGATACGCACGACGCCATCCACCGGCGACAGCGCCCAGATCGATCCGTCGCCCGCGCGTTCGAGCTGACGGATCTCATGGCTCGCGAACCCGTGGTTGTCGCCCGGGATCCGCCATTGGTGGTGCAGATGGTCCCAGATCCCGACCCCGTGCGCGGTCGCGACCCACAGACGTCCTGCCCCATCGCGCACGGTGGACCAGATCGCGTTGTCGGGCAGCCCTTCGGCGGTCGTCCATGCAGCCCAGTCGCGAATGCCGACGACCCGATCGAGACCGGCCCCGGATCCAGCGACCCAGATCACGCCTTCGCGGTCCTCGAGGGCCGTCTGCACGTCATTGCTGGTGAGGCCCTGTTGGTCGCTAATCGACCGCCACCGTCCGTGGTCGCGCATATACAATCCGGCGACGGACGGGACCAGCAGATTCCCCGCATGATCGAGGGCCGGCCGGCCGACGTCGGGATCGGACGCCGCGACGCCGGCGTCGTCGTAGGTCAACGTGTGGCGAACGAGGTCGACTCGCGCGACGTGGGTTGCGGTCCGGAGCCAGAGCGTGCCCGTGCCATCGAATTGGATGCCCGACACGTCCTCATCGGGCAACGTGATCGTGGAGTCGATGAGGGGGGGACCGGTGTCTGGGCGAAAGTGTCCCAGGCGGTGACCCGCGGTAAACCACACGGAGTCGCCGGGACCAAGTGTCACCGCGCTTGGCTCGCCAGGGAGTCCCTCGCCGCTGGTGAACATCTGGGTGAGCGCAGGGTGCTGCGTGGACGCCCGGAGGATGCCCGCGGCGAGGATGACGAAGACGTTGCCCGCGCGATTGACCGTGAACGTCTGCCCCGTGCCGCGAATCTCGGTCGTGATCGGCGGCAGCGGGAACCGCTCGAACTGGCCGTGCACGAGATGCGCGAGTCCGTAAGAGCCCTTGACCCAGAGCGTGCTGTCGGGCGCGATCTCCAGCTCGTCGATGTAGTGCCCAACGATCTTCTCGACCGCGTTCATCGACACCACGCGGGACCCGTCGTACCGGAATAGGCCCGTCTGCGTGGCGATCCACAGGAACCCATCGGGATCTTGTGCCAGCGCGTTGACCGTCACGACACTCAGGCCGAACTCGTCGCCGAAGTGCTGCGTCGTATAGCGCGGACGATCCGGCAGGGCGAGGACGCTCACGGGTACGGCGCTTGGAGAGACGGCGGCGGCCGCGACGGATGTACGCTGCGCGAGCGCGGCCGAGGGACCGGCAGCGCAGGCGAACGCCATGAGCATCAGAATCTGCTTACCGAGTTGTCGATGCACGCTCGTTCACGTTCTAACGAGGTCTTGTCTGAACCGAAGTCATGAAAGTCTGCGTCCCGTGTCGTCGTCCCCACGGCCGCCCGGGGCGGCACTCATTAGATGACGAGGGAGTCACCGTTGCGGCACTCGGCGCCAACCGACGTCGGGGGGGGGTAAATGCGGCGCGGGGCGGCAGTTGGCCACCCGCGAGGGTCCATAACATAGACGCCGACCACCCCCGCCAAACGACGTCCGGATCGGGCGATCGGCGTGCGAGCTCACCCGGCGGCCCGAGGCCGCCGGGTCACGACTCGCGGTACCCGATCAGATCTTGAAGATCAGACCGAGCGACAGAACGGGGTAGATCTTTCCGTACTGGTTGACCTTCTGTTGCGTCGTTGCCTGCTGCGCCTGGAGGTCGCTAGCGAGCTGCGGGTCGCTCCCGGCACCGGTCGCGTTCAGGGAGACCTTGGGCGTCGAGATCATGACGCCCGCGTCGATCACGAACGCCACGAGCGAGTTGCGGGCGGGCGTGCCGAAGCCCAAGCCGGCGTAACCGCCCGTCGATGGATACCGAACGGCAGCGGACAGGACACCGAGTTGTGCCGAGGTGTAGTCCGTGTGATTGATCGGAATGTTGCCCGACGCGTCGGGCACACCCGTACCGGTAAACCGATTCTGATCGAACACCACACCACCCGTGAAGTGGAAGCTGCCGCGCGCCCAGGGGAAGATGTCGAGCAATACCGGAATGTTCTGATAGCGAAGCCGGGCATCGTACTCCACGTCGCTGATCGTGTTGTGCAGGCCGTAGTTGAAAAAGTTGATGCCCGCGCGCACGCCGAGGTGGCTGAAAATCAGCTTACCCGCTTCGACGCCAAGACCCAGCGTACCGGCTCGAATGCCGATCGATGCGTCGAGATGTCCGGGCTCGGGGATCCCCGGCTGGACCATGGCGGCCGTCTGCATCAACGCCGCCTGCTGGGCATGGGCGACGTCCGAGAGCCCGCCCATCAGGAGCGTGGCGACGGCGGTCGCCGCGACGCCACGAATGAAACAGCGCGGTGTCGCGACGGCAGAAACCACGCCGCCAACTCCCGCAGATCGCCCGCGCATAGACCCTCCAAATGTGTATTGGCCGCTTGCCACTTGCACCATCCAGACGCTCTGACCGTGACCGTGTCACGGCGAATGGCGAGTCGAGCGGAGGGCGGTAGATGCTGACGGCCGCCGACACGGGGGCCAGCTGCACGCCGTCGCAGCTGGCCCCCCCCCCGCACACATTAGAAACGTCTAACCCTTTCCTATCCCCGAACACCTCCTTTCGCCCTCATCCGGGCGCCCGGACCCACCCACTCGCCGCGACGAACTGCACCGTCTCATAGTCGGAACAGGTAGCTGAACTTGATGAAGAAGTTGTCCGACGTGCGGCGGAGGGTGGTGAAGTGGAATGCGTCGGGCTCGTCGAGGTTGTTGCCATAGCCGATAAACGCCACGGTGCCGGGCACGGGTTGATAGGCGAAGAGGCCGGAGAGCTGGAGCTGGTTGCTGGTGATCAATCCCGAGCGGGCGTAGGTACTGGTCGCGGGGTTGAACACGTATATCGGAAGCCCCGTGCGAGAATCATCTCGGAGACTGTCCTGATACGCGGCGTCGTACTGGCCGACGATCCGGAAGAAGATCGGACGCGAGATCTGGTACTCCACGTCGAGCCGCGGGATGAGCGTGCGGCCGACGGTCGAGCCGTCGGTGTGCCGATGATAGATCTGGGCGTTGTAGGTGAGTTGCCAGCGGAGTTTGTCGGTGGGACGCCAGTCCACGGTCAACTCCGTGACGCCGATGTCGGCCGAAGCCCACTCGAAGAAATTCTCATCCCGCCCCGCGAGATACAGCAACGAGAGGTCGAACTTCGAGAACTGGGGCGTCGCGATCTCGAAGATGTAGTCGGTGTTCGGAATTGTCGGCTGACCGACGAAATGCGTGTACGTCGTGTCGTGCGGTCCGATGTGTCCCAGATAGTAATTCTGGTACAGCGACGGGTCGTAGCCGTAGTCTTCGAAGTAGATCCCGGCCTGGATGCTCCACCCGCCATGCAGCGTTGTAATACCGGTGAAGTGGTAGCGACGGTCCTCGGGTGCTTGCAGTGACGTCAGCCGTCGATAGACCCAGGTGTCGAACACCGCGACATCGCCGCCGACGGTTTGAATCAGGTTGCCCGGCGGTCCATAGAATGTGAAGCGGTGGTCGAGCGTCGCGTTCGCGACGCCCGCCCGGCTAATGAAGCCACTGGCCGCCACAAACTGGGGATCGATTCCCGCGAGATCGTAATTCAGGCCAAATGTTCGGCCGGCGCGGACGAAATGCGCCTCCCACAGCGGGCCGGCAGTCGCCTCGAGCGACGGCGCAACAGACGGCCCGTAGATCGCCTGCGCGGTGTCTCCGCGCGTGCTGCTGCCGGCAGCTTGCACCGCCAGCGAGTAGATGTTCGCGAAGGTGAAGCGGGCGTCAGCGCTAGCCATCCGATTGTACGTCCCGCCGTCTTCCTTGTCGGTCAGCGCCACGCCCACCTGTGACGCATCGCCGAGTGGGTGCTGCATCCGCAAGATGTTGAACGTCGGATGGCCGAGTCCTCCGGCGGCGGGCGATCCCTCGTCGTCCTGGGCGCCCAGGTACGCCACACTGACGTCGCCGACTTTCCCCACCAGTTTGACGGCATCGATCGGCGCTTCGATTTGACGCGTGTAGATCAAGTTGTTGGGTGTGTCGAACTGCTCCAACCCCTCGAGGAAAAACGGGCGCTTCTCCGGGTACGCCACGGCGTTGCGCGGGTCGAGAACGAGCTGCGTGGCATCTGACTCGACCTCCGCGAAGTCTGGGCGGTAGGTCCCATTGAGCGTCAGATTGTTGGTGATCCCCCAACGCACATTGGCGCCGAACTCCGGCCGCTCGACACCGTAATGCCATCCGCGGGTCGGTAGAGACACGCTGTCACCGAGCGCTTTCTCGGTCACGAACGGATTGAGATCGAGCACCAAGCCGCGCTCGAGACCCGTGAGGCCCGAGAGAGTGCCGGCCTGCGCAATGAACGATGCGGCCGCGAGTTTCGTAGGGAACCACGTGTCCGTGATGCCGGAGTGCTGCACCTTTCGGACGACGTTGAGGCCCCAATCCTGGGGATCAGCCGATTGGAATTTGATGCTGCGAAAGGGGATCCGGACGACGACTTCGTAGCCGTACGACGTGAGGTGGCCCTTGGATTCGTAGACGAAGTCGGGACTGAGATCGGTGGGCGGCGGCCCAGTGAGATTCATAACCCCGAACCCGCTTTGTGAGGTCGCCCCCTCGGTGATGGTCCCATCTTCCTGGACGCCGAACGGATTGACGGCGAAGACGAGCGCTTGCCGAGTGTGGAGAAATGGGCTCAGGATGAGTTGCACGTTGTCATCGGCATCGATCTTGTCGCGGTCCGCCAGCGCGGCGTGGACTGCGCCATGTGGCTCGAACGCGCGGATCCCGAAGTAGATCGCGGTGCGCGAATACCAGACCAAGACCTCGGTCGAATCGTCTGCCGGCTGGCCGTCAACCGGCTGGTATTGCGAGAACCCCGTTAGGATGGCCGCCTGCTGCCACGCGGGCGCGGTAAGGGTGCCATCGACCTCGACATCGGCATCGAGGCGCGGAATTTTCACCGTGAGCTGACCCGCGCGCCCATTGTAGACGGCCGGCTCGCCCGGAGCGGCGAGGGTGGATCGCCCGCTGGTGTCGCGAGAACCTGGACTCGGCGGCGGACGGTGGGATCTGGCCGAAGACGCGACGGCCAGAGCGGCGCCGAGGATCAGAAGCACGGGCTATGATAACGCAATATGAGACCGAGTACCATTGTGCAGAAAGAAGGACGGAGGGAGGCGAACGGAGGTTGGGGCCGACGTTGGACCGCAGGGGAGCGAGGTTGGTTGCCGTCTGCCGACGATCAACGATCAGCAGCCAACTGGTAACTACAAACGGCCGCGGAAAACCCCGCCAAGCGCGGGCCGCGGGCCGGCAACCGCCAGCTACTTCGCGGTCGCCAACGCTCGCGTGATCTGGCCCTCGTGTCTCCGATCGTGGTACCCGAGTACGAGGAGGGACTGATACATGTTCATGCGGCCCAGGAGTGGATGGCGGGTCGGCACGTCCGCGAGCGCCCAGCCATCGGCCGATCGGAGTGTCGCGTGCAACGCGGCGTGCGATGCGTGAAGCGAGGTGACGGCCGCGGCCGCCGAGACCACGGCGGGTGGCGTCACGATCTCCGGAGCCGTCCGCCGCCCTGACGCGATGATGGCACGGTCGATGGTACCGAGCACGGAGGTCTCATCCTGTTCGTGCGGCAATCCGGCGGCGATGGCTTTGTCGAGGCAGGCGACCAAGTATTGGCTCGTTTTGGACTCGACGAGCGCGAGATGTTCGACCACCTGCGCAGCGGACCAGCCCCCATCCGCTGGCGTCTGTTCCATCCGCTCATCGGATGCGTTCGCGATCGCCGCATAGACGTCGGCGCGACATGCGTCGAGAAACTGTGAGATCTCTGCGAGACGAGAATGCACGGGAGAGAAGGAGTTGCGAGGAGTACAGCAGCTGAAACGCGAGCGCGACGCCGGGAGAGCGGGAAGAAAAGGAACGACGAGCAAGGAGAATGGAGAGAGAAGACGGGAGCTCGATACGCGGAACGGAGAGAGTGCGCGCGGAACGAGGCGGGGGTGAATTTCGAGTCGGGGGACGGGGGAAACCAGAGGTCAGAATTCGACCTCCAGCGAGCATGAGGCCGGAGCCGTAAGCAACCAGGTGCCGGCGGACATTCAGACGGGACACACCAAGCGAGCTCTGCATTGGTATTGAACGGTTCGCCGGGGTGGACGGGCCATTTGGTCGTGTAAACGGGTGGCGGCGTTCGGGTGCGCATCATTCGTGCATATGGATGGGTGAGCTCGCAGTAGCGCCTCGCAACTGTGGTTGTCGGACACGGATCGCCGGTGGCGACCCGTGCAACGTCACTAGAGCGTGCCGACCACGCTGAACTGAGGAGTGAACGTGATGAAACGGGTTATGTCGACGGCGCTCGCAGTCGTAGCGGGATCGCTCGCCGTTGGGACTGCCGCGCGCGCGCAAAGTCTTTCGCCGAATCAATTTGCGGTCGATGGAGCGATTGGGTTTGCGGTCCCCGTCGGCGACTATGGGACTGGACTGAGCACGGGCCTCGATCTGATGGGTGCGTTGGAGTATCGGCCCCACCAGACATGGCCGTTGTATTTCCGGGCGGAGCTCGGCTGGGACCACTTTGGCGTGAACGGTCCAGTGAGCGCGAACTCGGACATCACACGATTCGCGATCGACGGGCTCTATGACTTCACGATTCCGCACAGCGCACTCCAGCCGTACGCGTTGGCGGGTATCGGCATCTACCACGTGTCCGTCAGCGTGGATCAGCAGTGCACTGATTCGGAGGGCGACCTAGCTCTCGTCTGTTCGAGCGGCAGTAACTCGAGCACTGGACTGGGGATCAACCTGGGCGGCGGTCTTCGCTACCAGATCGGCCGAGCGGCGCAAGCGTATTTCGAGGCCCGATATCATCTCCCGCTGACGGGGCCGGGCGCGCTCAGTGATTCGCCATTTCTGCCCTTTCAGTTTGGGGTGAGGTACCTGCTGAGGTAGTTGGTGGTCAGTTGTGTCACATACAGAGGACAAACCGCGCTTGGAGGTGGGATGAAGCGAACGATGCAGGTCTTGGCAATGTTGGTGGTGGCTGCTCTACCAGCCGCCGCACAGGAAGCCCACGACGGTGGACACGGCGGCGGGGTGGGAGGGCACGCACCCGCGCACGGACCTACCGCATACCACGGCGGCGATCACGCGCCGCCATCAGGCGGCGACGCCCGTCGCGTCCCCGATCAACCTGGCCACCCGGTCGCGCCGCACGTCCACGCCAACGGCGAGTGGATCGGACACGACACGGGTCCGAATGATGTCCACTATCATATGGATCACCCGTGGGCGCACGGCCACTTTGGCGGCGGCTTCGGTCCCTCGCACGTGTGGCGGCTCGGTGGCGGCGGCCCGAATCGCTTTTCGTTCGGTGGCTTCTATTTCGATGTTGCCCCGTATGACGTCGGCTACTGTAATGACTGGCTCTGGGATGCCGACGCCATCGTGATCTACGAGGATCCGGATCACGTGGGCTGGTATCTCGCGTACAACACGAGACTGGGGACCTACGTCCACGTCGAGTATCTGGGGAATAGTTAGGAAAAAGTAGAAAGAAGTAGAAAGTAGAAGTCAGAGCGGAGACAGGAGTGCTACGTCAAAAACAGTGAGGGCCGGCTATCGTGTTGCGTAGCCGGCCCTCACTGCGTGCACTCACCACTACGATCTACGAATCACCGCTCTTACAAAGCCTGCAACCGGTGAAAGACGGTTGCGACGTTGTAGCGGGAGGGGTCGATCTCGAAGAATCGGTTCGACGAATAGCGACCCGTGAGCGGGAAGTACGGCGGCGACTCCTGATAGAGGCACTGGTCGACACCGCGATTCTCCGCGAAGCCGGATCCGGCGCCGTTATAGGTCGCGCTAATGACCTGCTCGATGACCCCGCCGATCTGCGCGATGCAGCCGCGGCCCACCGCGGTCCCGTTGCAGGTCGTCATGTTGATCGCGTGGCTGCCCCAGTTCTCCACTCCCACAGTTCCGGTGAGGCTCATGGTGACGCCGTCCAGATAGAAGTTCTGGTTGTCGCTCATCCACACGCTGTTCGCGGGGCCGGTCGGACTCGTGGGCGTCGTCGGGTTCTGAGGCGAGTTCATCGCGTTGTCGGCGATCCACACGTTCTGCCCGGCGATGACTCCGAACAGGTTGCCGCACAAGACGGTCGCCGGATCCGTGACGTAGGTCAGGTCGTCCGTGAACCACACGTTGCCGGACGCATACAGCGTGACGAAGCCGTTCAAGAGACCGCTCGTCTTGACGTCGCCGTTGACGTAGATGACGCCTTTGGTGCTGGCGTTATAGCCGCGGTAGAGTGGGAACAGATACGGCAACTCGCCTGCTGTCCGGTTCGAACCGGAGAGTGCAGTGACGGCCGCGCCGGGCCATGGCATCCAATACCCACGCCGCGTCACCGGCGTGAAGGTGGTGTCGTAGCCGCCTTTGGCGGTGTCGGTCGCGACGTAGCCAGACGTCGTGTTGCGCTCGACGGCGACCAGGTGGGGGTCACCCGACGGGTAGCAGCGGGCCTGACGCGGAGTCGTGTGCGACATGACGATCGGGCGCCCGTGCACCGACCCTACCAGGGTATCCGCGATAAGCTGGCTGTCAATCCATCCGCCCCCGGCTGGGGCGGCAGCGAGCATTAGGGTCTTGAACCACGCCGTGTTGTGTACGGCGTAGGGGAAAAACTCGATCATGCCATTGATCGTGTGCCAATCGCCGCACTGGTAGTTGTAGACGATGGAATCCGCGGGCATCGTCGTCAGATCGTAGTACGCGCTCGACGTGATGTTCGACACCGTATCCTGGAACACGCGGAAGAACCCTTCGTTCGCCTCGCTCGAGTCGGAATCCACGGTGGGATTCAAGTTGATCGACTTGAACTCGATCCGCATCGCGCCCTTCGCGTTGGGCGTAAAGCTGTAGTTGGCGCCGGAGGCGTAGCCCGGCAATGCCGCGAGACGCGCGACGGTCGGGAACGGGATCGGCGTGGCGCCCGGCTTGTTCCCCAGGACATAGGTCGGCGATCCACCGCTGACGGTTTGCACGGCCGAAATGGTGTCGTAGTAGGTGGGGCTGCCGCAGGAGTTCCAGATCTGGTTGCTGAAGCCGAGCCCGCGGATGAACTCACCGGTGGAGTAGCACAGGCCACTCGAGAACTGGTTCGTGAACATCGCGTAGCGGGCGAAGTTCTGCGCCATGAGCTCGAGCCGGCGCACGTACCGGGTGTTGCCGGTCGTGTCGTGGACTTCCGCGACGAGGCTCGCGAACTCACCGAATTGCCCGGTCGTATTACCCGTCAGCCCGACGTACAGATTGACCTTGGCGTTTTGGATCGCGTTGCCGTAGGCGTCGGTGAGCTGGGCGTTGGTCATGAGCTGGACGTAGCCCGTGTCCGCGAGATGGATGGACGTGTCCTTGGCCAGCCGGCTGAGGCCCATCTGAAGCGCCTCTTCGGCCGCGTAGCGGTAGTTGCGCTCGCGGTCGTAGTAGCGGGTCATGAGTCCCGAGCTCGAGGCCAGGAAGATCGCCGACATGGCAAGCGCGGCGAGCCCCGCGGTCGTGACGAGGACGAGAATGAGGGCCGACCCGACGCGATCGGGCAGCGGCCGGGGGGGCCGGGTACGCGACGACGACATGGTCGATACCTCAGGGAAGCGTGATAGTATTACTGAGCGTGATCGTCGAGTTCGACGGACTGCAGTCCTGCGCGATGACCGAGTAGTGCCACGCCCCGTGCATCGCGGCAAAGCCGGGATCGACCCATTCGTAGGTGGTTTGTCCCGCCGCCACATCGGCCGCCGGATCGCCCCAGGTCGTGCCACCGACGGGTTGCCGATAGACCAAGTACCGCTGGACGCTCTGCTCGCCGCCGTTCTGGTCGGGTGACGCGGCCCACGTGATCGTGACGGAGTCGGGGATCGTCCCATACATCGTGACGACGGGCGCCGCGGGGATGGGGAGCGGCGGGAACCCGCAGGTGGCGCGGTTGAGGAGGCCCACGTTGAGCAGCTTGGTCAGCGTGCTGACCGTGCGGTAGACGATTCCTGACGTCGGGTCCTTGTACATCCCCACCACGTTCATTGAGACCGCGCGCAGGCTGTCGATGAGCGATGCGGCGCCCGTATCGGCCACCGTCGCGTGCTGCGCGACCGAGTGGAAGAGGGGCAGCGTGGCATTCGGGATGGAATCGAGGGCCCCGGTGATGTGATCGATCTTGAAGTACTGGAAGAACGCCGTGCCGGGGGCGACGTAGATGCCGGTGCTCACGGCCGAGGCCGTGCGGTCATTCGCGCGCCGCCAGAGGACGTAGATGTTCGGCACCGCGCTCGTGGAGTCGAGCGACAGCCAGTACGACACCGTTTCGGCGCTGCCCATGATGCCCGGCGCCGACTGGTAGTCCATCTGCGGGTAGCTCGTGGACGATCGGGGCAGGGTGATGGCGCGGGCGAAGGGGAGCGCCGAGGTGGCGAGGGTATCGACGTACGGGTCGTAGTAGATCGCGTCGGGGTCGGTCGAGTCCCGGGTCGATAGGTCGGCGTTGAACGTGACCGCCATCGGATCGGCCTGGACCAGCATCGGTTGATTGGGGACGGCGCCGACGCCCGCGATGCGGAGCTCGCGGTCGATGGCGTTCTGGCTGAATCGCGCGTTCTGGAGCGCGTCGAGCCGGCCGGCGCCCGTGCCGATCTGCCGGGTCTGCATGCGCATGAACGGCACGACCATCGCGAACACGAACAGCATCAGGATCGTCGCGATGAGCATTTCGGGCAGGGTGAATGCCCGGCGATCCCGAATCCCTCGACCCCGCGCCACGTTTAGGCTCCGCATCGACGTCTCTGGCTAGAACGCGGCAATGACCGTCGTCTTGGCGACCGGCGTCGTGATGTTTGGGCCCGAGATGGTCACGGTCACGGTCTTGTAGTCCGCGGTCGTGCTCGTCGTGTGCAAGATGAGTGTGACGCGGGTGCACCCGCGGCAATTCGTCAAACTGGTTTCGGTCGCGTCGTACGTCGTTTCGAGCGTCGCGTACGTGGGCCAGGTCTTGATCGTTTCGATCCGCGTCACGGCGAGATCACTCGCCGCGGACAAGATCGTACCCTGGGCGGAGACGTGCAGGAAGTTCGGCAGGAACGCGCCGAGGCCGAGCATCGCGCTGGTGATGATGGACAGAGCGATCATGACCTCGATCAACGTCATACCGCGACGCGCGGACGGCGCGGCAGGCGTGACGGGAATCGAGCGAGTCGAACGGATGAGGGCTCTCATATGTTGGCGATGGTCCACACCGATTTAAGGAAGCGCGAGTAGGTCGTTCGTCCGGTCGACTGCGTGACCGTGATGCCTCGGTAGTCAGCCGTGTAGGTACTCCGCGGAGACGTCAGGTAGATCTGCACATCACTGCTTGCCGATCCACTTCTGAGAAACACCACACTCGGCATCCCGCTGAGGCTCAGGAGGCTGGTGCCGGTGATCGAGGTGCTGGCGGTCGCGCCATTCAGTCCGGCGTTCCCCGGAGGCGTCGCGAACTTCATTCCGTATTCGAAGGCGTGATAGTGGACGCGTTCGCCGGGGTCGGCGATGTTGTTGTTGTTGGTATCTTCGAGCACGCGGATCTGCATGTTGATCGTGTCGAAGCTGACGACGACGTTGTATTGGTGCGTGATGGCGAGCCGTTGCGCCATTTCCAGGATGGTGCGCGTATTCCGCGCTTCCGCATCTGCGCGGAAGCCGGGGGCGTTGACGTACGGCACGGCTATGCTCGCCATGATCCCGACCAACACGAAGACGAGGACCATCTCGATCAGCGTGACGCCGTGCGGCGCCGTGGCTCGATGTGACGTACGAAGTGCCTGCATAATGCTCCATCTATGTGCCGCAGCCACAGCACTCTGCCGCGGTCTGCTGGTACGAGAGCGAATCTATGGGTCGGGCCCGCGGCTCCTGTCACACGCTGCGGTCGTACTATCACGATCTGGCACCCATGTACTCAACGGGGAACGGGAACGCGCGTCCTAACCCCCGAACTGTGACCCCTATCACACCCCGACCGTCACGCGATGGGGTCAACGGCTCCACTTCCTCAGCGTCACACGCGGCGCCGAATCGCGCGTTGGCGCACGGACGCCGATGTCAACAAACTGCGCAGCACGCGATCGGCGATGGTGGACCTGTCGTTTTGCCCGCATGGTGAAGCTTCCCGCACGCGATCACGGACCGACATGTCATCTGGGCGCATCGTTTTGCTGGGCGATTCGGTGTTCGACAATCAGTCGTACGTCGCACCAGGTGCCGCCACGATCGAGGCACTGGCGACCCGACTCCCCATGGGGTGGTCGGCGATGCTTCTCGCGCAAGACGGCAGTACGATCGATGAAGTCACGCGCCAGGCGATGCAGTTTACCAAGCGATGCGTCGCACCTCGTGGTCAGCACGGGGGGCAACGACGCGTTGAGCGACGTCGGGGTGTTGACCGAAAACACGGCGACCGTCGCGGAGGCGCTCTGGAAAATCGCGCAGATCGGCGACCGCTTCGAGCAACGCTACCGTCGCATGCTGCGAACCGTGCGGTCGCGGAAACTCCCGACTATTGTCTGCACGATCTATAACGGCAACTTCCGCGATCCACACCTGCAGATCGTCACGGCGACCGCGCTCGCGATATTCAACGACGCGATCATCCGAGCGGCGTGGGCGGCCCGGTGCCCGATCATCGATCTCCGCACGGTGTGCGACGAGCCGGAAGACTACGCCAAGGAGATCGAGCCGTCGTCGCGCGGCAGCGAGAAGATCGCGGCGGCGGTGGTGCGCGCGGTGATGGGCGCCTAGTCCCGCACCGCCATGTCGTACACTCGGAGGCGTTCCTTGAGGAGGGCCACGAGTTCCTCGGCGTCATCGCAGAGCCCGCGGTCGTGGTCCTCGCGGACCCGTTCGACGATGGAATCGGCGAGATAGCAGAGGTGACGCAGCGAATCGCCCTGGATCACGGAGCCAGGCGCGCGGTGATCGGGGAGTCGCACGACCGCCATGTTGCGTTCGTGGCCATACACTTCGAGCTCGAGCCGTTGCATAGCGTCCTCCGAGAACCTGGGCGGGTGCGACTCGCCGACCCCGGGCACAGCGCACACGCGGGCGCATGGCGCCTCGTCGCGGGGCCAATCTCGAAACGTGGCCGGTCGAACCCTACCCGTGCAACCAGCGTCAGCAACGACTGGGACACAAATTCTCCGCGGAAACTGCGAACTGCTCAGTTCCCTGTGCGAGACTCGCAGTAATCGGCGGCGACCCCGCACCGACCGTTTATCGTGCGACCGATTGGAGCTGTTGGAGCTCGGCCAGTTTCTGCTCGATGAGCGCGAAATCGTCGTCGACCAGCCGAGGATCCGCGAGGTCGATGCCGAGGTGTCGGCGGAGGAGGGCGGCGGGAGTGTCCGTGTGTCCAGCGCGGAGCAGCGCGAGGTAGCCGGGAATGAAGTGCGCCGAATCCCGTTGGTAGCGGACGAAATACGTGACCGACAGGAGTCCCGAGTAGAGGTAGTTCGACAGGTACAGCGGATCGTCGAATAGGAGCGAGACCATCATCCATCGTCCCCCCCCGGAATCGGGGCGCGCGGTCGCCGAATACGCGGCGTCCACCCGGCGGGTGAGCCGGTCGAAATCATCCGCGCTCGTGACCGAGCCGGCGGACACGGAATCGTAGATCTGTTGTTCGAGATCGGCGTCCTGTGCGCCGACGATTGGCGCAAGTGCTTTGTCGATGAAGTGCGCGAGGGCTGCCGCCTTGAGACGCGGATCGGTGGTGGTGCGCGCCACATAGTCGGCGACTAGGAGCTCATTGAACTGCGCGGGTGGCTCTGCGAGCAGCGGGCCGTTGGCATACACCTGCGGGACGTGCGCGAGCTGCATGAGCCGGCGGTGCATCGCGTGTCCCGTCTCGTGGGTCAGTCTGCTGACATCCGATGGGAATCCCTCGAAGCCGGCGAGATACACGCCGGTCGTCACGCCGGGACAATCCCACGAGAATCCACCGGGTCGGCGATGTGGACCGGGGCCCAGGTCGAGGCGTCCGTTGGCCGGGTCGAGGAGGAACGCCAACTCACGGCCGTATTCGTCGCCGAGCGGCAGGAGGGCGCGGCGTATGAGCGCGGTCGCGCTATCGATCGAGATGCGGGGGGACGGACCGCTGCCTGCGGCGGCCTGCATCAGCTGGAAGCGTTTCGCGATCGCGCCGCGGTCGCGGACGCGAGCAATGAGGGCCCGGACGGAATCCGTGGTGAGATAGTGGGCAGCGTACACTTGGGCGGGGGCACTGGAGAATCCCTGCTGCCGAGCGAGCGCGGTACGCGCGCGCACCGTCTCCATCAAGGCAAATGCGTACAGATCGCGCTGCGCCGCGAACGCACTGTCCAGTGCGCGGCGCCCGGCAACTCGGACGGTGGGGTCGGGGTCATGGCCCACGGCGCCGCGCTGGCGGTACACATCGAGGGGTCCAGCGGAGCCCGCGACGGTTGGCCATGTGGTCCGGTCGAGCAATCGCTGGTACAGCTCCCCCTGCCATCCAGTGGTGAGGGGATCGGGCGCGCGGACGGCAGGATCCGCTTCGCTGGTCAGCGTGCTGGCTGTGGCGTGGTGCGCCGCGGCCACGGCGAATCGGTACACCGCGAGCGATGGCCGCTCGCGCACAAAGACCTCGAACGTCGGGGAATCGATGGCCGCGAGCGCTGATTCGACGGCGTTCGTACGGGCACTGATGACGGCGACGAGGGAGTCCTCGGCGCGCGCGCTGGCGACGTCGAGTGTGTTGGTCGCCGCCCGCAGGCGCAGGTAGACCTCGTGTCGGCGCAACGACGCGGCCACCCGGTCGGCCAGGCGGAGACCGCGGTCGAGCGCGGCGGGGGACCGCGGCATCGTCCTCACGGACCGCGCGAGCGAGTCCGCTTGTGCACCGAGCGTCGCGCGATCGGCGACTTCGGCGGCCGGCGACGGGTAGAACACGCGGGCCAAATCGATCTGATAGGGCGTGCGGTCGGCGGGTGCGTCCTGCGCGTCGCCCGGCTGCGGGAGAGCGAACGCGAGGATAGCGGCCGCGCCTAGCCCTCGCGCTAGCTGTTGCGTCAACCGTCGCGGCAGCGGTCGTGCCGGGTGCAATTGGCGGCCCGATGTTCGGTGCGCGTTCAGGAGGTGCATATCGCGTTGATCCGCTGTCATTCGACCCGAGTCGTCGGCCGCCGGTTGTCCATGGGGCAATAGTCTGCCCCGAGAGCATGGGGGGTGACCCGGGCGGTCTGGTGGCGGACGCCCCGGCAACCCGGAGTCGGTCGCCGTACGCAAGCCGAGCCCAAAAGGGCGTGAACGAACGCCGGCCGTAAGGGGCCGGTGATCGGAAAGTACGACATCGGTCCCTACGCCTGCACCAACTCGTCTTGATCAAGCCTCGCACCGGGACTCGTACCGGGATCCGACGGGCGATCCGGGTGGCTGGGCGGTCGATTGCCGTGTTTAGAAACACGGGTGTCTGACGCGACGTAGGATTAAGGGGAACCAAGGAAGTAGGGGGCCGGCCCGGGACGGGGGGCGCCATCTCGTGGCGCGACCATGTGGAGGGGATGACCCTACGGTTTGGCGGGGAATCCGGGCCTGGTCTGGCGGCTGGTGGACTACCGTGGGCACGAGGAGTGTGGGGCCATGAGCGAATTCTGGGGTGAGCTGTTAATACCACTGGTGGCTATCCCGTTTGGGTGCGGGATGATTTCATTTTTGGGCGCCCTGATGTTCCCATCCACACGGGAGGCGATTGCCGCGTGGATGCATCGCAAGGCCGCCCCGGACTCGTTAGATGCGTCGGCCTCGGCCCAACTCATGGCGCTCCGCAATGAGGTCTATGCGCTTCGGGTCGAAGTCTCCGCCGTGGCCCGAACACTCCCGTCAGGCGACGCGTCGGTGGCGCGCATCGGCCAGGGGTAGCGTCAGCGCAGGGCCACCCGCCGTGCCGGGCGGGGGCAGTCCGAACTCCGGGCGTTGGGTC